>JABBZI010000100.1 GCA_012955965.1 Clostridioides difficile
TTACATCTTTTCTCGAAGTTATATCTTCAATTATACATTCCTGCGTTACATTATAATCTTTTAAATTTAATCCCATCTTTTCTAGGTCTTGTTTGTTTAAAGTTTTAGGATTAGTTTCACTATTTATTGTTATACCTTGTAACTCCCAAACATTTTGATATTCTGGGTCTTTATTATAATTGATAGTCCCTTCATATGCTCCAGTTGATTTGTTGTAATTTATAGTTGTGTCTAATGGCATGTCATAACATTTATATTTTAATGTTATACTGTCTGCATCTAGCTTTTCTTTAAATTTAACGCTAACTTTTGATGTACTACCTAAAACTATACTTTTTTTCTCTAAGTTTATATTTAAATCTGCATTATTTTCCATAGCACTAGATTCAGTAGCAAATACCATTGTTGGCGCAACAATTGCCATTGAAAGAATTCCTGTTGTTAATAGTTTTGCATTTCTTCTCATATTAATCTATTAATCTCCTCACTTAATATAAATTTCTATTTTGTTTTATAGATTTAAATTTTTAAAATATATCAAAGTGTATCTACCCAAAATTATAAATAATTATATAAAAAGTAAACTTATAAAACACAAAAAATAAAAAAATTAAATATATATAATAT
>JABBZI010000101.1 GCA_012955965.1 Clostridioides difficile
TCATTTTGGAATTCTATAAATTGTATATTAACCATACCAATTACATTAAGCTCTAAAGCTATTTTTTTAGTGTATTCTACTATCTTTTCTTTTATCTCATCAGATATATTTTGACTTGGATACATTGTTGTGCTGTCTCCAGAGTGAACTCCAGCTCTTTCTAAATGCTCCATTATACCAGGTATTAATATATCTTCTTTATCACATATTGCATCTACTTCTATTTCTCTACCAGTTAGATATTTATCTATAAGGACTGGATTCTTATGGTCTCTATCAAATGCATCCTGTAAGTATTGAGATAATTTCTCTTCATTATAAGTTATTTCCATACCTTGACCACCAAGTACATAAGATGGTCTAACTAATACTGGATAACCTAATTCATTAGCAATCTCAATACCTTCACTAAGTGACCATACACCTTTTCCTTTTGGTCTATTTATGTCTAGTTTTTCTAATAAGTCATCAAACTTCTCTCTATCTTCTGCTGCATCTATATCATCAAAATCAGTGCCTAATATAGGTATATTTTTCTCATGTAAGAACTTAGCTAATTTTATAGCTGTTTGTCCACCAAACTGTAGTATTACACCTTCTGGTTTTTCTTTTTC
>JABBZI010000102.1 GCA_012955965.1 Clostridioides difficile
TTGGTCAAGTCCTCGACCTATTAGTATCGATAAGCTAAATACATTGCTGCACTTACACCTTCGACCTATCAACCAGATAGTCTTTCTGGGGTCTTACCCTTGCGGTGGGAAATCTTATCTTGAAGTCGGCTTCGCGCTTAGATGCTTTCAGCGCTTATCCATTCCGTACATAGCTACCCAGCCATGCCCTTGGCAGAACAACTGGTACACCAGAGGTACGTCCATCCCGGTCCTCTCGTACTAAGGACAGGTCTTCTCAAATTTCCTACGCCTGCGACGGATAGGGACCGAACTGTCTCACGACGTTCTGAACCCAGCTCGCGTACCACTTTAATGGGCGAACAGCCCAACCCTTGGGACCTACTACAGCCCCAGGATGTGATGAGCCGACATCGAGGTGCCAAACCTCCCCGTCGATGTGGACTCTTGGGGGAGATAAGCCTGTTATCCCCAGGGTAGCTTTTATCCGTTGAGCGATGGCCCTTCCACGCAGAACCACCGGATCACTAAGTCCGATTTTCATCCTTGCTCGACCTGTATGTCTTGCAATCAAGCTCTCTTTTGCCTTTACACTCTACGTACGATTTCCGACCGTACTGAGAGA
>JABBZI010000103.1 GCA_012955965.1 Clostridioides difficile
CTTTTATTTCATCAGATATATTTTGACTTGGATACATTGTTGTACTATCTCCTGAATGAACTCCAGCTCTTTCTAAATGCTCCATTATACCAGGTATTAATATATCTTCTTTATCACATATTGCATCGACTTCTATTTCTCTACCAGTTAGATATTTATCTATAAGAACTGGATTCTTATGGTCTCTATCAAATGCATCATCCAGATACTGAATTAATTTTTCTTCATTATAAGTTATTTCCATACCTTGACCACCAAGTACATAAGATGGTCTAACTAATACTGGATAACCTAACTCCTTAGCAATCCCAACGCCTTCGTTAGTTGTCCATACACCTTTTCCTTTTGGTCTATTTATATCCAACTTTTCTAATAAGTCATCAAACTTCTCTCTATCCTCTGCTGCATCTATATCTCTAAAGTCTGTTCCTAATATAGGTATATTTTTCTCATGTAAGAACTTAGCTAATTTTATAGCTGTTTGTCCACCAAACTGTAGTATTACACCTTCTGGTTTTTCTTTTTCAATTATATTTAAAACTTCTTCTTCTGTTA
>JABBZI010000105.1 GCA_012955965.1 Clostridioides difficile
TCCTCACTCTCTAGCCATTGATATGTAACATTTGTAATACTATCTTTGTCAGCCACTATAATAGGTTGCTTATCCTGACCTGCTTTTGCTGCTATAGTAAGTGCATCTATTTCTCCACCATCTTTACCATTTGTTATATACACTTTCTCTACATCATGGTTTTTATCTATTTCTTTTGCTATCAATAGAGATGTCTCATATCTATTAGAACCATTTAGACGTGTTTGATTAGCATCTACAGTCGATTTTATCTGATTAGCAGTAGTTTTAGAAATTGAGCTCTCATCTCCAATTATAATTACATCTTTAGGATTTAGACGTTTTAATTCTGATTTTACACTATCAGAAACATTATTTTTCTCAACCAAAAGTATTGGTGCATTATATGTAGTTGCTAATGGAGTTGATATGATTCCATCAATACTTACATTTCCATTTATTATAACTACCTTGTCTGCACCATTTTTCCAACCTTCTTTACTTATTTTAACTGCTGTTTCATATCTATCACTTCCTGTAAGTTCTGTGATAGGTGCAGAAGT
>JABBZI010000106.1 GCA_012955965.1 Clostridioides difficile
TATCAGGAACAGCAAATCCAGCAGTACAAAATGATTTAGACAATGTAAGTGTATTAGTTAAAGCAGGAGCAGTATCTGAAGCAACTGCTACAGATTCAACAGCAAATACAACATTTGAAGTTAAAAAATATGTGGCAGCTCCAGCAGTAGGTCAATTAACTTTTGATGCGACAGATAAACAAATAAAAATGGCATCAGGTGATGAAATGGTAGATCCATCAGATAATGAATATGTACTAACATTAACAAATGGAACAGTAACAAATGGAGATGTAAAAGCGAATGTTGAAGTAACAGGATTACCATCAGGATTAGATTATACAGCAGTAGGAAATAAATCAGCGAATACAATAACAATAACAGTATCAGGAACAGCAAATCCAGCAGTACAAAATGATTTAGACAATGTAAGTGTATTAGTTAAAGCAGGAGCAGTATCTGGAACAGGAGCTACAGACTCAGTAGCAAATACAACATTTGAAGTTAAAAAGTATGTAGCACCAGCAGTAGGTCAATTAACTTTTGATGCAA
>JABBZI010000107.1 GCA_012955965.1 Clostridioides difficile
TCCATTTAAATTTATTTATAAACCACTTATCAACACCAGTTATTTCTGAAATCATTTCTACTTTGTAGCCTCTTCTTATCATTTCAGCTAAGTCAAATAGTCTCTCATCATCAGGTACTACTACTCTGGCTTTTAACTCTTCTAATGTTCTACCTTCTGATGGAGCATGAACTAATGAATATTTTCCTGTTTCAAGTGATCTTATTCCCTTAAGAATAGCAGCCTCAAAGTTACTTCCTATACTCATTATTTCACCAGTTGCCATCATCTTAGTCCCTAATTTTCTATTGGCATGTCTAAACTTATCAAATGGCCACTTTGGTATTTTTACTACTACATAATCTAATGTTGGTTCAAAACAAGCATATGTTTTTTTAGTTACTGCATTTTCTATCTCATCTAAAGTATAACCTAGAGCTATCTTAGCTGCTACTTTTGCGATTGGATATCCTGTAGCTTTTGATGCCAATGCTGATGACCTACTAACTCTTGGATTTATTTCTATTATTGCATATTCTAAGCTGTGTGGA
>JABBZI010000108.1 GCA_012955965.1 Clostridioides difficile
CTATCAAAACCTAATTTTGCAAAAGATTCTTCTATTGCTTTTACAACGCCTTCTTCGTTCCCAGAAGAGCTAGGATTTTGAATTAATTTTTGGCATATTTCAGTTACTTCTTGTTTTCTTTGTTCGTTTAACATTTCATTATCCCCCTAGATTTTTTATAATGTATGTATTATATGTTATATATTTTCTAAATTTTAGAATTTATATATTTTCTAAATATGTAAATTGCTATTTAATAATGACATTTTAATCATTATTTATATACTTGGATACTCTCCATCCCAAACTATACTTCTATATTTATCAGGGTCAGTATCTCCTTCTGTACTTATTAAAAGTATTCTTGAATTTTCATCTAATTTTAAATCTTTTCTTAGGTCTGCTAAATCTTCTCTTTCCATAGCTGCTATTAAAAGACCAGTTGTAACTGCTCCAGATTCTCCAGATATTACCTTTTCATCACCATTTAAAGGATTACCTAATGTTCTCATCCCTTTAGCAGAAACCCAGTCTGGTGCTGAAAC
>JABBZI010000109.1 GCA_012955965.1 Clostridioides difficile
CCTGCTGCTAAGAATCCTTTGTATAAAGCTTCTTCTAAATTTTCTCCTACACCTAGAACTTCTCCTGTAGACTTCATCTCAGGTCCTAGACTTACTTCAACTTTAGCTAATTTAGACATTGAGAATACTGGTACTTTTACTGATACTAATTTTGGCTCTTTGTAAACTCCTGTACCATATCCTAAATCCTTTAATTTAGCTCCTAACATACATTTAGTCGCTAAGTCAACTATTGGTACTCCACTAACCTTACTTATATATGGAACTGTTCTACTAGCTCTAGGATTAACCTCAATTATATATAACTCATTTTGGAATTCTATAAATTGTATATTAACCATACCAATTACATTAAGCTCTAAAGCTATTTTTTTAGTGTATTCTACTATCTTTTCTTTTATCTCATCAGATATATTTTGACTTGGATACATTGTTGTGCTGTCTCCAGAGTGAACTCCAGCTCTTTCTAAATGCTCCATTATACCAGGTATTAATATATCTTCTTTATCACATATTGCATC
>JABBZI010000010.1 GCA_012955965.1 Clostridioides difficile
AAAATACAAATTTTAATAAAAATAATAAAGAACCCATTGTTATTTTGATAAAATTGTAAAATATATTTTTAAATTATCATTTAATGTAATTTGAAGGAATTGAAGATATATGTTTATTGTATTCAATTGTTGTATTTTTAGTTTTTTTGTGATTAATTAAAAAATTATAAAAATCGTTTACATGTTGATTTTTTAAAAAAAAAGATTTAGAATTATATAGAAAGTAATAAACAAAAATTGGATTTACGGGAGTGAAATAAAATGATAAATGTTACCTTAACAGATGTGAAAGAAGCTAGAGAGACCATCAAAAACATAGTAAAAAGAACTGACTTACTTGAAAGTGTTAAACTTAGTGAAAAAACAGGAGCAAACGTGTTCTATAAATGTGAGAATCTTCAAAAAACAGGTTCTTTTAAATTAAGAGGAGCTTGTAACAAAATAGCAAGTTTAACAGAGGAAGAAAAGGCAAATGGAGTTATAGCTTCAAGTGCAGGAAATCACGCTCAAGGTGTTGCATTAGGGGCAAAAATGACTGGTATAAAATCAACAATAGTAATGCCAGCAACTGCACCTTTAGCAAAAGTTAGTGCAACTAAAGGATATGGAGCAGAAGTAGTTTTAAATGGTGCGGTTTATGATGATGCATATGCAAAAGCTGTTGAAATACAAAAAGAAACAGGAGCAACTTTCTTACATCCATTCAATGATAAATATGTTATAGCAGGACAAGGAACTATATCTCTTGAAATTTTCGAACAGTTAGACAATAAAGTTGATACTATACTATGCCCAGTCGGTGGTGGTGGAATCATCTCTGGTGTTGCTGTTGCAGCTAAAGCATTAAATCCTAATGTGAAAATAGTTGGTGTTCAAACTGCAAATATACCTTCAATGAAAGAGTCAGTTAAAAATGGAAAAGTAACAACAGCATTTAATGATACTACAATAGCTGATGGTATAGCTGTTAAAACTCCAGGAGATTTAACTTTTGAAATAATAAATGAATTAGTTGATGAAATAGTTGTGGTTGAAGAAACAGAAATCGCAGAATCAATATTATTTATGATGGAAAGTCAAAAAATAGTTTCAGAAGGTGCTGGAGCTGTATGTACAGCTGCTATATTAAGTGGTAAGTATGTACCAGCAAAAGATGAAAATGTAGTTTGTATAATATCTGGTGGTAATATAGACATAAATACATTATATAGAATAATAGGTGTTGCTCTAGCTAAAGAAGGAAGAAGATATTCATTTAGTACAATTATGGAAGATAAGCCAGGAAACTTTGCTGAATTAACTAGAATAATAAGTGAGAATGGTGGAAACATTTTAAGTGCTAATCAAGGTAAATTATCAGCAGGAGAAGCTCTAGGAAAACAAAGTGCGGAATTTATACTAGAGACAATAGATTATGACCATATAGCTAAAATAAAGAAAGCTATAGAAGACAAAGGTTTTAAAATTATAGAATTATAGTAAAAAGTGTATATAATATACAAGAAAAATAGTATAATAGTGTATGAAGATACATTTTATATGTATCAGATTAACGAATTAGGAGGATTTTAAAATGAAACATGAAGTAATACATACTAATGATGCACCAGCAGCTTTAGGACCATACTCTCAAGCTATAAAAGCTGGAAACTTATTATTTGTGTCTGGACAAGTTCCTCTTGTACCAGAGACTATGGAAGTAGTTGAAGGAGATGTACAAGCTCAAACTGCTCAATCTTTAAAAAATCTTAAAGCTATATTAGCTGAAAGTGGAGCTGATTTTTCAAATGTAGTTAAAACTACAGTATTTATAAAAGATATGAATGAATTTGGAGCTATAAACGAAGTTTATGCTGAATATTTTGGAGAAAACAAACCAGCAAGAGCTTGTGTAGAAGTTGCTAGATTACCAAAAGATGTTAAAGTTGAAATAGAAGTAATAGCTGTATTATAAGAATATATAATTTAAAATATGTAACTATTAGATTAGGCATGAGTTCTTGGGTATTTTTATCCTGAGGATTCATGCTTTTTTGCAGACCTTTTATCAAAATGTATTCACAAACATATGATAATCTATTAAAATAAAGGGTGATATTTTTAGAAGGGTAGAGTGATACAATGAGAATTATAAATAAAATTTTCTGGCAAGAAGATAGGATTGGCATGATTACAAATCATTTAGAGGCGGATACACATAACCATTGGATGTTGCAATTATTTATAGGAATAGAAGATAGCCTTGAAATAACAGTCAATGAAAAATTAGTTAAATGTAATTGTATTGTAGTAGATAAAAATATGCCTCACTCATTTTCGGCAAGAAAAAAAGTTTATTATTCTGCTCTTATTGAACCCACATCTATATATGCAGAACAACTTACTTCAAAAATGAATGATTTTGGCTATTGGATATGTGAAAAAGATGGATTAGAGAAATTGCGTCAACAAGCAACTTTTTTGATACATCAATCCAGTGAAGAACAATATTTAAAGTTTATGAAAGTGCTTAACAACTATTTGGGCATCCCTGCAACTATCAAATGTTATGATGATAGAATTACTGAGTTACTTCACTTATTACATACTTGTAATTGTGATAATCATACGATTTCAAATTTTGCAAATAGAGTGGCACTATCGTCAAGTAGATTATCACATCTGTTTAAAGAGCAAATTGGGATACCTTTAAAAAGCTATATTTTACTTCATCAAATGGAATGTGCTTTTAGAGAATTGCTTTCTGGAAAAAATGTTACTGAAGCTTCTATGGTTGCTGGATTCGATACTCCATCACATTTTGCAGGTACAGTTAAGCGAATGATGGGAATGCCCGTTTCTTTATCTTTAAAAGATAGCGAGTTTTTGAAAGTATATTAAATATTCTCGTTATATAATGAAGTTGTACTAAGAAAGGGGATTTGTTATGAATAAAGAATACTTAGAAGAAACAAGAATGTTAAATTATAATGAACCACAACTTAAGGTTTTGGTATCATCAAAGAAGTGGCTAGAATTAGATGATTTTCATAAAATAAAATCTATTTATGAGTTTGTCCAAAATGATATTTTATTTGGATATAATGCTTCTGATATATTGAATGCAACACAGGTATTAAATGATGGTATGGGACAATGTAATACAAAAGCTACTCTTCTAATGGCATTATTGCGTTCAGTGAATATCCCTTGTAGGCTTCATGCTTTTAATGTAACAAAAGATTTTCAACAAGGTGCTATATCTAAAATGATTTCACTATTAGCACCAAAATATATTCTTCACACTTGGGTAGAGGTATTTTATCAAGATAAATGGATTGCTCTGGAGGGAGTCATAACTGACAAAAAATATTTAGAAGCAATTAAGAAGAAATTTATTAATCAAAGTGGGATATTCAAAAAGTATGCAATAGCTACAAATGATTTGAAAAATACATCTATTGATTGGGATGGTGAAGATACCTTTATTCAAAAAGAAGCTATCGTATACGATTATGGCACTTTTCCTTCACCAGATGTATTTTTCTCTACTCATTCACAACATTTGTCAAAATTAAAAAATTTCATATATGTGCATTTTATAAGAAAGATAATGACAAAAAATGTATGTAGGATTAGAAATAATTATTTTGTTAAAAATAACTGAGTGTTTAATGTAGATAGCTATATAGAAAATATATAGAATAATTAAAAATGTAATAGTTAAAGTAAGCAAAAAGGAGTTATCACAGAGCAAACTTAAATTGTTCATGTGACAACTCCTTTTTTATTTTCTATTAATTTCTTTTTATTAACTTCTGGCAACTTGATGTTCTTTTATAAAACATATAGAAATAACTAAACCAATAAATGCAAGAGTTGCAGCTGTTGAAAATGCAACATCCATTCCATGTATGCTAGACAGAATAGCTGAACTCATATGAGCTTTTTTTGTAGCAGCTGTCATTATAGTAATAAGTACAGCAGAACCTATAGCGCCAGATATTTGTCTAAGAGTACTATTTATTGCTGTAGCATGAGATATAAGTTCTCTGTCTAGAGTTTTAAGTCCCCATGTAGTTAATGGCATTAGAACTAGTGAAATACCAATCATACGTATACAATACATCAATGATACATGAATTAAAGATGTATCCTGACCTAAAAAAGCAAAAGACAAAGTTCCTAAAAACAAACAGCCAGTTCCCAATATTGATAAAGCTTGGGGTCCATATTTATCTAAATGACGACCTGCAACTGGATTTAATACAACCATCAGTATAGCACCTGGCATCATTAAAGAACCTGAAACTAGTGCAGAAAAACCTCTTACAGATTGTATATATAGAGGAATCATCAATGTAGCAGACATCATTGAAGCATATACAATCATGATTAATACTGTAGAAATTAAAAATGGTTTGTTTTTAAAAACTCTCAATTCTAAAAATGGTTCTTTGGATTTTAATTGACGTAATGCAAATAATATTAATGATATAATTCCTATAATTATTGGTGTATATGTGGCAATATTAGTCCATCCATAATTACCTTGATTAGTAAATCCAATCAACAAACCACCAAATCCTAGAGAAGATAATATTATTGAAGGTATATCTAATTTTAGTTTTTGAGCTTCTCCAACATTTTTTAATAGAATAAATGAAAGTATAACATCTAATATAGCTATAGGTGAAAGAAATAAAAATAAACTATGCCAACCAAATGAATCTACCAACCATCCAGATAAAGTTGGCCCTATTGCAGGAGCAAATCCTACTGTAATACCAACTAAACCCATAGCTGCACCACGTTTTTCTACAGGGCATAAATAAAGTATAATAACTTGTAATAGTGGCATTAAAGAACCAGAACCTACTGCTTGTAATACACGAGCAACTAACATAGTTGAAAAATTATTAGAAAAAAGTGCAATAACACATCCTAGAGAAAATATAGTCATTGATGTAATAAATAATTTTCTAGTACTAAACCTATTTATTAAGTAAGCTGTTGTGGGTACAATAATACCTGCAATTAGTAGATAAATTGTTGTTAACCACTGACCAACATCAGCAGTAATTTTAAAATCTGACATTATATTAGGTAATGCAGTTGATAATAATGTTTGACTAAGAGAGCTTATAAAAGCACCAGTCATTACGATTGCTATTATTAAATTTCCTTTTTTGTTATTACTTTGGGTTTCCATAGTTTATAACGTCTCCTTTTTTAATTGATTTTTAATACTGTTCAATAAAAGTACCTTTGGTCTCAAAATGTCTTCTTTTTCTAAGTATGTAATCATTGCATCCATGATTAAAGAATCATATTGTTGATTTTTTTCCTCGATATATAGTTTTTGGGTTGCTTCTAGTAACTTGGGGTTTTCAAGGAGTGAAGTATCCGTTTTTATTAGTTCCTCTATATCTTGTATCGTTTTAAAAAATAGCGATTTATTATGAATGGAAAAGTAGGCTTCATCTTCTTGTTCATATAAAAACATTGATTTTTCAATTAAAGGATTTAGATTATTAATATTTTCTACAACTAAATCTAAAATTTGTATAGTGAATTCAGCAATAAAGTATACATCCACCTCTCTTTTTTGTATATGAATAATATACGTAAACTGGTGAATCAGAGCATCTAACAAGAAAACTAAATCAAATATATTGTTTTCTATTTTATCCCCATAGTTGTCAAATAAACTAAGTTTGTATTCATTCAATAAGTTAGCTCGAGATTTTTTTTGTAATTTACTTGTAGTATTACGTTGCACTTCAGAAAAGTTTTCCCTTATATAGGTGTTTATAGTAGTTCTAGAAAAAATATTTTCCCACACAGCAATTATCTTTCTTCTTAATTTTTCAGATGATGGGATATCATTATTTTCATTAATAGAATGTATAATTTCTAAGAATTTTTCATCATAATAATTGATTATTTCACAGATGAAAATTTCTTTAGTTTCAAAATGTTTATAAAAAGTAGCTTTGGACATCTTACATTCTTTGACAATATCCAGTATTGAAGTATTTTGAAAACCTTTTTGGTCAAAAATTCTTTGTGCAATAGTTATAATGAGTCTTTGTTTGTCTGTCACTTTACTATCTCCTTTCGTATAAAAACATAAAGTACTAGATAGTACTTAAGAGTTTCTATAAATACATTATACACTATTTGGAAAAAAAATCAATATATGTACCATTAACCTGAGAAATTTGAAAAATTTGTTGTTGTTTTTCGTCATATATAGAAGAAATTAAGAATTTCGTAAGAATACTTTAATTATATTGCAATAAATTAGTGGTATGATTATACTAAGAAAGAAAATGTCTTGAAATTTTCTGTATCAAATACTAATTATGGAGGTGTAGTATATGAAAAAGAAAACTTGTATAGCCATGGTTTTTGCTCTATGTATAGTTTTTGTAGGGATGTTTATTGATAGTTCTAGTGCAGGAAAGAAAATCATAATATCTGAATTAAGTAAATACAGGAGAGGTGTAAATGTATTATCAATAAAGAACATTATAGTAGCAAATAAGAAGTATAGCTTACCTAAAGACTATTCTCCACAAGAGAGTAGTGAAGCAAAAGATGCTTTTTATAAAATGAATAAAGAAGCTCAAAAGGCAGGATTAAATTTAAAAGCTTTTAGTACATATAGAAGTTATGAATATCAAGATAAATTATTTAAGTCGTATGTAAAAGAACATGGAGAAAAGGAAGCAAATAGATTTTCAGCTAAACCTGGAGAAAGTGAACATCAAACTGGACTTGCTTTTGATATTGGAGGAAATGACCAATCTAGTTGGGCAAATGAAAAGTTTAATAATACAAAAGAGGCTAAGTGGTTGTATGAAAATGCATATAAGTATGGTTTTATACTTAGATATCCAAAAGGTAAAGAGAATATAACTGGATATATGTATGAATCTTGGCATTATAGATATGTTGGAACAGAACATAGCAAAAACTTTGCAATGAATAATTTGACTTTAGAAGAATACTTACATTTAAATTAAGTTATAGTTTGTTAAATTTAGGTTAAAATAAAAAATAAGCTAGACTATTAATTACATAAGGTGATATAATATAAATACAATTTAAGATAACTACTCGAAGGGGAGTAGCTTACACGAAAGTGGTAATTAATCGTCAAGACAGTAGAAATACTCGGTTAATTAGCAAGGAATTCCTTGATAGCAAGACCTTCAAAATAAGCATTAAGTATGTTTGTTTTGGGGTCTTTTTTTATTCAAGGAATTTTTATTTAAAAAAATTTAAATTTCAAGTATACATAAGAGCCCCCAAACATAAAATAAATTTATTAAAGAGGAGGGCAACAAATGTCTTACAAAAGTACTTATCAAGAAGTAATTAAAAATTTAGACTCAAGCTTATCTGGTTTGAGCAAAGAAAGAGCAGAAGAGCTGTTAGAAAAAAATGGAGCTAATGAATTAAAAGAAGCAGATAAAGTTCCTACTTATAAGCTTTTCTTAGAAAGTTTTAAAGACCCATTAGTAATAATTCTATTAATAGCTGCTTTAGTACAAATATTTTTAGGTGAAACTGTAGAGTCTATAATAATTTTTGCAGTTATTATTATAAATTCTGTTCTAGGTGTCGTACAAACAAAAAAAGCAGAGAGTTCATTAGAAAGCTTAAAAAATTTATCTGCACCAAACGCAAAAGTAATAAGAGACAATAAAAAAATGACAATTCCAGCAAAAAATTTAGTGGTTGGAGATATTGTATTCTTAGAAGCTGGCGATTACATACCAGCAGATGGAAGACTTATAGAAGCACAATCTCTGAAGGTTGTAGAAGGTATGTTAACTGGAGAATCAGAGCCAGTTTTAAAACATACAGAACAAATAAGTGAAGATGTAAGTTTAGGTGACCAGAAAAATATGGTGTTTAGTGGTGCCGTAGTTGTTTATGGCAGAGGTTCTTTCGTAGTAACTGGAACAGGTATGAATACTGAAATGGGTAAAATAGCTGGACTTTTAGAAAGTGCTGAAAATAAACTTACACCATTACAGCAAAAGATAGAAGACTTCAGTAAAAAACTTGGTGTAGGTATTGTAATACTTGCTCTTTTAATATTTATAATTCAAGTTGCAAGAAATTACTTTATGGCTGGAAATGGCGAAATGACACAGATAATTCTCGATTCATTCATGTTCTCTGTAGCAGTGGCAGTAGCAGCTATACCAGAAGCTTTATCATCAATAGTAACTATTGTATTAGCTGTTGGAACAAACAGTATGGCAAAAAAACAAGCTATAATAAGAAAATTACCAGCAGTAGAAACTTTGGGTTCAACAAGTGTTATATGTACTGATAAAACTGGTACTCTTACACAAAATAAAATGACAGTTGTTGATTATTACATGTATGGAACTAATAATGATGAGTTAAATAAAGAAAAGGTAAACTATTCTTATCATGCTAAATTGTTGACTATGGTTTCTACATTGTGTAATGACTCTCATATAACTAGTGATGGTAAAGAAGTTGGTGACCCAACAGAAGTAGCATTAATAAATTATTCAAGTAAAAATGATTTAGATTATGATAAATTAAGAAGTAAATATATTAGAATAAATGAAATACCATTTGACTCAGATAGAAAGCTTATGTCTACTGTAAATAGCATATATGGAGACTATATAATGTTTACAAAAGGTGCTCCAGATATTGTATTTAGTAGATGTAAATATGCTTTAAAAAATGGTTCAAAAGTAGATATAACAGATGAGATAATAGAAGAATACAAGCATAAAAATGAGGAATTCTCAAATAGAGCACTCAGAGTATTAGCTTTTGCAATAAAAGATGTTCCAGAAGACGGTTTTACACCTTCAATTGATGACGAGCATGATATGACATTGGTTGGAATAATGGCAATGATAGACCCACCAAGAGAAGAAGTGATGGATGCTGTAAAAGAAGCAAAGAGCGCTGGGATAAAAACTGTTATGATAACTGGTGACCATAAAACAACAGCAGCAGCAATTGCAAAAGAAATTGGTATAATGAAAGATGGAGACTTAGCTCTTACTGGAAAAGAACTTGATGCTTTGAGTGAAGAAGAACTATATGAAAAATTAGAAAATATAAGTGTATATGCTAGAGTATCACCAGAAAATAAAATTCGTATAGTAAAAGCATGGCAACATAAAAATAATATAACTGCTATGACTGGTGATGGTGTAAATGATGCACCAGCATTGAAGCAAGCAGATATAGGAATAGGTATGGGAAGTGGTACTGATGTGGCAAAAGATGCATCTGCCATGGTATTAGTTGATGATAACTTTGCAAGTATAGTAAATGCTGTTGAAGTTGGTAGAACAGTATATAGCAATATAATAAAAGCAATTACTTATTTATTTGCAGGAAACTTAGGAGCTATAGTAGCTATATTGTTTGCAGTATTTGCAGGTTGGTCAAATCCATTTACAGCTTTACAACTTTTATTTATAAACTTAGTAAATGACTCTTTACCAGCAATTGCATTGGGGTTTGAAAAGTCAGAAAAAAATATAATGAATAAACCTCCTAGACATCCAGATGAAAGCATACTAGCAGGAGGAACATTGAAGGCAGTAGCGATAAGAGGTTGTATAATAGGTGTAGTTACAATTATTGCACAATATATAGGATTACAAGTATCTCCAGAACTTGGAGTAGCTATGGCATTCTCAACATTGATATTAGCTAGAATAATGCAGACATTACCTGCACGTTCTAATAATCAAACAGTAATAAAATTAGGTTTTTTCAGTAATAAGTATGTTATAGGAGCAGTTGTAATTTGTTTTGGACTGTACTCTTTAACACTAATACCAGTATTAAGAGGTATATTCTCTATACCAGAAGTATTTGGATTATATCAATTGGGAATTTGTTTAGGTCTAGCATTGATTTCATCAATACTAATGGAGCTTAACAAATTAATTAGTAGAAATACAGTAAAATAATTGAAAAATTAAAGGGGCGTATTGGTTTTAACAATATGCCCCTTATATAATTTACTCTATATTATCAATTATTTGGAATGCTTTTATAACTTCAGGAAGTTCTTTTTCTTCAGGCATTCTAAATCTTATAAAATTTTTATCAAGCCCAGTGAAGTCACTACCAGATATGACTCTTATTTTTAACTTTGCAAATTCTTGTTGTAAATCTATGTCTTTGTTTTTATGTTCAACTGTCATTATTGATACAGTATCATTAGTTTCAGCTATATTAAGGTTTTTCCAAGGAATTAATAATTGATTTTTTATAGCTTGTGTTTTTTCCTTTAATTCTTCTATAAATTGAACATCATCTAATAAATTGGCTGCAATACTACGAGATATTTCAGATACTTCGTAAGGAGTAGAAATCTTTTTAATAGGGTCAACAAGTTCTTTTGGAAGAACTGCATATCCTGCTCTTAGTCCTGCTAAACCAAAACCTTTTGAAAATGTTTTTAAGACAATTACATTATCATAATTATTTAGAAGTTTTACAGCTGAATTTTCTTTTGGCATGTATTCACCATAAGCTTCATCTACCATAACTGCGATATTATATTTAGATGCTTCTTTTACTATATTTTCAATTGATGATAAAGGTATAATTTGTCCTGTAGGATTATTTGGATTGTCTATGTAAATTACTTTATATTCTGGATTTATTTTTTCAATAAATTCTTTTTCATTAAATTTGAAATTATCCTCTTTCTTTAAAAGAACATAATCATAAGTAGCACCATGCATTTTTATATCTGTTTCATATTCAGAAAATTGAGGTGAATATCCTAAAACCTTATCTCCTTTTTCAATAAACAGTCTATTTAAAAGGTAAATAACATGTATAGAACCATCTGCCAAACAGATTCTATCAATATCTAATGTTATAAAGTCTTTCCAATAATCAACTATATTGTCTTTTAAGGCAATTGAATGAGGGTACCCTCTTATCATATCAAATTCTAAAGCATTAAAAGCTTCTACAGCTTTATTTGAGTAAGAAACTGTATTTATACCTTCACCACAGTCTATCTCAAATACATCTTCTGAATGTCCAGATTCTATTGCATAACTTTTTTTCAACTGCATTTCAATAGCTTTGTTAATTTTTAATTTCATAGTTCATCACTCCTTATTTAGTCAATAATAAATGTTATAAAAGTCGCTAGATTTAAAATATTATGAAAATATATAATAGTAAAAAATGAATATAAATATTATAATAGCTTACTTTATTTAATATGATTATATATCATATATTGTAAAATTTCTAGCATTATAAGACTATAAATTGAAAATATTCAGAAAAATACTACAAGAAACGATTTATTTTTCTCTTAAAATAGGCTAAATGAATGTTATTAATTTTGTAAATTGAAATAGTTTAAGTATAAAGTTATGATATAATCTAATAAGGGTAATTCTTTAGATTATATTAAGGAAATAGAGGTATACAATAAAAAGTTATGGAGTTGGATTATGGGATATAAATTAATTGTAACAGATATGGATGGGACTTTATTAGGAAATAATCATAAAGTTACAGATGAAAATAAAACTGCACTACAAAAAGTTATAGATAGTGGTATTAATGTAACTTTAGCAACAGGAAGAGCCTTCGATTCAGCTAAATGCAATGTAGATTTTCTTAAAGAAGATATGCCAATAATAGCTTGTAATGGTTCATTGATAAGAGAGCAAAATGGAAATATAATATATTCAAATAAAATTGACACAACAACATGTTTAAATATCTTGGATGTATTGGATAAATACGATATTTACTACCAGTGTAATAGTATAGATTCCATGCTTTCAAGAAAAATAGAGGGGCGTGAGGACAAGTTAAGTATATTTTTAGGTAATGAGACAGAAGTAATTGTAAAAGACGATTTAAGAGAAGAAATTTTAAAAAATGATATACTAAAATTTGTAATCATAGAAGAAAAAAATCCTTCTATTTTAGATGATATAAGAAAAGAATTGATAAAGGTTCAAGGAATAAAGATGACTTCTTCATGGCCAAACAACATTGAAGTTATGAATGAAGGTGTTGATAAAGGCAACGCAGTTAAGTTTTTAGCTGAAAAGATGAATATAGATAGAGAAGATATAATTGCATTTGGAGATAATTATAATGATATAGAGATGATAAAATTTGCTGGCCTTGGAATAGCTATGGGAAATGCAGAAGAATTAATTAAACAAGAAGCTGATTATGTTACAGATACCAATCAGGATAGTGGAGTTGCAAAGGCAATTTATAAGTTCTTAGAGTTAAAAAAATCACTTAGCTGTTAAAAAAGGTATATACAGGAAAAAAGAGGTTGACTATTTTATTGATAGTAATTATAATACAAATAGATAAAACATAAAAAATTTAGATTCAGTGAAGAAGAGAGTAGATATAAAGAAAATCTCAGCGAGTTAGGAATGGTGTGAGCCTAATGATAACACTTTATATTGAAAAGAACTTTGGAGAATACTACTTGAAATTTAGTATGGTAGTAGGTAATCTCGCCTTAAGAGAATAGAGTGGGTAAGCATTGTTTATCAACTAGAGTGGTAACACGGAATATTTCGTCTCTTGGTCTTTTTGACCAAGAGATTTTTTAATTTTAACTTAGATGTAAATATTATAATTAAAATAAAAAAATTTAAAATATGAGGTGAAAGGTATGAAATTATGGGGTGGACGCTTTAGAAAAGCGGAAAATCAACTTATGGAAGAATTTAATAAATCTTTTGGTTATGACTGTGTACTGTACAAAAAAGATATTGAAGGAAGTATAGCACATGTGCATATGCAAGTAAAATGTGGTCTTTTGACAGAGGAAGAAGGAAATATTATAACAGAAGGATTACAAGGAATACTTGAAGATGTAGAAAATGGAAAGTTAGCATTAGATGGAGAATATGAAGATATACATAGTTTTACTGAGATAAATTTAATTCAAAGAATTGGTGATGTTGGTAAGAAACTTCATACAGCACGTAGTAGAAATGACCAAGTTGCAGTTGATATGAGATTGTATGCTAAAGAAAAGGCAAATGATTTAGTGGATTTAATATCTGGATTTAAAGCAACTATAAAAGATGTTGCTGATAAAAATCCAGTTATGATGCCAGGTTATACTCATCTTCAAAGAGCACAGGTGGTAACATTTAAACATCACTTGATGGCTTATTATAGCATGTTTGATAGAGATGAGAAAAGAATAAAAAATGCTATAGAAATATTAGATGAATCACCTTTAGGTTGTGGAGCTTTGGCAGGAACTACACATGATATAGATAGAAATATAACTTGTGAACAATTAGGGTTTAAAAAAGTAGTAGATAATTTTATGGATGGAGTAAGTGATAGAGATTATTTATTAGAGTTAATGAGTGATTTTTCAATTATAATGATGCATTTAAGTAGATTAAGTGAAGAGTTGATACTTTGGAGCTCTCAAGAATTTGGATTTGTTGAGATAGATGATTTATATACTACAGGAAGTAGTATAATGCCTCAGAAGAAAAATCCTGATGGAGCAGAACTTATAAGAGGTAAGACTGGTAGAGTATATGGAAACCTGTTTGGTCTTTTTACTGTAATGAAGGGGATACCATTAGCATATAATAAAGACATGCAAGAAGATAAGGAAGGTTTTTTCGATAGTGTACATACTATTGAAATGTGTATACAGATAATGGATAGAATGATAGCTACATTAAAGGTAAATGAAGATAAAATGAAACAAGCAGTAAAGAATGGATTTTTAAATGCAACAGAAGTTGCTGACTATTTGGTTAAAAATAATGTTGCTTTTAGAGATGCACATGGAATAGTAGGAAGTATTGTTATATATTGTGAAGACAATAAAAAGGCAATTGAAGATTTAACATTAGAAGAATTACATAAGTTTTCAGATGCATTCAAGGAAGATATTTATGACTTTATAGATTATGAGAGTATATTAAATAAAGGAATAAAAAAGAATTTAAGATAATATATTAAATTTCCAAAAGCTGTAAATTTGCGTGGTGGCATTCAAATTTACAGCTTTTTTTTGTATAAAAATTTATTGCATGTAAAAATAGTAGGTTTAAAAGAAGTAATATTGGAAATAAATACAAATAAAAAAATCTATTATTAAAATGATAATTAATATCAATAAGTATTGACAAATTTATTTCTAGATACTATTATATATAATATAAATAATAATGAAAATCAATATCAAATAAATGGGAGGAAATCTAATGAACTTATTAGTGATTGGTGGTCATGAAAGAATGGAAAAAGATTATATGGTTATGGCCAAGAAAAAAGGTTATAAGACAAAGGTATATACTACTATGTCTTCTAAATTAAATAATTCTATAGGAAAACCAGATGCAGTTGTTATACTCACATCAACAGTTTCACATAAGATGTCTAGAACGGTTGAGTCTCAAGCTAAAAAACAAGATATATTAATTGTAAGACATAAAAATAGTAGTAAGGTAGCATTTAATGAATGTCTAGATATGGTCGATGAATGTCTTGGAAATTGTTCAAAATGTAAACTTAATGATAAACAAAAACAGAAAAATACATAAACATAAATTAAAGGTACTGGCATAGTATTTTATATTTAATAATTTTGAGAGATTGTCTCAATAAATTAAATACATATTACTATAACAGTACCTATTTTATAAGAAGAAATAGATTTAAGTTTTTTTCTTATAATTACTATTTTTTCATATTTCTTTTGGATTTTCTTCTATTATTTTTTTTATTTTTCTTCTTGATACTTAAAGCTATTATAAATAATACTAAAAGTATTAAAATTCCTGCAACAATCTTAACTAAAGTCATTAGAGTATCATTACTAGTTATAAATGGAATACTACTATCAAGATTATTTTTTGCAACTAGGTCTATACTATTTTCTAGCGTACCACCATTATATATATTTAAAGTACCAACCTTAGAACCTTTTTTTATAGGTAAATCAATTTTGTTTAGTTCTGTTTTAACATTATAGTTATCTTGAGATTCATTTTTTCCTAAAAATATCTTATAACTATTTTTGGGTTCATAAACTAATTCATGCTGTTTTGAAAATAATACTTTTTTACTATCAGCATATTTTTTCTTATCAACAATAGTAGCACACTTAAAGTTATCAAATCCATAATCAATCAAGATACGTGAGTCCAAATATAAATCGGCATTTGTTGAGTTAAAGACAGCAGAGATAACTCTTCTTTCATCTTTTACAGCACTAGATAAAAGGCATTTACCAGCAGCATCAGTAAATCCAGTTTTTATACCATCAACTATATCATATTTTATATCTATAGGCTGACCTTTATATGTAATCTTAGCATGTGATGTCAAAAACTTATTAGTGTTTACAAAATACCTTTCGTAAGGGTATGCTTTTGTAGCTTCAAATTTAAGTGATTTAGTCTTTACAATTTGTCTAAAAATATCATTATGCATGGCTTCTCTAGCTATAAGAGCCATATCATGAGCTGTTGTATAATGATTAGGGTCTGGCAATCCATGAGGATTATTAAAGTGAGTATTATTAGCTCCAATTTTCTTTGCCTCAGAATTCATAAGGTCAACGAATTTTTGTACATCTCCACCACCTACATATCTAGCTAATACAAAAGCGGCATCATTCGCAGAATGAACTAAAAGAGCATTTAATAACTCTCTTACAGTAAAAGATTCTCCTTCTTTTAAATACATACTAGAACCATCTATTTGAGGTAGATTTTTAATCTCTATTACTTGATTTAAATCTTTAACCTTTTTTAGAACTAGGCAAGCTGTCCATGCTTTAGTTGTTGAAGCTGGATAAAGTTTGGAATCTCCATCTTTATTGTATAATATTTTTCCAGTTTCGTAGTCCATTAAAACTGCATGTTTGGCAACTATAGCTGGTTCATCATCTGCAAAAGAGATATTAGAACTTCCTAAAAATGAAGTGAATATCAATAAACAGATTAATAAAAGTGATAAATTTCTTTTCATTGTGAACCTCCAAATTTTAAATTCATCTTTTAGTATAGCATATATTTGTCAATAATTAAAAGAAAGGAGTGGTTAATATATGAAAAAAAAGGTAAAAATTATTTCATTTTTTGTTTTCTGTTTTTTAATATTATCTTCAGTAATTGTTTATAAATCAAATATTTTTAAAGATGATATTTATGTTGTAAGTAAAAAAAATTCAGCTAATGAAAAAAATCATAATCTAGATGATTCAATTAAAAATAAAGATAATAGTCAGAATAAAGTAGCTAAAGACATAGATAAAAGTGTTCAAAATAAAAAAATAACTATATACATAAGTGGAGCAGTAAATAGACCTGGAATTGTAACTATAGAGACAGATAAGAGGCTTTATGATGCTGTAGAATTATTGGGAGGAACAACAAGTGAAGCTGATTTAAATGGAGTTAATTTATCCATAAAGTTAGAAGACGAGCAACATTATATAATACCTAAAATAGGTGAGACAGTATCAGTATCAAGTAATAATGATTCCAATAAATCAAATCAAAACGACGAATTAAAAAGTGAATCTAAAAGCAAAGATAATAAAAATACATATAACGAAGAAAAAACAAATATAAATGTAGCAACGATAGAAGAATTAGATTCTTTGCCTGGTATTGGAGAAGCCACTGCCAATAAAATTTTACAGTATAGAGAGGAAAATGGGCAGTTTAATTCAATTGAAGATATAAAAAATGTAAATGGTATTGGAGATAAAAAATATGAAAATGTAAAAGATTTGATTTGTGTAGACTAAAATATAATACAAAACTTACTTATAGATATGGTATTATAAATATGTATGTATATGTGTGTATATGTGGAAATTTAGTAAAGGAGACACTTTTATGAAAAAAGAACAAAAAAAACTTACAGAGATGACAACAGCAGGTGGTTGAGCTGCTAAAATAGGGCCAGAGGTTCTGGCATCAGTTTTATCTCAATTACCTAAAAATGATAATATAGAAAACCTACTAGTAGGATTAGATACAGCAGATGATGCAGCAGTTTACAAATTAAATGATGAGATGGCACTTATTCAAACATTGGACTTTTTTACACCAATGGTAGATGACCCATATGTATTTGGACAAATTGCCGCATCAAATTCGATATCAGATGTATATGCTATGGGAGGCAAACCTTTGGTAGCAATGAATATTGTTTGTTTTCCATCATGCCATGATATGGATGTGCTTGCAGAAATATTAAAAGGTGGATTTGATAAAGTAAAAGAAAGTGGGGCACTTTTAGTTGGAGGACACACTGTAGATGACAAGGAACCTAAGTATGGTCTTTCAGTTTCTGGAATTGTAAATCCAGATAAAGTTTTGTCAAATGCTACTGCGAAACCTGGAGATAAGCTAATTATAACAAAACCAATTGGAGTAGGTGTATTAAATACTGCTATGAAAGAAGGCATGGTAGAACAACACATAGCAGATAAAGTAATAGAAATAATGATACATTTAAATAAATATGCAGCAATGAGCTTTGATAAATTTGATGTAAATTCAGTTACAGATATAACAGGATTTGGTTTACTTGGTCATACCTTAGAAATGGCTAAAGCTTCTGAGGTAAGTATTGAAATTGAATCAAATCATGTACCAATTATTGAAGGTGCAATAGAAATGGCACAAATGGGAATTATACCTGCTGGTATGTACAAAAATATGCATTATGTATCTAAAGACGTGGAAGTTGTAGGAAATGTGGAAGTAGCAGTTCAAGATATTTTATACGACCCACAAACATCAGGAGGATTATTGATTTCTGTAAAAGAAGAACTTGCAGAAGAACTTGTGAAAGATATGAAATTAAATGGAGCAATAGAAGCAAAAATTATAGGTTCTGTGGTTCCAAAAGGGGAAAAATATATTACCGTTTTATAAAATATTATAGAGAAAGAGTGATTGTTTTGAGCAAAAGAGAATTATTTGCAATGTTGCCTTCAGTTGATGAAGTATTAAGTGATAATAGAATTGTAGGAATAATAAATGAATATCCAAGAAGCTTAGTTTTAGAATCTGTTAGAGAAGTAATAGATTTTAAAAGACAGTTTATATTAAGATTGAAAGAAGATGCATCAAATTCTGTAACAATAGAGTTTGATGAAATAATAGAATCTGCGATAGACAGAGTTAAATTAAATTATTCACTATCATTAAAAAAAGTTATAAATGCAACTGGTACAGTTGTTCACACAAACTTAGGTAGGTCTTTACTTAGTGAAGATATAAAAGATGAATTATGGTGCGCCGCTTCAAGATATTCAAACTTAGAATATGATTTGGATAATGGAGAAAGAGGTTCAAGATATTCTCACTTAACTAGCACAATAAAAAGACTTACTGGTGCAGAAGATGTACTAGTTGTAAATAATAATGCAGCAGCAGTACTTCTTGTACTTAGCACAATGGCTAAAGGAGGAGAAACAATTGTATCTCGTGGAGAGTTAGTTGAGGTAGGTGGTTCATTTAGAATTCCAAGTATAATGGCTCTTAGTGGTGCAGAGCTTGTTGAAGTTGGTTCAACTAATAAAACTCATTTAAAAGATTATAAAGAGGCTATTACAGAGGATACAAATGTATTGATGAAAGTTCATACAAGCAACTATAGGATTATGGGATTCACAGAGAGTGTTTCTATAGAAGAGTTAGTTAATTTAGGTAAAAAATATAAATTACCTGTAATAGAAGACCTAGGAAGTGGAGTGTTTATAGACTTATCAAAATATGGATTGTCTTATGAACCAACTGTATTAGATTCTATACGACAAGGTGCAGATGTAGTAACTTTTAGTGGAGATAAGATGCTTGGAGGGCCACAAGCAGGAATTATAGTTGGTAAAAAAGAGTATATAGAAAAAATGAAGAAAAATCAGCTTACTAGAGCCCTTAGAGTTGACAAGCTTACAATATGTGCTCTTGAAGCAACATTGAGAATGTACTTAGATGAGACAAAGGCAGTGGAGAGTATACCTACTCTAAAAATGTTGACATATAAAATAGAAGAATTGGAAGCAAAAGCAAACAATCTATTTGAAAAAATAACTGCATTAAATTTGAATGCAACTATAAATATAGAAGATGGATTTTCACAAGTAGGAGGAGGGTCTATGCCTCTTGAAACTATAAGTACAAAGGTAGTAACAATAACTCCTGAACATATGAATGTGTCAGCTTTAGAAAAGAAGTTAAGACTTAGTGAAGCTCATATAATAGCTAGAGTATATGATAATAAATATGTACTAGATGTAAGAACTATATTTGATGACGAGTTTGATGTAATAGTTGAAGAATTGAGAAAAGCCTTTAATTAAATAAATTTGAGGTAATATTGATATTAAATTTAATTTGTAATTAGAAGTATTGAAGTTTTGATAGGGGGCAAAAAATGAAAAATGTAGTAATTGGAACGGCAGGTCATATTGACCATGGAAAAACAACTCTTATAAAAGCATTGACTGGAAGAGAAACTGATACATTAGATGAAGAAAAAAAGAGAGGTATTTCAATAAATCTAGGATTTACTTATTTTGATTTACCAAATAAGAAAAGAGCTGGTATTGTAGATGTGCCAGGACATGAGAAGTTTATAAAAAACATGTTAGCTGGAGCATCAGGCCTTGATATAGTATTACTTGTTGTAGCAGCAGACGAAGGCGTTATGCCACAAACAGTTGAGCATTTAGATATTTTAAGCTTTTTAAATATAAAAAATGGAATAGTGGTTTTAACTAAATGTGATACTGTAGACGAAGAATTTAGAGAGTTGGTAAAAGAAGATATTTGTGAAAAAATAAAAGGAACTTTTCTTGAAAACGCAGAAATGATTGAAGTTGATTCTGTATCTAAAAAAGGTATAGATACCCTTATTAAAAAAATAGATAAGATGAGTGATGATATAGAAGATAAAAATGAAAATTCTCCATCAAGACTTAATATAGACAGAGTATTTTCAATAAAAGGCTTTGGTACTGTAATAACAGGAACTTTAATAGAAGGAAAGATAAGTATAGAAGATGATTTGGTTATATATCCACAAGTATTAAAAACAAAGATAAGAAGTATACAAGTTCATGGAGAAAATAAAGATACAGCTTATGCAGGGCAAAGAACCGCAATCAATATATCAAATGTAAAAGTCGAAGATATAAAAAGAGGAGATGTTTTGGCTGCACCAAATTCATTAGAAGAATCAATGATGCTAGATGTGAAATTATCACTAGTAAATCATTTAGACAAAGGGTTAAAACATTGGGATAGATTAAGACTGTATCATGGTACTAGAGAAATACTTTGTAGAGCGGTACCATTAGACAAAGAGTTAATTGAAAGTGGAGAGAGTGGTTATGTTCAGTTAAGACTTGAAGAAAGTATAGTATCTAAGAAAGGTGATACCTTTGTAGTTAGACGTTATTCTCCAATGGAAACTATTGGTGGAGGTGTAATAATCGACCCATCTCCTAAAAAACATAAGAGATTTGATGAAAAAGTTATAGAAGCATTAAAAATAAAAGAAAAAGGCGAGCTTAAAGATATAATAGAAGAATATTTAAAAAGGAACCTAAAAAATTATCCAAATATAAAAGAAATAATGAGTTATAGTGGTGCCCACGAAGAGCAGGTAAAAAAAGCTCTTGAAACACTTATATCAGAAAACAAAGTATTTATTATAGGTAATATGTATATGCATATAAATCAATATAATAAATTAAAAGAAAATATAGTAAACCTTTTAAATGAATACCATAAAAAATATAGATTGAGAAAAGGAATATTAAAAGAAGAAGTAAGGTCTAAAATAGAAAATAATTTCAAGACTAGAGAAATGGATATTTTATTAGAAAGATTATCTACAGAAAATATCATAAAAATAGAAAATAATATAGTATCTCTATTTGATTTTGAGGTCGTTTTAAATGACAAACAAAAAGAAATAGCAAAAAAGATAGAAAAAAGATTGAAATCATGTGGAGTTTCTTCGATATTGACGATAGATGAAGTTTCTGAAGGAAATAATAATTATGCTGAAGTGTTAGAGTCAATGATAGGTAATAAGGTAGAGAAATTAGATGATTTGTATATAATGGATAAAGGTATTTATGAAAATGCAAAGAATACTTTGATAAATTATATAAAAGAAAATAAAGAAATAACACTAGGAGAATACAGAGACTTGATTGATTCTAGTAGAAAAAACTGTATGATTATACTGGAAAACTTCGATAGAAACAAGATAACTAAGAGGGTAGAAAACAAAAGAATTTTGTTTTAGCGGAAAATGTCTGTTTTTGCTTTGAGGTATAAAGAAGGAATTATAATGTCGAGTATCGTATAAATTAATTAGTATAAAATATTAATTAAGAGGAAGTGTAAAGTATTGAAGAATATAATACCTGATGTAAATCCAGATATAAAAGAAAGAGAAGACATGAGCCTTTTATTTATAATAATGGGCTCAGTACTTTTATTATTTATTATAAAAGATATAGATAAATATGAAACTTTATTACATGCAATATATGCTACATTTTTAATAGCTACAGGAATGATTATATTTAATACTACTAAGTTTAAAGTAGATTCATTTTCTACCTTTTTAGGATTAATTTTTATAGCTACTGGAGCATTGGAGTGTGTATATTTATTTAACTGCTTAGGAATTAGAACAGATTCTATAATTGATACTAATATCACGATATCAGCAATAACCGATTTATTTCCTATACTTGGTGTATACTTAAGTTTCAAATTTGTTAAGGATAATAAACAAATTAACTCAAGTGTAGTTTTATTCATAGCAAGTGTGACTTTGACTGTAGCATCTTTATTCATGATATCTAAAATGTTTGATTCTCTAGGAAACGATACATTACAATATGCTTTAGGAGTTATAACATCTGTGTTCATGATAATTACTTCTATTGTAAGTGGAATTGAATTAAATTCAAGTTCAAATGAGAGTAAATGGGAATACAATGAAAAAAAGTTTTTTAATAGAATAATAATAATAATAATCTTATCAAGGGCTCCAAATTTGTTGCATATAGTGATTGCTGATAGACATGTAGAGGGAATATTATCACAGATAATAATAAATGTAGCCTTATATTATTTATATAATTATATAGTATCTAAGAATATTAAGAAAACAACATTAGAATTACATAATACTAATGAAGAGCTAACAATAAAAACGGAAAGTTTAAAAGAAAAAAATAAAAAACTAATCTATGAAACAGAAAAGATAGAGGAACTTAAAGGGATACTTATAAAAAGAGAATCTAGACTACAATCTACTTTGGATGTTGCAGTAAATAGCATAGCTGTATTTAGTAAAGATGGAGAAATTACATATGCAAACAAGAGCTTTAGAAATATTTTTGGAGATTATAAAGAACAGGATAAATTAGGCGATAAAATAAAAAATTTCCAAGATTTAATAGAGAGCATTCATTCTGTATTCGCCAATGAAAAGAACGAGGAGAAGTTTATTAATACAAGTGATAATAAGGTCTATCAAGCTATATTTGCTCCTTTAGTTATTGCTTCACAAATAGAAGGTGTATTATGTGTATTGAAAGATAAGACTAAGAAAAAGGAATATGAACGTAAACTTATTGAAGCAAATAAGAGAAGCAGAGACTTTTTAGAAAGTGTTGGAGATGGTATAGTAGTACTTGAAGGTAGTAATAAAATATATGTGAATAATGCATGTAGGGAAATTTTTAAAAATAACTTGGAAAGTATTGATTTCTCTTCAATATGTAAAGGCAAAGAAAGTATAGAAAAAAGATATTTAATAAATGGTGAAGTAAAGTATGTTGAAATGAGTTTTTCTCAGTATACTAATGCAGGAACAGATAAAACCATTATTGTGATACGTGATACAACTTCTCGAAAAATATCTCAAATAAAACTTGAAGAAAGTCAATCATCTTATTCGAGATTTATAGATATATTACCTGATGGGATATGTTTGCTAAAAGATGATTTGAGTGTAAACTATGCGAATAAGTCATTTTTAGATATGCTAGCTTTTACAAATATAGATGATATAAAAGATTCTAATATTAGGTTATTGATGAATGCAAATACTGAAGAAAAAATGAAATTTACTGATAATATGGCTAAGGTTTTAAATGAGAATAGGAGTATATTTTTATTAGAGTATGAGTTAATAAATAGTTATGATGATATAGTAGAAGTGGAATTAAGTGCATTACCTTTTGCTATATATAATACTAGATACATAATGCTTATTGTAAAAGACTTAGCACATAAAAAATATTCAGAGCAAGCAGAAAAAGAACTACTTGAAAGATTTAAAACAGATAAAATAAAAACTGAGTTTTTCGCAAATATGTCTCATGAGTTAAAAACTCCACTAAATGTTATATCAAGTTCAAATCAATTAGTAGACTCTTTTTATAGAAGTGAGAAGATAAAAGATTACAACAATAATATTAAATCCCATGTAGATTTAGTGAGACAAAGTTCTTATAGACTTCAAAGATTAATAAATAATATTATAGATTTAACAAAGATGGAGTCTGGATTCTATACATTAAAACTTGCAAAATACAATATTGTATCTGTAATAGAAGACTTATTTATGAATATAGAAGAATATACAAGTAGAAAAGACATAAAAATTCTATTCGATACAGAACTTGAAGAAATTAATGTATATATAGATAAGGTTGAAATTGAGAGAATTATACTGAATCTATTGTCAAACTGTATTAAGTTTACTGACAATGGAGGATGGATATATGTAAATATTTATTATAAAATAGATAAGGTAATTATAAGTGTAAAAGATACTGGAGTTGGAATACCTCAAGACAAACTAGAATTGATTTTTGAAGAGTTTTCACAAGTTGATAAGACCTTATCTAGAAATACTGAAGGAAGTGGAATAGGACTTGCTATAGTTAAGAATCTAGTAAGTCTTCATGGTGGTGATATAGAAGTAATAAGTGAAGTGAACAAAGGGACAGAATTCTTGATTTCACTTCCAATGAAGAGCTTTAATAGTGAACATTATACAGAAGATAAGAGAATATATAATATTCAAGAAAAGATAAAAATAGAATTTTCTGATATCTATTATTAAAGACTCTTATAGGTAAAACCTAAATCAAAATACTATATGTTTTAGTAAGTATTTTATAAAAAATAGGCTATCATAAAGTAAGTTATTATGATAGCCTATTTTTAGTTATATTTTATATCTAGATATGAGAACATATAATCTCCAAATTACCTTCAAAGCTAAAATCTCCAAAGTTATTTGGTAATATAAAATGCATACCTTTTTTTAAATCATATTCTACAGAATTGTGTATTAGTTTTCCATTTCCCTCCAAAATACTATATAAGGAAAAAGGTGTATTGTGTGTAAAATTACATTTTCCAAAGATATCTAATTTGTAAACACTAAAAAATTCATTTGACACAAATGTTGTACATTTAAAGTCTGATGTTGATACAGTTTTATAATCAGCATCAAGATTTACATGAGGAACATTCGTAACATCTATGGATTTTTGAACATGAAGTTCACGTTTGTTGCCTGAATTATCAGTTCTATCATAATCATAAACTCTATAAGTAGTGTCTGAATTTTGTTGAGTTTCTAAAATTAATGTTCCTTTGCATATGGCATGGATAGTACCACTAGGAACGTAGAAAAAGTCTCCTTTTTTTATATTGACCTTTCTAAGCAGTTTGTCCCATTCATTGTTATTTATCATATCTACAAATTCTTTATGAGATTTTGCATTATGACCTATTATAATTTCTGCATCATCAGAACAATCTATTACATACCAACACTCTGTTTTGCCTAATTCTCCATTTTCATTCTTCTTTGCATATTCATCATTTGGATGAACCTGAACTGATAGATTATCATTTGCATCTAATATTTTTGTAAGCAAAGGAAATTTATCTCCAGATGTATTTCCAAATAATTCTCTGTTCTTATCCCACAATTCAGATAGACTTTTTCCTTTGTGTTCTCCATTTTCTATTAAGCAATCTCCATTTTTATGAGAGCTTATAGCCCAACATTCACCAGTTGTTGGCGAAGTTATTTCATAATTAAATTTATCTTTAAGTGCAGTACCACCCCATATTCTATCCATAAAAATAGGTTTTAAAAATAATGGTTCCATAATTTTGTTCCTCCTATGATATTAAATTTATCCTACAAATAATTATATATAAATAGATTATAAAATCAATAGTAAAAAAGTTTTGTCCCTTGAAATGACATAAAGTATAAGGAGTTATCAAATAAGATAAACTATGATATATAATATAAAGTTCTAAATTGGAGTGATAATAATGGAATTATTTAAAGAAGAAAGTAAAAAGTATGAAAAAGAATTTTTAAAACTGTTGGAAGAATGGGTGAGTATACCATCATTTTATGATAATAAAACTGTAACTAAAGATATGCCTTTTGGAAAAGGAGTCTATGATGCGTTAAATTGGTTTGAAAATCTAGGTAGAGAAAACAATTTCAAGGTCAAAAATATAGATAATCATGCTGTTCAAATTGAATATGGAGATGGAAAAGAGTTTGTAGATATATTTGGACATTGTGATGTTGTAAATCCAGGAGATGGATGGGACAGTGAGCCATTTAAACTAAATATTATAGGTGATAAATTAGTTGCTAGAGGAGTATCAGACAATAAAGGACCTATGATAGTAAATTTTTTAGCATTAAAAATGATAAAAAGTCTAAATATTGATTTAAAAAGAAAGGTTAGATTAATTGCTGGAGGAAACGAAGAAAGTGGATTTAAATGTATAAAGCATTATTATAGTAAAGAACCATATGGTGTGTGTGGATTTACTCCAGATGCTAAATTTCCTGTACTAAATGGAGAAAAAGGTGGAGCAATAATAAAGCTAATTTCAGAAATAGAGAATAAGTCTTTATACATAAGTGGCGGAATAGAGTTTAACACAATACCAGATAAAGTATATATAAAAAATACAAGAAATTTGGGTAAAGATAATATATGTTGTGATTTTAATAATACCTCAATAAGTTATAATAATGGAGATTATGTCATACATGGCAAAGGTGGACATTCATCTAAGCCTGAGAAAGCCATCAACCCTATACTAGGTGCAATTAAATTTTTATCAGAAAATATTGGTGAAGATTGGACAAAAAGTTTGGATAAGCTAGTAAATCAAGAGAATACAGATGGGAGATTATTTGGTTTAGATATTGAGGGAAAATGTGGTGTTTTATCAATGGTTCCAACAATAATTAACATAATAGATGGAAAGTTAGAGTTAGTTTTAAGTGTCAGATATCCAGAAGTATTAACAATTGAAGATATAATAAAAAAATTTAATTTGTATATGAAGACAAATAATATTAATAAATTCGAGATTATTGGGGAAAATTTAAAGCAAGCAAATTATATAGATAGAAATTCAAAACTTGTAAAAAGTTTGCATGATATATATGTAAAGTATTCTGGAGATTTAAAAAATGATGTTAGAGTAACTAGCGCAGGAAGTTATGCTTCTGAAATGAATAATTCAGTAATATTTGGTTGTGAATTTCCTGATGGTAGTTTTGGAAATGTTCATAGTGCAAATGAATTTGCTAGCTTAGATAGATTTATAACTTCAATAGCCATATATGCAGAAGCAATAGTGGAATTATGTAATAATATATAAATACAAAATGTCCCTTATATAGACATATTATATATACAATTAAAATTTTACTTGATATATAATTGAAATCAAAGAGAAGGTGATACAATGATAACTAAGAAACATGCAGTAATAGTAAAAAGTTTAAGCAATAAAGACGGATATATGACATCAAATGAACTAGCTATCAAATTGGATGTGTCTACAAAAACTATTAAAAGATATATAGCAGATTTAAATAGTATTTTAAGCAAGTATGATTTGGTAATAGCTTCTTCGAGAGGTATAGGATATAAGCTAAGTGGCTCTAAAAGTAATATAGCAAGAGCTGTTAAAGAAGCAAATAAATATATTGATGGTTTTTTAGATGATTCTGAAGAATCAAGAATGTCAAATATAATATGTATGCTTATTAATAGAAATTATATGAGCATAGAAGCAATGGCAGAAGAATTAAATCTAAGTATAGCTGCTATAAACAAATTGTCCAGTAAGCTTAAAAGAAAACTTGAAAAGTATGACTTAGTTATAAAATCTAAACCTTACTATGGAAGCTATATACATGGTGAAGAAATCAATATAAGACAATTGATTACTGACTATGCAATAAAACTGGATGAAAAAAGTAAAATCAAGGTGCTTTTAGATGACATCAGTGAAAACGATATACACTGTATAGAAAATATTTTAGAAAAACATTTAAGAGAGAAAGATACAATAATTTCAGATAAAGATTTTAATCTTTTGCTTTCAAAGATAATTGTTTCTGTATTTAGAAGTAAGAGAGGTCATAGTAACAATATAAATCTAATAGATACAAACTATAGATTTCATAATTACTCTTTTATAGAAAGTTTGATGAAAGAAATATCTGACAAGATTGGATTTAAACTTATTGAAGATGAAGTGATTTACATTTCAAATTACTCTGGTGTAATCGCATATAAAGGTACACAAGGAAGAAAAAATACAAGTGAAATTGAGGAACGAATAAATAATGTTATAAATAGTGCGCTTCAAGATATATTGCTTATTTCAGGAAGTGATTATACAAAAGATGAAGAATTTATGGTTGCAATATCTGACCATATAAAGAGATTTTTAAATAGAGCTAAAGCTAATATAAAATCTAATAATCCTCTACTTCATCAGATAAAAGAAAAGTTCCCAATAGCTTTTAATCTAGCTGTGTTTTTATCAAACAAACTAGAAACTGAGTTTAATTTAAAACTTGATGAAGATGAACTTGGATATATAGCTATTCACTTTGCTGCTTCAAATGAAAGAATGAAGAAAAATACTAGTAAGAAAATTTGTATAGTTTGTCATTATGGTATAGGAACAGGTCAACTTATTTCTGAAAAATTAAAACAGAATATAAGTGATTTAAATGTTGTAGGTGTTTATCCAGTTAGATATCTTGATATGGCTATAAGCCAAGATGTTGATTTAATAGTGTCTACTGTTGAATTAAAAGGCTATGAAAAACCTGTCTTGTATATCGAGAATATATTTGATGATAGCTTGATTGAAAACGTAAACAAAGCATTTTATGAAAAAGAAGAAAGAAGAAAAATAATAAGTAATATGTTTGATGAAAAAGCTTTTTTTAGTATAAAGGCGAGTACAAAAGAAGAAGTCATACTTTCTCTTTCAAACAAATTAAAAGAAAGAGATTTCATAGAAGAAAGCTCAATAGAAAGCATAATAGATAGAGAAAATATTTCATCAACTGAAATAGGGAATCTAGTAGCAATACCTCACACAATCGTGAAGGGAGATAAAAAATCTATAATAGGAGTTGGGATACTTGAAAATCCAATAGTTTGGGATAAACAAGAGGTTCAGCTAGTATTTATGGTATTTTTTAATACTAAAGAAAAACATAATTTTTCAATATTTAAATACCTTTATAATTTTATAAAAGATGAAGGTGGAGTAAGAGGAATTATTAAAATATGTGACTTTAATAAATTAATGGCACTGATAGGTAATTAAGGAGGAAATTAATAATGGAAACAAACATATTTAACACAGAATATGTATTTTTAAATGTTGATACTAAGTCTAAGGTTGAGGTTTTAAACTTTATAGCAAAAAAAGCTAAAGAATTAAGCTTAACAGATAACGAAAATTTAGTATATGAAGGATTAATGGCTAGAGAAGAACAATTTACTACAAATTTAGGTGAATCTATCGCAATACCTCATACTAAAAATGATGCAATTGAAAATCCAGCAGTAGTAGTATTGAAATTTGCTAATGATGTTGTTTGGAATGAAGGTGAAGATAAGGTTAAATTGGCAATAAGCTTACTTATGCCAGGAAAAAGTAAAGAAAATATTCATCTTAAATTATTATCATCTCTTTCAAGAAAATTAATAAACAAAGATTTTAAAGATTCTCTTTTAAAGAGTGATAATGTTGAAGAAATATCTAAATTAATAAGTGAAGCTTTAGGTTTATAGTTAAACGCTAAGGCTAAAATAAAACAAATAATTAATTAAAAAATAGGAGGAATTTAACATGAATAAAAAATTAGTAGCATTATGTGCTTGTCCAATGGGACTAGCTCACACTTTTATGGCAGCAGAGGCAATAGAGCAAGCTGCAAAGGCATTAGGTTATGAAGCAAAAGTTGAAACTCAAGGTGCAGATGGTGTACAAAATGAGTTGACAAGAGATGATATATTAGGAGCAACTATGATAATACATGCAGTAGCAATAACTCCAGAAGGCATGGAAAGATTTGATGGTTGTGAAGTATATGAAGTTGAATTACAAGAAGCTATAAAAAATGCAGAAGGCGTTATAAAAGAAATAGAAGAAGACTTAGGAATATAATAAATTTATTGTGGAGGAAATCGAATGGCAATTAAGAAAAAAGTTATAAACACTTCAGGTGCTTCTACAACAGGAGGAAATAATGTAGGAAAACCTACTCCATCTAATCCAACTCAATCAAAGGGAAATGGAAAGTGGAAGGAAATAAGTAAACATATAATGACAGGTATATCATATATGATACCAGTTTTAGTAATGGGTGGACTTATAGGAGCTTTATCTCAATTAATACCATATGCCATATTAGGACTTGACCCATCTGTAGGTATAGTTGATGCTATGAATTCAGGTGATTTTACAGGGTTTAAACTTACTCTTTTAAATATGGCACAACTAATGTCAAATTTCGGATTTACTTTGTTTGGATTTGCGATACCACTATTTGCAGCATTTTGTGCAAACTCTATAGGTGGAAAAACAGCTTTAATTGCAGGTTTTATAGGTGGATATATAGCTAATAAGCCTGTAGGTGTACCACAATTTGTGGATGGTCAATGGACTGAAGTTGTTCCAGTTGCATCAGGATTTTTAGGGGCAATATTAATAGCATTTATAATAGGATATTTTGTAAAATGGTTAAATAAATCTATCAAAGTTTCTCATAACTTGTTAGCTTTTAAAACAACATTTTTAATACCACTAATAGCGTCATTAACTTGTATGATATTAATGATATTTATAATAACTCCATTTGGTGGGTTAATTAATGAAAGTATGAAAAACTTCTTAACAGCAGCAGGAGCAGCTGGAGAATATGTATATGCAACAGCTTTAGCAGCAGCTACAGCATTTGACTTAGGTGGACCAATAAATAAAGCAGCAGGATTCGTTGCACTTGGTTTAACTACAGAGAACGTACTACCAATAACAGCAAGAACAATAGCTATAGTTGTTCCTCCAATTGGATTAGGATTAACAACTTTATTGGATAAAAGATTAGTAGGAAGAAGAGTATATGATAGACAATTCTATCAAGCAGGAAAGACTTCTATATTCCTGTCATTTATGGGTATATCTGAGGGAGCAATACCATTTGCACTTGAAAGACCAGGATTTGTTATACCTTTAAATATAGTGGGAAGTGTAATAGGAGCTATTACAGGTATAGTTCTAGGAGCTATCCAATGGTTCCCAGAGTCAGCTATATGGGCATGGCCTTTAGTTGACAATTTATTTGGCTATATAATAGGTATAGCAGTTGGTGCTATATTCATAGCAGTAGGAAATATATTCTATAGAAATAAATTAATAAAAGAGGGTAAACTTGTTGTGGATTATATAGACTAACATTTAAGTTTATTTATGATAATTTTGGCTGGTAATATTGTTTTAATTAATATTACCAGCCTTACCTATATATTAATTAAAGGTGGTGGATAAAAAATATGAGTAAAATAGAAAAGATAAGAAAGTATCTAGAAGAATATGATGTAGATGGGATTCTTATTAATAGTTCTACCAACAAATTTTATATTGGCAATCTATTTAGTTCATCAGGTTATGTTTTTATAACTAAAAGAGAACAATATATAATAGTAGATTTTAGATACTTTGAAGAAATCAAAAGAAAATCTAATTTATTTGATGTAATCTTAATGGATAAAAACAGAACATATTTTGACATAGTTAATGATATTTGTAAAAATCAAAATATAAAAGAAATTGGATTTGAAGGAAGCGAAGTATCTTTTGATTCATATAAGAATATGAGTAAAAGGTTGAATGCAACTTTAAAATCAGTTGATTTATCTACTTTAAGAAAAGAAAAAGATGAAGATGAAATAAAATATATCAAAAAAGCTTGCGAAATAGTAGATGCTACATTTTATCATATAATTGATTTTATAAAAGTTGGTATGACTGAAAAGCAAGTTGAAAATGAAATTGTTAGATTTATAAAAGAGTTGGGTGGTCAAAAAGAGTCTTTTGATACTATAGTAGCATCTGGATTGAGAGGAGCTTTGCCTCATGGAAAAGCCAGTGAAAAAATTATAGAGTATGGAGACTTTGTTACTTTTGATTTTGGTGCTAAATACAATAATTATTGTTCAGATATTACTAGAACTATTTGTATGGGTACTGTAAATAAAGAGTTAGAAGAAATATATAATGTAGTAAAAGAAGCTAATGAAGAGTGTATAAGGGTTTTAAAACCAGGTATGACTACTGGTGAGATAGATAAAGTTGCAAGAGATATAATTGGTTCATATGGATATGCTGATAATTTTGGGCATAATTTAGGTCATGGTGTAGGTATTATGGTTCATGAATATCCTGCATTAGCTCCTGAATCAAAAGAAGTATTAAAAGAAGGTATGATTGTAACTATAGAGCCAGGTATATATATACCAAATCTTGGGGGAGTAAGAATAGAAGATGATGTTCTTATAACACAAGATGGGAGTATGAGGTTGACTACATCTACTAAAGATTTAATAGTCATATGCTAAAAATGAATTAGATAAATATTTTATAATAAGTAAGATAATTAGAAAAGAAGAGGTAAATTTAAATGTATAATTTTGATGATAGACCAGATAGAGTAAGTGAAAAGTGTAGAAAATGGGATTTAAATATCATAAGAGATAAGTTTGGAGATATTAGAGAAGATTTTGTACCAATGTGGATTGCTGATATGGATTTTAAAATACCAACAGAAATAGAAAATAAATTTATTGAAGTTGTAAAAAGAGGTGTATTTGGATATACATACTGTTATAATGAATTTTATGATTCAGTTATCAGATGGCAAAATGATATGCATAAGGTGAAGGTAGAAAGAGAATGGATTACATTGACTTATGGAACTGTGTCAACACTTCACTATGTAGTACAAGCTTTTTGTCAAAGGGGAGATAGTATAATATTAAATACACCAGTTTATGACCCTTTTGAATCATCAGCCAAAAAGCAAGGTGTAAATATAGTTTGTAATACATTAGATATTATAAATGATAGATATTATATAAATTTTGATAGATTAGAATCTCAAATTAAAGAAAATAAACCTAAGTTAATGATGTTTTGTACACCGCACAATCCATCTGGAAGAATATGGTCAATCGAGGAGATGGCAAAGGTAGCAACTATATGTAAAGAAAATAATGTTATTTTGGTTGCAGATGAGGTACATGCAGAGCATATTCATTATGGTGAATTTAACTCAATACTTAAAATTGAAAAAGAGCTTTTAGAAAATGTTATTCTATTGACATCACCAAATAAAGGATTTAATCTTGGAGGATTAAAGACTTCTTACTCAATTGTTATAAATAAGGATATAAGAGAGATATTTAGAGATAAACTAAAACAAAACTCGATAACTTCTCCAAATGTGTTTGGAATTATAGGATTGATAACTGCTTATAATGAATGTCGTAAGTGGTTGAGTGGTGTAAATGAATATATAAAATCAAATTATGAGCTTTTAGAAGATTGGGTAGAAAAATATGATAATATAAAATTGATGAAGATGGAGTCATCTTATTTGGCTTGGATGGATATAAGTGGGCTAGGAATAAGTGCGAGTGAATTTACTGATAAACTGGCTATTGATACAGGAGTATTATTGGAGGATGGAAGCCATTTTGTAAAAGATGGTGAGAATTATGTTAGAATAAACTTAGGAACTCAAAAAGAAAATGTGGTTGAAGCTTTAAATAGGATGGAGTCATTTTTAAAGTCTTTATAAAATAATTCTAAAAAACAAGATAAGTAAGTTTTGTTTTAATAATTATAATATTATCTGAGTGGTTATGTATTTGAAAATATGATAAAGAAAATTTTATAGAGTAAAATATAAATTGTTTGTAATAATTAATAGAATGTTATGAAAAGCACCTTTAATATAATAAGGTGCTTTTTTTTATTGTTATTAAAGTCTTAAATTTTATCTTTGTCAGTATAATTTATTTATTATAATATAGTTTATATAGATTTGTTTTAGATAAGTATATACTCATGGCAAGTATTTAGAGCATGAGTTTACTATTTATTTAGTTCTTCAATAGAAAAAGCCTTGTCAGTAAGCTTGAAATTACCTTTTATACCATTAGTTAAGTATACTTTTTTATCCTTAGTTATGAATATAGCATCTACATTATTAATACTATTAATTAAATTCATACCTTTTTCAAGTCCAAGTCCAAATGTAGAAGTGGATAAAGCATCACAATTAATAGATTTATCAGATATTATTGTTACACTGCTTAAGCCATTTTCAAAAGGATAACCTGTAAATGGATTTAGCATGTGATGATATATTTTGCCATCCTTTTCTATAAATCTTTCATAAATTCCAGATGTAACAACAGATTTGTTTGTGGTTTCTATATTTCCTATAGATTCTCCATTTTTACTAGTTGGGTCTTGAATACCGATTTTAAAAGGCTTATCATTTTTCCCATTTTCTAAAGTAAATATATTGCCTCCTAAATTAACTAAACCTTTTTGTATACCTTCTGATTTTAGATAGGCAACAATTTTATCAGCAGCATATCCTTTAGCTATTGCACCTAAATCAATTTTCATGTTTTCTTTGGTCAATTTTATAGATTTATTTTTTTCATCCAATACAATATTTTTATAATCAATTAGAGGCAAAAGCTCTTTTATTTCAGAATCACTTGGCACTTTGGCTTTATCTGTTCCAATTGCCCATAAGTTTGATACTGGACCAACTGTTATATCAAAATACCCACTTGATAGTTTAGAATATTGGATTGCCTCTTTTACAACGAAAAATGTATCATCTGAAACTTTGACAAAATTCTTTCCAGCGTTATCATTTATTTTAGAAACATCACTGCCTGGTATATGAGTGCTCATTTTATTATCAATATATCTTAAAATTGAATCACATTCATTTAAGATTTTATCACTTTTGGATTCTTTTATATTAAATACAGTAACTTCGTTTACTGTACCAAGGTAATAGCTAGTTTTACTATATTTAGTATTCTGGCTTGAACTCCTAAAAAATGAAAATAAAATTAATGCTAAAATCAATATCACAAAAATAAATGTGATTTTTTTCTTATTCATGGTATATTCCTCCTATGAAATTGTGTTATTATTTTATTATAACATAATTTCATAGGAGGACAAAAAATGAAGAAAAAAGACATTCTTCTTATTTTAGGCATTTTGGTTGTTATTATAGCATGTTATGGGATAATAAATATTATAAATTCTAAAAATGCTAGGAATATTGAGATTTATGTAGATAATAAATTGTATAAAACTGTTCCAATAGATGCCAAAGAAGAATTTAAAATAGAAAATAGAGGGGGGTATAATGTAGTCAAGATTCATGATAAAGGAGTAGAAATAGTAGATGCTTCGTGTCCTGACAAGGTTTGTGTACATACTGGTTTTATAAATAAGCCAAGTCAAAGTATAGTTTGTATACCTAATAGAGTTAGCATAAAAATAAATACAAATGAAAAGGATGATAATCAAGAAGATATAATTTCTAAATAAAATAATAAAAATAATTGAAAGGAATTGGTGATAAATATGGTTAACTTAGAAAATGATTGGAATGAATTATTGAAAGAAGAATTTGAAAAAGATTACTACTTAAATTTAAGAAAATTTCTTATAGAAGAATATAAAATACGTCAGATATTCCCCAATATGCATAATATATATGAAGCTTTGAAACATACTTCATATAAAGATACAAAAGTTTTGATACTGGGACAAGACCCATATCATGGAGATAATCAAGCCCATGGTTTAGCTTTTTCAGTTCAACCACAAGTGAAAACTCCACCCTCTTTATTAAATATGTATAAAGAATTAAAAGAAGATTTAGGATGTTTTATACCTAACAATGGATATTTGATGCCTTGGGCAGACCAAGGAGTGTTACTTTTAAATACTGCTCTTACTGTAAGAGCTCATGAAGCTAATTCTCATAAGAATAAAGGATGGGAAATTTTCACTGATAGAGTAATATCTATTTTAAGCGAACGAGAAGACCCAGTTATTTTCGTATTATGGGGAAGTAATGCACGTAAAAAAGTAGAATTGATTGATACAAGTAAGCATTATATTTTAGAAGCACCTCATCCAAGTCCATTATCAGCAAGTAAAGGTTTTTTTGGATGTAAACACTTCTCTAAGATAAATGAAATTCTGAAAAAGTTAGGAAAAGAACCTATCAATTGGCAAATAGAAAATATATAAAATTAAAAGGTAACAAAATGATAACAAAACAACAATAAACAGTGACATTGTTGTAACTTATAGAAATATGTTTAAATAGTTGAAAATACTATGTAAGCATATTTCTATTTTTTTGTCAAGTTGACAACTCTTGAAAAAATAGTTACAATTTAGTTACACAAAAAACACAAACAAAAAAAGAAACTAACAAAGCAGAATTTTATGAAGCAAAATATATAGTATAAAAAATTTGAGGGAGGAAAGTTTATATGAATTTTAAAAAAATGAGTAATGCTAAAGTCTCGGTAATGGCGGTTGTTTTATCAGTTGGAATATTATCGGGGTACTCTGCACTTAATAAACAAGTAACATTAGTCGTAAAGGGAGAAGAAAGAACTATATCAACATTTAGTTCTAATGTAGGAGATCTTTTAGAATCTCAAAACATTAGCTATGATGCAAATGATATAGTTACTTTGGATGAAAACTCAAAGTTATCTAATGGAGATAAAATAGAAGTAATTGATGTAAAGGAAAAGACAGTTGTAGAAACTAAAGATATTCCATTTGAAGTTACAGTTGTTGAAGATGGTTCTTTATCAAAGGGAGATTCTGAAGTTAAAGAAGAAGGAAAATCTGGCAAAAGTGAATTAATATATAAAGAAACTTATCACAATGGAAAGAAAGTAGAAAAGGAATTTGTGAAAAAAGTTGTTAAAACTGAGCCTGTAAACAAAGTAGTAAACAAAGGAACAAAAGTAGAGATGCAAGTAGCTTCATCAAGGGGAGAAAACTCAAGAAGAATGGCTTCATCATCATCTAGTAATAGTAGTAGTAACAATGGTAAAAATATGAGAGTAGTAGCAACTGCATATAGTGGTCATAGTATAACTGCTACAGGAACAAAGCCTAAGTGGGGAACGATAGCTGTAGACCCTAAGGTTATACCATATGGAACTAAGGTTTATATACCTCAATTTGATATGGTATTTACTGCAGAAGACTGTGGTGGAGCAATAAAAGGAAATAAAATTGATATATTTATGAATGACTCAAAAACAGTTTATAACTGGGGAAGAAAAACTATAGATATACGTATATTAAAATAATTATATAATCTATATTTGTACTGGAAATTATATTTTGATTAATATAGAGAGGAAACTCTTTATATATACATAAAATATAATTTCCAGTTTTTAATTTTATGCATATAATAAAAAAGTAAATTTTAACCATGTATAGATAAAAGCTATTTAAATTATAATTTACTATCAGATAAATCTATAAAAATTGTTGCAAAGAGTCAAAATATATGATATTATAGATTTCGTTGAGAAGCATTTCACTATGGGAGTGGATGGGTGCCGGTGTGCCCTCTAGTCTTCAAAACTAGTATGAGGGGTTAAGAGCCTCTTAGGTGGGTTCGATTCCCACGCATTCCCGCCAGTATATAAAAGGTATCTTTTAATATTAAAAGATACCTTTTTAAATTTATTTTAAGATGATTTAGTTTTAATGATATATAATATTTTAGTATTATATAATGTGAAATTTATAATACTATTATTGTTTAGATAAAAATCTAGGAGAGTGAAAAGATGGAAAATAATTTTACAACGAGAACTAGTTTTCTAGTTGGAGATGATGGAATAGAAAAACTTAATAATTCAAATGTAATAGTATTTGGAGTTGGAGGAGTTGGTAGTTTTACTGTTGAAGCTCTAGCAAGAGCTGGAGTTGGTAGTCTTACTATTGTGGATTTTGATGATGTGGATATAACAAATATAAATAGACAAATACCAGCATTACATTCAACTGTAGGAAAGTATAAAGTTGATGTAATGGAAGAGAGAATCTTGGATATAAACCCTAATATCAATATAAAAAAAATAAGAAGTCTTTATAATAAAGACACTAGTGATGAAATATTGACTGAAAGATACGATTATGTTGTGGATGCAATAGATATGGTAAGTTCTAAAATACATCTAATTGAAACCTGTGAAAAAAAAGGCTTAAAAATAATAAGTTCTATGGGGATGGGGAATAAATTAGACCCAACTAAAATAGTCGTTACTGATATACACAAAACAAGTACTTGCCCTTTAGCTAAAGTTATGAGGAAAGAGCTTAGAGACAGAGGCATTAAAAAATTAAAAGTAGTATATTCAACTGAACAACCAATAGAACTTAAAAAGGAAGTAATGAATGGGAGAAAAGTAACGCCAGGGAGCGTATCATTTGTTCCATCTGTAGGAGGACTAATAATTGCATCTGTAATAGTGAATGAATTATTAGAACAATAAGTTGAATATTTTAATTTATAAAGTTTAAATACGTATTTTAAAGGCTAAAAGTATCAATGTAAAACTATCTTACTATTGATACTTTTAGCCTAATTATATTATGTAGTTTTATTTTTTATATTATGTATCTATTTCATATTTATATTTTGTAAATATTATTTCTCCATCACTATAAAAGACGATATCACCTATTTTATCTGTTCTATAAATTGATACATGGTTTTGTTTCAAATTGTTGAGAACTTCTTTATGAGGATGACCATATTGATTTTTATATCCACATGATATTGCAGCTATATCTGGATTAATTCTTTTTATAAATTCTAAAGATGATGATGAATTACTTCCATGGTGACCTATTTTTATAAAATTAATATTGTTCAATTCAAAAGAGTGTAAGATTTCTTTTTCAATTGATTCTTCCGCATCACCCATAAATAAAAATGAATTATTATTAAAAGTTAGTTCAAAAACTATTGAATTTAAATTTGATTCTTCTTGTATATATGATGGACTTAATACATATATATTTATATTGTTATCGATATTTAAAATATCATCTTTATAGAGATATTGAATAGAGAGGTTTTTGTCAGTACAAGAATTTATTAGATTTTGATAAGATTCACTACTTGTTGATTGTTCAGGCATATATATAGAAAGTACATTAAATTTTTTTACAACGTTATCAAGACTTCCTATATGGTCAGAATCTGGATGTGTAGCTATTATTATATCAATAGTTTTTATTTTTTTATGTTTCAAATAACTAGTAACTATATTTCCACTATCTTCATCACCTCCATCAATTAATATATTTTTATTTGTAGGTGTTTGTACTAAAATACTATCACCTTGTCCCACATCTATCATATGTATAGATAGTAGAGATTTTTTGTCACAACCGCTTAAAAGTGATATTATAATAAGTATTAATAAAAAAATTTTATTTCTCAATAAAAAATCACTCCAGTCATTACATGTTTATATAAATTTATGATGGGTAATATAAGATATATATGACTTATTATATTTTATATTTTAAACAATATAAATGAAATTAATACCAAAATAAAATTGGAGTTTTTATAGATATAAAATTTAAAAAAATTAAGCAATAAAAAAGGTAGGAGGATTTTATGTTTTTCAAAGATATTGAACTAAATTCAAAAAAGGAGCTAGACCCATATTTTGATTTAGTAGATTATGAAGCTTGTGAGTACTGTTTTAGTACTTTATATATGTGGCAACATGTTTATAAGACAGGATATTATATAGGAGAAGATTTTGCTGTTTTAGTTGGTGAATACGAAGGGGATAGTTTCTCAATATTACCACTAGCTAAAAGAGAAAAACTTCCAGAAGTTGTAGATTTTGTACTTGAATATTTTTCTAAAAATAATAAAAAGATATACTTAAGAGGTATTACTACTGAAGTAGTAGAATTTTTAAAAGAAAAATATCCAAATAGATTTGAGTATATAGAAGAAAGAGATTTATTCGACTATATATATGATGCAGAAAGTTTAAGAACTCTAGCTGGTAAAAAGAATCAAAAGAAGAGAAACCATATAAATTATTTCTTAAAAGAGTATGCAGGTAGATATGAAGTCAAATTATTAGATAAAGAAAACTTCAATGAATGTTTAGTATTAATGAAAGAATGGGAAAGTAATAAGGAAGAAAATAATGAATTTGATGAAAGTATGGATGATGAATTAGTAGGTATCAAAAAGATATTTAACCATTATGATGTACTAAAAGATAGGGTAAAAGTGTTTGGTGTTTATGTGGATGGAAAATTAGAAGCATTCAGTATAGGTGAGCTTTTAAATAAAAATATGGCACTTATTCATATAGAAAAAGCTAATCCTGATATAAGAGGTTTATATCCATTTATAAACCAACAATTTTTAGTAAATGAATTCAAAGATGTTGAGTTTGTAAATAGAGAAGAAGATTTAGGTATTGAAGGTCTGAGAAAGGCTAAACTTTCTTATCATCCTTGTAGATTTGTTGAAAAGTACAGTGTTAGGGAGGCTTAGTAGACTATATGGAGATTAGGTATGCTAAAGAAGAAGAAATAGAAGGCATAAAAGAAATTTGGAGCTATTGTTTCAATGACAGTGAGAGTTTTATGAAGTACTATTTTGATGATAAGTATAAATATGAAAATACTGTGGTAGCTTTAGACGAAGGAAAAATTGTTTCCTCTCTTCAGCTAAATCAGTATAAGTTAATACTAAATAATAAGGTATACAATACATCGTATGTAGTAGGGGTTTCCACACTTCCAGAAGGAAGAGGAACTGGATATATGAGTAAGGTCATTGAATTTACTTTAAACGAATTGTATAAAAAAGGGCAATTAGTTTCTATATTGATGCCAATTGATTATAGACTTTATAGAAGATTTGGGTATGAACACTGTTATGACCAGATTGAATATACTCTTAATACAGATGACTTAAAAAAATTTAAGTCAAGTGGAAAGATGATAAAAGCTGATGTATCACAAATTGATGATTTGATACAAATAGATAGAGCTTTTTTAAATGAGGTTAATGGTAATGTGTTAAAAGATGAACATTATTATGAAAACTTATTTAAAGAAATTCAATGTGAAGATGGATTTTTATACATTCATGAAGAGGATGAAAAAGATGGATATATAGTTTATTTTCTTCAAGGAGATAAAATGTTTGTTAGAGAGTTGTTTTATAAGAATATAGATGCTCTTAAATCAATGCTTAAATTTATATATAATCACAATACTCAATGTAAGATAGCTACTATATCTGCTCCTATAATAGATAAAATAAGATTTATATTAGACAACCCTAAAGATTGTGAGATAAAAATAAAACCTTTTATGATGGGAAGAGTTATAAATGTAAAGAAATTTATAGAGGATATAGTTATAGATAAGGATATTAATGGTTCGATTAATTTATTAATAGAAGATAAGTTTATAGATGAAAATAATGGTCTATTTAAAGTTTCCATAAAGAATCATAAGATAGCTATAGAAAAATCAGATAAAAAAGGCATAGAAGAGTCTCAAGAAGGCTTTGATATTAAATTAGATATAAATGCCTTAACACAGTTAGCATTTTCATATATAGATGTAGAGGAAGCTATTTTCTTAAATAATCTGGACGGTGTTTCAAAAGAAACAATAGAAATACTTAAGTGTATTTTTTCTAAAAAAAATAACTATGTAAATGAATATATATAAAAAGGATACGTCAAAAGATTTTTAAAATCTTTTGGCGTATTCTTTTGTTTATAATAATTTATATTGTTTAAAAATTTACTATTTGAAAATAATCTAAGTAATATGTTTTTATATAGGAGTGATTATAATTCAAATAAGAAGGCCTTTATTAATTATATTAATATTTGTGATAGTTATAGCATTTATCACTACAAAAAGTAAAAAGAAAGATGAAGAACTTAATGATAGGATAATAACTGTACAAGGAGTAGTTAAAGGAAAAATTGAAAAGAAAAAATACAATCAGTATAAAGTTGGTGCTTTTTTAATAAATGATTATACAAGGCATAAAACTTTGAAAATTGGACAAGAAGTTAATATTACAGGAAAATTTAAGAGTTTAGATAAGATGAAGTATGATGATTTTGATTATGGAAGGTATATAAAAAGTACTGGATATAGAGGCATAATATATATAAATAACTATAAAGTTATTGGTAAAAATAAAATATACTCTTTAGTTGGAAAAATAAAGCTTTATATAAGTAAGACTTACAGATATTTATATAAAAAAAATTCTGATTTTATAAATTCTATATTGTTGGCTGAAGTTGAAAATCTAACTGACGAACAAAAAGAAATATTCACTAGAACTGGAACTAGCCATGTAATATCTATATCAGGTCTTCATACAGGTATACTTTGTGTAATTATATCTTTTTTATTAAGAGGTATAAATAAATTGTATAAATTATTAATATTGTCGATTTTTATAACTTTATATTGTATAATGGTAGGTGCGTCTCCATCCATAATTAGGTCTATAACATTTGTTATAGTTTTCTATTTATCAATATTTATTGATAGAAAAAAGGATGGTATATCAACATTGTCTCTAATAGGGATAGTTTTAATTATGAATAACCCCTATGTTATATATAATGTAAGCTTTCAATTGTCTTTTTTAGCTACACTTTCTATATTGATATTCTACAATAAAATAAATAGTATTATAAAATTAAGTATGGTATCATTGACAATATCATCGAATATATTAACTCTACCTATAATTTATTATACATTTAAAGGAATACCATTGCTTTCAATTATAGGAAATTTGATTATAGTACCATTTGTAGGTGTAATAATGTATTTGAGTATTTCAAGCTTAATAGTATTTAGAGTAAGTGTAGTAATAGCTAAAATTATATCCTTTTTTAATAGTTCATTGATAGAAAGTATATTTTTTTTACTAGACAAGCTCAGCAATTTAAATTTTGCATATATTAATATAGAAAATCCTAAATTTTATATTGTAGTGATTTATTACATAGGAGTGTTTTTTTACATATTTTACATAGAAGGAAAAGAGATAAAGGAGCAAGAAAATGGATTACAAGGATATTATAAGGAATGTAAAAGAGAATAACTTTGAAAAAATGTATCTTTTTTATGGAAGAGAGTATTATTTAATCGAAAATGCAATAAAGGCATTTAAAGATAGTTTAAACGAGGGAATGCTTGATTTTAATTTAGATATAATAGATGGAAAGGAAATAGTCTTAAATCAGCTTATAAGCTCTATAGAAACACTTCCATTTATGGATGATAGAAAAATAGTAATAATAAAAGATTTTGAATTATTAAAAGGAAAGAAAAAGAATTTTACTGATAGTGATGAGAAATACTTAATCGAGCATTTAGACAATATTCCAGATACTACCACTATAGTTTTTGTTGTATATGGTGATGTTGACAAAAGAAAATCGCTAGTTAAGAAAATCGGGAATAATGGAATTGTTTTTGATTGTGATAAGCTTTCTGACATGGATTTATTTAAGTGGATAAAAAAATCTTTTGCTCTAAATGAAGTTATAATAGAAAATTCTCAAATAATGTATTTTATAGAACAAGAAGGATATAGAGATAAGAGTAGTGAAAAGACTTTATCTGATTTGGAAAACGAGATAAATAAGATAAGTTCATTTGTTGGTAAGGGGAATAATGTAACTAACGAAGTAATTGATAAATTATCTCAAAAAAAAGTTGAGAATGATATATTTAAATTAATTGATTATATTGGAGAACAAAATGCTTCTAATGCAATGAAAATATTGAATGATATGATACAAGAAGGTGAGTCTGTTTTAGGGATATTTTCTATGATAGCAAGACAATTTAAAATAGTGATGCAAGTAAGACAGTTACAACTTGATGGATATTCAACAAAACTCATAGCTGATAAATTAAAAATGCATCAATTTGTTGTAGGAAAAGCATTAAAGCAAACTAAAAATTTTTCTGATGATATAATTGTAGAAATCTTAAATTATATATTAGAAAGTGACTATAAAATAAAAACAGGTCTTATAAGGGATACTTTAGCAATAGAAATGTTGGTTAGTAGATATTGTAAAAGACAAATTATATAAATTAATAATATATATAAAATAAATAGTAGTGTTATTCTAACTATTTATTTTTTTATTGTATAAATTTCCAAAATAAAAAACCCCTACATAGGGGTTATTATATATAAGAAATATAAACTGGTAATTAAGCGTTCATACCGTTTAATTTTTGAGCTAATTTAGCTATTTTTCTAGCTGCAGCATTCTTATGTATAGTTCCTTTAGAAGCTACTTGGTATATTCTTTTTTGAGCGTATTGGAACTTAGCAACAGCATCTTCTCTGTTTCCAGCTGCAACAGCATCTTCGAATCTTCTTATTGCAGTTTTTATTTGAGATTTTCTAACTCTATTTAAAGCAGTTTTCTTTTCGATAACACCTATTCTTTTCTTAGCTGATTTTATATTTGCCACCGTGTTCACCTCCCTGTATTTTTTTATCATATTCATCGTCAACATATTAGATTTTAACAGAAATAAATCTAAAAATCAAGGATTATTATTTATATATTTTAATAATGTTTTTTATTTTGATTTTTTAGATTGTAGATTGTGTATAAATAATTTGCAATATCTTGTTTTTAGGTTGGTCTATTTTATGTTTTAAATATTTTAATATATATAAATTAATATTTCATTTTTGGAACAAATATTTTGATATAATACAAACTATTAATATACATTTTGATAGTATTTCCAATTATTATAAGATAATACAAGAAATTAATCATTTTTGTGGGTTTAGTAAAAAAAATTATGAAAATATAACTTTATACGATTAATTAAGATAATCTTTATGTTAATCAAGACAAATTTTTTCATATTATTATCCTAATACTTAAGTAGATAAATAATATATACAAGAGATTTATATTATTAAAATATGCAGAAAATTATTAACTGCAGAGATTTTATTATAACTAGAAATTTCTACCTTCTCAATAGTATCGAGCGTATCAATATTATTGACTAATTTAGTCATAAATAATATAATTATAATATGACTAATTTAGTCATAAAACTGAATAAGGAGGTATCTAATTGAATAAGACATTTGAAAATCTTAGTGATGAAAAACAACAGCGAATAATAAATTCTGCAATAGAAGAATTTGCAAACAAAGGATATAAAAATGCAACGATAGATAATATAGTATCAAAAGCAGGTATATCAAAAGGTTCTATATTTCAATACTTTAAAAATAAAGAAAGTTTATACATATACATTTGTAATTATCAAATAAACATCATTAAAGATGAGATATTAAATCAAAAAGAAATTAATGAAACCGATTTTTTTGAATTGTATAGACATGCAGTACATATTAAATTTAAAATACTTAAGAAAAACCCATATGTTTTTAAATTCTTTAAAACCTTATATTCAGATGATTCAAAAATAGCAAAGAAATGGTTAAATGATATATATATGAACAAAAACCAATTAGTATTAAATTTTATGGGGGATTATGATAAAACAAAATTTAGAGATGATATAGATATTGATATGGCAATAAAAGCAATTGAACTTACCTTTGATGGTCTATCAATGAAATGGATAGAAAAACTATCATATGAAAATTATGAAAAAGATTTAAAAAGTTTATTTGATGAAGTAGAAGATTATATAAATTTTTATAAAAAATTATACTATAAGGAGTAAAATAATGTTTATTGAAATCAATAACTTATGTAAATCATATAAGAGTGAGGATATAGAAACTATAGCATTAAAAAATGCAAATATTTCATTAAATAAAGGAGAAATAGGTGTAATACTAGGCCCCTCTGGAAGTGGGAAATCTACTTTGATGAATATACTTGGAGGATTAGATAGTGCTGATAGTGGTGAGGTAATTGTAGATGGCATTGATATTGTTAAATTATCAGATGATGAATTAGTTGAATACAGACGAGAAAAGACAGGTTTTATATTTCAGTCATACAATCTTATTCCACATTTAACAGTACTAGAAAATATAGAAATAATACAAAATATTAGCAAATCACCACTTGATATCAATGAAGTATTAGAATCAGTAGGATTAATAGATAAGAAAAATAGATTTCCAAGAGAATTATCTGGTGGGCAACAGCAACGTGTAGCAGTAGCAAGAGCTATAATAAAAAATCCAGCAATATTACTTTGTGACGAATTAACGGGAGCCCTAGATTATGAGTCTGCTATTGATGTACTTTCTCTTGTACAAGAAATAAATAGAAAGTTTAATACTACAATTTTAATTATTACACACAATGCAGCAATAGGTGAAATGGCAAATAGAATATACAAATTTAGAAGTGGAGAAGTTAAAGATTATATTATTAATAATGACCCTATTGATGCAAAGGGAGTTGAGTGGTAATGAAGCTAAATAAAAGTATATTACGTGTAATGAAAGAAAATAGAGGGCAATACATAGGTATGTTATATATGCTGATATTGTCAGTATTTCTGTTTGTTGCTTTAACGATTACAGCTCAAAACTTAAAGTACAATAAGGACATGTATGTAAAAAATAATATTCAAGAAGACTTGGAGTTTTATACTAGTAACAAAATTGATAGTATAAGAGAAATAGAGGCTAAGTTTGATTTAAAGTTTCAAGAGACGCTTGTAAAAGAATATAAATATGGTGATAAAACATTAAGATTGTTTACACCAAATAAAAAAGTAAATATTACAGCAGTATTAGAAGGTGATATGCCAAGGGTTGGAGAAATAGCACTAGACCCTCAATTTGCTAAAGCTAATAAATTAAATATTGGGGATGAATATAATATTGGAAAATCTTCTTATAGAATATCAGGATATATTGGTATACCAAATTATGCTTATATACTTGAAAAAGATGGAGATGTTATTAATAATCCAAATAATTTTGGTATAGGTATTTTAAATAAAGAAGATATGGTAAGTGGAGATTATTTGTATTCAGTAAAATATAATGAAAATAGAGACATATATACACAGTCAAAAAATCTTAAAAACTACCTAAAAAGTAAGGGAGTAAATATAATTGACTGGACTTATGCTAAGAATAATATGAAGATATCAATGTTAGATATTGAAGTAAAAGCAATAAGTGTATATTCGGTTATTCTACCTACAGTCATATTACTAATAACAGTTGTATTGATAAGTATTGTTTTAGGTAGAATGATGAAGAATGAGATGGCAAACATTGGTACTTTATATGCCTTAGGTTATAGGAAAAGAGAAATAATGATTCATTATATGAACTATCCTATAATACTTTCAAGTACCTCAGGAGTAATTGGTGGGACAATTGGTATTATAGCACAGAAATATCTATTTAATCTATTTCTTACGTTTTTCCCAATATCAGTAGAAAAAATATCATATAGTCCTATTTATTTTATACTGGGTGTAGTTCTATGTATGGTGTTTTCAATTATTGGAAGTTATTTATCAATTAATAAAGTATTAAAATTGTCCCCAGTATCGTTAATGAAAAATGAAAATAAGAGACAAAAGGTAAATATAATTGAAAGAAAGTTAACTTTAAATAATTTCAAATTTAAAAATAAATTTGCTATAAGAGAACAATTAAGGTCAATATCTCGTTTAGCATTTTTGGTAATTGGAGTTTCTATAGCTACAGTATTTTTAATGTATGGATTTATTGCTAAATGTTCTATGGATTATATGATAAATCAAGAAAGAAATGATATATTTAGTTATAAGTATGAGTATATATTAAAGCAATTAAGTACAGATAAACCACCTATGGGTGGAGAAGGAGTATCAGGAATTAAGTTTGCACTTGATAGCGAAATGAATAATGACTTTGAGTTAATAGGTGCAAATAAAAATTCGTACATGATTGGTTTAAAGGATGAAAAGGGAAATAAAATAAGTATAGATGATAACAAGTTTATTATTACGTCTATAATGGCAAAAAAATATAAACTTAGTATTGGCGATAAGTTATCTTTTATTAATATAGTTGATGATAAAGAATATTCTATAGAAATTACTGATATTGCTAATACTAATGTGGGAGATTATGTATTTACTTCATTAAATAGCTTTAATCAGATGATGGGAATTGAAAAAGGTTCATATAATGCAATCATGTCAAAAACACCTATTGAAATTAATAAAGATATGGTATATATGATAAATACACCAAACAATATAACTAATATGTTAGAAGACTATATGCAATTAATGTCAGCATTTATATATGGAATAGCATTTGTAGCATTTATTATAGGTGTAATTATCATATATGTAGTTGCATCTATAAGTATAGATGAAAATAAAAATCATATAGCTCTTATGAAGGTGTTTGGATATAAAAAGAAAGAAATAAATTCAATGATGCTTAATGGTTCAAGAATGTATGTAGTTCTTGGATATATTATAGGTGTTCCTATAGGATACTCTATAATAAAAGCAATATTTAAGATATTTGAATCATTAGATATAGCTTTAGAAGCAAGACTCAATTTATCTTATGTTATAATTGGTTTTATTATAATAATTCTTACATTCGAAGTATCTAAATTTATGTGTGCGAGAAAAATTGATAAGATATCTCTAAGTGAAGTTCTTAAAACTCAAAAAGAGTAGTATAATAAATTATTTAAATCTACAGAGGGTTGTTGTACTAAAAAAATTGCTTTTTTTAGTGCTACAGCCCTTTTCGATATTCCAATATAAATAGGTTATTTGATATTCTTATATTTATAAAATGGATTAATAAAAATACCATTTAAGTTGTAATTACTATTTATATCATATACTTGAATAGTCTAAAAAATTAGACTATAATATTTTTATAGACTAAAGAAAGGGATGATAAGGTGGACATAGTAAAATTAATTTTAAATCCTGTTAGACTTCGTATTTTACAGTATATTAGACTTCATGGCAGTGTTCGAACATCTGATATAGTAAAGTATCTAAATGATATACCTCGTGCAACAATTTATCACCATGTAAAAATTTTAGAAGAGAACAACATGATTGAGGTAGTCAAAGAAAATCGTGTGCGTGGTACTATTGAAAAAGTTTATGCACTAAAGGAATATACAGCAGCTATGGAAGGAGAAACATTTGTTGCACTTTCCACAGCATTTCATGTAGGATTGATGCAGGAAATGAATGAGTATTTTAGTAGAAAAGAGCAAGACCATAAAAAAGATAATGTATTTTTCTCTTCAGCATTGCTATATATGAGTGATAATGAATATGAAAGTCTTCTTAAAAGTATAGCTGATTTATTGAAGCCTTATATAGAGCAAAAGCCTAAATCAAATCTAAAACTTAGAAAACTTTCAATTATATCTTCTCCAGCAATTGATAATGATAAGACAAAATAGCATATATCTCATCTTTATAGAAGGAGGTTACATATGAAATTTCATGAATTTGGAAATAAAAACAAACCACATATTATGTTGATTCATGGAGGAGGAAATGCGTGGTGGAATTATTTACGACAAGCAGAAGTTTTGTCCAATAACTATTATGTGATACTTCCTACATTGGATGGTCATGGAGAAGAATATGAAACAACGTATGTTTCTACGGAAGATACAGCAGATAAATTGATGTCATATATAGATGAAAAATGTGATGGCCATCTTTTTGCCTTGTGTGGAGTATCTCTTGGTGGTCAAATTGTAATGGAGCTTTTATCTCGAAAACCTAATATTACTAAAAAAGCAATTATTGATGGTAGCATCTGTTACCCAAGACCTAGTATGGCAAGATTTTGTATTGCTGGTATTCGATTTTTTGGAGGACTTTTATTCAGTGAGAAGGCTTGTCGTTTTCAAATTGCTATGATGCCAAAGTTATTACCTAAAAATATGCAATATCCAGACGAAATTAAGAAATATTATTTGCAAGATATGCCACATGTCAGAAAAGAAACATTTTACAATATGTATCGTACTTATATGATGCAATACACACTTAAAGAAAGTATAAAAACAACCAAAGCAGAAGTAATGTATTGGTATGGAGAAAAAGAAATGAAGTGTGTCAAAAACTCTGCAAATATGTTTCAGTCTTATGTTAGTACCTGCCAAATTTATGAAGCTAAGGGTTATAATCATGGATATATTTCTCTTTATCTTCCAAATGAATGGCTAGCAATTGCTCAACCATTTTTCAACAGTAATAATGAATGAAAATTGAATAAGAAAATGATAAATAGATAAAAAGGTAGCGCCTATATAAATAGTTGCTACTTTTTTATGCTTGTAAATAAATGATAGATAAGAAAGTTTACTGACAAATTACTGACCAAACTCAATTTTCTTACATTGAAAGCCTTAATTTTACTTGTTTTAAATAAATTTATAGTTTTTTGTTATAAAATACTAAATTTTGTTAACAATTATAATTAGCATTTAATTTATACTGGAGGTTTATATGATTAGCGTAAGAACAGATTTAGCTTTAGAAGCTAGTGAAATGTGTGAAAAGTCTCAAGAAGGAAGTAGTATTCCTGGTGTAAAAATAGAAACGAAAGAATTAGAAAATTGTATTGTAACAAAAGTTGAAGTAGTAGACGGACAAGGTGCAGAGATAATGAATAAGGATATAGGAAAGTATATAACTTTGGAAAGTAATCTTATGAAGTTTGATGATGATGAATCAAGAGAAGAAATGATAAGTTATTTGAAAGATGAATTGGTAGATGTATTTGGACAAGATAAAAACAAAAAGACATTGGTGATTGGTCTTGGAAATAGAAACATTACTTCTGATGCATTAGGACCAAAGAGTGTATCAAAAACACTTGTAACTAGGCATCTTTTTAAAAATTATAATAAAGATTATGATGATGATTTTACAGAAGTATCAGCTTTAAGCCCAGGGGTTATGGGAGTTACTGGAATAGAGACTAGTGAAATAGTAAAGTCATTGGTTGAGAAGGTTAAGCCAGATAGAGTAGTAGCAATAGATGCCTTAGCTTCGAGAAAAATGGAAAGAGTAAACTCTACTATACAAATATCAACAGCAGGAATATCACCTGGTGGAGGCGTTGGAAATACGAGAAAATCTCTAACTAAGGAAACTTTAGGAGTGGAAGTTATTGCAATAGGTGTACCAACTGTAGTTGATGCAGCAACTCTTACTATAGATGTTTTAGATATGGCAATAGACAATTTAATAGCTCAATCAGAAGAAACAGAAAGTTTTTATGAAATGTTAAAAAAACTTAAAGAAGAAGAAAAGTATCATCTAATAAAAGATTCATTAGACCCATATGACAAAAACTTAATAGTAACACCAAAGGACATAGATGATACAATCGAAAATCTATCTATAATAATAAGCGAAGGATTAAATAGGTCTTTGCATCCAGGTAGATTGGTATAAAATAAGGAGGAACAATTATGTTTAAAAAATGCATTAAAGTAGTAACCTTGACTTTTATATTAGCATGCATTTTACCAGGAAAATCATTGGCTTTGAATCAAGACGATTTTTTAAAGTTTTTAGTAAATTCATCTTATCCAGAAGCTAAAGTCGAAGGAAATAATACAGAAGATAAAAAGAATAATAAAAATAAAGAAACAAACAAAGAAAGCAAAAATGAAAATGAAAAATCTGAAGATGTCAGTAAAGTTGATAACAAAAAAGAAAGTGAAAAAGAATATATAAAACTTTATGTTGGTAAAGAAAATGTTCCAGATATTGAATCAAAAAATTCGGATACAACTGAAACTAACACGACATCTAGCTCAGAATACAAGGATGATTTAAGAGTAACTAAAGAAAATCCAAGGATTTTAATATATCATACTCATGGATGTGAAACTTATTCAAATTCACCTGATGGAAACTATCATTCAAGAGATAAGAAAAATTCAGTAATGGAAGTAGGAAGTGCATTGACTAGTGCTTTAGATAGTAAGGGATGGGGTGTAGTTCATACAACTAAGTACCATGACTATCCATCTTATAATAATTCTTATGCAAGTAGCTTAAAAACAATAAAAAGCATACTCCCTAAATATAATTCAGTGGACATAGCAATAGACTTACATAGAGATGCTAGGGATTTAACTAATCCAGCCACTAAAGAAAAAGACCATTTAAAATATACAACTATGATAAATGGAGAGAGAGTAGCGAAGTTTTTCTTTGTTGTAGGAGGGAAAAATACGAATAGAGCACAACTTAGAGCTTTAGCAGATGATATAACTGCTTTTGCTGAAAAGAAATACCCTGGATTGGTATCTCCAATAGTAGAAAAAGACTATGCTAGATTTAATCAATTTGCGGTTAAGAATCATATGCTAGTAGAAATAGGAAATAATGCAACAAGTATAGAAGAATCTAAAGCTACTACAAAGTATCTAGCTGAGATTTTGGATGAATATTTTAAACAAAAAAATTAGATTGTTAGATACAATTAGGAGCATGTTAAATGAGCCGATTAGAAAAGAATATAGAAAGTAAAAGTAAACTAAGAAAATATAAGTATATTATGAAAATAGTTTTTTTGATTACTATGATTATATGTACATCAATTTGTGTCTTTATAGTAGATAGTAATGCAAAAAGTATGTTAGGAATGAAACAATATGATTTTCCAAGTATTAATTTTGATATAACAAATTTGAATTTTGATATAACGAACTTTGATATAAATGGAATTATCAAAAAATTTAATAAGCAGTAATAAGTGAATAAGGTTTATTGATTAAAATAAGCCTTATTTTAGTTATATATTCTCAATGTAGAAAATAAAAATACATTAACTGTGTCTTATAGGATTTACTTTAAGTTTATGATATTATATAATATTTAGTGTTAGACTTGATAATCCACATATAATGTGGATAATTTTGTTTAGTGCCAATTAGTTTATATTCAAAAATTTTACATTATATAAAGAGTTTTTATATAATATAAAATAATAACTATAAGAATAATTAAGAGGAGGGAATTTTAAGGTGGACAATAAACAAAGTAGAACTAGAAATTTTAGTATAATTGCACATATAGACCATGGAAAGTCTACCTTAGCTGATAGATTAATACAACAAACGGGGCTTGTTAGTGAAAGGGACATGAAAAGTCAATTACTTGACAATATGGACCTTGAAAGAGAAAGAGGAATTACTATAAAGCTTCAAAACATAAGATTAATGTATAAAGCGAAGGATGGAAATGAATATTATTTAAATCTTATAGATACACCTGGACATGTAGATTTTAACTATGAGGTATCAAGAAGTTTGGTTGCATGTGAAGGTGCATTATTGGTAGTTGATGCGGCTCAAGGCGTTGAGGCACAAACTTTAGCCAATGTTTATCTTGCTATAGACCAAGATTTAGAAATATTACCAATAATAAATAAAATAGATTTACCAAGCGCAAGACCAGAGGAAGTAAAACATGAAATAGAAGATTTAATAGGACTTGACTCAAGTGAGGCACCTCTTATTTCTGCTAAGACTGGTTTAAACATAGAAGATGTCTTAGAAGATATTGTAAAAAATGTTCCACCACCTAAAGGAGATAATGAAGCACCATTAAAGGCATTGATATTCGATTCTTACTATGATGCTTATAAAGGTGTTGTAGCTTATGTTAGGGTATTTGAAGGAACTGCCAAAAAAGGCATGACAATAAAAATGATGAACACTAATAAAAAGTTTGAAGTAACTGAAGTTGGTGTTATGGCTCCAGGGCAAACTGAGCTTAGTGAATTATCAGCAGGTGATGTTGGTTATATTGCAGCCAGTATAAAAGATATAAGAAGTTGTCGTGTGGGAGATACAATAACAGATTCAAATAACCCTACAGATGAACCTTTACCAGGATATAAAAAAGCTACTCCAATGGTGTACTGTGGTATATATCCAGGAGAAGGAGAAAAGTATGAAAATGTAAGAGATGCTCTTGAAAAACTTCAAGTAAATGATGCTGCACTTGAGTATGAAGCAGAGACTTCAGCAGCGCTAGGTTTTGGTTTTAGATGTGGTTTCTTAGGTCTTTTACATATGGAGATAATGCAAGAAAGACTTGAGAGAGAATTCAATCTTGATATAATTACGACAGCACCATCTGTTATATACAGAGTTACAAAAATTGATGGAGAAGTTGTAATGATACAAAATCCTGCAAACTTACCAGAGCCATCTGAGATAAAGATGATAGAAGAGCCTATAGTAAAGGGAGATATAATAGTCCCTAAAGATTATGTAGGTGTAGTCATGGAACTTTGTCAAGAAAGACGTGGAAACCTGTTAAATATGGAATATATAGATGATAGAAGAGTAATGCTTCACTATGACCTTCCTCTTAATGAGGTTGTTTACGATTTCTTTGATGCTTTAAAATCAAGAACTAGAGGTTATGGTTCTCTTGATTATGAGGTTAAAGGTTATGTGGCATCTACACTTGTAAAACTTGACATATTAATTAATAAAGAGCAAGTTGATGCACTTAGTTTTATTGTTCATGAAACACGTGCGTTCCCGAGAGGAAAGGCAATGTGTGAGAAATTAAAAGGTGAAATCCCAAGACATCAATTTGCTATACCTATACAAGCAGCTGTTGGTAATAAGGTTATTGCAAGGGAGACGATAAGTGCGTTAAGAAAAGATGTACTTGCTAAATGTTATGGTGGGGATATATCTCGTAAGAAGAAACTTCTTGAAAAACAAAAAGAAGGTAAGAAGCGTATGAGACAAATTGGTTCTGTAGAAGTTCCTCAAAAAGCATTTATGTCTGTACTTAAATTAGATGAATAAATTTTTATAAATTTAGATAAAGTTATTTAAAAGCTAGAGTGATTTTAGAATTATTTCTAAATTAATCTAGCTTTTTTGTGGTATATTTTAAGTAAACTCATAGAAAATATAAACAAGAGTATATTGAAGAAAAATAAAAAGGTGATATTTATGATTAATATAGAAATTCCTAAAAAAGTAGATTATATAATTAAAGAATTAGAAAAACATGGTCATGAAGCATATGTAGTTGGAGGTTGTGTTAGAGATTGTTTGTTAGAAAGAATTCCAAATGACTGGGATATAACAACTAGTGCTAGACCAGAAGTAGTAGTAGAGCTATTTGAAAGAACAATTCCAACTGGGATACAACATGGGACTGTAACAGTTATGATTGAACATGAACCATTTGAAGTAACAACTTATAGAATAGATGGAAATTATAGTGATGGTAGGCATCCAGATTCAATAGAATTTACAAATAACATAATTAAGGACCTATCAAGAAGAGATTTTACTATCAATGCAATTGCATACAATTCAAAGACTGGGTTGGTTGACCCATTTAATGGGTATGAGGATATACAAAGTAAGTATATACGTTGTGTTGGAAATCCAGTAGATAGGTTTGAAGAAGATGCACTTAGAATGCTTAGAGCAATTAGGTTTTCAGCACAACTCAGTTTTAAAATAGCTGAAGAGACTAAGCAAAGTATTCACAAAAAAGCAGATTTGATAAAAAATGTTTCTATAGAAAGAATCCAAACTGAATTCAATAAAATGCTAGTATCTGATTCATCTAAATTAGAATTGTTAAATTCAACAGGGTTGTTGAAATTTATAATTCCTGAAATATGTGAATTAGAAGATATTACTCAACATAATCCATATCATATTTATGACGTACAAAAACATACTTTAATGGCTACAGAAGTAATTGAAGATGAATTATATTTAAAGCTTACAATGTTGTTTCATGATTTGGGAAAAAAGGTAACTAAAACGACTGATAAAAATGGAATTGACCACTTTTATAATCATAGCAGAGAGTCTGTAAAGATTGCAAAGCGGATTTTAAAGAGACTCAAGTATGATAATTATACTATTAATAAAGTTTTGATATTAATACAATATCATGATTATAGAATAGAGCCAAAAAGGAAAATAATTAAAAAGTTATTAAATAAGCTTGAAGATGTTGAACTATTTGAAGATTTAATAAAGGTTAATTGGGCAGATACACTTGCTAAAAATCCGAAATATGCAAAAAGAAAGATATTAAACCTTATTGAGTGTGAAAAAGAATTTAAACATATAATAAATCAAAACGAATGCTTTAATATTAAAGATTTAGCTATTAATGGAAGAGATTTGATAGCTATAGGTGTAAGACCAGGTAAAGATATAGGACATCTATTAAATAAGATGCTTGAAATTGTTATAAATAATCCAGAACTAAATGAAAAAGAAACACTGAAAGAAAAAGTATTAAATATATATACATTTTAGAATAGAGTATGAAAATTTTAGTTTAATTAATTTAAAAAGCTGAAAATACAGTACTTATTTAGAAAAAATAAATGATTTTTAGAGATTATTTCAGAGATTGAGATTGTACAATTTTTAAATGTATAGAAACTTAATCTAAAATTAGCAGATTAATATAAAAAAAAACTTTGGGAATACTAAAACCATAATTTATAAAATTAATATTTTATGCACTATAAAACAGTGAGGAGGGACAGTATGCGTACTCAACTACAAAAGACCATTGGTCTTTCAGCAGCTCTTTCTACTGTTGTAGGTATGGTTATAGGTTCGGGAGTTTTTTTTAAGCCACAAGCAATATACACTACAACTAATGGAGCTCCAGGTCTAGGTATTATAGCATGGTTTTTAGGTGGATTTATAACAATAACTGCAGGTCTTACAGCTACAGAAATCTCAGCTGCTATACCAAAAACTGGTGGTATGATGATTTATATCGAAGAGATATATGGAGAGAAGTTAGGTTTTTTAACTGGATGGATGCAAACTGTATTATTTTTCCCAGGTACATCGGCAGCTCTAGGAGTAATATTTGCTCAACAAGCATCTGAACTTTTGGGTATGAGTCCAAATAATATGGCTAATGTACTTCCTATAGCAATTGGAGTTATACTATTTCTAGCATTACTAAATATAATAGGCTCATCTTTAGGAGGTAAAGTTCAAACAGTAGCAACTGTTGGAAAAATGATACCTTTAATTTTAATAATAGTTTTTGGATTTATTAAAGGACAAAGTAGTGAAGTGTTAAGTCCATTTGTAGGAGATGGTGTCAGTGTATCAAATGCACTTGGACAAGTATTAATAGCAACATTATTTGCATATGATGGATGGATAAATGTTGGAGCTATATCAGGAGAAATGAAGTCTCCAGAAAAAGATTTACCAAGAGCGATAGTTGGTGGTTTATCACTAGTTATGACAGTTTATATTATAATAAATATAGCTTACCTTTGGGTAGTGCCAGCAAGTGAATTAGCAACAGTTACTTCCCCAGCTACATTAGTAGCAACAAGATTATTTGGAAATTTAGGTGGAAAAGTAATAACTGTGGGTATATTAATATCAGTATTTGGTACGTTGAATGGGTATTTATTGACAGGGTCAAGAATACCATATACATTAGCTGAAATGGGAACTTTACCAGCATCTAAAGCTCTTTTAAAAGTAAATTCAGGAGGTTCTCCTGTAAATTCAATATTACTTATAACTGTATTAGCTTGTGTATATGCATTATCTGGGCAGTTTAATCTTCTTACAGATTTAACTATATTTTCAATATGGGTATTTTATGTACTGACTTTTATAGGAGTCATGAGACTTAGAAGAGAAAAGCCTGATTTACACAGACCATATAAAGTTCCTTTATATCCAATAATACCAATCATTGCTATATTAGGAGGTCTGTTTGTAATAATAAATCAACTATTAACTTCAACAGTAATATCTTTAGGTGGAATATTTATAACACTATTAGGTCTACCAGTTTATTATTATATGAAGAAAAGATAAGTACTTAATTTAAGTTATATGAATTTGGATAAAAGTAAAAATTAACTTTTATCCAAATTTTTTATGATATTACGTGATATAAGTATTTTATATGTTACTTGATGTGCTATCTTGTTTGATTTATAATTTAATAATTGATATTTTAAGATAATTTAAGAAATGAGGAATAAAAAATGTTAGGACTTTATATACATATTCCATTTTGTGTGAAAAAATGTAAGTATTGTGACTTTAACTCTTACAAAATGGACATAGATTCAAAGCGAAGATATATAGAAGATTTAAAAATTGAAATGGAATTGTACAGTAATAAATTATCTAAGGATAATAAATATAAGAAGAAAGAAGATTACCATCTAAATAGTAACGATACAATAACAAGTATTTTTGTAGGTGGAGGTACACCTAGTATATTGACATCTAATGAAATAAGAGAAATATTTACAAGTGTAAGAGAAATGTTTAATGTAGATGAGAATGCAGAAATAACTATAGAGTGTAATCCTGGTACATTGACACTAGAAAAATTGAAAACTATGAAAGATATTGGTATAAATAGACTTAGTATTGGATTACAAGCTGTTCAAGAACAACATTTGAACTTTATAGGAAGAATACATACTTATGAAGAATTTGAGAAAAACTATAAAGATGCATTAAGTGTAGGTTTTAAAAATATTAATATAGATTTAATGTACAGTCTTCCAAATCAAACTCTATGCGACTGGAAGGAAACTCTTCAAAAAGTTTCAAACTTAAATCCAACACATATATCAGCATACTCTCTTATATTAGAAGAAGGTACTGAGCTATATAATATGTATGAGAGTAATAAGTTTGAGCTTATAGATGAAAATGTAGATATAGAAATGTATGAGTATACAATAAACTATCTAAAATCAAAAGGATATAATCAATATGAAATATCAAATTACTCAAAAGAAGGTTATAATTGTGAGCATAATATCTTATATTGGGAATGTGAACATTACATAGGTCTAGGAGCAGGGGCTTCTGGCTATATTAATAAGAATAGATATAGTAATTTAGAATCTTTAGATGAATATCATTTAAGTCTAGCAAAAAGAGAGAAACCAATACAAGAAAGTGAAGTTCTTTCTGAAAAAGATATGATAGAAGAGAAAATATTTATGGGACTTAGAATGAATAAGGGCATAAAATTTAAAGATTTTAAAAAAAATTTTGGACTAGATTTTAGAGAAAAGTATAGTAAGCAAATAGAGATGCTATTAGATAGAAAGCTTATAAATCAGAGCTTTGAAGGTATACAACTAACTCAAAAAGGAAGGGAAATATCCAATAGTATATTTATAGAATTTATGGAATAATTTTTAAGGTGTTGACAAAATAAATTTATAATGGTATATAATATATATAATCTTTTTAGCACTCAAACTTGGTGAGTGCTAACAGCTAGGAGGCATAATAAGATGGAATTAAATGAAAGAAAATTAAATATCCTCAAAGCTATAGTTAAAGATTATATAGAAACAGCTGAAGCTATAGGTTCTAGAACAATATCTAAAAGACATGATTTAGGTGTTAGTGCTGCTACCATAAGAAATGAGATGGCTGACCTTGAAGAATTAGGGTACTTGATTCAGCCTCATACTTCTGCGGGTAGAGTTCCGTCTGAAAAAGGCTATAAGTTATATGTAAACTCTCTTATGAGTAAAAGCGAATTGGATGATAATGATAAGATTCTTATTGAACAATGTATGAATCATAATATAAATCATATAAAAGAATTGATTCATGAAACTTCAAAGCTACTATCTCAACTAACAAACTATACAACTGTAGCAGTTACTAAGAGTTTAATAAATCAAAGTGTTATAAAGCACATACAATTGGTTGCTATGAATGACAATAATATTTTACTTATAGTTGTAACAGATAAAGGAGATTTAAAAAAAGCTAACCTTACAACTAATGTATATTTAGATCAATCTAAGTTAAACTTGATTTCTGATAATCTTACAAGGAAGCTCTTAGGTAAAAGTATAACAGATTTGGATGATAATCTAATTGCTTTTATTAAATACGAAATAAGTGAGTATTCTGGACTTATAGATGAGCTTTTAAATGCTTTGAATTCAAATATGAAAGAAGAAGATTTTTCTCTATCATTAAATGGAGCTACTAATATATTTAGCTATCCAGAATTTAATGATGTATTAAAAGCAAAGTCATTTTTAAATATGTTGGAGAAAAAGGAAACAATAGCTGACATAATTAAATCAAAGGGAATACAAAAGGACAATCTAAATATAATAATTGGTAGTGATAATGATTGTCAGTTGGCGCAGGATTGTAGTATAGTTACAGCAACTTATAATGTAGATAGAGACTTGGTTGGGCGAATAAGTTTTATAGGTCCTACAAGAATGGATTATGCTAGAATTTACTCTATAATAAATTATATGAGTTTATTAATTAATAGAAAGTAAAGAAATTTTAAATTGAGAGGTGTAAAGTCTTGGATAAAAAAAATGAGCAACAGGAAGTAAATGAAGAAAATGATACTTCTATTAACCAAGAATCTGAAACTCAAGTAGAGTTAGAAGAGGAAATTGTTAATGAAGAATGCAAGGAATCAAGCGAAACAAGTGATGAAAAAGAAGTTGATGATGAAAATGTAACAGATATAAATTCTAAGTTAGCAGAAAAAAAATTGCAAGACGAATTAGATGAATCAAACGATAAATATCAAAGACTTCAAGCCGAATATGCGAACTACAGAAGAAGAACTCAACAAGAAAAAGAGACAATAGGTGTGTTTGCAAATGAAAAGATAATAACTGAGTTGATACCAGTTATAGATAGTATGGAAAGAGCCTTAGATGCATGTGAAGATAAGGAAGATACTATGTATAAGGGTATAAGCCTTGTACATAAACAGTTAATAGACACTCTAGTAAAGTTTGGAGTAGAAGAAATAGAAGCAGAATCTAAGGAATTTGACCCTAATTTACACCTAGCAGTTATGCAAGAAAGTGTAGATGGAGTTGAAGCAAATCAAATAGTAATGGTGCTTCAAAAAGGATATAAGCTAGGAACTAAAGTTGTAAGACCTTCAATGGTTAAAGTTTCTTGCTAAGTATAAATTAAAGGTTAAATTATTTAACCTAATATAAAATATTCAAATAAGAAAAACTTAATTATATAATTACTCGAGGAGGATTTTAGTCATGGGAAAAATAATAGGAATAGATTTAGGAACAACAAATTCATGTGTTGCAGTATTAGAGGGTGGAGAAGCACAAATAATAGCAAATAGTGAAGGTATGAGAACTACTCCATCAGTAGTAGCATTTACAAAAGATGGTGAAAGAATAGTTGGAGAGCCTGCAAAAAGACAAGCAGTTACAAATGCAGATAAGACAATAACTTCTATAAAAACTCATATGGGAACTGATTACAAAGTAAATATAGATGGAAAATCATATACTCCACAAGAAATATCAGCAATAATATTACAAAAATTAAAATCAGATGCAGAAAGTTACTTAGGACAAACAGTAACAGAGGCAGTTATAACAGTTCCAGCTTACTTTACAGATGCTCAAAGACAAGCTACTAAGGATGCTGGTAGAATAGCAGGTCTTGATGTTAAGAGAATAATAAATGAGCCAACAGCAGCAGCTCTTGCTTATGGTATGGATAAATTAGACCAAGAAAAGAAAATACTAGTATTTGACTTAGGTGGAGGAACTTTTGACGTATCTATACTTGAAATAGGAGATGGAACTTTTGAAGTTTTAGCTACAGCTGGTAACAATAGATTAGGTGGAGATGATTTTGACCAAATAGTAATAGACTATTTAGCAGATGAATTCAAAAAAGCTGAAGGTGTAGACTTAAGAAATGATAATATGGCTCTTCAAAGATTAAAAGAAGCAGCAGAAAAGGCTAAGAAAGAATTATCATCAACAATGAATTCAAACATAAACTTACCTTTCATAACTGCTACAGCAGAAGGACCAAAACACTTAAATATAGATTTATCAAGAGCTAAATTTGAAGAATTAACTAGAGGTTTAGTTGAAAAAACTATGGAACCAACTAAGAGAGCTTTACAAGATGCAGGACTTTCTACAGGAGAAATAGATGATGTATTATTAGTAGGTGGTTCTACAAGAATACCAGCAGTACAAGAAGCTGTTAAGAAATTTATAGGAAAAGAGCCTCATAAAGGTATAAACCCAGATGAGTGTGTTGCAGCAGGTGCTTCTATACAAGCAGGAGTTTTAGCAGGAGATGTTAAAGACTTATTATTATTAGATGTTACTCCACTATCTCTTGGTATAGAAACTATGGGTAATGTAATGACTAAGATAATAGAAAGAAATACTACAATACCAACTAAGAAATCGCAAGTATTCTCAACTGCTGCTGATAATCAAACAGCTGTTGATATACATGTTCTTCAAGGTGAAAGAAGTATGGCTTATGACAATACAACTTTAGGAAGATTCCAATTAACAGATATACCACCAGCACAAAGAGGAATACCTCAAATAGAAGTTACATTTGATATAGATGCAAATGGTATAGTTAATGTTTCAGCTAAAGACTTAGGTACAGGAAAAGAACAAAAAATAACTATAACATCAAATACTAATCTATCAGAAGCAGAGATAGAGCAAAAGGTAAAAGAAGCTGAAATGAATGCAGAAGCTGACAAACAAAAGAAAGAAAAAATAGAAGCATTTAACCAAGCTGAATCTACTATATATCAAACTGAAAAGACTTTAAATGAACTTGGAGATAAAATAAGTTCAAGTGATAAAGAAGATATAGAAAAAGCTATAGAAAACTTAAAATCTGTAAAAGACAAACAAGATGCTACAGCAGAAGAACTTAAGAAAGCTACAGATGAGGTAATGACTAAGTTCCAAAAAGTATCTCAAGAAATGTACCAACAAGCAGCACAAGAGCAACAAGCAGCACAAGGTGCAGAACAACAAGCTCAAGACAATGGACCTAAAGATGATAATGTAGTAGATGCTGACTTTAAAGAAGTAGATGAAGACAAATAAGATATATAATATGTAACACTAAATGATAGCTAGATAATATATGATTTATGAAAATCATATAGATGTTAAAGATATATGGACAATATACATCATAAAGAATATAATATATCATAGATTATATAACTTAAAGTAGAATATAAGAATTAATGATGGCTTGTAGTTTATTATTCTACAAGCTATCGTTTTGTAAAATGAAGGTGGTGTCAATTTTTGAGTACAAAAAGGGATTATTATGAAGTCTTAGGCATCAGTAAAGGTGCAGAAGCTCAGGAGATAAAAAAAGCTTACAGAAAATTAGCAATGAAGTACCATCCAGATAGAAATCCTGGCGATGAAGAAGCAGAAGAAAAGTTTAAAGAGATAAATGAAGCTTATGAAGTACTATCAGATGATACAAAGAGAAAAACTTATGACCAGTTTGGGCATGATGGACTAAATGGCCAAGGAGGTTTTGGTGGTCAAGGAGGATTTAACGGTCAAGGCTTTGGTGGTTTTGAAGATATGTTTGGAGATATATTTGGTGACATGTTTGGAGGAGGCTTCGGAGGTGGAAGACAGAGAAGAAGAGGTCCTCAACGTGGTGCGGATATAAGACAAAGTGTCACTATATCTTTTGAAGAAGCTGCATTTGGTAAAAAGATGTCTATAAAAGTAAACAGAAGTGAAGAGTGTGAAGAATGTAGTGGAACTGGAGCAAAACCAGGTACATCAAAGAAAACTTGTTCAACTTGTAATGGAACTGGTCAGGTTAGAACTGTTCAAAGAACTCCATTTGGTAATATAGCAAGTTCAAGACCTTGTAGTGCTTGTAATGGAACTGGAGAAGTTATTGAATCTCCATGTAGTAAATGTCATGGAACTGGAAATACGAGAAAAGTTAAGACTATAGAGGTAGATATACCTGCAGGTATAGATGATGGTCAAATGATAAAACTTTCTGGTCAAGGTGAAGTAGGAGAAAAAGGTGCTCCAAGAGGAGACTTATATATTGTAGTTAATGTTAAGTCACACCCACTATTTACTAGGGATGGAAATGATATTTACTTTGAGATGCCAATTACATTTGTTCAAGCAACTTTAGGTGATGAGATAGAAGTACCTACTTTAGATGGAAAAGTTAAATATAGTATACCAGAAGGAACACAAACTGGAACTGTATTTAGACTTAAAGAAAAAGGAATCCCTAGAATTAGAGGTAATTCAAGAGGAGACCAGTATGTTAAAGTTGTAGTTGAAATTCCTAAAAAATTAAACGACAAGCAAAAAGACCTATTGAGGGAATTTGCGAAGGAGTGTGGGTCGAACGTCCACGAAAAGAAAAAAACATTCGGACAGAAAATAGAAGATATGTTTAAGAAAAAGTAATTAAAATGGCCAATATATAATCGTATTTCTGAAATCTTATCTATTTAAGAGATTTTCAATGAATATAGTATGATTTTTATATTGGCTATTTTTATGTAAAAAAATAAAAACTGAATATAAATAATTTTCTGAAAAATACTTGTCCCTAAATATATAATATGCTATAATATAATCAAACAACAGAAAGAGGTGATTCCAGTGGGAACGGATGTGGCACTGCCAAATGATGAAGAGAACTCAATTATAATATGTAAGATAAAATTAGATACTTTTAGTGCTATATTAAGTACTGGGAAAACTCATAAGCTGGGATAATTATTGCAATTACCTAGACTTAAACCTTTGATAGTAAAATAGTAATATCATATAGGCGAGGTATCTAATTTTTAAATCTTTTGTATAGTATAAGTTAAAATTTTTATAAAAGATTTATCTTCTTATAATTCAGTTAGGAAAAACTAGTTGTAAATTGACTTTAGTATGTACATGTGTAAAGAAATATGTGTGTATTATTATTTGTTGCACTAGATATGTATGTAAAGAAATATATATCTAGCCATGTATATGTAAAGAAATATGCATGTAATGTGTATAAAGTTTTTAGTATAGATTAGAAGAAGATAGGATTGTCTTTTGTAGAAAGTTAAATTCTAACTACTAAGAGGCATACTTAAGATTTGTTTGATGTTTAGTTATAAATAATATTGAAGATAAAAAATAAGTATAGATAAAGGCTTAAAATACTTGTTTTAGATATAGTTTGTTTTGAATGCTTAACAAATAAAAATAATTAATAAAATAGACATCTTCTCATAGTAAACATATACTGTGGGAAGATGTTTTTACTTTGTGTATAAACTGTTATTAAAAATTTGCATAGTGTCACATTTTAATATACTATATATATAATAAAATATAGAGTAAAATTAAATGATTCAAAAGAGAAAGGTGAAAAGGGATGTATTATATAGGTGTAGATATAGGTGGAACAGGTATACAAGTAGGTGTAGTTGATAATAATGGAAAGATACTTTTTAGGTCAGAATGTAAAACTGTTATTGAAAAAGGTTTTGAAGGAATACTTAATGACATAAAAGTAATGATTGATAAGTTGTTGGAAGATAATGAGCTTAATATTAGCGATGTAAAATCTATTGGATTTGGAGTGCCTGGATTTATAAATAAAGATGGCTTAGTAACATGTGTAAATTTAAAATGGGATGGAAAAGATTTTAATAATGAACTAAAAAGAATCTTTCCAGAGGTTGAAATTCATGGAGAAAATGATGCAACAGTAGCAGCACTTGGAGAAGCAAAATTTGGAAGCATGAAAGGTGCTGATGTTGGTGTTTTATATACTTTAGGAACTGGTGTAGGTGGAGGAATAGTAATTAATCAAAAAGTTTTTTCTGGAGCACATGGATTAGGCTCAGAAATAGGTCATCAAATTATAGGAGAAAACTATTTTGATTGTAATTGTGGAAATAATGGTTGTGTAGAAACTTTTTGTTCAGCAACTGCAATTATAAAGTATTCTCAGAAGTTGATACAAGAAGGACGAGAAAGTATGATTTTAAATTTAGCAGAAGGAAATTTAGAAAATATAAATGCAAAGATGGTATTTGATTCATATAGAGAAAATGATGAAGTTGCAATTGAAGTAATAAATCGATTTAAAGAATATTTAGCAAAAACTTTTGCAAATACCATAAATTCTTTAGACCCAGAAATTATATCTATTGGAGGAGGGATTTCTAAAGCTAGTGATATAATACTTGATGGAATAGAAGATTTAGTAAGAAAATTTGTATTGTACAAAAAAGAAGATATAGCTACAATTACATGTGCAACTTTGGGTTCAGACGCAGGAATTATAGGAGCTGCTTTTTTATAAGGTAAAGGAGTTGCTTACTGGAGGCATGATATATGAGTAAGATAAATGCTAGAAGAACATTTTTTTTGATAGCAATAGGTTCAGGAACTATGCTTAATCCTCTTAATTCATCTATGATTTCACTTGCTTTACATAGTATACAAAATGATTTTCATATTAGTTTTACAACTGTATCGTGGATTGTTTCAGCTTTTTATTTAGCTAGTGCCATTGCACAACCAGTTTCAGGGAAGATAGGAGATTTAATAGGCAGGAAAGTCTTGTTTTTGAGTGGTTTGATACTTGTAATTTTGTCAGCATCTATGGTACCATTTGTTCAATCATTCTTTATATTGGTTTTTATAAGAGTAATTCAGGCGATTGGAACAAGTACTCTATATCCATCTGGGGTTGCTCTTATACAAAATAATATAAAGGAAAGACAATCTTCTGCATTAGCTGTTTTAACTATCTTTGCTTCAACTACAGCAGGATTAGGACCAACATTAGGCGGTTTATTGTTGGATTTAGGTGGATGGCATGCTATATTTCTTGTCAACATACCTATTGTTATGGTTTCTATATGTCTAGGATATTTTTTGTTTCCAAAAGAAACAAAAGAGAAAAAATGTATAAAAGAGACTTTACAAAATGTCTTGTCAAGATTAGATATTATTGGAATACTTCTATTTTCAATTGCAATGATTTTTCTGTTACTATTCTTACTATCTATGAAGGCGTCTTTTAATATAGAGCAACTTGTATTGGGTGTAATATTGATGTGTATTTTTATTTGGCATGAGATTAGAACAAAATTACCATTTATAGATATTAAATTATTTGTAAATAATCCTAAATTGTCAAAGGTTTACTTACAGTTTATTATATTAAATTTCTTTAATTATATTTTGTTTTTTGGTCTTCCTAGTTACTTTCAAGATGCGCTACATTATAGTGCAAAATCGACTGGTTTATTTATGCTATTTATGTCTGGTATAGGTATATTTATATCTCCATTAACTGGGAGATGGATAGATAAATCTGGTACTAGATTGCCTCTGATGATGTCATCAATTTTTATGCTGATTAGTGCGGTACTTCTTTCAATAATTTTTGTTCATATACCAGTAATAGGAAAGGGAATAATTTTGTCATTAGCAGGTATTAGTTACGGAGTTGGTAATGTAGCATTACAGTCCTCTATGTTTAAAGAAAGTCCTTCTGATAGTATAGGGACAGCTTCAGGTCTGTTTCAAACTAGTCGTTATTTGGGTTCTATTTTAGCAACAGTCTTACTTGGAATGGTATTTGAAGCAAGTATAACATCAGCCCAATTTCAAATATTAGGTTATGTTATGGTGGTTTTAGGTACAATAAGTTTTTTATTGAATTTTGTTTTAAAGAAAGAATTAAGAACAGTAAAATAGTAGATTTATGGATTTAACAAGTTTAGTATTTAATACACTTGAAAATATTGTTTGTAAAACATGAGTGATTGCTATTTATAAACTTCAGTCTTTGAAATGAAGAATATTTGAAAGGTATACAATATTTTGAATTAAAATTAAGCAGAACTTTTAATTAATATTTCGAAGTTCTGCTTAATTTAGTATTTAAATTTTTTTATATAGAAAATAAGATTTGACACTCAGATAAAAAACCATTGCATTTTCAAAGTTTTTTAAATCAAATCCAAGTATCTCATTAATTTTTTCCAATCTATATACTAATGTGTTTCTATGTAAAAACATACTAGTAGATGTCTTAGAAATATTTAAATCATTATTTATAAACTTTATTCCTGTATATAGAAGCTCTTCATCAATAGATTTAATCTTATTAAAGTCTATTAATTTATTGAGTATATTATCTTTATTAATCAAATCAAAAGTTTTATATCTAATGAGGTCAAATAAGTTTAAAAATTTATTTTCAGCGTTATCTTTTACAATATAAGGTAGTAAATCAGAACATAATTGTAATCTAAAATTAAAATCGGATTTATTATCTAATTCACCAAGATAAAAAATATAGGTACTTTGATAAGTTTCAGTTTCAATTATATTTTGTGTATTTACATTAATATCTAAGTCATATTTAGAATTTACAATAAAGAAACCATTATGTTGTATTATATTTATATCATCATATAAGTTATAAAAAATATTTTTTAGATATTCAAAATCTATATGAGATTGATAAATTAAATAAAAGTTACCTTTTAGATTATCAAGATTATTTTCATCTAGAAAGTCAATAACATAAATAGTATTATCGAAAGAAACTAAATTGCTATTAGAGTTTAAACTTTGATTTTCATATGGATAGATATTTATTTCTTTATTAAGTTGTCTTTCTAAAAAACTTTTTAAATCTTCCATAAAGTCTCCTTAAAAATAAGATTATATTCTTATCTTATAGCTAAAGTAGTCTCTTTGTCAAATAGGTGTATTCTGTTGTTATCAACTGAAAGTGTTAAGTCATCACCAACATTAATTCTGTTTTTACTATCAAATCTAATTGTTATCGTATTTTCACCCAATTTTAAGTGAGCATAAGTTTCTGCTCCCATAAGTTCTTTTATTTCAATCTTTGATTTAAAACAAGTGTCAGGATTGGATTTAATAAAATAATCTTCTACATGAATATCTTCTGGTCTGATACCTATAAAAATTTCATTATTAATATAATTTTCTTTTATTAAATCATAGTGTCTTTCTTTATCCAATTTAAGTTTAATATTTTCATTTTGTGCATAGATTTCATTATTCTCCTCTATTAATGTCACATCAATAAAATTCATCTGTGGTGCTCCAATAAATCCTGCAACAAATATATTAGCTGGATAATCATATACATCTTGTGGAGTTGCAATCTGTTGAACTACACCATCTTTCATTACAACAATTCTATCAGCCATAGTCATAGCTTCAACTTGGTCATGTGTTACATAAATAAATGTAGTTCCAAGCTGTTGGTGAAGTTTAGTTATCTCTGTTCTCATGGCGGTTCTAAGTTTTGCATCTAAGTTGGATAAAGGTTCATCCATTAAGAATACTTTAGGATTTCTAACTATTGCACGTCCTAATGCAACCCTTTGTCTCTGTCCTCCAGATAATGTTTTAGGCTTTTTATTTAAAAGAGGTGTTAAATCTAATATTTTAGCAGCTTCTTTAACTTTTTTGTCTATCTCATCTTTGGATAATTTTCTAAGTTTAAGTGCAAATGCCATGTTTTCATAAACTGATAAATGAGGATATAAAGCATAGTTTTGAAAAACCATAGCTATATCTCTATCTTTTGGTTCTATATCATTGACAAGTTTGTCTCCAATGTATAGTTCTCCTTCAGAAATTTCTTCAAGACCAGCAATCATTCTAAGTGTGGTTGATTTACCACAACCAGATGGACCTACTAAGACGATAAATTCTTTATCATTGATATCTATATTTATGTTTTTTACTGCATTAAATCCATTAGAGTAAAGTTTTGATATATTTTTTAATATTACTTCTGACATAGTATTCTCCTTGTTATTTAAATTTTAATTATATAGTATCAAATTTTTTTATTATATTAAATGTGTAAAATGGCTAAACTTTTTTGTTTAATAATATGATTACTATTATTTTTACATATAATGTAGATTATTATGTAATCGGTAAAAGATATTAAAAGTGATATTTACCACTGTTTCAATAGAATTTAATAATATATGACTTTTAAATTACTACTTATAAGCCTAATTTGGTAAAAATCGAAAAGTCTATGTAATTAAGATATTATTAATAAAAATTTATAAAACAAAAAAGTATGATATTTATGATATAATAAAAGTTATGGAAAAACAGGAATATTACTATAAAGAAGAGAGGTAAACTTATGAATAATTGGATAGAAGTAACTATAAAAACAACAACAGAAGCAGTTGAACCTATAACAAATATACTATATGAACAAGGCGCTGGTGGAGCTGTAATAGAAGACCCAAAAGACTTTTTATTTCAGAAGAAAAATGAGTTAGATTGGGATTATGTTGAAGAAGAAGTATTTAAAAAGAATGAAGAAGATAATGTACTTATAAAAACTTACGTTTCAGAAGAAAAAAATGTGATGGAATTTGTCGAAATAATAAAACAAAAAGTTTTAGGCTTAAAAGATTTTGGTATAGATATAGGTGAAGGAAGTGTATCATTAGACCAAGTAAATGAAGCTGATTGGGCAAATGCATGGAAGGCATATTACAAACCAACAAAAGTAGGACAAAGAGTAGTAGTAAAACCTACATGGGAAGATTATACTACACAAGAAGGGGACTTAATAATAGAGCTTGACCCTGGCATGGCATTTGGTACAGGGACACATGAGACTACTAGCATGTGTATCAGAGAATTAGAAAAATATGTGAATAAAGATTCTAAAGTATTTGATATTGGTTGTGGAAGTGGAATCCTTGCAATAGCAGCAGCTAAATTAGGGGCAAAAGAAGTTATAGCTGTAGATTTAGATGAAGTGGCAGTAAAAGTTGCAAAAGAAAATGTGATTGAAAATAAAGTAGAGGAAAATGTATCTGTAATGCATGGAAATTTAACAGATGTAATAAAAGATAAAGCTGATGTAATAGTTGCAAATATAATAGCTGATATAATAAAAATACTCGCAAAAGATGTTCAAAACTTTATGAAAGAAGATGCTATATTCATATCTTCAGGTATAATTTTGGACAAAGTAGAAGAAGTTAAAGGAAGTTTAATTGAAAATGGATTTGAAATAGTTGAAGTTCAAAAACTAGGTGAATGGTCAGCGATAGTTTCTAAGCTTAAAAAATAGAGGGTATGGTGGAGTATAATGGACAGATTTTTTGTTAAAAAAGATAATATAAATCTACAAGATAAAACTTGCACTATAGAAGGTGAAGATGTAAAGCATATTTCAAAGGTCTTAAGATGTAAGCTAGGCGAGAAGCTTGAAGTATGTGATAAGAATAATAATGAGTATATTTGTGAGATAACGAATATAGATAAAAGTGTGGTTAATTTAAATATTTTAGAAAAAGTAGATATAAATAGAGAATCAGTACTTAAAATAAGATTATATCAGGGACTTCCAAAAGCTCCAAAAATGGAGATGATACTTCAAAAATTAACTGAAGTAGGTGTGGAAGAAATAATATTAGTTCAAACTAAAAGAAGTGTTGCTAAAGTTGATGATAAAAAAGAAGACAAAAAATTTGAACGTTGGGAAAGAATAATTTATGAGGCAGCAAAGCAAAGTAAAAGAGGCAAAATACCAAAGCTAAGAGGTGTTTTAAGTTTTAGAGAAGCTTTAGAAGATATGAAGAAAAATAATATAAATATTTGCCCTTATGAAAATGAAAGGACAGTTTCAATAAAACATGCACTTAAAAAGTGTGATTCTAATATGAATAGTATTGGAGTTTTTGTAGGTCCTGAAGGTGGATTTTCTGAAGAAGAGATAGAACAAGTACAACAATATAATTGTAGTGTTGTATCATTAGGACCTAGAATATTGAGAACTGAGACAGCTTCTGTTGTAGCATCAACAATAGCTTTGTATGAGCTAAGTGATTTAGGAGGAGAAAAATAAATTGAAAAAAGTAGCTTTTTATACACTTGGGTGTAAAGTCAATCAATATGAAACTGAAGCTATGTTAGAGCTATTTGAAAAAGATGGTTATGAACAAGTTAATAGTGAAGAATATGCTGATGTTTATGTTATAAATACATGTACAGTTACTCATATGAGTGATAGAAAATCTCGTCAATATATAAGAAGAGTTAAAAAGAAAAATCCAGATGCAATAATAGCCGTAGTGGGATGCTATTCTCAAGTATCTCCAGAGGAAATTTTGGATATAGAAGAAGTAAATTTAGTTATGGGTACAAATGATAGAAGAAAGATTGTTGAAGAAATTAAAAAGATAGATGCAAGTAAAAAAGTTAGTACAGTTGATGACATAATGAAAGTTAAAGCATTTGAAGAGATAGAAATCAGCCAAACTAATGGAAAGACTAGAGCATTCATGAAAATACAAGATGGATGTGATAGATTTTGTACCTACTGTATAATTCCTTATGCACGAGGACGCGTTAGAAGTAGGGATATTGATAGTATAGTCGATGAAGTAAAAAAATTGGCTAATAATGGCTATAAAGAGGTTGTATTAACAGGAATACATGTTGCCTCTTATGGAAAAGATTTAAACGATGAGAATATTAAACTTCTTGATGTAATAAAAAGAATAAATGAAATAGACAAAATTGAGAGAATTAGACTTAGCTCTGTTGAACCAATATTATTTACAGATGAATTTGTGAATGAAGTTTTAAAGATGGATAAAGTTTGTCCTCATTACCATTTATCACTTCAAAGTGGATGTGATGAAACTTTAAAAAGAATGAATAGAAGATATACAACTTCAGAATACAAAACTATTGTAGATAGATTGAGAAGTAAAATGCCAAATGTCGCAATAACTACAGATGTAATAGTAGGATTTCCAGGAGAGACAAATGATGAATTCAAAGAAACATATGAGTTCTTAAAAGAAATAGAGCTCTCACAAATGCATATTTTTAAATACTCACCAAGAAAAGGAACTCCAGCCGCGACTATGGAAAATCAGGTTGACCCTCAAATGAAACATTTTAGAAGTGAACAACTTTTAAATTTAAGTAAAGTAAATTTTAATAAATTTGCAAATAAATTTATTGGTAGTGAGTTGGATGTTTTATTTGAACAAAATATAGAAGGCAATAAATTTGAGGGGCTAACTTCAAATTATATAAGAGTTGTTGTTGAAAGTGACAAAAATATACAAGGTCAGATATTAAAAGTAAAAATAAATGATGTAAAAAATGAATATGTAGAAGGAATTTTGATATAAAGTGTAGAAATTATAATATTTATAAGATAGGAGGTGGAAAAAATGGATTGTATTTTTTGTAAAATAGCGAACGGAGAAATACCTTCAACTAAAGTTTATGAAGATGATAAAGTCTTAGCGTTTAATGACTTAAACCCAGTTGCTCCATACCATATATTGGTAGTACCTAAAAAACATTATGATAGTGTAATTGATATTCCTGATAAAGAGATGGATATTGTGTCACATATTCATGTTGTTATTAATAAAATAGCTAAGGAGAAAGGTTTTGACCAAACTGGATTCAGAATCATAAATAATTGTGGAAGTGATGGAGGGCAAGAAGTTAAACATTTGCACTATCATATTTTAGCTGGTAAAAAGCTTCCTAATTACGAAGCGGGACAAAACTAAACTAAATTATTGAAAAATTGAGTTCCTTCTTGATAAAAATACTTGATAAAAGTAAAAATTTAGTTTATAATAAACAAAGTGTTAGGTTGTAATGCATATTATGCAAAAAGAACATAGTTACAGTCCCAGCATAATTGCGCTATTGGAGGGAGGGAAAAAGAAATGTCAGAAGTAAGAGTTAGAGAGAATGAAACATTAGACAGCGCTTTAAGAAGATTCAAGCGTCAATGTGCAATGTCTGGCATCATGTCAGAAGTGAGAAAAAGAGAGCACTATGATAAGCCAAGCGTTAAGCGTAAGAAAAAAGCTGAAGCAGCAAGAAGAAAAAACGCTAAGAAATAGTAGTAAATAAGAATAAAGAGGTGAAGGGGATGTCCCTTAAGCAAAAGTTACAAGAGGATTTGAAATCTTCTATGAAAAACAAAGATACAGTTAGAAAATCTGTAGTAACTTTAATAAGAGCTTCCATAAAACAGTATGAGGTTGATAATAGAGTCGAGCTTGATGAAGATGGAATTATCGATGTAATAGCAAAGCAATTAAAGCAACGTAGAGATGCATTAGTTGAATTTGAAAAAGCTGGAAGAGAAGACTTAATAAAAGAAACAGAAGCTGAAATTGAAGTTTTAAAAGAGTACCTACCTCAACAATTAAGCGAAGAAGAGTTAGAAGAAATTGTAAAATCTACTATATCTGAAGTAGGAGCAACTTCTATGAAAGATATGGGAAAAATAATGTCAGTTATCCAACCTAAGGTTAAAGGAAGAGCTGACGGAAAACTTATAAATAAGTTGGTAAAACAAAACTTACAATAGATTGATATAGCCTAGAGAGAAATCTCTAGGCTTTTTATATTTTTTGAGAATAACAAGTCATATTTGAGCATATCTATAATCAAAGAAAATTTTGAAAGAAGGGGAAGAATTTGATTATATCAGTAAAGGAAATTAGAAATTTTTTGATAAACATATTAATACCATTAATAATAGGTTACTTAAGTAGTGTTTTAACAATGATTATTAGTGGGACAGATATCTCAACCTACTATTTACAGCTCACAAAGCCAAGCTTTGCACCACCAGCATTTATATTTCCAATAGTTTGGACCATATTGTACATATTGATGGGTATATCTTCATACTTAATATTAAGAAAGGGTTACAATTTACCTAAAGTAAGAGATGCAATCTTTTATTATGGGTTGCAACTTGCATTAAACTTTGTTTGGTCTATATTATTTTTTGGATTTGGACTTAGATTTACAGCTTTAGTAGACATAATAATAATGATTTTGGTTTCTATAATAATGATTTCAAAGTTTTCTAAAATAGATAAGAGAGCTGGATACATAAATTTGGTTTATTTGATGTGGCTTGTTTATGCTGGATTCTTGAATTATTTTATATGGTTTATTAATAAATAGAATGTAAAGATTCTGTAAATTACCCTGTACTTTTAATAATATCATATCAAATAAAAAATGAATAGACTATTAAAAAGAATCATTTTCATATACAATAATATTAATTTAAATATAATAAATTTATCAAAATTGTATTTAAAGATTAACATATTAAAGTATTAGAATTGGAAAGGCTCGAAGGGAGAGGTTTTTATGCAAATAATAGTATCTGGGAGACAAATGAAATTAACTGACGGAATAAAAGGATACGTAGATGGAAAATTAAGTAGGTTAGAAAAATACCTTGATCCTGAATCAGAAGTGAAAGTAACAGTAAGTGCGAAAAAGGATAGACAAAAAGTTGAGGTTACAATAATTCCTATTAGTGGGCAAATAATAAGAGCAGAAGATGTAGAAGATGATTTATATGCAGCAATTGACATTGTTTGTGACAAATTAAGTAGACAAGTTGTCAAGTATAAAACTAAAATTAAAGACAAAAGTCAAAATAATAAGAGCATAAGATTTGAAAATATTGACTTTATAGATAACAGCAATGAATTTAATGATTATGATTATGATGATGAAGAAGATGAAAATATAGTTATAGAAAGAAGAAAGAAATTTAATGTAAAACCTATGAGTTCAGAAGAAGCAATACTTCAAATGGAATTGGTAGGACATAATTTCTATATGTTTAGGAATCAAGATAATTTTGAAATAAACATAGTGTATAAGCGTAAAGCTGGTGGATATGGTTTAATAGAACAAGATTAATAAAAAAATTGTATACGTTGTAGATTTTATATAAAAAAATAAAAAGGTAATCATGTTGATTTTTTATCAATATGATTACCTTTTTATTGTTTAAATAATATATTAAATATTAGGGTATTATTGTATAAAAATTTCAGAACTAATCTGTTATAACATCAATAAAGTGCATAAATACCTATTTCAAGCATAAAATTAATTAAGGGGGTAATGCTTATGTTAGAAATATCCACTGACTTACAGGTAAATCAACCAGTTGTTACTGTTACAGGTAATACGTTTATTAGTATAGAAAATTATCTATCAATACTTGAGTATGAAGTTGATTTAATAAGAATAAAAACTAAAGTTAAAACGATTAAAATATCTGGGGATAAACTTTCGCTTAAGTATATTACTGATAGTGAGATAGGTATAAAAGGAATTATCTACAATATGGAGTATGTTGATTAGGAGGAGATACACTTGATAAGCTTTATAAGGGGATACTATGTTATAGTTGTGGAAGGAGTAGGACTTGAACAATTTTTAAATCATCTTATAAGAAATGGGATAAGTGTTTACAATGTAACTAGAATAAAAAATACTAAAATTGAGTTTCATATAGATAGACAAGATATAAAAGAATTTAAGAATATTTATAGAGGGAGTAAGTTTGACATAAAGGTAAAACAGAAAACAGGGGTTCCTTTTATTATTAAAAGAATTTATAAGCACAAAGGTATGTGGATTTGTGCTATTCTCTCTTTATTTTTATTGATGTCAACATCACAGTTTGTGACAGATGTATATATACAATCTCCTGAAGGTATAAAAAAAGAAGTTCTTAGAAGTGAACTTTACAAAGTTGGAGTAAAACCGGGAGTTTATAAGAAGAGTATTGATAGAAAAGAAGTTAGAGACCATATGATGTCGAAATTTAATGATGTGGCATATTTATCTATCAATGTAAAAGGAACAAATATATTTGTTACTGTTACAAAAAAAGCGGAATCCCTAAAATCTACGGACCAATCAAATTATTGTAATGTAATTGCTTTAAAAAATGGTATAATAGAAAAGGTAATCCCTAGAAGTGGTAAATCTGTCATTAAATCTGGAGATATAGTGCAAAAAGGAGATGTATTGCTAAATGGAGCTAATACAAAATCAATACCAGAAGTATGGGCAAGTACTTTTTATGAATCCGCTAAGAAGGCAAGTTATGTGGATACTGTAAATAAAAAGACAGGAGAAAAGAAGAATATATACACAATAAGCTTTTATGATAAAGAATTTACAATGAGGAAGAATATAAAATATAAAAATTATGTTGTTGAAAATAAAGAGAAAAAATTAGCAATAGGAGACTATACTTTTCCAATAAAGATAAAGACGAGTACATTTTATGAAACAAAAAAAGTTGAGGTAAAAAGAAATAAAGAAGAGTTGAAAAAAGAATTATCTGAAAAAGCTTTAAAAGAGTTAGAATACATAATCCCCGCTTCGGCTAGAATAATAGATGTAAAACATAACTTTAAGGTTAATAAAAATATGTTAGAATATTTAATAACAGTTCAAACTAGTGAAAATATTGCTAAAATTTATCCTCTTAGTAAATCAGAGGCAGAAAGATTTATAAAGGAAGAAAGTAAACCAAAAGAAGGAGAAGAGGAAGTTCCTTCTAATCCAGAAAAAAGACCATTAAATGATATAAGAAATGACTTTGATGAGGATAATAATAAAAATAACTCTAATGAAAATAATAGTAATCAAAATAGTGACAACAGTAAAAATAATAATAGTAACAATAATTAATAAAATCAAACTTAAAACTTGAGGAGGAACAATTCAATTGATAATACAAAAAAAATTTACAATAGCAGATGGAAATTTTGAAAGAGAATTATTTGGAAATTTTGATGAAAATGTAAAATTAATAGAGAAAACTTTAAATATAGATGTGATACTTAGAGAAGGCAATATAATTTTAATTGGAGAAGAAAAAAATGTAGATTCTTCATTAAAACTTATGAATGAATTGCATCAAACTGTATCAAACGGTAAACATTTAGATAAACAGAGTATTTCTTATTCATTATCTCTTTTACTTGAAGGTAGTGAACAAAAAATAAAAGAACTTGAAGGAACCATTGTTGTAACGCAAAGAGGAAAAGCTGTTCAACCTAAAACACTAGGTCAAAAAGAATATATAAAGCTTATAGAAAATAATGATATAACTTTTGGTGTTGGACCTGCTGGAACAGGAAAGACTTACCTTGCAGTTGCTATGGCAGTAAAAGCCTTTAAGAGAGATGAAGTTAGTAGAATTATACTTACAAGACCAGCTGTAGAGGCTGGTGAGAGTCTAGGCTTTTTACCAGGAGATTTAAAGGATAAAGTTGACCCATATTTAAGACCATTATATGATGCACTGTTTGAAATGTTAGGTGCTGATAAATTCAATAAATATTTAGAAAGAGGTACTATTGAAGTTGCACCACTTGCTTTTATGAGAGGTAGAACACTTGATAATTCTTTTATAATATTAGATGAAGCTCAAAACACTACTTCTGAACAAATGAAGATGTTTTTAACTAGATTAGGATTTGGTTCTAAAGCTGTAGTTACAGGTGATATAACACAAACAGATTTACCACAAAATAAGAAAAGCGGTCTAATACAAGCTACAGAGATTCTTAAAGGTGTTCCAGGTATTGGGTCTATAATGCTAACAGATAGAGATGTTGTAAGACATGAGTTGGTACAGAGAATAATAAGAGCATATGAGAAACATGATAAAAGAGAAGAATTCAAAAAAGAAGAACGCAAAAAAATGAAAATACAGGAAAAGACTTTCAAAAGAAAGTAAAAGTGTAGTAATATAGATGTATAGCATTATTAATGAATAAAAAGTAGGTGTAATTAATGGATTTGATATTAGATGATAGACAAGATAAATTAGAAGTAAATGAAGAGTTAATTGAAAAAATAAAGGATATAATCATAGAATGTTTGGATTATGAAGGCTATGATGATAATTATGAGGTGAGTCTTTCTTTTGTAGACAATAAAGAGATTCATGAGTTAAATAGAGAATATAGAGGAGTTGATAGAGTAACTGATGTTTTATCATTTCCTCTTTTAAGTGATGATTTTGAGGATGTTGAGTTAGAAGAAGAATCCCTAGGTGATATAGTAGTGTCTCTTGAAAGAGCTTTAGAACAGAGTATAGAGTATAATCATAGTTTTGAAAGAGAAGTATGTTTTTTAATATGTCATAGTATGCTTCATCTTTTAGGTTATGACCATGATACAGATGAGAATACAAAGGAAATGAGAGAAAAAGAAGAACACATATTGAATAAGTTAAACATAACAAGGGAGTAGTTTTTATGAAACCAGGAAAAACTCGTCAAGGTATAATTAAAGCTTTTAATGCAGCTATAGAAGGGATATTGTATACATTTAAATTTGAAAGAAATATGAAAATACACTATTTAGGCTCAGTTGCTGTGCTTATAATAAGTTTGTTTTTCAACTTCTCAAAATTAGAAATGATAATGTTGTTAATGTCCATATGTTTAGTCGTAGTTGCTGAGATGTTCAATACAGCTATAGAAAAGGCTGTTGATTTAGTAACTGATGAATATCATGTACTTGCTAAGATAGCAAAAGATGTTGCAGCAGGTGGTGTTCTAGTAGCAGCACTAAACTCAGTAGTGGTAGGATATATCTTATTTTATGATAAATTGACAGATATATCTGGGATATTAATTTATAAGATAAGGGAATCAGAATTACATATAACCTTGATATGTATATTATTGGTTCTTATAGCTGTCGTGGTTGTAAAAGCATTGACTTCCACAGGAACGCCTCTAAAAGGAGGTATGCCAAGTGGTCATGCTGCATTAGCATTTGCTATAGCAACTGCAATTACACTTATGACTGAAAGAGTAGTTGCATCTACTCTTGCATATATAATGGCTGTATTAGTTGCCCAAAGTAGGATTGAAGGAAAAATACATACATTTTGGGAAACTATAGCTGGAGCTTTGTTAGGTGTATTAATAGCTATCTTAGTGTTTCAGCTTGGAATGTTCTACAATTAAAATAAATGTACATAAAATATTTAAAATAAAACAAATCTGTGCTAATTAAATTTTTATGATATAATGTAGAGTATTAAATAAAAATAACTTTTAATTATTGTATACAGGAGGAGATGTTGTGGATAACATAGAATTGTTAAAGTTGGCGGAAAATGCCAGACAACATTCTTATGCTCCTTACTCTAGTTTTAGAGTGGGTGCAGCTCTTTTAACTAAGAGTGGTAAAGTTTATACTGGGTGTAATATTGAATGTGCATCATTAGGTGGGACAAATTGTGCAGAAAGAACAGCTATTTTTAAAGCAGTATCAGAAGGTGACAAAGATATATATAAAATAGCTATAGCAAGTGATAACTCAGAAAATAATGAGCAGACATATCCTTGTGGAATATGCAGACAGGTAATTATAGAGTTTGGTTCTGATATAAAAATAATAACAGGATATACTAAAGGAGAGGTTTTTGAGCACGATATAAAAGATTTGTTGCCAAACTATTTCTCTGGAAATGATTTAAAATAGATTTAAAATATAAACAAATTTAAAATAATTAAAACAAGAAGATAAATAAAGTTAGGAGACAGTTAATGTTCAAATCAGGTTTTGTCAGTATAGTAGGTAGACCTAATGTAGGAAAATCTACTTTAATGAATAATGTAGTTGGAGAAAAAATAGCTATAATGAGTGATAAACCTCAAACTACAAGAAATACAATACAAGCAGTATATACAGATGAAGAGATGCAGATAGTATTTTTAGATACACCAGGCATTCACAAACCAAAAAATAAATTGGGTGAATTTATGGTGAAGGCAGCAACAGAAGCCTTTAAAAATGTAGATTTAATATTATTTGTAGTTGATGATTCTAAAAAAATAGGTCCTGGAGATAGAAAGATAATAGAGGACTTGAGAAGTGTTAAAACACCAATAATTCTAGTTGTAAACAAAATAGATCAACTAGACCAAAAAGATGAGTTATTTGATATAATCAAAATGTATGATAAAGAAGGTGTTTTTAAAGAAATAGTACCAATATCAGCATTAAAAGGAAAGAACACGGATACTCTAATAAAAGTTATACAAAATTATTTAGAAGAAGGTCCAAAGTATTTTCCAGATTATATGATTACAGACCAACCAGAGAGAGTATTAATAGCAGAACTTATAAGAGAAAAAGTTCTTCACTATCTTAATGATGAAATACCTCATGGTGTAGCTGTTGAAATTGAAAAAATGAAAGCAAGAAATGATAAAGAAATAGTGGATGTATCTGCTGTAATATATTGTGAAAGAGATTCACATAAAGGAATAATAATAGGAAAGAATGGTAGGAAGCTAAAAGGAATAGGAAAATCAGCAAGACAAGATATAGAATTGCTTTTAGGTTCACAAATAAATCTTCAATTATGGGTTAAGGTTAAAGAAAATTGGAGAAATCTACAAAATTATATAAATAATTTTGGATATAATGATAAATAAAGGTGGGTTATATGGATAGGAAACTGGATGCTTCCCAAGATTTATTATATGAAGTAAAATCATTAATTGATAATAATAAAGTATTGGAGTTAAGAGAATTAATAGAGGAATATCATATAATTGATATATTCGATATAATGGAAAATTTAGAGGAAGATAAGAAAATTCAATTATTTGAAGTACTTCCTTTAGATATGGCATCTTCTATATTAGAAGAAGGTAGTGTAGAGTTTTTTATTAGTATTTTGTCTAAGCTTGATGTAGAACATTCAAAAAATATACTTGAACTTATGTCTCTTGGAGATATGGCAGATAAATTAAGTGAGCTTGAAGAAGAAGAGAGAGAACATATAATAAATCTTTTAAATCAAGAAAATGCTGAGTATGTAAAAGAACTATTATTCTACGATGAAGACTCTGCTGGTGGAACAATGACTACTGGATATATATCTATAAACAAAGACATGACAGCTCTTGAAGCTATAGACCATATGAGAGAAGAAGCTGAAGAAGCTGAAACTATTTATTATATATATGTGGTGGATGATGAAGAAAAACTAGTTGGAGTATTATCATTAAGAGAATTAATAATAGCAAGAGATGCAAATATAGTAGAAGAATTAATGAGTGAAAATATAATCTCTGTTTATGTTGACGAAGATAGAGAAGAAGCAGTTAGATTAGTATCTAAATACAATTTAATAGCAATTCCAGTAGTGGATAGACAAGAAAAATTAAAAGGAATAATAACAGTAGATGATATAATCGATGTAATGGAAGAAGAAGCAACAGAAGACATGTATAAATTTGCAGGAAGTTCAGAACATGAAAGAGAAGTTGCTGAAAAAGAAAATCCTACATTGAAAGAGCAGATAATATCAGCACTTAGAGGAAGATTACCTTGGTTGATTATTACATTAATAGGAGGATTGTTGGCTTCCTTAATACTTTCTAACTTAGATTATATAATGAATCCTGTATATGCTCCACTAGTGTTTTTTATACCAGTAGTAATAGGTATGGGTGGAAATATTGGAACTCAATCATCATCCGTTACAGTAATAACATTATCTAATAAAGATTTAAATTTTAGTAATGTGGTAAGAGAAGGTATTGTAGGAATTATTACAGGTCTTTTGTGTAGTATAATAACTGGTATTGTAATTTACTTTGTTATGAGGAAATTAGATATTGTACTAATTGTTTCAATATCATTATTTATAAATATGGTTTTGGGTGCAACAATAGGTGCATTTATGCCTGTTCTATTAAAAAAAATGGATGCAGACCCATCTACAGTTTCATCACCAATTATATCTACAGCTCTTGATATAACTGGCATAGCAGTTTACTTTATAATAACAACGGCATTATTGTCAAAAATTGTTTAATAACTTTATGTATGATTTATCCTCTTCTTACTAAAAATATAAGTATAAATGTAAGAAGGGGGTTTTTTAAAAATGAACAATATAAGTTGGGAAGTTTTTAAAAAAACAGGTAGTATAGATGCATATCTATATTTCTGTGATTGCAAAAACATACATGAAGAAATTGAAGAAGTAAGGGAGAAAAAAGAAGACGATGATAATCCTGAACACCCAGGGGATAGTACTTAAAGCTATAAGGTACAAGGAAAGTGACGTAATACTTACACTATTTACAAGGAAACTTGGAAAGGTATCTGCAATAGCAAAAGGAGCTAAAAAAAATAAGAGCTCCTTACTTTCATCATCACAGTTATTTTCTTATAGCAATTTTACCTTAAAAAAACAAGGTAATATGTACAAGGTTACTCAAAGTGAAATAATAAAAAGTTTTTATAATATATCCTATGATATAGAAGCATTTTCTTATGCTACATATATTACAAAATTAGTTGAGAATTCTATACTTGAAAATCAGACTAATAATAGGTTGTTTATATTACTTGCACAGACATTGTACTTGTATACACAGGAGAATACAGATAATAGGTTTATAACAGCAGCATTCGAGTTGAAATTTTTAGACTATATAGGATTTAAACCTATAGTAAATAAATGCATTAATTGTGAATGTAAAATTTTACAAAATTCTATGTTTAATATCTATGAAGGTGGTATACTATGTAGTAAGTGTAGTAAACTTTTTGATAATAATATAAAATTAGACTTAACAACTGTAAGTCTTATGGAATATGTATTAAATAATGATATTTTAACATGTAGTAAAGCTAAAGTATCAAAATATATAACACATGAGCTTGAAAATATTCTAGATAAGTATTTGAAAGTTTATGTTGATAATATTAATTTTAAATCATTACACGTATTACAAAGTGTAAAAAACAATAAGGGAGTGGATAATGATGAGTAGTAATATAACTATTGAAATGGTTGATTCAGTCTTTGAAAGAGTTCCAGGAGCAACTTATGCAGAAGCAAAAGAAGCATTAGTAGTATGCAATGGAGATGTAATTGAGGCAGTAATATATTTAGAAAATAAAAAAAATACTTGTAATTGTAAAGCAAAATCTGCTAAAGAGACTATGGAAGAAGTGTTTGGTAAGGATGGAGAAAATATAAAACTTCAACTAAAAGAGCTTCTTAGAAAAAGTAGTGTAGTAAGAGTAATAGTAGAAAAAGATGGAAAAACTATGATGAACATTCCTCTAACAGTTGGGGTTGTTGGATTAGCTTTTGTTCCATTAGCTACCCTAGTAGGTTTATCTGCTGCTGTTATAAGTAAATATCGTATAAAAGTTCAAAATGAAGAAGATGGAGAAATTGTAGACTTAGGTGAGTTGAATGAAGAAAAGCTTCATGTTTTGAAGAATATGATAACTAATGCTGCTAAAGATGTGAAGGATGTAGTAGTTGACAAAAAAGAAGATGATAAAGATGTAACTGCTGACCTTATGAAAGAAGAATTTGAAAAGAATAAAGAAGACGAAGACGAAAATAAATAGATATAAAGTGACTTTTAAAAAATGAAGAGAAGATAATTATAAGAATTATCACTAACATTGACAAATTTTATAGAATTTGATATTCTAAAAGTTGTAGAAGAACTATTAAAATAGCCTTTCGTGTAGACGAGAGGCTTTATTGTTATAGGAGGGATTTTTATGAATTTTCAAGAGATGATACTAGCGTTGCAAAAATACTGGTCAAAGCAAGGTTGTATCATGATGCAACCTTATGATATTGAAAAAGGTGCAGGAACTATGAATCCAAATACTTTTTTAAGATCATTAGGACCTGAGCCTTGGCAAGTATGTTATGTAGAGCCTTCAAGAAGACCAGCAGATGGAAGATATGGTGAAAACCCAAACAGACTATATCAACATCATCAGTTCCAAGTTATATTAAAGCCATCTCCAGATAATATACAAGAGTTGTATTTGGAAAGTCTAAAAGAAATTGGGATTGACCCAAGTGAGCATGATATAAGATTTGTTGAAGACAACTGGGAAGCTGCTACAGTTGGTGCTTGGGGACTTGGATGGGAAGTTTGGCTAGATGGTATGGAAATAACTCAATTTACGTATTTCCAACAAGTAGGTAATATTGAATGTGAGCTTGAGACAGGAGAAATTACATATGGATTAGAAAGATTAGCTATGTACATTCAAGAAGTTGATAGTGTTTATGATTTAAAATGGAATGATAAAATAACTTATGGTGAAGTATTTAATAAAGCTGAGTATGAAAACTCAATGTATGCGTTTGAATTATGTGATGCAGATATGTTGTTTAATCTGTTTGATATATATGAAAAAGAAGCATTAAGACTTATGGAAAAAGGACTTGTAATACCTTCATATGATTATGTATTAAAATGTTCTCATGCATTTAATACATTGGATGCAAGAGGCGCAATAGGTGTTAGTCAAAGAGCGTCATTTATAGGTAGAGTTAGAAATATGGCAAAGACTGTTGCAGAAACTTTTGTAAAACAAAGAGAAGAAATGGGATTCCCTCTTTTAAAGGACGGTGACAAATAATGAAAAATTATCTTTTATTTGAAATCGGTGTTGAAGAAATGCCATCTAGATTTGTGGGCAGTACACTAGAACAATTAAAAAACAATCTTAACAAATTATTTGATGAAAATAGAATATCTTTTGACAAAATAAGTGCATATGGTACACCAAGAAGACTGACTTTAGTAGTTGAAGGATTGAGTGATAAACAAAGTGATTTAGAAGAAGAAATAAAAGGTCCTGCTAAGAAAATTGCTGTTGATGCGGAAAATAATTTAACAAAGCCAGCTTTAGGATTTATAAAAAGCAAAGGATTGAGTGAATCTGATATATACTTTAAACAAGTTGGTAAAGATGAATATATCTTTGCTACTATAAAACAAGCTGGAAAAGAGACTTCAGAAGTATTAAAAGATATATTACCAGAGACTATAAAATCTGTAGTATTCCCAAAAGCTATGCGTTGGGGAGGTAAAAATCTTAAATTTGCAAGACCTATAAGATGGATAGTTACATTGTTAAATGACAAGGTATTAGAGTTTGATTTAGAAGGAATAATATCTTCTAATATAACAAAAGGCCATAGATTCTTAGGAGAAAGTACAATAGAAGTTAATTCTATAGAAGATTATCTTGAGAAATTAGAAAAAAATTATATAGTTTTGGACCAAAATAAGAGAAAAGAAATTATAAGAAAACAATGTATAGAAGTTGCAAATTCTTTAGGTGGAGAAGTTGAATTTGATGAAGATTTATTAGAAGAAGTAACTTACCTAGTTGAGTATCCAACTGCTTTTTATGGAGAGTTTGATACAGATTATATAAAGTTACCAAAAGAAGTTGTTATAACTCCTATGAAACAACATCAAAGATATTTCCCAGTGCTTAAAGAAGGAAAACTGTTACCTAACTTTATAGCTGTTAGAAATGGTGATTCTTACAGAATAGATAATGTTAAAGCTGGAAACGAAAAGGTTTTAGAAGCAAGACTAGCAGATGCTTTATTTTTCTATAGAGAAGATACTAAGAGAAACTTAGAAAGTTATATAGAAAAATTAAAAACTGTTGTATTCCAAGTAAAACTAGGAACTATTTATGATAAAACTTTAAGACTTGAAAAATTAAGTGCTGATATACTTGATAGTTTAGGTTTAGTAGACGAAAAGACAGATGCTATGAGAGCTGCTAAGTTATGTAAAGCAGATTTAGTCACTGGAATGGTAGGAGAATTTGACGAATTACAAGGTTTTATGGGAAAAGAATATGCAAAAGTTGGAGGAGAAAATGATATTGTAAGTGAAGCCATTTTTGAACATTATCTTCCAAGATTTGCAGGAGATATACTTCCTAAAACTAATTCAGGGGTTGCCTTATCAATAGCTGATAAATTGGATTCAATAGCAGGTTTCTTTGCTATAGGAATACAACCAACAGGTTCTCAAGACCCATATGCTTTAAGAAGACAAGCTTTAGGTATACTTAGTATACTAATGGATAGAAAAGTTGCTGTAGATATAAAAGTGCTTATTGAACATGCTTTAGATAATTATTCTGAATTAGACTTTAACAAAGAAGAAGTTGTTGAACAAATAATGAATTTCTTCAATGAGAGAGTAAAAAATCTGTTTAAAGATTTAGGAATAAGATATGATGTTGTTGATGCTGTATTAAGTTCTGATATAAATGATGTTTCTGATATGCATATGAGAGCATTAGAGCTTAATAATTGGATAGAAAAGGATGAGTTAGTGGAGATGCTTACTGCATTTAATAGAGTTTCTACTTTAGCTCAAAAAGCAGAGTGTGATAAAGTTGACGAATCATTATTGAAAGAAGATGCAGAAATAAAACTTTACAATGAGTTTAAACAAGTAAAGGTAAAAGTTAAGGAATTATTGAAAGATAAGAAATATGGTGTTGCCTTGGATGAGTTTGCATCTTTAAGACCAGTAGTTGATAACTTATTTGATTCAGTTATGGTCATGGATAATGATGAAGCTATCAAGAATAATAGACTTGGTTTACTTAAACAAATATATGATACTATGTTAGAGATTTGTGATTTATCTAAAATAGTTTATAAATAAGAAAATTTAAATTACTTATAAAAAATGAGATAGCTTATAACTATCTCATTTTTTATAAGCAAACATAATAAATTATATCTTATACTTATCAGTTATTTTGTTTAAAATATCACTATCAGAATTTATCCATTCATAAAAATCTCCTGAAGAAACTTCAGATATTTTATAAAGCATTTCAGGAATATCACTAGCTTTAAAATCATCTATAGATTTTCCTAATTTAGTCTTGCCTATTTCAAAACTGCCTCCAACAAACAATTCAAATGTATCTGTAGATACTCCATCAACACTCTTCTTTTTACCACATAAACCGATACTACCAACTTGATGAACACCACAGGAATTTAAGCATCCTGATATATATAATTTTGGTGCTTTATTTAAAACTTCTTCATTATTTTGCAATCTAAAGTAATCTATGATTTCATGTAACATTCTCTGACTGTTTTGTATACCCATTTGACATATTGGGACGCCTATACAAGATATGCTTTGTTCTAATTGAGAATTACAACTAATAGTCTCACTTATCTCCAATATTCTTTTTGCTTCATTTCCATTTAAATTTAAGATGTATAATCCCTCTGTCATTCCTAGTCTAATCATAGGGGACTCAATATTATCTAATTCTTGAAGTAAAATACTTAAATCCTTTGTCGACAATATACCTCCAACAGGATGTATATATACAGTGTATAAACCATCTTGTTTTTGATGTATCAATCTAGAATCCTGTACATCTATTTTAACACCAGGTTTTGAGTAATCTATTTCTTCAACATTGAGTTCAAAGTTATCTTTTTCTTTCTCTAATTTATAGTATTCTTTAAATTTTTCTAAAAATAGTTCCTCACCAAGTGCTTCTACCATATATCTAACCCTAGCTTTATTTTTATTTTCATAATTACCATAAGCCATAAAAAACTTAATCATACCTTTAACACAGTATAGTGCATCTTTAGGTTTTATAAGTTCATCAAGTTCTAAAGCTACCTTAGGTTGTTTACCTAAACCTCCACCTAAGAAGACTCTAAAATAAGGGTTGCCATTCTTTAAAGTAGCTACAAATCCTAAATCCTGTATGCTACAGTGAGCAGTATCTGTATAGCAACTAGAATAAGAAACTTTTAATTTTCTAGGTAAATTATATGTAGTAGCGTTTTTGATAAAATACTTATCAGTAGCAACTGCATATGGAGTAACATCAAAGGCTTCATCAGGGTCAACTCCAGATAATGGAGATAATCCGACATTTCTAGGATAATTACCACCACCACCTCTAGTAAATATGTCGTTTTTTATTCCCTCTTCCATAACATCAACAATAGAATCTATAGATAAATCATGTAATTGTATAGCTTGTCTAGTTGTTAAATGTATCTTATTCAAATCATGTTTAATAGCCATTTCATAAATTTTATTAAGTTGACATTTAGATAAAACTCCAGCAGATACTCTAAGTCTTATCATAAAAGACTTTTTGTCCCTTTGAGCATAAACTCCATATCCACCAGAAAAGCCTTTATATTGTATTTTATTTATCTCCTCATCTAAGAACTTTGAAGAATATTCTTTAAAGTTAGGTAGTTCATTTAACAATTTTTTCTTAAAATTATCCATTATATCACCTCGTTATTAGTCTTGTATAAAACTGATTCTATTGTATAATAGAGATATATATTATTATTATCTAGATAGGATAAAAATATAACAGAACAATATTGTTGAGATAAAAAATAAATAAGACATAGTAAGTATTTTGTTTTTATTTTATAAAATAAGTATAATATTTTTGTTTTATAAAATATAATTAAGATAAATAGATAATTTTGTAATTTTAATATATAATGTTTAGTAGAGTGTTGAAATAGCACTTAATATTCGCAGGAGGAGTATTTGTATATGGGAGAAATAATAAATGCATTAGATAGAGCCCTAGACATAATTTTGCTATTATATCATGAAAAGAGAGAAATGGGAATAACTGAAATAAGTAAGGCTATGGGAGTATATAAAAGTACTGTACATAGAACTTTAGTTACTCTTGAAAACAAAGGTTTTGTTATACAAAACGCAGAGAATGGTAAGTATTGGCTAGGAATAAATTTATATGCAATAGGTATGGTTGTAGGAGAAAAAATGTCATTGACTGAAATAGTAAAACCATATACGAAAAAATTAAATCAAGAATTTAACGAAGTAGTTAATGTATCTATATTAGAAGAAAGAGCTCAAGATTCTCCAAGAAGTATCATAATACATAAAGAATATGGTTCAAATCAATTACTCTCAGTAAATCCATCAGTTGGCTCCAGTAGCGAATGTTATTGTTCAGCAGTTGGAAAATGTCTCATGGCATTTAATGATTCTATAGACTTTGAAAAATATAGAAAGACACCAATACACAAGTATACAGAACATACAATTGATAATTGGGATGATATGATGCTCTTTTTAGCAAAAATAAAAGAACAGGGGTATGCCATAGATGATGAAGAATTAGAACATGGATTAACTTGTATTGGAGCACCTATTTTAGATAAAGATAATAAAGCTATCGCAGCAATAAGTTTATCAGGTCCTACTATAAGAATGAGAGAAGGAGACTTTGAGTATAAAATTAAAAGAGTTATGGAAACTGCAAAAAGTATATCTGAGCTTTTTAGATAATTTTTTAATCGAAACAATAAAAAGAGGTTATATTTAAATTGTTATTTGTGAATATCAGTTTAAATATAACCTCTTTTTATTTAATCAAAAATTAAATATTCTTAAAATTTAAAATGTTGTTGAAATATAGAAGCGAATGTGTTATCTTTTAATTAAGCAATAAAAATAGAACAACGTTCTAAACTATAGAACAATACTAAAGCATATATAATGTCTATATAAAATATAAATATTATATATTTAAAATTAAGTAAAAAAATATTACATAAAGGGGAGATTTAAGAAATGGAAAAAGTCAAGTTGAGTGTTGAAAGATGTAAGGGGTGTTATCTTTGTATTGAAGCTTGTAAAAAAGATGCAATAAGTCTTTCTGATTACACAAATAAAAAAGGCTTTGTAACTATCAAAGTTGATGAAGAAAAATGCATTCAATGTGGAGCTTGTTATACAATGTGTCCTGATTTAGTATTTGAGATATTATAAACCATATTTTATTGGAGGGGAGAAAACGTATGCAGAGTTTATTAATTAAGGGAAATGAAGCTTTAGCAGAAGGTGCTATACGTGGTGGCTGTAGATTTTATGCAGGTTATCCAATAACACCACAATCAGAAATATTAGAAATGATGGCATGGAGACAGAAAGAAGTAGGAGGAGTATTTATTCAAGGTGAATCAGAAATAGCCAGTGTAAATATGGTTATGGGAGCAAGTGCACTTGGAGCAAGAGCTATGACTTCTTCATCTGGGCCAGGATTTTCATTAAAACAAGAAGGTATCGCATACTGGGTATCAGCTGGTTTGCCAGCAGTTGTAGCATGTGTACAAAGATATGGTATAGGTGATGGATTTATAGGAGCAGGTCAAGATAACTATTGGCAAGCTGTAAAAGGTGGAGGAAATGGAGATTATCATTTAATTGTGTTGGCACCTAACAGTGTTCAAGAAAATATGGATATGGCATATGAGTCTTTCGAATTGGCTGAGAAATATATGCATCCAGTGCTTATACTTTCTGATGCTACAATAGGTCAAATGGTAGAGCCTTGTATAGCTCCACCAATGAAAGAGTATGATAAGGATAAAGCTCCATGGGCAGCAAAAGGAACACCTGTAGGAGAAAAAAATAAAGTTATAACTGATATAACATATTTTGAAGACCAAGATACATGGCAAAAAGGCTATATAGAAAAAATGAGAAAAGTCCAAGAAGATGAACAAAGATGGGAAGAAATAGAGATAGAAGATGCTGATGTAGTATTTGTTGCATATGGAATTTCATCAAGAATAGCAGAAGGTGCAGTTAGAGATGCTAGAGCAAAAGGAATAAAATTAGGATTAATAAGACCAAAAACATTGTGGCCTTATCCAAGAAAAGCATTTAAAAAGTTGAATGATTCATTGAAAGGTCTTGTAACCGTTGAAATGAACATGATGGCACAAATGAAGGAAGATGTAATTATAGCATGTGATAATAGATTCCCAGTATATTCAGTGGCAACAGCTCAATACATGGCAGAAGTAAATCAATTAATAGATTTTGCTCAACAGATTATAGATGGAAAAGCTAAGCAAGAGGAGGTATTTTAATTATGGCTAAGAAAGCACCAGCAATAATGATGTGTGAAAATATGTTCTGTGGAGGCTGTGGACACTCTATAGTCGATAGAATTATTGGAGAAGTATTAACAGAAATGGATATATGTCAAGATACAATTATATGTTCAGATATAGGATGTAATCATATGTTTCAATTTAGTATGAATGTAGATGTTGTCGTTCCACCTCATGGTAAAATGGGCGCAGCGATGGCAGCTATGAAAAGAGTTAGACCAGATAAATATATATTTACAATAGCTGGAGATGGTGGAGCTTATGCAATAGGACTTGGGGAAACTATGTCAGCTGCTACTAGAAATGACAATGTTATATTCCTTGTTATGAACAATAATATGTTTGCAATGACAGGGGGTCAAATGGCTCCAACTACTATAGAAGGTCAATATACAGCTTCTACTCCAGGTGGTAGAAATTATGCAGATCATGGTTCAACATTTGATGTTGTAAAAGTTATGGGAAATTTAGATATAGCATATCTAGCAAGAGGAACAATAACTAACCCTAAAGAAATAAATACAACAAAAAGATACATCAAAAAGGCATTAGAAAAACAAAAAGAAAATAAAGGTTTCTGTTTAATAGAAGTACTTGTACCATGTCCAACAAACTGGGGGTTAAAACCAGTAGATGCTATGAAGAGAATCGAAAATGAACTTGTTCCAAAGTATCCACTTGGAGAATTTATTGATTAGGGAGGAAATGATATGTTAAATGAAATCATATGTGCTGGTTTTGGAGGACAGGGAGTTCTTACAGCAGGAAAAATTATAATGTATGTTGCATATAAAGCGGATAAGAAAATTACATGGTTCCCATCTTACGGAAATGAGATGAGAGGAGGAAGTGCAAATTGTAATGTTGTTGTAAGTGATGAAAAAATTGCAAATCCTTGTGTAAAAAATCCAGATATATTATTAGGAATGAATAGTGTATCAGTAGATAAGTATGAAAGTTTAATGAAAGCAAATGGTTATATGTTTGTCAATGAATCACTAGTAGGTAAGGATAGAAAATATAGAGAAGACATTAATGTTATAAAAGTACCTGTTACTGAAATCGCACAAAATTTAGGTAATGAAAAAGCTGCTAATATTTGTATGTTAGGTGTAATGGTGAAGAATTTAGATTTATTTACAAAGGAAGAGTTTGAAAGTGGTATGTGTGAATACTTTGAAAATCAAGGAAAAGGTAAGTTTAATGCCAAAAATATAGAAGCATTTGAAGCTGGGTATGATTATAAGTGAATATTTTAAATATTTAAAATAATTATTGAAATACTTATTTTTATATGTTAGTATTTAATTAATAAAATATAGAACGTCGTTCTGGGTAGTAGGACATGAGAATTTAAGTTGAAATATCAGAACGATGTTCTATATAGTGAAACTGGGGGTGTTAAATTGAAAATTCTAGTAATAAATCCTGGTGGGACATCTACAAAGATTTCTGTTTTCCAAGATGAAAATGAAGTTTTGAAAAAAAATATAACTCATACAAGAGAGGATTTAAAAAAATTTTCTAAAGTATTTGATGAATATGACTATAGAAAACAACTAATAGTGGATATTTTAAGTAGTGAGAATCATATTATAAATTCTTTTGACGCAGTAGTTGGCCGTGGTGGACTTATGAAAGCTATAAAAGGTGGCACTTATACTGTGAGTGAAGAAATGATTGAAGACATGAGAAATGAAATAAATGGAGAACATGCATCGAATCTAGGTGCATTGTTGGCTAAGACTATAGCCGATGAAATAGGAGTACAATCATTTGTAGTAGACCCAGTTTCTGTAGATGAATTTGATGATGTATCAAGGATTACAGGAATTTCAGACATAGAAAAAGCTAGTTGGTTACATGCATTAAATCATAAAGCTGTTTCAAGAAAGATTGCACAAAAACTAGGTGGAAAATATGAGAATTATAACTTTATTGTAGCTCATCTAGGTTCAGGAATATCAATTGTAGCACATAAACAAGGAAAAATGATTGATGGAAGTGGTGGAAGGTCTGATGGTCCATTTTCTCCAGAAAGAAGTGGTGGATTACTTGCATACCCTCTTGTAGAATTGTGTTATTCTGGAAAATATACTCATGACGAAATGGTTGCAAAAGTAAGTTCAATTGGAGGAATGTACGATTATTTAGGCACTAAAGATATGATAGAAATTGAGAATAGAATTAAGGATGGTGATAAAAAAGCAAAACTTATAATGGATGCATTTATTTATCAAGTAGCAAAAGAAATCTCTATGTATGGGGCTTCACTTTCAGGGGATGTAGATAGAATTATTTTAACTGGGGGGATATCACATTCGGAAATGGTAATTAAAGGAGTCATAGAGAAAGTTTCGTATTTGGCACCAGTAGAGACAGTTCCAGGAGAAATGGAAATGGAAGCACTTGCTCTTGGAGCACTTAGAGTACTTAAAGGAGAAGAAATAGCAAAAACTTATTAATATTTAGGAGAAAGAGTATGTTAAAAGATTTTAATAATTTATTAGAAGAGGCTAAAAAGCTTGAACCTGTTATTGTAAGTGTTGCTGTTGCAGAAGATAAAGAAGTATTAAAAGCTGTAAAATCAGCAACAGATTTAAATATTATAAAGCCAATTCTTGTAGGAGACAAGGATAAAATAGAAAATATATCGAAAGAAATTGGATTAAAAGGTCACGAAATAATAGGATGTCAAAATCCTGAAGAGTCAGTCAAAAAAGCTGTAGAGATAGTTAAGAATAAAGAAGCCAAAGTTCTTATGAAGGGATTAGTTAATACGAGTGTCTATATGAGAGCTATATTAAATAAAGAGACTGGTCTTAGAACAGGGAGATTATTGAGTTTACTTGCAGTATATGAATTACCTCAATATCACAAACTTCTTTATTGCACTGATAGTGGTATAAATGTATCGCCAAATTTAAATCAAAAAAAAGATATAATGATAAATGCACTTCTTACTATGAAGAGTATAGGCATGGAAAATCCTAAAACTGCTATACTTACTGCAAATGAAATGGTAGACCATAAAATACAATCTACAGTAGATGCAAACCTACTTGTAGAGATGGAGAAATCAGGAGAAATACCAAAGTGTATAGCAGAGGGTCCAATAGCCTTTGATGTGGCATTTGATGCACATGCAGCAGAACATAAAGGTATTAAAAGTAATATAGCTGGAGATGTTGATTTACTAGTATTTCCAAATATAGAAGCAGGGAATATATTAGGAAAATCATGGCTTAGATTTAATCAAGCCAAGTGGGCAGGTATAGTTTTAGGAGCAACAAATCCAATAATTTTAGGTTCACGTTCTGATACAGCTGAAATTAAAATAAATTCAATAGCATTAGCGTGTTTAGCATCAAAATAAGAAATTATTAAGGAGGAGAAAGTATTATGAAATATGCAAAAAGAATGGATATGGTAAAAGCTTCAGCTATAAGAGCTTCTCAAAAGAAAATAGCTCAGAAAGTGGCAAGTGGAGGTACTGTTATATCTTTTGCTGCAGGACTTCCTGACCCAAACTTATTTCCAATAGAAGAGATAAGTGAAGTAACTCAAAAAGTACTTAGCGAAAGAGGAAAATTTGCTTTAGCATATGGACCTACTAAAGGTGAAGATGAGTTATTGGAGTTATTAGTAAAAAGAATGAAGGAAGAAGAAAATATTGATACAAAAGCAGAAAATATCATAATAACTACTGGTTCACAACAAGGTATATCTCTTAGTGCTATGATTTTATTAGAAAAAGGAGACATAGTAGTTACAGAAAATCCAAGTTACTTAGGTGCAATAAATGCATTTAGACCTTATGAATGTGATTTTTTAGGCGTAGATACTGATGATGAAGGAATAGTAACAGATGATTTGGATAAATTATTATCTGAAAATTCTAACATAAAGGTAATCTATGTAATACCAACATTTCAAAACCCTACAGGAAAAACATGGTCTTTACAAAGAAGAAAAGATTTTATGGAAGTCGTGAATAAATATGATGTCATAGTAATAGAAGACAATCCTTATGGGGAAATAAGATTTACACCAGAGCCTCTACCTACACTTAAATCTCTTGATACTAAAGATAAAGTATTATATCTAGGTTCATTTTCAAAAGTATTATGTCCAGGATTTAGAGTTGCTTGGATGTGTGGGAATGTAGACATCATAGATAAAGCAGAACTTTTGAAACAAGGTATAGATTTACAGTCAAATCAATTTTCTCAAGTGCAAGTAATAGAATTTTTAAAGAAATATAATTTAAATGAGCATATAGAAAAAATAAGAGCTGAGTACAAAAAAAGATGTTTATTGATGTTAGATGCTATGAAAAAACATTTTCCAGAGGAAGCTAAGTATACAAAGCCAGATGGAGGAATGTTTATATGGGTTGAACTTCCTGAAAGTATAAATGTAGACGATTTACTAGACAAGGCTATTGATGCTGGAGTTGCTTATGTTTCTGGAGAATCATTCTTTGCAAATAATGGACCAAAAAATACTATGAGACTTAACTATACAACAATGTCAGAAGAGCAAATCGTTAATGGAATTCAAATACTTGCAGAAGTTATAAAAAAAGAACTCAATTATGCTTGTGAATAAATATAAAAAGTGAGGGCTTAAATATGGGAGAAAAAGGGAACGGTATAAAGTTTGGAAAGTTAATGTTTCAACTTGTTATTATAGCGATATCTTGGGAATTAGTTTATATTATACCATTTATCCAATATACATTATATGATCCAATCTTAAAAGCATTAGAGTGTACAAATACTCAACTAGGTTTTCTACTTACAATTTATGGATTAGGGAATATATTTGGAGCTCCTATAGGGGGTTGGTTAGCAGATAGATTTGATTATAGAAAGATAATTTTAGGTTCTGTATTTCTTAATGGATTAGTATCATTTGCATTTGCATTTAACATGAACTATCCGTTTGCAGTTGCAACTTGGGTAGGTTGTGCAATCACATCATTAGTTATGAACTATCCTTCTATGGTAAAAATACTTAGAGTTATAGGAAAAGATAATCAAGGTAAAGTTTATGGATTCAATGAAGCTATGGTTGGAGTTTCTGGCGTAGTAATGGGAGCAATATTCTTATATATTTATACATGTTTTTCAACTCCTGTATTGGGTATGAGATGGGTAATGATATCTCTAGGAGTATTATCAATAGTAATGTGCCCAGTATTATGGTTTGTAATTAGAGATGTAGATATCAGAGAAGACAAAGAAGAAGAAGCAAGTGAAAAAATGTCTGCTGGTGATTTTATGACAGTACTAAAATCACCAAATACTTGGCTAGTAGGAATAAGCATATTCTGTGTATATTCATTCACAGTTACAATGTCTTATTTTACACCATATATAACATCAGTACTTGGAGGTTCTGTGGCATTGTCTGGGGCATTAGCAATAATAAGACAACATGGTCTAAAATTGTTTGGAGCACCATTTGGAGGATATTGTGCAGATAAAGTAAAATCACCTACAAAAGTACTCCTACCAATATATGTATTTGGTATAGCAGTAATAGTTTTATTCCTAGTATTACCTGCATCAACTCCAATGACTATATTTATAGCTCTAACATTTGTAGTAGGTATATTAGGTTACATGGGAAAAGGTATATATTATGCAGTTCAAGATGAAGTAAAAGTTCCAGTTAAATATTCAGCAACTACTATAGGTATAGCTGCAGCTTTAGGATTTTCACCAGATGTATTCCAATTTGCATTAATAGGACACTGGATAGATACTTATGGTAATAAAGGTTACACATATACATTTATATTCCAGATAGCAATTCTAATAATTGGTATACTATCTTGTTTATATATATTAAAAGTTAAGAAGAAAAGAGAAAGTAAGTTAGAAGCATAAATATTGTAAAAATACCAAATTATTAAGTTTTATAGCAATACTTAAAATTTAAAGTGCAACACACCAAAATGTTATCAAGTTTTCTAGGTTTTAGTATAAAGTTACCCCTAAAGGTCTGGAATTGAGTAGCAATTATCATCTATTTATATATTTACATAAACCTATTTAATTTAAATTTTAAAAAATTTTCAAAAATAGGTGGTAATTGTACTCAATTTTACACCTCATAATAAATACGAAAATTTAAAATCTAACTATATACTATACAATTATATATTAATAATTGTATATGGTACTATTTATATAGTAACAGTTTCAGGCTTTTCATTACATATATTCCAATTTATATTGTTTGATTGTTTGTCAAATACATATCGTTAAAAAGTTTATAAATTTACGTTTATATATCGATTAATATTCTTTGTTTTAGAGATAGATACTTATAGCTTGTGGATTAAAAATAATATAAATAGAAGATAGATTTTTTAGATATATTGAGTTAAAGATTATATAGAATGTTGAAACATAGCTATTTAAATTATTATCTATAAATATAAAATGAATGGTGGTGAGTTAAGTGACCGATTTAGTTAACACCATTAATGGAATTGTTTGGTCACCTGTATTAGTTGCAATGTGTTTGTGTATAGGATTATATTTTTCACTGAAGTTAAGATTTTTTCAAATAAAAGATGTAAAAGAAATGTTTACTCTTTTGCTTGAAGGAGATAGTTCTCATGTTGGAATATCTTCGTTCCAAGGTTTTGCTACATCTATGGCAGGAAGGATAGGAACTGGAAATATAGCTGGTGTAGCTGTAGCGATAGCAATGGGAGGACCAGGAGCATTAGTGTGGATGTGCATAATGGCTACATTAGGGTCAGCAACTGCATTTGTAGAATCTACTTTAGCTCAAATATATAAAGATGAGCATGATGGACAGTACAGAGGAGGTCCTCCATATTACTTTGAAAAAGGTCTTGGTTGGAAAAAATGTTCAATTTTATTTTCAGTGGTTGCAATCATAAGCTATACATTTTTTATGCCTGGCACACAATCAAATACTCTATATCTAGCAATGAATCAAGCATTTGGATTTTCAAAAATGACAATAGCAGTTACATCTTCTATTGCACTAGGTATAATAATTTTTGGAGGAATTAAAAGAATTGGTTTATTTGCTGAGAAAGTAGTACCTATAATGGGTGGAGCATATCTTATTATGACATTGGTAATAATCATAGCAAATATAAATCTAGTTCCAGGAGCTATTATGACAATGTTTAAATCTGCATTTGGATTTGGTTCAGCTTTTGGAGGGATGTTAGGTTCAGCAATATCTTGGGGAGTAAAAAGAGGCATATACTCAAATGAAGCGGGAGAAGGTTCTGGAACTTATGGTGCAGCAGCAGCAGAAGTGAGTCACCCAGCCAAACAAGGATTAGTCCAAGCTTTTTCTGTTTATGTAGACACACTATTAATATGTATGGCTACAGGTATTATGATTATAATAACAGGAATGTATAATGTTACAGATGTTTACACAACATTACCAGGTGTAGAACCAGGTCCACAATATGTACAGAGTGCAGTAAATACATTACATCCTCAATTAGGTGATATTTTTATAGCAATAGTTTTACTACTATTTACATTTACAACATTATTAGCCTTCTCATACATGATGGAGACCAATGTATCTTACTTAGTGACTAGAATTAAGGCAGAAAAACATGAAAAGCACATAATTAATGTCTGTAGATTTATGCTTATAATATGTGCAGCAATGTGTTGCTTTATAGAACCACTTACAAGTTGGGCACTTGGTGATATATGTATAGGTATATTAACATATATAAACTTAGTTGGTATATTTACACTAAAAAAACCAGCTATAAAAGCATATTACGATTATCAAAGTCAGAAAAATATGGGAGTAAAAAGGAGCGATAGAACTTTTAATCCTATAGAATTAGATATAAAAAATGCTGAATTTTGGGAAAATAAATACATAAAAGAAAATAAACATGAGTTAAATTGAAGATATTTTACAGAGTCCTATACATGTTTTATTTAATTATTTATAATAAAAATTAAATATGAACTTAATATTATGTACGCGAGAAAAACTGAAATTTAAAGTAAATCTATTTAAACTTTTAAATTATTGAAGATTACTTTATGAATTTGAAATATAGAGTATTTATATTTAAAACTGTTATTTTGGATAGTCGTATATAGTAAGATTATTTATTTTAATAGATAGAAAGATATTTGGATATTCATTGTGTGATTAGATTTTACAGTAGCATTATCATTAAATTTTATAAGAAATCTAATAATAATGCTACTGTAGATAGATTATAAGTTCAATATAGTAAATCAAAGTTTATAATAGGATACAAGAGTTAATAAATAAATTTAGTGGGAGGTAAGATTGATATGAAAGAAAAAATAACACAGGTGGCGGATTTAAAGAAAGAAAAGATTTTAGGTCTATGTCAATCTTTATATGATGAGCCAGAAATTGCCCTACAAGAATATAAGTCTGCTAAAAAAATAGCAGAATTTCTAAGAGAAGAAGGATTTGAGGTTGAGGAAAATTTGGCTGGTATGGCTACAGCTTTTAAAGCAACTAAGAAAAATGGTGATGGTCCAAGAATAGCTTTTATAGCAGAATACGATGCTCTTCCAGGTAATGGCCATGCATGTGGACATCATTTGATAGCGTCAATGGGAGTTGGAGCTGGAATAGCTCTTTCAAGTATACTAGATACTTACAAAGGAGAAGTAAGTATAATTGGTACACCTGCTGAAGAAACTGGAGATGGCAAACCTTACTTGATAGAACATGGAGTATTTGATGGATATGATGCAGCAATGATGATACATCCAAATTCAAAGACTTGTGTAACACCAGAAATTATAGCAATAGGGGGATTAGATTTCATATTTACTGGAAAAGCATCTCATGCAGGAGCTAAGCCATATAATGGAATAAATGCTTTGGATGCAGTAGTATTATTATATAATAATGTGAATGCATTGAGACAACAATTGGTAGATGGAACTAGAATACATGGTATCATACTAGAAGCAGGAACTGCTGCAAATGTAATACCTGACATGGGAAAAGTAAGACTAGAAATACGAGCAAAAGAGCAAGACTACTTTGATGAGGTAGTTGAAAAAGTAAAAAATTGTGCTAGAGGAGCTGCAATAGCTACTGGCTGTGAACTTGAGTTTTACCATTTTGAGCCAACTTGCCAAGGCTTAAATGCAAATAAGGTTTTAACAGGTATCTTTACAAAAATTATGGAGGAATTTGGTATATATGATGACGATGAACAAGTATTATTAGGTTCGACAGATATGGGAAATCTAAGTCAAATGATACCATGTATACACCCTTTGATGAAATTCTCAGAAAATTGCGAAGAGCTACATACAAAGGAATTTCTGAAAGCTTCTATGAATCCATATGCAAAAAACAGAGTGATTGATGGTATAAAGATATTAGCTTTAACAGGCTTTAGTTTATTTGAAAACCCAGACTTAATTAAAAAGATGAAAGAAGAGTAGACTTTAGATAAAGGGGATTTTGCTATGACTAATAAAACTGAAGGCAAAAAGAGAAAATTATCATTCCCAGATGCATATGTTTTGATGATAGGTCTCATAATATTTGCAGCTATAATGACCTATATTGTTCCTTCTGGAACATATAATAGAGTTGAAGATTTAACTACTGGAAATATGCTTGTGCAAGCAGGAAGTTTTAAATATGGAGAACAACATCCAGTCAGTATAATGGATGTATTTAGAGCTATACCAAGTGGGCTTGGGAAAAATTCTGTAACAGTTTTCTTTGTACTTATTATTGGAGGTGCATTTGGTATAGTAAATTCTACTGGCTCACTAGATGCTTTGATTGGAAGAGTTATTTCTAAAAGTCAGGGAAGCAAAAAAGGCGAGATTATAATTACCTGCTTAGTATTGACTTTTGGTTTAGCTGGTGGAGTGGTAGGTATGTATGAAGAATGTATTGCATTCTTGCCTATATTAATGACTCTGTGTATTGCTTTAGGGTATGATGCTTTAGTTGCTGCAGGTATTTTACTTCTAGGGCTCGCATCAGGTTATGGTTCGGCTACTATTAATCCTTTTACTGTAGGACTGGCACAAGGTATTTCTGGATTGCCACTTTTTTCAGGAATGTGGTTTAGATGGATATTTTGGATTTGTACCATGATTTTACTTTCAACATACATAATTTTTTATTGTAAAAAAATAAAAAAAGACCCAAGCAAAAGTTTAGTAGCAGATATTGATTATAGCCATTGGCAATTAGATAAGTCTTCCATTAAAGAAAAATTGTCTGCTGGAAATATAAGAGTATTAGTTACATTCTTTGGTGGGATACTTGCCTTGATGATATTGATTGTAAAGTTTTCTTTGAGTATGTCAGACTTATCAGCTTATTTTTTTGCTTTAGGAATCTTATGTGGAGCAGTCTATGGAATGAGCCCAAATAAAATTGCTTCTGGATTCGTGAAAGGTATGCAAGAAATGGTCTATCCAGCTATTTTGATAGGATTTGCATCTAGTATAGTAGTTATATTAGAACAGGGAGTAATTTTAGATTCAATAGTTCATGGATTGTCATTGGTGTTGAATTATGTTCCTAGAATTTTTAGTGGTGGAGTAATGATGATTATGCAGTCTGTAATCAATTTCTTTATACCTTCAGGTACTGGTCAAGCTATGGTAACAATGCCACTTATGGCTCCACTTGCAGATGTTATAGGTATACCTAGACAGGTTGCAGTGTTAGCTTATCAAATGGGCGATGGATTTGCAAATGGAATAGTTCCAACGCTTGGAGTTCTTATGGCTGGAATATCTATTGCTCATGTACCTTATACAAGATGGTTTAAATTTGCATCAAAGATAATACTTATGGAATTGGTCTTAGGATTTATATTTTTGATGATTGCAGTACAGATTAATTTAGGTCCTTTTTAAGAAATTAAAATATATTTTGATTAAACATATTAAATTATAATATAATAAATTACATTTAAATATAGTTTTGAAAACAAAAGGTGAACTCTTTAGAGTTCACCTTTTTAATTTAATTTTCTAATTTATAAAAAAAGTTTTAAAAAAGGCTTGACCTGAAGTTAACTTAAGGTTGTATATTAAAACAAGATACTTATAAGGAGTGTGATGCTTATGACAATTAAAGAAGCTTCAAAACGTACTGGGATATCAGTAGATAATTTACGTTATTATGAGAGGATAGGATTAATACCACCTATTCCTAAAAATAAGTCTGGAATTCGTGATTATGATGAACGTGCTATCCATTGGATTGAGTTTGTGATGAAGTTTAAGAAAGCAGGAGCTTCTTTAGAAGCTATTATTGAATATGTACGACTTGCATGTTCTGATGATGATACAAAGGAAGTACGTAGAGAAATATTGATAGAAGTAAAGGAAGGTTTGACTACACAGATTAATAAACTTCAGGAATGTTTAGATGTTGTTGAGTATAAAGTTGAAAATTATTATAACTTGTGTGACCCTGTAACACAACAAATGGTTAAGGAATGGAAAGAAAAAGATGAATATAAAAAATAAAAGAAAAGAGGTAGTTATATATGAAAAAAGATTTAGGTTCTGTAATAGGATTGTACCCTACACCATTAGTGGTTGTTGGAGTAGTAATTGATAAAAGACCCAACTGGATGCTAGTAGGACATTTGGGTATTATTGGACATGGCCATATTATGATAAGTTTAGCAAAATCACACTATACAAATAAAGGAATTAGAGAAGGTAAAGTACTCTCTGTAAATGTTGTGGATGAGTCTATGTTGCCGAAAGCAGATTATGTTGGTTGTGTAAGTGGAAGCAAAATTGATAAATCAAAAGTATTTGAATACGAAATAGGTAATGAAGGTGCTCCACTAATAAAAGAATCAAAACTAAACATGGAATGTTATGTGGATGATATTTATGAGACAAATGGGTTTGAAAATTTCATCTTAAAAATAAGTCATACATATGCAGATGAAGAAATTTTAAATGAAGAAAATAAAATCGATTATGATAAACTAAAACCAATTTTATTTGAGATGCCTGGTTATACATATTTAAAAACAGGAAATACAGTTGCTAAATGTATGACATTAAAAAATAAGGGGGAATAGATATGAGTAAGAAAAATATTGTAGTATACTTTTCAAGTTCGTCAAACACTAAAAGAATTGCAGAGATTATTCAAAAATACACATTAGCAGATATACAAGAGATATTTTCAGAAACACCATACACAAAGGATTATAATGCACTAGTAAAACAAGCTCAACAAGAAATACAAAACGGTATTATGCCTAGTATTAAGAAAATGTCATATGATTTAAGTAATTATGATACTATTTTTTTAGGTACACCTAATTGGTGGAGTACAATTGCACCACCTATAGCAACTTTACTTAGCCAAAATAATTTAAGTGGAAAAAATATTATACCTTTTATTACTCATGGAGGTGGTGGAAAAGGTCATGCTAACAAGGATATAAAAAAATTATGTCCTAATTCAAAAATTTTGGATATGTTTGATATTTATGGAAATGGTGGAAATACTGCAGAAGAAAAAATTATTTCATGGCTTAAAAGAATAGATATGTATGAACAAAAGTAATATTTTAGGCTTAGACAATTAATTTAGATAATAGAAATTTAAATAATCCTATATAAATCTAGTACTTATTATACTTTTTAGATTTATGAACTTATTATAGCAAAAAATATCATGAAAGGTTATAGTTCTAATGATAAAATCAAGTACAAGATATATATAGGAGGTAACAATATGGAAACTTTAAAAGTAAGAACTTTCGAATTATGTGGTACAAACTATGAAATAGGATATGAGTTAGGAAAATCAATTGAAAATATGCCAGAGTTGATATGTGAACAGACTAATAAATCTAATGTTGTAGCTAAAGAAGAAGAAAAACGTATGATAGAGTTGTTTGATAAATATTGCCCAGGTCTTAATGAAGAATTACAAGGTTTCGCTGATGCTATTCAAGTAGACAGTAGTCAACTTTTATACTATACTATGACCTATCTTAGACCAGGTTGCAGTCAATTTGCTTTAACACCAGAATTAACTGAAAATGGGCATGTTCTCTTTGCTCGTAATTTTGATTTCTCACACCATATGGAAGATTTTGCTTTATGTAAAACTAAAGTGGTTGGCAAATATGCACACATTGGAACTACAGTCATGCAATTTGGAAGAAGTGAAGGTATGAATGAATGTGGTTTAGGGGTAAGTCAAACATCTTGTGGTTATCCTGTAGGAGGTCAAGAGGGTATGAGAAAACCTAAAATTGTAGGTTTACAGTTTTGGGCTGTTATTAGATATTTATTAGAAAATTGTAAAGATGTAGAGGAGGCATTAGAATATATAGAAGATATGCCTATTGCATATAACATTAATTTATTACTTGCAGATAAGTCTGGAAATATTGTACTTTTAGAAACTTTAGATGGGAAAAAAGAGGTAAAGAGAATAAATAAATTTGAAGATAAGAGAGAATATTTTCTTCATTCTACAAATCATATTCATATTGATAAGCTTCATAAATTGGAACCTCAGTCAATGAATAATTCTATTTATAGATATAAGTTAATTAAAGAATATGTAGATAATTCTAAAAAAATTAGTGAGAGAGATTTAATGGATTTCTTAACTTTAAAATATCCATATGGGTTATCTTGTAATTATTATAATGATTTTTTTGGAACTTTAAAAAGTATAGTTATGGATTTAAATACAGGAAAGTTTAATATATTATGGGGTGGATTGGAAAGTAATGTATGGAATGTCTACTATTTAAACGACAATATTAAATCTACAACACAGATAATAAATATAGATATTGAAAAAGCACCATCTGATTTTTTTAAGATGATTGAATAAAAAACACATTTGATACACTGAAAGAGAGGGTAAATAATATGAAAAAGCTGATTTTATGTGTTTGTATGTTATGTTTTATTATATCAGGTTATAATTATATTAAAATTACAAATACAGAAAAAGAAGCACAAGCCAAGCTACAAGAAGAAACTGTAGATACAAAACAACCAAAAGAAATCATAAACATTAAGGATATTAATAAGGATAATAAAATGAAAATTCAGGTATCAGGAAATGGAAATACGATTGTATATGAATTGAATGATTCACAGGCAGCAAAGGATTTATATGCACAACTTCCTTTGACAATGGAAGTAGAAAATTTTAGTACTAATGAGAAAATATTTTATCCACATAAAAAGCTAAATACCACAGATACACCTATGGCAAATGCTGATAAAGGAACATTAGCTTATTATTCTCCATGGGATGATGTTGTAATGTTTTATGACTATTCTGGAAGTAACAGTAATCTTTATGAATTAGGGGTTGCTATATCAGGTGAAGATTATATTGATACACTTTCGAAAACAATCAAGATTACAGTACAAGAATAAATTATAATATGATGAAATCTGATAATAAAACTTATTATTATAGATAGGTTTTACATGTAATATAAGATACATAAATGAGAAATTCTTATTATATCCTAGTAGATATAATAAGAATTTCTAATCTTTATATAACATATAGAGTTAGGTTGAAAATTAAAAATAGGAGGCATTATATGGAAATAATCAAATTAAATAATAATTTGGAAATGCCATTGTTAGGTTTTGGTGTATTTCAGGTAACTGATTATGAAGAATGTAAAAAAAGTGTTTTAAATGCATTGCGTACGGGGTATCGTCTAATTGATACAGCAGCTTGTTATGGAAATGAGAAAGCAGTGGGTGATGCAATTCGTGAAAGTGGGATTTCAAGAGAAGAGATATTTATTTGTTCAAAGGTATGGATTCAGGATGCTGGTTACGAAACAACTAAAATATCTTTTGAAAAGACACTATCTAATTTACAAATAGACTATTTAGACTTATATCTTATTCATATGCCTTATGGGGATTATCATGGAAGCTGGAAGGCAATGGAGGAACTTTACCATATGGGAAAAATCAAATCAATTGGTGTATGCAATTTCCTACCTGATCGTTTGGTTGATTTGATTTTAAGCCATGATATTACCCCATCAGTCAATCAGATTGAACTTCATCCATTCTGTCAGCAGAAAAAATTACGTAATATTATGGAAAAATATGATATTAAGTCTATGGCATGGGCGCCATTTGCAGAAGGACAAAAAAATATTTTTCAAAATAGTTTGTTGACAGAGATTGGAGCCTCTTATAGGAAAACACCTGCTCAAGTTATTTTAAAATGGCTTAATCAAAGTAGTATCATAGCAATTCCAAAGTCTGTTCATTTGGAAAGGATACAGGAAAATTATCAGATTGATGACTTTTACCTTTCTAATGCAGATATGGAGAAAATTTCTAATATGGATTTGGAAGATAGTCTTATTCTTGATATTTCAAATTTAAATGAAGTCTATCGATTGCATAGAATGCGATTTGAACAATAATATTTTCGTAAGAGAAAAAGACATTTTGTGTGAGTGAGTATTATGCTTTCCTATAGATACTTTGTTCTAAGGGATAATCAAATGCTTAGTTCTTTTTTATTTAATTCTATAAACAATTTAAAAATTGTAAAATAATAAAGAGTATATAGAAATGTATTGAATTATTTATTATATTTTAGTATATTAACAAAATAGTATTAATTTAGATAAGTATAGTTACTATTTATAAGAATATCTAATTTAGGGAGGTGTCATATTGGATTACTTAAATTATTTTGAAAAAGCTGTAGTATATATTGAGAATAATCTAAAAGAAAATATAACTGTAAATGATGTGGCAAAAGAATCTGGATATTCTTATTATCATTTGACACGCCTATTCAAGTCTATGTTTGGTGAAAGTGTAGGAAGTTATATAAAAAAAAGACGCTTGGTCAATAGCACAAAAGAGCTTTTATACAGTGAAAAAAAGATAATAGATATAGCTATTGATAGTGGTTTTGAATCTTCAGAGGCATTTAGTAGAGCATTTAAATCTATATATAAAGTTAGTCCTATGGAATATAGAAAAAACAGAATAGATGTATTTGTTGGTAAAAAGAAAAAATTAGAATTAGATTTTATGAAACATCTTATGGAGAATATAACTATTAAACCAGTTATAAAAGAAATAGATGAAATAAAGGTAATTGGAATAAGAGGGAATGTTATATTAGAAGATAATTCCTTACCTTGCTTATGGGAGAAGTTTAGGAAGGTACATAATATTGTTCCAAATACTTTACCATCAAAGAGAGCTTTTGGAATTTGTGAAGCAACACCTAAAATACATCTAGTAAGTGAAAATATGGAATTTAATGAAACAATAGGGTTTGAAGTTAGCAGTTATGATGACATTCCTAATTCATTTGCTTCAAAAACTATTACAGGAGGGAAGTATGCTGTATTTACTCATATTGGTAGCTTAGATAGTTTAGATAAAACCTATGAATATATATGGGGTACTTGGTTTTTAAGTTCAAAAGAAGAGCTTGATATAAGAGAGGATTTTGAAGTATATGATGAACGGTTTTTGGGCCCTAATAATATAGATTCACAAATTGATATTTATATACCTATAAAATAATTTATAAAAAAATTAAAAAATATGTTGATTAAAAGATAGATGCTTATCATAAGGCATCTATTTTTTTATTTTTATAAGAGTTAGATAATAAAATAAATAAAAATAAGTTCTTAAATTTTTAAGTAGAATTTAAAATATAGTCGAAATAAAATTTGTATATTTCTGAAAATTCTAATTAGTACAATTTTTTCCTTCATAAAGTTGAAAAAAGATGTATTTATTTATCAAAAGTATTATATTAAAATGATATTAATATACAAAAAGATTTATAATAATAGCATATAGTACAGAAAAAAGAGGTAATTTGTAAAATTAATAGCGAGTAATAAAATTAAAAATTTAAAGATATTATAGGGAGGTTATAATTTTATGGAAAACGTTATTACAGGTCTAAGTAAAGGTGCAGAGTGGTTTATTGGTTTATTTCAGAGGGGAGGAGAACAGTTTGTAGGTCTTGTTTCAGGAACTCTTCCAACACTAATCGTATTAATGGTAGCTATTAACTCTTTGATTAAAATAATTGGTGAGGAAAGAGTTAATAATTGGGCTTCTAAACTAGGAAGGAATTCTTTTACAAGATATATTCTACTTCCACTAGTATCAGTATTTTTCTTGGGAAATCCTATGTGTTATACATTTGGTAGATTTTTAAAAGAAGAGCACAAAGCAGGATTTTATGATGCAGCAGTTTCATTTGTACATCCAATTACAGGGCTTTTTCCACATGCAAATGCAGGAGAACTTTTTGTATGGTTAGGAATATCAGCAGGTTTGACTACTTTAGGTAAAGAGACTACTACATTAGCATTATGGTATTTTATAGTTGGTTTAATTGTAATTTTCATAAGAGGTATAATAACAGAAAAAATGTATGCTTTTTTAACAAGAAAAAATAAAGTAGCAAATAAAGCTTAGGAGGTATTTAAAATGGATGAAAATAAGATATTAAAAATAGAAAAAGGAAGTTCAGGTTGGGGAGGTCCTTTGTATATAAAAAAAGAAGGTAATAGAAATAAAATCTTATCAATGACTGCTGGTGGTATCCATGAAGTAACATTAAAAATAAAAGAACTACTGGGTTGTGAGATTGTAGATGGATTTAAAACTGGTGTTTCTGATGAAGAAGTGGCAGTAGTTATTATTGACTGTGGTGGAACTGCTAGATGTGGAGTATATCCAAAGAAAAAAATACCTACGATTAATGTAAATCCAGTTGGAAAAACAGGTCCTCTAGCAAAATTTATAACAGAGGAATATTATGTATCAGATGTTAACCCTAATTGTATAAGTGTTGTAGATGGAAAAGATATGCCACAAAAATCTCAAGAAAATAAAAGTGAAAATAAGAGTTCCATTAGAAAGCCTGATAATTATGATGAAGTAAAATCAAAAGCACAAGGGGAATATGCTAAAAAGAACATAATACTTTCTATTGGGCAAGGAGCAGGAAAAGTAGTTTCAAAGTTTTATGATGCTGGTAGAGATACTATCCAAATGATAATGAATAATGTAATACCATTTATGGCATTTGTAAGTATGCTTATGGGAATTATTTTGGCATCTGGGTTGGGAGATTGGATTGCAAAAGTAATATCTCCACTTGCTGGTAATATTGGTGGGTTATTGATTATATCAATAATTTGTACACTTCCATTCTTATCACCAATATTAGGACCTGGTGCAGTTATAGCACAAGTAGTAGGAACTCTTGTAGGTACACAAATTGGTCTTGGAGCAATACCAGCATACTTAGCACTTCCTGCTTTATTTGCAATAAATGGGCAAGCTGGTTGTGATTTTGTCCCAGTAGGATTAAGTTTAGGAGAAGCAGAACCAGAGACCGTGGAATATGGTGTTCCAGCTCTATTTTATTCTCGTTTAATAACTGGGCCAATATCTGTTATCATTGCATATGGAGTTGCAGTATTTGCTTTAAGATAATATTTAATGTCAATATTAGGTTTGAATTTGATTAATAAAATTTAAAATATAAATTTAAGCTAGTCAAGAGTTTTGTTAATGAAAGACTAGCTTTTATACTATTAATTAACTATAATTATCGATTTAGATTAATACTAAATTTTCCTCTATTAAAGTGAAATTTTATGTATTAATTTGGTTTCAAATTTGTACTAGAATGAAATCAAGGAGGAGATACAAAATGAATGTAACTGAGAAAATTCCTTCTATTGACCACAAGATATTTAAAATATTGATTATATGTAGTAAAAAAGAGTTTGTAAGTATCAATTCAATAGCAAATGAACTAAATGTTACAACTAGGAGTGTAAGAACATATATAAAACAATTGAATAAAGATTTAGGTAGTGATATAGCAGTAATCAAATATATAAAAGGTCAAGGATATAAACTGGAAGTAAAAGATGAAAAAATACTTAATAAGATTATTGATATGAATAGAAAAAATGTGTTCTCATTAAACTCGAAGGAAGATAGAGTAGAGTTTATACTAAATTATTTGATAGAACTAGATGGATTTATTACACTTGATAGTTTAGCAGATGAGATGTGTGTAGGAAGAACTACTCTGGTAAATGATTTCCAGTATGTAGAAAAAGTTCTAGCTTCATATAATTTAAACTTGATAAAAAAACAGAATACAGGTATGAAATTACATGGAAATGAACTTGATATTAGATTGTTCATATTAAATCAGTTGTATAAGAACTCAAGAAAGGATTTCAATAATTCGAAATATTTTAAAGATATTAAAAAAGAAGAGCTCACAAGTTTGGAAGAAGAATTACTGACTTTATTCAAAAATAATAATTTTTATGTTACAGATGAAATGCTAAGAGAAGTTCTTAATTATATTGTAGTTTTAATTTATAGAGTAAAAGAAAAAAATCAAGTAAAAGAGTATAATGTAAAGTTTGATTTACTCAAATCATATGATGAATACCTTATTGCTAGGGAAATAAAACATATATTATCAAAAAGATTTGAATGTATTTTAAATGATGAAGAAATTATTTATTTGACTATACCATTAGTAAGTGGAAATGCACCAGCATCAGAATGTGCTTTAAATAGTAGTAGAATTAATAAAAATATTGATGAATTGATGGAAAACATATTTAACCAGATATATATTGATATGGGTATTTTGATAAATGAGGATGAATTAAGGATAGGACTAGGATATCATCTTAGTTTTACTCTAAACAGGCTATTATTTAATATAAAATTAAAAAATGTATTACTAGAAGAGATTAAACAGAACTATATACTTCCTTTTAAATTAGCACAAATAGCAGGAAGAGTAATAGAGCAGAAGTATAATTTAGAGGTATCAGAAGATGAAATTGGTTATATAGCAATTCATTTTAGTGGATATTTAGAAAGAAATAGCAGTAGATTCTATTCAATAAAGAAAATAGCAATTATATGTGGTACAGGTCTAGGAACAGCAAAGCTATTAAAAATAAGAGTTGAAAAATTAATAGGTAATAATCCACAAATTGATACTCTTTCAAGTTTTAACTTAAGAAATATTAACTTAAATGAATACGATATAGTTTTTACAACGATTGATTTAGACACATCAAATATAGGAACTATAGTATTAAAAATAAATACAATATTTGATGAAAATAAACTAAGAGAACAGTTAAAAACAGTATTGTGTTTAAGAGAAGGAAATATTGATACCACTAATTCTACAAATTTATTAATAAACAATTTGTTAGATGAAGATAAATTTATGATATTGAATGAAAAGACTATACTTGGGTCTTTAGAAAAAATGATGGATAATCTTATGGATTTAGGATGTATTGATGATAAGTTTAGAAAAAACATAATTAATAGAGAAGAAAAATCTCCTACAGTTTTTGATAAAGGTCTATTATTCCCCCATTCTGTAAATGAAAAGTCAGATAAATTTCTAATGGCAATTGGGATTTTAGAAGAGCCAATACAATATGCCAATAGGAGTATAAAAATAATACTTATGACAATGTTTCCTTGTGAAAATCAAATGGATTCAGACCTGTTGGTAAAAATTTATGAAGAAGTTTTAAAGATAGGGCAAGATGTAAAATTAACAAATAAAATAAGTAAGTGCAGAAGTTTTTTAGAATTTAAAAAAGTGTTACTCAAAAATATTATATAGCATTGTGTAGAATTAAAAAAATAATGTGATTTGTGGAAGGTGTATAAATATGAAACTACTTGTGATTTTATTTGTTGTTTATGTTCTAAACACTATATTTATAATGAAACAGAATAAATTGTATTTTAAAACTTTAAATAGAGCTAAAACAAAGGGAGATATAGTATCTACAGGAAAAAAGAAAAGTTATTTTTCTAAAGGAAGTATAGCTATTATATCTTCAGATTCAGATGGTTTTATAAAGTTTGGAGAAATTTTAAAAGGACGCACAGTAATGGCTAAGTTTAAAGAGATTGAAGAAATAGAAGGACTAGATATATATAGTGCAGAGCAAAAATTTAAAGATGAAGAGAGTATTGTACAAGCCATAAAATTTATAAAAGAAAAAATAAATGTTTCTTTTAATTAACTTAATATAAATATAAATTATCAGGAGGAATGTCATGAAATATGAAGTTAAGATAAGTGGGATAGGCAGTTTGGTTAAAGAGTTAATGGATGAAAGTAATTGTCTTATTATATATGATGAAACCATCAATGATGAAGACCTAAAGGATATATCTGTAATTCATTCAATATCAACATTGAAAAGTGATGTTGAAGTAGGAGATACACTTACAATAGGTAGTAGAGATTATTGTGTAGTTTCAGTTGGTGACATTGCTCAAAAGACTCTTAGAGAAATTGGTCACTGTACAATTAAATTTGATGGAGAATGTGAAGTAAATTTACCAGGAGAAATACATGTAGAAATAGGAAATCCAAATATAACTGTTGGAGACTCAATAACTATTTCTTAATTTGAAAAATAAAATTATTATAACAGGAGGAATTGATATGTTAGATTTAAACAGAAAACTTGCAAAGTTGGAAGAAGAAGGTAAGAAAATAAGAGTAGCTCTTATAGGTGCTGGTCATATGGGAAATGGAATGGTAAGCCAAATGGCAAATATGAAAGGTATTGAGGCTTCTATTGTTGTAGATATAAATTTAGAATTAGCTCATAAGGCATTTACTGATGCAGGAATAGATGAAGCAGTCATAGGTAATGTAACAAATGAAAATGATGCAGAACTAAAATTACAAGAAGGGAAAGTATTGACTTGTAGTGATTTTCTTGTAGCTTGTAAGACTAAGTCAATAGATGTTGTTATAGATGCAACTGGTGGTATTGCGATTGGAGCAGAGATAGCACTAAATGCTATTTTAAATAAAAAACACATAGTAATGTTAAATGCTGAGACTGATTGTGTTGTTGGGCCAATACTTAAAAAATTAGCAGATGATGCTGGAGTAATCTTTACAGGTTCTGCAGGGGATGAGCCAGGAGCAGTGATGGGATTATTTGATTTTGCAGATGCAATGGGATTTGAAGTCAGAGTTATAGGAAAAGGTAAAAATAATAAATTAGATTTAGATTGTAACCCTGATACTGTTAGAGAAGAAGCAGAAAGAAAAGGAGCTTCACCTCATATGATAGCTTCTTTTAAAGAAGGAACTAAAACAATGGTAGAAATGGCTTTAATGTGTAATGCAACTGGATTTGTACCTGATGTAAGAGGTGGTCATGGTATTGAAGCTACAGTGAATGAAGTACCTAAAAAATATGCATTAAAAAGTGAAGGTGGAGTATTAGATAATTATGGTGTAGTTGATTTTGTAAATGGTATAGCACCTGGAGTATTCGTAGTAGTTGCTCATAAATTAAAAGCTGTTAATGATGAATTAAAATATTTAAGTATGGGTGATGGACCTAATTACATATTATATAGACCATATCATTTGTGTAGTTTAGAGACTCCTTTATCAGCGGCTATGGCAGTTTTAGAGCATAAGGCTACAATAGTACCTAAAAATGGACTAGTTGCAGAAGTTATGACTATAGCTAAGAAAGATTTGAAAAAAGGTGAGTATATGGATGGATATGGTGCATATACATGCTATGGCACTATAGAAAAATACGATGTTGCAAAAGCTATGAATGCGGTTCCTATTGGTTTAGTTAGCAAAAAGACTAAAGTAGTTAAAGATATTAAAAAAGGTGAAGTTATAACTTACGATATGGTTGAGATAGAAAAAGATACTACTTTATATCATTTGAGACAATTACAAGAAAAAATATTTGGGTAAGACTTGGTTATAATATAATATAGATATTATTCAAAAGGGTTGATGGTTATTTTTAAATCAGCCCTTTTAAATTTATGTATATTTTCGGTAGGATATTTTGTATGTAAATATATTATAGGTCATTTATAGTTAAAAATCTCAATAGTATATTTAATTCAAATTAATTCTGCAACTTTATATTCATATTTAAAATAATATAATTAAAAATTTTAATATAAAATGAATTAAAATGGCCAATTATGTATTATAATATTAACTGTAATACTAATATAGTTCTATTAATTAAAGAAATATCCCCCATTAATATATAATAAATATCTTTAAGCAAGAGGACTTAGTAAAAAAATATATCGTATTCAATAAAAAATCTGTTTACAGAATGGTATATATAGTTATATAATATACTATATAAGATGCGAAAAGATAAAAAGTATAGCACAATGAAAGAAGGTGATTATTATTCAGCTTAATGAAAGACAACTAAAAATTATAGATATAGTTAAGGAAAATGAACCAATAACGAGTGAAAGTATTGCCTCCAGCTTGAATGTGACTCGTGCTACACTTAGATCTGATTTAGCTATATTGACAATGACAGGAATACTAGACGCAAGACCAAAAGTTGGATATTTTTATTCAGGAGTTAGTGAAATTAATTTAATTGGTAAAAGCATAAAAGAAAAATCAGTAGAAGATATAATGAGCATGCCTGTACTAGCTAAGAAGGACGAAAGTATATATGATGTAATAGTCACTATGTTTTTATCTGATGTAGGGAGTATAGTTATTATAGATGAAAATGAAGAGTTATGTGGAGTTGTCTCCAGAAAAGACTTGCTAAAAGCAACAATAGGAGGTTCTGATATAAATAAGATGCCAATAGGCATGATAATGACAAGAACTCCAAATGTAGTTACTTTAACTAAAGGAGCAAGTGTTTTATTAGCTTCAAGAAAAATAATAGAACATGAAGTAGATTCGATTCCAATTGTTGAATATAAGGGAGAAGACAAAAATCATATGAGAGTTGTTGGGAGAATATCAAAAACCAACATAACTAAGCTATTTTTAGAAATAGTTGACAATTAAGGAGGTATGCTGGTGAAAAACCTAATTATATATGCAGTATCAGATTCAGTAGGAGAGACTGCACAACAAGTTGCAAAAGCATGTATGTCTCAGTTTTATGTAAATGAAACTTACGAAATAAAAAGATTTCCATACATGATTAATAAAGGAGTACTACTTGAAACGTTGGAGAATGCAAAAGCTGAAAACGCTTTGATTGTATATACATTGGTTGATGAAGAGTTATGCAGTATTGTTGAAAGATATTGTGAGAGAGAAGGTCTTAGTTGTATAGACTTGATGACAGATATCTTAAGAGAAATAAGCAAGAGAACAGGAAGAAAACCTAAAAGAGAAGCTGGTATAATTAGAAAATTAGACGAATCTTATTTTAAGAGAGTTGAAGCTATAGAGTTTGCAGTAAAATATGATGATGGAAAAGACCCTAGAGGTGTTCTTCAAGCAGATATAATTTTAGTGGGAATCTCAAGAACATCTAAAACTCCTTTGAGCATGTATTTGGCTAATAAAAATATAAAAGTAGCTAATGTTCCATTAGTTCCAGAAATACCAATTCCTAAAGAAGTATTTGAAATAAATACTAAGAAGATAATAGGTCTTACTAATTCACCTGAAAAGCTTAATGAAATAAGAACTCAAAGATTAAAAGCCTTAGGTCTGTCTAGTAAAGCTAATTATGCTAATCTAGAAAGAATACTTCAGGAATTAGATTATTCAGAAGAAATAATGAAAAAAATTGGATGCCCAGTAATAAATGTTTCAAATAAAGCAATAGAAGAAACAGCAGGTATAATCTTAGATATAATGAAAGAAAATGGTCTAAAGATATACAAAGAAATAGAAATTTAATAATGTCTATTAATAAAAATGATATAAATTAAAATAAAAAGATTAATGGGGGATTTAACAATGGAAACTAAGTATGTTTATAGTTTTGGTGAAGGAAGCAAAGACATGAAATCTTTACTAGGAGGTAAAGGTGCCAATTTAGCAGAAATGACTAAGATAGGCTTACCTGTCCCTCCTGGATTCACTATAACAACAGAAGCATGTAATGACTATTATGTTAATAATGAAAGTATAAGAGCAGAGATAATAAAAGAAATAGAAAATCATTTAGCCACTTTAGAAAAAGACTTAAATAAAACATTAGGATGCAATAAGAATCCATTATTAGTATCAGTTCGTTCTGGTGCAGTATTCTCTATGCCAGGAATGATGGATACAATTCTTAACTTAGGTCTTAATGACAATAGTGTTGTTGGTCTAGCAGAAGCTACACAAAACGAAAGATTTGCATATGATAGTTACAGAAGATTCATACAAATGTTTTCTGATGTTGCTATGGAAGTTCCAAAATATAAATTTGAGAATGTATTAGATAGAGTAAAAGAAGCAAAAGGATATACAGTTGATACAGAGCTTACAACTGATGATTTAAAAGAAATAGTAAAAGAGTTTAAAGCAATATATAAAAAAGAAATTAAAAGTGATTTCCCACAAGACCCAAAAGAGCAATTAATGCTTGCTATAGAGGCTGTATTTAGATCATGGAATAACCCTCGTGCAATCGTATACCGTAAATTGAATGATATAGCTCATAATTTAGGAACAGCAGTAAACATTCAATCAATGGTATTTGGTAATATGGGAGAAACTAGTGGTACAGGTGTTGCATTTACTAGAAACCCAGCTACAGGAGAAAATAAATTATTTGGTGAATTCTTAATGAATGCACAAGGTGAAGACGTTGTTGCAGGTATAAGAACTCCTCAAAACATATCAACTCTTGCTGATGTAATGCCAGCTGTATTTGATGAATTCGTAAAAATTACTCATATACTTGAAGGTCACTATAAAGATATGCAAGATATAGAGTTTACTATAGAAAATGAAAGATTATATATATTACAAACTAGAAATGGTAAGAGAACAGCAGCAGCAGCAATAGCTGTAGCAGTTGATTTAGTTGAAGACGGAATAATAGACGAAAAAGAAGCTATAATGAGAATCGAACCTAATCAATTAGACCAATTATTACATCCAAAATTTGAAGATAAGGCATTAAGAGAAGCTAAAGTTATAGCAAAAGGTTTACCAGCATCACCAGGTGCAGCAAGTGGTAAAGTTTATTTCAATGCTGATGATGTAGTAAAAGCAAATGAAAAAGGAGAAAAAGTAGTTTTAGTTAGACTAGAGACATCTCCAGAAGATATAGAAGGTATGGTTAAAGCTGAAGGAATACTTACAGCTAGAGGTGGAATGACATCACATGCAGCAGTTGTTGCTAGAGGTATGGGTAAATGTTGTGTTGCTGGATGTGGAGAGATAAAGGTTGATGAGTTTAACAAAGAAGTAAGAGCACTTGATGATGTAGTTATAAAAGAAGGAGAATATATTTCTATAGATGGTTCTACAGGAAATGTTTACTTAGGAGATGTTAAGAAAACAGAAGTAGCTTTAACTGGAAACTTTGAGAAATTAATGAACTGGGTAGACAAACACAAGTGTATGATGGTTAGAACTAATGCAGATAATCCTAGAGATGCTCGTGCAGCTATAGAGTTTGGTGCTGAAGGTATAGGTCTATGTAGAACTGAGCATATGTTCTTTGATGAAGATAGATTACCAGCAGTTAGAGAAATGATATTATCTAATACAGTAGAGCAAAGAGAAAAAGCACTTGAAAAAATATTACCAATGCAAAGAGAAGATTTTGTAGAGTTATTTAAGGTTATGGATGGAAAACCAGTTAATATAAGATTACTAGACCCACCACTACATGAATTCTTACCTCATGATGATGAGACTATAGAGGAACTTGCAAAATCTATGGAAATAAAAGTAAGTGATATCAAGAAAAGAATAGTTGATTTAGATGAATTTAACCCAATGCTTGGACACAGAGGATGTAGACTTGCAATAACTTATCCTGAAATATGTGTAATGCAATCTAAAGCTATAATACAAGGTGCTATAGAAGCAATAAGAGCAGGTGTTAAAGTTTCTCCAGAAATAATGGTTCCATTAATTGGAGAAGTAAATGAGTTAAAGATAATAAGAAAAATGATAGTAGACACTGTTGATGCTATAATAAAAGAAGAAGGTGTAGAAGTTCCTTATACTGTAGGTACTATGATAGAAATACCTAGAGCTTGTTTAACTGCTGATGAAATAGCACAAGAGGCAGACTTCTTCAGCTTTGGTACTAATGACTTAACTCAAATGGCATTTGGATATTCAAGAGATGATGCTGGTAAATTCTTAGGTCAATATGTAGATGAAGAAATCTTAGAAAAAGACCCATTCCAAGTACTAGACCAAAATGGTGTTGGTAAATTAGTTAAGATGGGAGCTAAGTTAGGTAGAGAAGTTAAACCAGAATTAAAACTAGGAATATGTGGAGAGCATGGTGGAGAACCATCTTCAGTAGAGTTCTGTTATAATGTAGGACTTAACTATGTATCTTGTTCACCATTTAGAGTGCCAATTGCTAGACTTGCAGCAGCTCAGGCATCTATAAAAAATCCTAGATAATAGTATACTTTAAAATTATATAATTAAAATAATATCCCCTATATATTCAATGTATCAAATAAATTATTTGTAAGTTGAATATAGGGGATTTTTATTATAAAAATATAACTTATATAACTTAAGGTGAAACGTATTTAATTGTATTGCATATATTATTGTAGAGAGAAATTTTAACTAACAATTAAATTGAGTTTACTGGAGGGGATAAAGTTGACAAAGTGTCCTAAATGTGGAAAAGAAGTATCATCACGTCCAGGTAGCATATGCCCACGATGTGGATTTAAAGTAGCAGAGGAAAGTCTGAAAATGAGATGCCCAGAACCAAGTTGTAGGGCTTTGGTATCTAGGAGATTAGATTATTGTCCTAAATGTGGATGTAAACTGAAAGGATATAATATTTCTGAATTTGTTAACATGGTAAGATGTAAAATAGATGAGACATTTGATAAAAGATAATTAAATTCAGAGTTAAACTTTTGAGCCATCCAAATTGGATGGCTCTATAAAATTATGAGCTTTTGATTACTCTTCATTTCCTTTAATAGTGCCTTCATAAAATGCGGGATTTTCAAAAAATCTTTGTGTTAAAACCTGATATCCACCAGCTTTTTGGAGTTCTCTTAATGGTCGTGTATCATAATATATTACAGATGCAGTTTCTTCTGGAAAGAATCGAGCTTTTTTTCGTTCTTCTTTTAATTTAATCTTAAAATATTCTCCTGAATAGGAATACTGTCCAAGTAAGACTACAATTTCTGGGTCAAAATTGATTGCTACATTTTTCAGCATTAATGAGAACATTTCTGCCAGATAAGCAACCTCTATCTTTGCCAGTTCATCTCCATTATCTGCCTCTTCAAACACATGTCGAAGTAAATCTTTGGATTCTATCCACTTATTTATAGAGGAGTCTAAAAGTTTTATTGGATTTTTCTTTAATCTATATCGAATTCTTTCAGCACTAACCATACGCTCAAAACATCCCTTACTTCCACAGGAACAAATCTCTTCATCACTGTAATCAACAGTCATGTGTCCAATCTCACCGATAAGGGCATTTCTGCCAGTAAGTACAACATTATCAATGTAGCATGAAGAAATCCCTGCTTCTGCATACATGACGACTGTTCTTTTATTGCGAAATTCTTCCTCAAGAAGAAGCGCATTTCCAGCCATTCTAACTAGATTCTCTACTATAATTTCCTGTTTTGTATACAATCTTTCAAGCCATTCTTTTATATTGATATTTCTTCCCCAATGTGGAGCCATCATAAAAAATCTGACAATACCACATCTTTGGTCTACAAATCCAGCAATTGCAAAACTTATACCATATAATTCATCATGAGATACTTTTGCACTTACTAGAGTATTTTCAATATGAACTGCTAATTCTTTCTGAAATGTATCCAATGTGTTTTTGTAAGTGGCAGGAATTTCTATTTCAAAGACACATTCATTTTTCATAGTTAAAACTGTAAAATGGATGTAGCTCTCTTCAAGAGATATACATAATATTCTTTTATTACAAGAAAACGAATATAATTCGGGGCGTTTTCCACCAATATTTGTGGAATTTCCTTTACCTGCTGAAATCAAAAGTCCTATATTTTCAAAACTCTGAATAGCTTTTTTTACTGTAGGACGACTAATTTTGGTAGCTTCACTAATATCATTGACTGATACCTCTGTTGTATTTCTGATGATATCAAGTATTCGTTTCCGATTTAAATATTTTAAGTCTGATGGCATGGATGCATTTTTCGGATGTTTCTCTCTAGTTTGCATATAGACAATATTTCCTTTCTTATTATATTTCATTGGTCGTTGCTTTTGTTTAAATATACGATATCATATTTTCTTAATCTTTTCCAGTTCTCTGAGTTGACAATTTAAAAATAAAGTTATAAAATAAAGTTACATAACTATATTACATAATATTAAGGGGGTTTCCAAAATGGAACTAAAACCAAATGTAAATCTTAGTATTTACGAAAAATGCTTTACTGCTGTTGATACACATACAGTTGGAGAATTTACACGTGTTGTACTATCTGGATTTCCAAAATTACCAGGAAATACAATGATTGAAAAGAAAAAATATTTGGAAGAGAATTGTGACCAGTATCGTAAGGCATTAATGTTTGAGCCTCGTGGACACCATGATATGTTTGGCTCTATTGTTACTGAGCCAATTCATTCAGAAGCGGATTATGGAGTTATCTATATGGATACTGGTGGATATCTGAATATGTGTGGGCATGGAACTATTGGAACTGTTACTGCAATTATAGAAGCTAGACTTGTAGAAGCAAAAGAACCATATACAGAAGTCGTTTTAGATGCACCTGCTGGTTTAATACGTACAAAAGCAGAAGTAAAAGATGGTAAAGTTGTAAATGTAACACTAACAAACGTACCTGCATTTTTGTATAAGGAAAATTTAACAACTATTATTGATGGAAAAGAGATTACATATGATATTTCATTTGGAGGAAGTTTCTTTGCATTGTGTGATGTTACACAATTTGGTATGGATGTAACACCTGAAAATATTCCTTTTTTAACTGATTTCGGTATGAAATTAATTGAGCATGCCAACAAAGAAAATGAAATCCAACATCCTGAATGTGATATTACTTCTGTTGACCTTGCTGAATTGTATTGTCCTACTTCAACATCTGGATGTGACATGAGAAATGTTGTAATCTTTGGGGACTATATGGCAGACCGTTCCCCATGTGGAACTGGAACTAGTGCTAAACTTGCTACTCTTTATAAAAGAGGTAAAATTGGGGTTGGAGAGCCTTTTGTGTATGAAAGCTTTATTGGTACTACATTTACAGGTGTAATCAAGGAAGAAGCGAAGGTAGGAGATTATTCTGCAGTAATACCTAAAATTACAGGAAGTGCTTATGTGACAGGAGTATCTACTTATATTATTGATAATGATGACCCTTTAAAATATGGATTCCAGGTCTCAAAATAAGATTTATTCTTTTGGCTGTCAAGTATTCTATTAGAATAAAGACTTACATAGGTATAAGTTCTAGGTAAAATGATTATGCAAGATAAGACTTACAAGAGTTATAATGATTTAAGATGAGAATTATTTGATATAAAATTGAAATCCTAGATATGGACAATCAAGTAGATTTGTATAAAATAAATTCATACATTATATATTAAAAAGACTGTAGATAAATTTGTTTCTATACAAATCTATCTACAGTCTTTTATTTAATAATAAATCAATTCTCTGTGTATTTTTATTAAATAATTTTGTGAAAGTTATTTAATATTTCTATTTACCAGCGTTATTTCCAGTACTAAGTATCCAAGGCTTTTCTATACCATTTTTTAATGAGTTATAGTTTACAATAAGCGTGTCATAGCTATTTTTAGCATCTTCATTACTTACTACTTGTTTTTTATAATCAGTTAGAGTAATTAATCCTAAATCATATCTTAATTTAGTATTTTTTACTTGTTTTTCTGATAATTCAAGTTGCTTTTTAGTAATTTCAATTGTATCTTCTAAAGCAAGTAATTGAGCATAACTGTCAATTAAGCCTTTTTTTAGAGATTTTTTACTGTCTTCTAATGTTACCAGACCATTTTCAGTATTGTATTTTTGTTGAAGATAATTTGCATATGTAGTAAGTCCAGCAGCATAAGTCTGTCTTTCAAGATTGTATACCTCAACCTCTTTTTCATATCGCTCATAATCTTTTTTATACGTATCCATAAGAACCTTATATTCATCATCAGTTAAACTACCTTGTTCTGGCTTTGTAGGTGCAACTGGTCTCGTAAGATTAGGTCTATCTGGTAAATCTGCTTTATTTTCATCTTTATCATTAAAGCTTTCTTCAGTACGTTCCAAAATCAATTGGTCATACTTTAAGTATTCATTAACTTTACCTTCCATATATGAATCAACTGAACCACCAACTCTAAAAGATTCAAATCTATATTCCTTATCTAATTGATAGTTATCTAAATTTATATTAGTCAATAACTTAAAATAGTCTTGATTATTTTTTAACTCTTGAAGCTTAGCTTTTTGAGTATTTTGTAATGTTTGAAGTTCAAGTTCAGCTGACTCAGTTTCTAATGATGTTACTAAACCTAATTCTTTTTTTAATTTCATATCTTTAATTTCTTTAGTTTTTATTTCAAGATTGTTTTTTATTTTATCCAATTCATTTTCTCTTGAGACTAAATCATTGTATTTATTAGTAATATCATTGGCTATTTGGTCTTCCATAAATCCCTTAGCTTGCTCACTTTGATTTTTAAGAAGCCCAATTTGGTCGTATGGAAATGCGTTATCACTTCCAGTAAAACTATCAAACTCATCTTGTACTTCTAATTTTTCTTTTAACATTTTTATTTCTTCTGATTTCATCTTTAATTTTTCACTATTTTTAAGTGCTGCACTGACAGCATCTCTAGCAGTTAAAAGTTCCTTTTCAGATGTTCTTTTAGTTGAGTCATTCACAATAGAGTTATCAACCTTATTTATAGAAGAAGTATTATCATTTGCATAAACTGGCATTAGATTAGCTATTATTATACCAACACCACATCCGATTGCAACTATTTTACTAACTTTCTTATTCAATACAATCACCCTCCATTCTATTTAAACTTTAGCTTTCAATTTTGGTTTTTTTATTATTTTTCTTTTTATATCACCTATTTTATCTGTTATTTTACCAAATATTTTAGGCATTTTGTCTGAAAACTTATCTTCCCATTTATCAAATATTAAGTATATAGTAGGTATAAGTACCAAAGTTATAAGTGTAGATACAGTCAGACCTCCCATTATAACTATTGCTAGTGGTTGCATTGTTTCTCCACCTTCACCAAGAGATAGTGCTGTTGGCAACATACCTAAAATTGTTGTAGCTGTTGTCATTAGAACTGGTCTTAATCTTGCTGCACAACCAATAGAAACTAATCCAATTAAATCATTGCTACGATTTGTTTTTCTAAGTTGTTCTATGTAGTCAATAAGAACTATACCATTATTAACAACTATACCTATAAGTAATATTATACCTAACATACCTACAGTACTTAAACTTTGCCCACTGACTAAGAGAGAAAGTACAACTCCAACAAATGCAAATGGAACACAGAACATTATTATAAATGGTTTACTAAATGATTCAAACTGAGCTACCATTACCATATAAACTAGAGCTATGGCTATAACCATTGAGAATCCAAGACTTGCCATAGATTCGTTCATCATCTCTGTTTCTCCACCAACACCAATAGAGTAATCTTTAGGTATTACCATCTTGTTAGTTTTCTCTAGTGCTAGTTTTGTAGCAGTACCAGCATCTACATTATCAAGTGTAGCAGTTATATTTACAGAGAAATCTCCATCAGTTCTAGATATAGATTGTAGACCATCTGCCATTTTTATATCTGAAAAAGCACCAAGAGGAACTTCTTTTCCAGTTGCAGAGTTTACTTTTAATTGTTTTATATCTTCTAGATTATCAATACTATCTGCTTTAAATTTTAAATTTACATCAACTTTGTAGTCGTCAATTGTAGCAGTAGTGACTGAATCACCATTTATTGCTGTACGTAGTAATCCTGCTATTTCAGCAGTGTTTACACCATATTCTTGAGCTTTATGTTTGTCTATTGTAAATTGAGCTTCTTGTGTTGTATCTGTAAGAGAAGTCTCAACATTTCTAAATCCTTTTATGGAGCTGAATTGTTTTTCTGCCTCTTTTCCTAATATTTTTAATACATCTAAATCAGGGCCTTTCATTTCTAATGTAAAGTCTGCCCCTGTACTTCCACCCATAACACTACTATTTTGACTTACATTTATTTTACAGTCTGGGACAGTGGCAACTCTATCAATTATTTCTTTTTCTATCTCATCGGTAGTTCTCTTTCTATTTTTTTGAGATTCTAATTCAATTGCTATATTTGCTGTATTATTATTTGAATCTGATGTTAAAGTTGTTATTAAAGTTTTAACTTCTGGGATATCTGAAACTTTTTTCTCAGTCATAGATACATAGTAATCATTAGATTCTAGACTAAGACCCTTTGGAAGTTCTATAGAAATAGCCAATGCTCCTTTGTCTGCAGCAGGCATAAAGTCCATACCTATAAAGCTCATTCCAAATAAGGAAGCTATAAAAATAAGTAAACTTGCTATTACTACTAAGCGTTGATGTCTTAAGCATACACTTAGTAATTTTTTATACCCTTCACTTACTTTATCAAATATAGGGCTATCTTTTTCTTTCATTTTTTCGCTATTCTTACCTCTACTTAATTTTGCGAATACACTAGGAACAAGAGTAATCGCGCCTATGAAAGAGAAGGCTAGAGAAGCTATAAGTGTTTTACCTAATGCTCCAAAAGTTATTTTAGCTATACCTTCTGTAAACATAATAGGTAAAAATATTGCTATAGTAGTCAGTGTTGATGCAAGTATGGCATTGGTTACGGTTCTTGTACCCTCAATAGCACAATCATCAATACTCATGCGACCACTTTTCCTATATTTAAATATATTTTCAATTACAACTGTAGCATTATCGACAACCATACCAACTGAAATTACCAGGGAACTTGCAGTGATAAGGTTTAAACTTTCTCCTGTAAAGTAGAGAACTGCTATAGCTCCTATTATAGAAATTGGGATTGCTATAGCAACAACTAGTGAAGCTCTTACACTTTTTAAGAAAGCAAAGATTACCACAAAGGCAATAACTGCACTTATAAGCAAGTTACTCATTACACTGTTTATTGATTCACTTATGTACGAACTTGTATCGTTAGCAATTTTAATTTTAAATTGAGGATTTTCTTTGTTTAATTCATCTACATATTTATATGCATTTTGCATGACTTTTACAGTATTGGCATCTTGTTGTTTAGAAATATCTATTACTAAACTGTCTTTTCCATTATATCTATAAATACTGTCTTTGTCTGCATATCCATAATCTACACTACAAAGATTATCTAATCTAACTGTATTTCCACCTTTTACAGGAATTTGAATCTGTTTTATATCATCTAAAGATTCAAGTTTATCAATTGCTCTTAAAACTATTTTATCTTCACCTTGAGTAATTGAGCCATAAGGGTATGTTTTATTACTAGAGGATAAGATACCCTTTATAGTTGATAAACTAACTCCATAATTTGAAAGAACAGCTGGGTCAGCTATTACATTGACCTGTGCTTTTTCTCCACCCTTAAGGTCTGCTGATGTAACACCATCTATAGATTCTATTTTAGGCTGAATCACATCCTCAGCATATTTTCTTAATGCTTGTGAGCTGTTTTCATTTCCTCCAGATATAACAAGCTGACCTATAGCTTGTGCATTCATATCTAATTTTAGAACTGTTGGTTTAGCAGCATCATCTGGAAGACTAGTCTGTAATGCATCAACCTTAGACCTAACATCATTCATTATTTCATCTAGATTGGTCCCAAATTCAAATTGAGCTACTACCATAGAAACACTTTCTTGTGAGCTTGATATGGTAGACTTTACGTTTGAAACAGCTGATAAACTTTCATCAACTTTTTGACTAACTTGTTCATCAACATCTTGAGGACCTGCACCTGTCCAAGTAGTCATAACCATTACAACAGGTATTTCTATATCAGGCATTAGATTTATTGACATTTTCTTATATCCAATACCACCAAAAACTATTAATACTAAGAAGACCATTATGATTGTGAGAGGACGCTTAACAGAAGTTTGTATAAAATTCATAGTACTATTTCTCCTTTTCTACAGGAAATATCTTAGTTCCATCAGAAATAAGACTTATCCCCCCAATAACAACTGTATCTTTTTCGCTTACACCACTTTTAATTTCTATTTTATCCTCTGTTACAATTCCAGTTTGAACTAATTTTTTCTTTGCTATATTATCTTTGTTTGCTATGTATACATATTTCTTTCCTTTTTCTTCAAATATTGCCTTTTTAGGTATTGTAACAGCACCATGTTCTTTTTCAACACTTAAGTTTACTTGAGCAGACATTCCTGCTTTAAATTTATTGTTTGTGTTATTAACAAGTACTTTAACAGGATATAAAGATGTCTGTGGGTCAACTACTGAAGGTACATAATCTACTTTCCCTAAAATTCTCTGGTCTTCAATTATAACTTCTACATTTCCATCCTTCTTAAATTTACCTATATCTGATTCTGCTACATTTAAATCAACTTCTAATATGTTAGGATTAGAAATAGTAAACGCTGGTTGTGATTGTGTTATCATTTCTTTTGCGTCAAAATTTTTAGCCGTTATTGTACCATCTACTGGAGCTGTTAATGTTAATTTATCTAAGTTACTCATTGCCAAATTATATGATACTTGAGCTTGGTCAAGTTGTTTTTTAGCAAGAGCCTTAGCTTGAGGTATACTTTTTGAAGTTGCTGTATCGTATGATCTTTGAGCAGAGTCTAGTTGTTGTTTTGATTGTTCTAAAGCAAATTCTATTTTTTTAAATTGGTCTAAACTAATTACTTCCTGCTCATAAAGAACCTTATTATTGTCATAATTCCTTTGAGATTCATCATATTGAATCTTTGCATTATCAAGAGCTGTTTTTGCTTGATTTACTTGTGCTTCTAATGAACCACCAGTTGCACTTGAATAACTTGCTTTAGCCAAATCTAATGCTGATTTACTTTGTTTTACACTATTTTCTAGATCTGGACTGCTTATACTCAATAATTCATCTCCCTTTCTTACATTTTGCCCAAGTTTTACATAAACTTCTTGAACTGTGCCAACAGTCTGTGCAGTAACAGCTGTTTCATCTTTAACCTTTGTAGTTCCTGAAAAAGCATTTGTGTTTTCAATTTCTCCTCCTACTGCTTTTTGAACAGAAACTGCTGTTGGTTTCTCAGGTTCAGGTTCTTCTGTTTTTCCACATCCAACTAAAAACAGTGAACTACACATTAAGAAAACTATTAAATATCTTTTCATATCTCCTCCTATTATATATTGCACACTAGCTTGTTGTAGAATTTAAAGTGTCTTATAATTTAAGTTTAGTTTTAGGCTAATTAAAAAACTTCCCTTTATTGGCAATTTATAATTCTCTAATTTGATTATAAATTTATAATTATTATGAGTCAATAACTTTTTCTTGTTTTAAATTTATTAATAGTTTATAATTTATACTATATAAATAACGAATGGTTTATTACATTATTTATTGAAGGGATGTTACAAAGATGGATAACAATAATATACTTAAAATAGCAGACTCTTTTTTAGATTTCTTATTTGTACTTGAAAATAATATATTTAAGGAAAGTGATTTGTTAAAAAAATTTCAAAATAACTCGGATATAATGAAAGCGTATTTTGAAGAATGTCCAATGGCTCCATCGCATGCTAAGGTAATTCTTTATCTTATGACATCGAACTCATCATCAATTTCTCAAATAGCTTCTAATTTAGGAATCTTAAAATCAAATATGACACCAATTATTGATAGGTTGGTAGAACATGATTTAGTTAATAAATTTCCTGATCCAAAAGATAGAAGAATTCTCAGGGTGGAATTAACAGATAAAGCATTTGAATTATTTGATGCAGTAAAAGCTATCCTTAAAGAGTCTCTAGTAAAAAAACTATCAAATCTTTCTGAGGAAGAGTTAGCTTTATTGGATGAACATACACTGAAGTTATCAGAAATAGTAAAAAAATTGGGTTAGATGTAGTTGTGAAAGTCATAGTTACCAAAGTGAAAATTTTGGAAAACAATAAATGTCAGTAGTATAATATATAATATTATACTACTGACATTTATTGTTTTATTAGTATTATTTAATTATCAAACTCTATTTTCCAACTGAAATAACCATTATCTGGATTCTTACTGTATTTTAATGTAGCATCAAACTTATTACCATTTTTAGAAGTTAAAGACTTTACTTTGGTCTCGCCTTTTTTTAAAATGTTTTTGACCATTGTCTTATTAACTTTCTTTTTATAAAGACTTAAGTACTTATCATTCTTCCAAATAACAAATTTACATTCTTTATGATTTTTACAAGCAAACCCTTTATCAAATTCAAGTACATCACCTTGACAAACAGGACATTTACCAAGAGATGGATTGTCATCATTATTTTTATTTTCTTTTTTGTCATCAGGTTCTTTTGACATAGCAATTTCTTTTGTAGAATTAGTAATACTCTTTTTCTGCTTTTTTTCTTTTATTCTAGTAAATTTTTTAGTTTTTGAATCAAAAGTATATGCTTCTGTGTTTATGTTTTTTGAAGCATCATGCTTTATAATATTGACATTTTGATATATAAAATTAATGATATTAGTAAGATATTCTTTTCTAGTATATTTTCCTTTTTGAATATCACTCAAACTTTTTTCAAGTTTTCCAGTATAGTCTACATCAAATAAGTCTTTAACAGGAAAAATTTCAACTAAGTTTTTTCCAAGGTCTGTTATAGAATAAGATTTTCCCTTTTTATTTACATATCCAACCTGGCTTATTTTCTTCAATACATCAGCACGTGTAGCTGATGTCCCTATAGAATATCCTGATAATACAGTTGTATCTTCTTCAGGCACATTTTTACCACAATTTTTCATAGCCTTTAAAAGTGTATCCTCAGTATATGGTTTAGGAGGAGTAGTCTGTTTAGTTAATGGTTTTACTTCTAAGACATCTACAATATCATCTTTATTTACAAGTGGAAGTAAATCGTTTTTTTCTTCCTTATTATATACTTCAAGATATCCTTTTGATTTGAGTACTTTACCCTTTGTTAAGAAAGTACAATTATCTACTTCTGTTTTAATTTCTGTATTCTCATATTCAGCAGGAGGCATAAAATTTGCTATAAACCTATCTTTTATAGCATCATAAACTAGTTGTTCATCTTTAGATAAGCTTTTTGGAATTATATAAGTAGGGATTATAGCACTATGGGAATCTACTTTAGAAGAATCAAAGACTCTTTTAGTCTTGGAAAATTTAATCTTATTTTCATATTCAAGACCAACCTTTAATTTATCTAAAGTTTGAGAGACCTTAGAAGTTAAACTTTCTTCTAAAAAAATAGAATCAGTTCTAGGGTAAGTTATATATCCACCCTTACCATTCCCCTCATAAAGAGATTGACAGACATTTAGAACCTTGTCAGATGTAAAATTAGAATACTTAGAAGTTATATATCCTTGAAGCGATGTTAAACTAAAAAGTTTAGGTGCATACTCTTTTGACATAGTAACTTTTTTATCTAGTATTTTACCAGTTTCAGATGTAATTGAATCTATAATTTTATTTGCATCTTCAAGTGTATCAAATTTACTTTCTTTGCCCTTTATATACTTACCTTTATATTCGCCAGCTTCAGCCTTAAAATGACCTTCTATTTCATAATAAGTTTTAGGAACAAAATTTAGTATTTCCATATCTCTATCATAGACTAATTTAACTGTTGGAAGAATTACTCTGCCTATATTTAATAATTTTCCATTTCCATATTTTAATGTAGCAACAGATGTGAAATTTATTCCAATCAGCCAATCTGTTATAAGTCTTGTGTATCCAGCTGCTTGAAGATTTCTCATTTCATCTTCATCTTTTAAGTTTTTTATACCTCTTGTAATATCTTCTGGTGTCCATTCATTTACTAAAATTCTTTTTACTGGCTTTTTATTGTTTGCAAGTAAAAATATTAGAAATGCTATGAGTTCTCCTTCTCGGTCGTTATCAGTAGCATTTATTACATATTCTACATCTTTTCTATTCAAGAGCTTTTTTACAGTATTAAATTGTTTGGTTTTAGAACTATCAATCTTAAATTTAAACTTATCTTCAGGAACAAATGGAAAATTATTCATTTTCCAAGAACCAGAATATTTATCTTTATCATAATCCTTCATATCATATAATGATACTAAGTGCCCAACTGCATAAGTAATTATATAATCATTTCCTTCAAAGTAACCATCTTGTCTAGTCTTTGCACCTAGAAAGGATGCTATAGTTTTTGCAACAGATGGTTTCTCAGCAAGTACAAGTTTCATAAAAAATCCTCCTTTAAAACACTAATAATTATATTACCACAAAAAAATAAAAAACTTCAAGAGGTCGAAATTTAAGTTATAATATTTATAGAAAGTTGAAAGGAGATATAAAATGTACAATTTGAAAGTAAAAAAATTAAATGATGAAGCTATAATACCTAATTTCGCTCATAAGGGTGATGCTGGTATGGATTTGTATTCTATAGAAGAGGTTGTAATACCTTCTGGAGAGACTAAACTTATTAAAACTGGTATATGTATAGAGCTTCCTGCTATGACAGAAGCACAGGTAAGACCTAGAAGTGGACTTGCTTTAAAACATTCTATTACTGTGTTAAATACACCAGGAACTATTGATGAAGGATATAGAGGAGAGCTCAAAATTATATTAATAAATCATGGAAAAAATGATTTTAAAGTTGAAAAACATATGAAAATTGCTCAAATGATAGTAAAACCTATCTATGAAATTGACATAGAAGAAGTGAAAGAATTAAGTGATTCTGAAAGAGGAAAAGGTGGATTTGGCTCTACAGGTTTTTAAAAAGTTACAAAAAAGTTAAAAAATATAGCCATCTTTTAAAAAGGTAAAAGATGGCTATATTACTAAAGTACAGGCTGCTAAAAATTAAAATTCATTTATGGTAATTTGTGGTAAATAAAGATTGCTATAGACAAATAGTTACAAATTTGTAATAATATTAATATAAAAGAAATAATTGATATTTTAATAGAGTGTCAATTATTTCTTTTGTATTTAAAAGTTAAATAAAGCTACTAGAAAAGAGGAGATGAGTGGAAAGTTATGAATTTTAATCAAAAGAGAATAGCAGCCAGTATAATGGCAACTGCGATAATAATGCCTACAATGGGGAACTTAGCATATGCCGATGAATCTGGAGTAGAGAGTGTAAGTATAGAAAGTAGAACAATAACAGGGAATGCAGTAAATTTTAGAAAAGGACCAAGTACAGACCATGAATCAATGGGTAAACTTTACAAAGGCGATAAAGTTGAGTATGTAGGAAAAGATGGTTCTTGGGCAAAAGTTAAATATAATGGAAACACAGGTTATGTACATGCAAATTATGTAGGAATAAATAACCTTGGGAATAGTAATGAAAGTAATGATACTTCAGTTAAGTCAACAAAAGTTGTTACAGCCAAAGGATTAAATTTTAGAACAGGACCAAGTACAAGTAGTTCTAAAATATCTACACTAGGATATGGAACTGAAGTTGGATACATATCTGAGTCAAATGGATGGTCAAAAATAAGTTCTAATGGTAGAGTAGGTTATGTTTCAAGCAAATATTTAGGAACTAGTATAAATGAATCTACAGGTGGAAATACTGGAAGTAGTTCAAATGACCTTGTAAAGGACACAAAAGTTGTAACAGCAAAATCATTAAACCTTAGAACAGGACCAGGTACAGGGCATTCTAAAGTAGCTACATTAAACTATGGAACTGAAGTTGGAAGTATTTCTGAAAATGGAGGATGGACAAAGGTAAATCATGACAATCAAACAGGATATGTATCTAGTCAATATCTTGCTGAAAAAGGTTCTGTTGATACTTCAGCTCCATCGGATTCAACTAACTCTCCAAGTCAGGGAGCTGATAGTGTAATAAGTTTTGCAAAGACACTACTTGGAAAACCATATGTATGGGGAGCTGAAGGTCCAAATAGTTTTGACTGTTCAGGATTCACACAATATGTTATGAAAAAATCAGCAGGTGTTAGCATACCAAGAGTATCTAGAGACCAAAGTAAGTATGGAACATATGTAAACAGAGGAGACCTTAGAAGTGGAGACTTAATATTCTTTGATACACAAGGGTCAAATAATGGTTCTGTAAGTCACGTTGGAATATACATAGGAAATGGAGATATGATACATGCATCTTCAGGTTCATCAAAAAAGGTAACAATATCTAATATAAATAGTAGTTACTATTCAAGTAGATATGTAAACGCAAGAAGAGTTTTATAATCCTTTTTTATTATAGAACTTAATAAATAGATTTTTCTTTATTGCTTATAATAAAAAAGCAGGTACAATATTGGTAGTATTATAGATTACTTTCTATATTACTATTTAATTAGTACCTGCTTTTTCTTTACCTTCTTCAATTTATAGAAAATAAATTGGATTTATGTTATTTTGTAAACTTTAATAACAACAGTAAATTATAAATTATCAAATAATATTAGTTTATATAAATAAAAATTTTAGAACATTTTTTGGCATTCTTCTAATTCGTAAGCATCCATTAAAGCTTCACCAAATCTTTGATAGTGAATTATTTCTCTTTGACCTAAGAATTTTAGTACATCTATAACATCAACATCATCTGTTAAATTTATAAGTTGATAATAAGTTGCAAGTGCTTTTTGCTCAGCAGCCATATCTTCATGTAAATCAGTTACAGGATTTGACATAACAGCGATAGGTCTTACATCAAATGGAACACCATTTGAATCTGTTGGATAAATTCCGTATCCATTTTGTGCATAGTTTGAACCAAGACCTGCAGCTTTTAATTCTTCTGGGCTTGCATCAGAAGTCAACTGATAAACCATAGTACATATAAGCTCAACGTGAGCTAGTTCTTCGGTACCAATGTCTGTTAAAAGTGCACGCATATTGCCAGTAGGCATTGTATATCTTTGGCTTAAATATCTCAAAGATGCAGCAAGTTCTCCATTTGGTCCACCAAATTGAGTTATAAGAAATTTAGCCATTCTAGGGTCGCAAGTTTTTATATTAACTGGGTGTTGTATAGTTTTCTGATATATCCACATGAATTTTCAATCCTCCAATACTTGATGTCTAATAATTAAATTCTCTGTCCCAAGGCCAAGGTTGCTCAGCCCATTGCCAAGGGCATCTACTTGGAGCATACCCAAAGTTAGTTAAAGGACCATATTTATTTTCGTAAGCGTATCTAGCTTGCGCAAATTGATTACATAATGAATTGTAAGTGTTGATAGCATTTTTATCATCAGGATGATTGTCTAAATATAAGTTCATATCAACACATGCAAAAGATGTTTCCTGAATTTTTCTCATAAGTTCAGCTCTAGATGAATCTTTCATTATCTTCTACCTCCTCTAAATTTTTTTGGCTTAGCATATAATTCTTTGTTGTACATTTCAGATTCTAATAAGTTTAGTTCTGGGAATATAGTTCCAAATTTTAATGCATCAGAAAGGCAGTACATTTCTGTGAAAATTTGATTGTTAATGTATGGTCTAGCCAAAGATGGACCACAATTTTTTTTGATATCTCTAGTCTTATTTTCCAAGTTGAAAACCTCCTTGTTGTAAATAGATAGGTAACTCTATCTAGTGTATAATATTCAGTCATTTAAAAATCGTTACTCATAATAAAATATTAAATGAGAAAAATAAAAAAGATAATAAAAGAAAGAGGTTATTTATGTTATTATAAGTTTATGTGTTATTGAGAATTATAAATTATTTGTTGAAATTAAAGTGAAAATTATAGTATTTTATAGATGAAGGTAGACTTTTTTGTAAAATATTATTAACATAAATATACGAGGTGATTAAATGAGTGAGCTATCAGGAAAAGGCTGTGAAATTATAGTTCCTTTTGAGGAAAGACTTCCAGTAAGAGATATAGAAAAAAGTATAATAAAAAAATATAGAAAAAATTTATGGTCCAAGTTTATGAAAGCAATAAGAGATTACAAATTAGTTGAAGAAGGGGATAAGATAGCTATAGCAATTTCTGGTGGAAAAGACAGTATTCTTATGGCTAAAATGTTTCAGGAGTTAAAAAGACATGGACAAGTTAATTTCGATGTTGAGTTTATTGCTATGGACCCTGGATATCATGCAAATATAAGACAATTACTTATAGATAATTGTGAGTATCTAAATATACCAATACATTTATTTGATTCAAGAATATTTGAGATAGCAGATGAAATAGCAAAAGATTATCCATGTTATATGTGTGCCAGAATGAGAAGAGGAGCATTATATTCAAAGGCAGAAGAGTTAGGATGTAATAAACTTGCATTAGGTCATCATTATGATGATGTAATAGAGACAACAATGCTTAATTTATTGTGTGCTGGTAATTTTAAAACAATGCTTCCTAAACTTAATTCTACAAATTTTGAAGGTATAAAAATCATAAGACCACTTTATTATATAAGAGAAGAACATATTATAAGGTTTATTCAAAATAGTGGTATATGGCCACTAAATTGTGCATGTATGGTTGCAGCTAAAAAGACAGGAAACAAGAGATACGAAATAAAAGACTTAATAAAAAGTTTAGAGCCGAATTTCAAAAATGTAGAGAAATCTATATTTAAGGCAGCAGAAAATGTAAATCTTGATTCAATACTTGGTTGGCAACAAAATGGGGAGAAACATTCTTTCTTAGACGATTTTGAATAAAAATAATTAAAAAGAATCACTATAAACAATTGGAAAGGGTGTTTATATTGAAAAGAGTATATATAGATTTTGAAATGAATATGCCAAATTCTAAATCAAAGAGGGCAGTATTGAATTCTGATATAATTGCAATTGGAGCAGTTATGTATGATGAAAAGACAAAAAATATTGATAAATTTAAATCTTTAATAAAGCCAGTAAGTAATGAAGAATTATATCCTCATATACAGGAATTAACACATATATCTTCAGAAGAATTGAAGAATGCACCAAGTTATGAAGAGGTCATGAGAAAGTTTAAAAAATGGTTAGGCATATTTTCTGACATTGAAGGAATATATACTTTTGGCAATTTGGATTTGACATGTTTTAATAACACTGATATGAGAAGCTCTAAGAAAAATAATCATCCAAGATTTGTAAATAATATTAGGGATTTATTTATAGATATAAAAGAAAAATATATAAATTGTGGTATGAGATGTATGAACTATATATCATTAAAAAACTTACTTGAATTTGCTAATTTAGAATTTAGCGGAGATGCTCATGACCCATTAAACGATGCATATAATTTATTTATTTTGGATGAGGCAATCACAAATAATGTGGATATACAAAATCTTTTGATAATACGAGATATAATAAGACCACCATTTAACGACATAAATTGTGACCTAGACAATTGTTTTAATAAATTTAAGGAGTCACTGTATAAAAAAGAAGGAAATTATAATATTGTAGATTTTTCTATTGAAATAATAAAAACTGTGAGAATGTACTTATTGACAATCATAAATATAAATATACAAAATTTAGAGGTTATGAAAGATATCAGCAAGAAATTGGATACTATAGATAAACTGAAAGATATAGAAGAAGGTTATTTTTACTTATTAGAAGATGTATATTTTGATATGAAAGATTTACTAGAGGATTTGATGCTTTATAGAGTGCATGAAGATGAGTATAAGTATGAAGTAGAAAATATAATAAAAATGTTTGATGAAGATTTATATAATGAAAAAATATATATCAATAAAGATAATAATTTAAATATTGTTAACAAGGTATAGAAAAATTATAAATAATATAACGAAACTTGATGAGTAGGAAAATTTTTTATAAGATTAAAGTTAAAGAAAACTAAATTGATATAAAATAATAAAAAATGTAGAAGGGATATACACTTTCTACATTTTTTATACTATATTATTTTAAGTTTAAGAAATATAGTATATGTTTTATAATTAATATATTTTATTTGCATTTTACAATTAAAAAATACAGAAACTATTTCTTGCGAAAGTAATTGATTTGTTGTATTATAATTTACATGAATATGTAAGACAATTAAAAAAGTATTATAAGAGTAAATATATTCAAAAAATTTGACTACTAGTTTATATATTAAAAAGATGAAGGGTAGGATGAAGCTATGGGTTTTAGAGAAGTAAAAATTGAGGAATTACAGTTTAATCCATTTACTAAAATTGGTAAAGAATGGTTACTTATAACAGCTGGTGATTCAGAAAAATTCAACACAATGACTGCTAGCTGGGGTGGTGTTGGAGTATATTGGGGTAAAAATGTTGTTACAACTTACATAAGACCACAGAGATATACAAAAGAATTTGTAGACAGTAATGATACATTTACAATTGCATTTTTCGATGAAACTTATAGAGAGGCCTTAAATATCTGTGGAACTATTTCTGGTAGAGATATAAATAAAGTAGAAAAAGCAGGTCTTACACCATATTTTGTGGATGATACTGTAGCTTTTGAAGAAGCTAATATGATTATGGTATGCAAGAAATTATATCATGATACTATGCCACCAGAAAATTTTGATGCTAAAGAAAATGATAAAAAATGGTATCCAAATAAGGATTATCATACTATGTATATTTCAGAAATTATAAAAGTTCTTGTAAAAGAATAGCTATAGTAAAAAGTATTCAAAAACAATTTATTATGAGTGAATGAAAGTAATTTTTTGTTTTTATTTAAGTTGATACTAATGACTAATCAAATGCTAATTATTAAATAAATACTATTGTAAAAAGATGAACTCTATTTGATAGGTTTCATCTTTTTATTTATTCATAGAAAATCAGTTGTTGAGATAAAAATGTTTATTTAAAAGAGTTAAGTATATTTTATGAATAGTTTTATGTTAATTAGAAGTTCAATATGTCACTTCTATAGTGGATTTATTTTAATACAAATAATTTTAATATTAATTTTATTCAATATATTATTATAAAAGTATAAATATTACTTGATAAAAATATATATTGTATTAGGTATTTTAAATAAACTTTTAAAGGGTGATTTATTATGGAAAGTATAACTAGTTATTTTAGAAC
>JABBZI010000110.1 GCA_012955965.1 Clostridioides difficile
CCTTTTTTAAATTGGTCAAATCAGAACTACACTGTTTATAAGTAAAAATGTCTTTATCGTTTTCATAAACTTCTATTTTTTTAGCAAGATATTTATTATATACAAATCTACAACATCCAAAAGTTTTATTAATTAACTCTTGCTGTTTTTTATTTGGATACATTCTAAACTTATATGCTTTTTCCACTACTATCACCTCACTTTACTTGTTTTTTCTGATTATTCATCACCCATCATAATATTAACATTTAAAACAAGTATTTTGAAGGTTTTCATATTTATTTTTTAAATAAAATATATAAGAACTGTAAGCCCTTAACTTTTATCATTTTTGAGGTTGTCGTTCACATAAGTTCGCTACTACCTATGCAGTTCTCTTATGAACTTCTTACATTTTCATGCAAGCACAGACTATATCTTATCCTTCGGCATTATCCGTTAAGGTCTACCCACTTCCACTACCAATAGCTTGTAGTGTACTTCCCTCAAGAGGAATAGTCGTTGAAGTTTCTCCTATTTGG
>JABBZI010000111.1 GCA_012955965.1 Clostridioides difficile
TGTTATTGTATTCGCTGATGTATTCCCTACTGCTGTATAATCTAATCCTGATGGTAATCCTGTTACTTCAACATTCGCTTTTACATCTCCATTTGTTACTGTTCCATTTGTTAATGTTAGTACATATTCATTATCTGATGGATCTACCATTTCATCACCTGATGCCATTTTTATTTGTTTATCTGTTGCATCAAAAGTTAATTGACCTACTGCTGGTGCTACATACTTTTTAACTTCAAATGTTGTATTTGCTACTGAGTCTGTAGCTCCTGTTCCAGATACTGCTCCTGCTTTAACTAGCACACTTACATTATTCAAATCATTTTGTATAGCTGGATTTGCTGTTCCTGATACTGTTATTGTTATTGTATTTGCTGATTTATTTCCTACTGCTGTATAATCTAATCCTGATGGTAATCCTGTTACTTCAACATTCGCTTTTACATCTCCATCTTTTACTGTCCCATTTGTTAATTTTAGTACATATTCATTATCTGATGGATCTACCATTT
>JABBZI010000112.1 GCA_012955965.1 Clostridioides difficile
CTATCAAAACCTAGCAAAGCAAAGTTTTCTTCTATTGCTTTTACTACATTTTCTTCATGACCTGAATAACTAGCATTTCTTATTAAATCTTGGCATACTTCAGTTAATTGTTTTTTTCTTATTTCATTTAACATTTTGATATTCCCCCATATAATTTTTAATTTGTTGATGTTTCACTTTGATATTTTACTTTTTTAATTTACTTATACTTTACTTAATTTATTGATTTTTCACTTCTTTAATATTTTATTTATTAAATTTTTATTTAGACTTTATTTCAATTTTATTTAATCCTTATTTTAAGTCTTTTATTTACTTTGGCACTCACCATTCCAAACTATATCTTTATATTTATCAGGGTCAGTGTCTCCTTCTGTACTTATTAATAATACTTTAGAATTTTCATCTAATTTTAAAGCTTCTCTTAAATCTTTTAAATCTTCACTTTCAAGGATTGAAACTAATGCTCCAGTTGTAACTGCTCCAGATTCTCCAGA
>JABBZI010000113.1 GCA_012955965.1 Clostridioides difficile
TACTGCTGGATTTGCTGTTCCTGATACTGTTATTGTTATTGTATTCGCTGATGTATTCCCTACTGCTGTATAATCTAATCCTGATGGTAATCCTGTTACTTCAACATTCGCTTTTACATCTCCATTTTTTACTGTTCCTTTTGTTAATGTTAATACATATGTGTTATCTGATGGGTCTACCATTTCATCACCTGATGCCATTTTTATTTGTTTATCTGTCGCATCAAAAGTTAATTCACCTACTATTTGTATTACATACTTTTTGACTTCAAATGTTGTGTTTGCAATTGAATCTGTAGCCCCTGTTCCAGATACCGCTCCTGCTTTAACTAGCACACTTACATTATTCAAATCATTTTGTATAGCTGGATTTGCTGTTCCTGATACTGTTATTGTTATTGTATTTGCTGATTTATTTCCTACTGCTGTATAATCTAATCCTGATGGTAATCCTGTTACTTCAACATTCGCTTTTACATCTCCAT
>JABBZI010000114.1 GCA_012955965.1 Clostridioides difficile
ATTTAATACCTCCTAGAATCTAAAATAAAGGAATGGATTATATGTTGCATCAACTAAATAAGCAACAGATATTATAAAAATACCCATTAGAATTATTGTCTTTATCCATTTAAAGTTTTCTATCTTTTTATAAAACATCGAAACTAATGGTAAAGAAAAAATAATTGCAATAATTAGTGAAACTCCATAGTTTCTAAGATAATAAATCCACTCTTCTCCATTTGAATAGAAAAACAACTTACTAAGGTATTCACAGATACCATTAAAATCGGTTATAGCAAATAAAGTCCATCCAATTAAAAGTAAAAATATTGTGTATATGCTGTCTCTTATACACAAAAAAAAAAAAAAACATTATCCTACGGACTCGATGTCCTCCATCCCTCCAACTCTTTCTCTTCTCAACCTCACCGTTCCCATTAGCCAG
>JABBZI010000115.1 GCA_012955965.1 Clostridioides difficile
GTAATGGTATAGGTAATTTGGAGAATGTGGAAGATTATATAAAAAATATAAGAGTCAGAAAGGTGGTATAAAGATGGGAAAGAAAATGATTCTAGGGGTAACAGGTTGTCCAACTGGAATAGCTCATACTTTTATGGCAGAAGAAGCATTAAAAAATTCAGCAAGGGAATTAGGGTGTGACATAAAAGTTGAAACGAATGGAGCTATAGGTGTAGAAAATAAGTTAACAGCAAAAGATATCGAAATGGCAGATGCAATAATAGTTGCTTGTGATAAAAATGTTGATATGGACAGATTCAATGGAAAGCCGGTAATAGAAGTACCTGTCAAAGAAGGTATACATAAGGCTAATGAACTTATACAAAGGTGTATTGATGGAAAAGTAGCTATTAGAAAAGGAAACTTATCAAGCAGTAAAATTGCAGGAGAAGGAAATTTATCGTTTGGTCAAAAGTTGTATAAAGACT
>JABBZI010000116.1 GCA_012955965.1 Clostridioides difficile
GGGGGGGGGGGGGGGGGGGGGGGGGGGGTCGGCGGCGGCGGCGGGGGGGTAGAAGGGACAGCTGCAGCTGGTGCAGTGGGGTCGGGCGGTGTAGGCCGTGAGAGAGAGCCGCCGGGTCCGGGAGAGGCAGCGGCTGGGGGTAAGGCAGCTGGCGGGGGAGGGGGAGCGTCGGCGGTGGGAGCTGGGGAGTTTGTCGTTTTGGGGGGGGGGAGGGGGGGGGGAGAGGGGGGGGGGGGGGGCGGGAGGGGGGAGGTGGTCGGCAGCGGCAGAGGTGGATAGGAGAGAGGGGGTATGTAGAAGAGGGAAAAAAGAGGGAGGGACGACGGGTGGGGGGCTACAGAGAAAGAGGGCAGAGAGTAGAGGCGATGAAAAGGGATGAAAGCAGTGTTGGGAGGGGAATAGAAAGGGAGGAAGAAGGGGGGAAAAGAGAGGAAAGAAGGCGGGGAAAGAGGGGAAGGGGGGGAGGG
>JABBZI010000117.1 GCA_012955965.1 Clostridioides difficile
GATTTGAAAGAAGCATACAAGATATTCCATGATGGCAAATACCAACTAGCTACAACTAATATAGGGGCTGGTGCTTTTGAAACTAATACAAACAAAGCTAGAATAATAAACAAGCTAGATGGCTCTGTAAAGGATGACGAAGCAATAGTAATAGCTAAATTAACACTACCAGAGGAAAATGCTTAATGTTAGAAGAAATTAAATTATATCTAAGATTAGATTCGGAAGATGATAATAACTGGATAGAAAAAACTTTAATTCCAGCTATTAATACATACTTTAAAAATGCAGGTATTAATATTGATGCTGTTAAAAATGAAGAACTTTACAAGTTGGCTGTAGAAATGATGGCTTGTCATTGGTATGAAAATCGTGGAATTATTGGAGATACAAAAGGCATAGATTTTAGATTAAAGACTATCATGTTACAATTACAATTAGGTTATGAAGAAGGTAATATATAATG
>JABBZI010000118.1 GCA_012955965.1 Clostridioides difficile
GTTTTACATAGTCATCACTTACTGAAAGTTCAACAAAATCTATATCTCCTGCTTCTAACATTTGAAGTTTTGTTTCTTCAGTAGTAACTTTATAAACTATATTCTTAATTCCAGGTTTTCCTAAGAAGAAGTCATCGTTTGCTTCTAAAACTAACTCTTCACCCTTCTTGTAGCTCTTAAATTTGTAAGCTCCTGATGTTGGTCCTGGATTTGCAAATGTTTCCTTCATTTTATCTGTATTTCCTTGTGTATAGAACTTAGAAGTATACGCAGTATTAACTGGTTGTGTACCTCCTAATACTATTTCAGCTGAAGAACTCTTTTCTAATAATGTGAACTTAATTGTCTTATCATCTACTATTTCAATACCTGATATTGAATCAGCTTTTCCTTCAAAGTACTCTTGAGCTCCCTTTACTTTAACTCTTCCTGTTCTATAGTCTGCAATTCCTGTAT
>JABBZI010000119.1 GCA_012955965.1 Clostridioides difficile
CCTTTAATATCCTTTTATATTATTATATGTTATAAAAATAACTATTATAGACAAGTTGTATTAAAAGGTTTACAATTTATTTGGGGAATATTATATAAAAAATATAAATATTATTTACTGAAAGTAAAATAAATAGTATTTATATTTCAATATACAAAAATATGTATATTGAAATTAGAAAATAGATTTTTTCTTAATTTGTATAGAAGAATTTAAAATATAATAAATCATGGGAGATGAATATATGAATACTATAGTTTGTATCAAGCAGGTACCAGGAACATCAAAAGTTGAAGTTGATGAAAAAACAGGAGTCTTAAAAAGAGATGGAATAGATACAAAGATGAACCCATACGATCTTTATGCATTAGAAACTGCCTTTAATATTAAAGAAAAAAAGGGTGGAAGTATAAGTGTAATAAGTATGGGACCACCTCAAGCTATGGAGGTAAT
>JABBZI010000011.1 GCA_012955965.1 Clostridioides difficile
TACAACTCTCTTAAATTTGCAGTGAGCGGCTAGTAGTGCAATTGATAACACTTATCAAACCTTCTCGATGCCTTATATTTCAACTGTTAAAGCATACTTAAACAGAAAAATCGCACGCTGCAAAACTTCTATATTTTTATTATATCATAAATAGATTATTTTTGAATATTTGTAACAATTTATAATTTAATAAAAATAAATATTTTTTAATAAACTCTGAAAAATTTTTTCACTTGTTATAAAATATAATTAAGTAATTAATTCAAATTAACTCAAAGGGTGGTGCTCTTATGGATATTAAGTCAGCTTTCATAAGAAAAAGAAATGAAAAATTTCATGTATATGTGGAGTATGTGGAAGAAGAAACTGAGAAAAAGAAACAAAAAAGTTATGGAAGTTATGAAAAGAAAAAAGAGGCTGAAAAACATTTAATTGAAATAAAATCGACTATAAACAATAATAAGTTTGTTGCTCCAAGCAATATCACTGTAGTTGATAGGTGCATCAAATATTTAGAAGATAAAAAAATAAATTTCTCTCCTAACACATTAAAAAACCGAAGATATATAATAAAAAATCAAATTCAACCATTTTTTGATGAAATGAAATTAACCGATATTACACCTTCTATATTACAGACTTATATAAATACTATCTACAATAAAACTGCGCTAAACTCTGCAAAAAACATAGTAGGTTTTTTAAAAGCTGTATTAAAAGAAGCATATAGATTGAAAGAAATACAAGAAAATATATGTGAATTTATAATAACACCAAGTAAAAGAGATACTACTACACACAATTTTTACACTAAAGAAGAAGCTAAATCCTTATTAGAAAAATCTAACAATACTATCTTATGTATTCCTATTTATCTCATGTTAACACTTGGATTACGTTTTGGAGAAGCTGTAGCTCTTAGATGGTCTGATATAGAACTTGATAAGAAAATTGTACATGTAAATCAAATTTTAGTGTATGTTGATAGTGTTATAAGTTTTAAAGAGCCTAAAACATCAAAATCAAAGAGAACATTATCAGCACCTGATGAATTAATAAGTTTATTAAAAGAAGAAAAGCTAAAACAAAACAAATTAAAATTACAAGGAATATTAAAAAATGAATTAGACCTAATATGTCTAAACTCAAAATTCAAACCTTGGACTCAACCAAATTTTTGTATACCTTTTAAAAGACTATTAAAAAATAATAATCTTCGAGATATAAAGATACATGAATTAAGACATACAAATGCAAGCTTACTTCTTCTAGCTGGAACCAACATAAAAATAATTTCTGAAAGATTAGGACATACAGATATAAAAATAACTATGAATAGATATTCTCACATTTTAGATGAAATGGATAAAGAAGCATCTGAGAATATAAGCAATGTTCTCTTTAAATAATGTTCAGTTTTATGTCAGTTAAATGTCAGTTAACATCATATTTTTCTTAAATATTAGCTAAATGTCAGTTGAATGTCAGTAGCATGTATCTTAAGATATGATAGCAAACAACTGTATTTCACCACTATTTACTATTATATAATAGAATTTATATCTCAAATTTGATATAATACATATGGTAAAATTTTAATTTATAAGACTAAAAGATGACCTACATATATTAAAATTAACAAATTTAAAACTAAGGAGACTTATATGTTAAAGGCAATAAAAGGAAATATAATTTTCACAAAAACTTCAGATGCTTTCACAGTATTTGAAAATAATTACATTATACTGGACAAAGGCAAAGTAATAGGAATCTTTAAAGAAATACCCAAAGAATATAAAAATATAGAAATAATAGATTACACTGATAAACTTATAATACCTGGCATGAATGACCTTCATTGTCATGCATCTCAATTTAAAAATCTAGGAATGGCTATGGATAAAGAACTTCTACCATGGCTTGAAACTTATACATTTCCAGAAGAATCGAATTATGCAGATATAGAATATGCAACAAAAATGTATAAAAAATTTGTGAAAGAAGTTTGGAAATCTGGAACTACAAGAATAACTGTATTTGCTACAGTACATAAGGAAGCTTCTATGAGACTTATGGATATATTCAAAGAGGTTGGACTTGGAGCATACGTTGGCAAAGTAAATATGAATATGAATTGTCCTGACACCTTATTAGAAAATACCTATGATTCTATTGCTGAAACAGAAGAAATTATAAACAAATACAATGATACAGATTCTATTGTAAAACCAATCATAACTCCTAGATTTATACCAAGCTGTACAAGTGAACTTTTAAAAGGCCTCGGTGATTTATGTTTAAAATATAATATTCCTATGCAATCACACTTATCTGAAAATCATGATGAAATTGAATGGGTTAAAAGTTTAGAGCCTAAATCTAAATTTTATGGAGATGCCTATAATAGATATAATTTATTTGGTCAGACTCCTACACTAATGGCTCACTGTATTCATTGCTCTCAGGAAGAAATAGATTTAATGAAAGAAAATAATGTTATGGCAGTTCACTGTCCAGCTTCTAATTTTAATGTTGGTAGTGGAGCTATGCCTATTAGAAAATTACTTGATAATAATATTAAATTAGCTCTTGGGTCAGATATAAGTGGTGGACATACTTTGTCAATATTTAAAGCCATAGTATCTGCAATACAGTTATCTAAATTATATTGGGTAAATTCTGGCAAGAAGTGTAATTTCTTATCCTTATCTGAAGCTTTTTATATTGCAACAAAAAGTGGAGGAAGTTTCTTTGGAAAAGTTGGTAGCTTTGAAGAAGATTATGATTTTGATGCATTAATTATTGATGATTCAGATTTGAATCATGCTAATTATTCTATACTTGAAAGACTTGAAAGATTTATCTATGTTGGTGATGATAGAAATATCATTCATAGATATGTATGCGGAAAATTAGTTGAAGAACCTAGTATAGAATTATAATAAAAATTTTAATCATGTAAAATTTATCCATATAATCTGTTTCATTTATATAACTACTATGAATAAAAGAGTATATTTTAAATCTCAAATTATAGATTTAAAATATACTCTTTTTAGCTTATTTATAATTTTAGTGAATATAACATATTTTCACTAATATAATTTTCTATAATATAATCTACCCTTTACATTTAGGATTATATATATGTATCTATATATTAAGCCAAGATACTTATAGTTTTATAGAATTAATTAGCTCCTTTTTTGTAATTAATATTAAGCTTTACTTTTATTGTATGATTTACATACACTAAGTATTAAGATTACACCTATAACTCCAAGAATCATTCTACTTATCAAAAACTCCACTGGCACATCAAATGCAAGATTCCCCATCCTATCTGCAACTTTATTTTCTATTATAGAATTTACAAGACTCTTGCCAGATATAATAGATAATACATTTGAATTTGTTAAAAGAAATGTTATTGGAATAAAAATATATAGTAAGTTTCCATTTATATTTCCAATAAACATACCTACACCTGATACAAATAATACTGATGGTATTAAAATAAGTAGTATTGGTTTTATAAGAGTTTCAAAATTATTAAATTGAAATAATCTACTGTAAAAAATAAAACTTATTGCAATTACAACTATAACTGTTAGAAGATACGCAGCCGCTATTGTAATACTTTTTAAACAAAAATATGTTGTAGGCTTTATCTTAGTTGTCATAGTAATTGTTCTTACTGCTTCTTCTTTTTTTGAAAATATATATGTACAAAACATAAGAACTATAACAAGTAAAAATGGATTTACATCAAGTAGAAAACTAGAATAACTCCATTCTGAAAATGGTGCTGTATCATTTAAACCATAGATTGTCTTTGTCTTAAGTATATTGTAGGAGAACCATCCTGTTATTAATAGTAAAACTAAATAAACCTTAGAGAATAATAATCTCTTCATTTCATATCTTATTATTTTTAAATTATTCAAGATTCAATTCCTCCTCTGTAAGATTACAAGCTTTCAAGAAATCATCATATTTTAATATATTGTACTTGTACTTGTTATACAAATCTTTAAGAATATTTTCAAACTTGTCTTCTCCTAAAATTTCTTCTGCCTTCAAAAGTTGTAATGGCATCTTATTATATAGAAGTCTCATAGAATTAGGTGATAGTATATTGAATACATAGTTTTCAGGCAATTTTTCTAAATATTGAGGATTATTCATATAGAAATTTCTGTTAAGCATGTCATTTTCTTTTTTCCAATTATCTATACTTTTTTTACTATATTCTTTTCCATATTCATACTCCATAAATTTATTAGTTGCATAATTTGTTATACCTTCTGCTGACCAAGGAGGTACCATTTGGTCAAGTTGCACTATAATTCCCCACCATTGATGGCATATTTCATGTGCCAAGACTTCAGCTCCATTACTGCCTTCTCCTAAATTATCAAATGTGTTTGAATTAAATACATTCTCATCTATGTAGCTTATATTCTCATATGCTTTTCCTCCAGAGAACATTCCTGATGAAGCTCCTCCTTCCACTATTTTAAGTGGTATAACTTTATAACTATCTAATTCTCCATAATACTTTGTATAAAAATTTATAGAATCTTTTATGATTTTCTCTGCATTTAGTTTATTTATTTTACTTTCATCTTTTTTATTATAATAAAACTGTGTTTTAATACCACCTGCTTGTATATCTTTTCTCACATAGTCTGCAGCTATTATAGTTAATTTTGTTCCCTGTGTATTAAATTTCCATGTACATTCATTATTGTTCTTATCAACTTTTATCTTTTCTGTACTGATGCCACTTGTTATTGGTGTTATACCTGTAGGTAAAATTATACTCCCATGAACCATTGATTCCATTGTATTCATAATATCAATTTTAGGTTTTGGAAATACTGAACTGTTGCTTAATATAACTTTCTCTCTACTTATTACATCTCCCATAAGTACATCTTGAAACAGTTGGTCATTTATCAATTTCCCTCCATATTTAATTTCAATTTTAAGTTTTTTATCTTTAGTTGTATTTATACTAAATCTATTTGTTGCTTGCTTTTTCTTAGAAATATCAAATTCAACTTTCTTTCCATTTATCTTGATATATTCAATGTTATATCCAGGATTTAAGTCAAAGTCCAGTTTTTGCTCCTTTCCACTAATATTTTCCATAGTGTATTCTACTTTTCCATCTAAACTTGCTTTTTTAGGATTTACTTTTAAATTAAGAATTGAATCAAGTAGTTTTATATTTTTATTTAACTTTTCCTCAGCTCTAGTGGCCATAACTACACTTGAACCAGACTTCTTATCTGTTACATTTTCCATTTTAATTGGAGGAGAATCATCATAATATGGCTCAAGTGCATATATACTATAAGAACCAGCAATCACTACTATAGTTAAAACTAATAATGGTATCTTCTTTACATTAATCAATATAGATGAAAAAATATTTTTTTCATATTTTCTTGTACACATTACTCCCACTAAATATATTGATATTGAGACGAAGCTCCAAAGTAATCTATTCCAATATAATGTTCTCAGTGATAAAGCATTTCCAAAACTAGAAGAGTAAATAGTAACCTTAGTTTGTACCCAGTCTATAAGGTAACTATCTTTTATATTCATAGATAAGAATACTAGAATAAGTATCATAATAAGGCTTAAATCAATACGTCTTGTTATAGAATAAAATCCTGCTGAAAATAAAATGCTAAACAATATAGCTGGTAACATCAAAATCAAATAATTTATCATATAAATATTTAAACTAAAATTTTCACCCATCTTAATAATAGAATATGGAAAACATATAATCATTGAAATTATTATAGCCACTATAGCAGATATAATAATTGAAATTACTCTAGCTAAATTAATACTTTTCGCATCCATAATAGTTTCTATGATGCCATTGGTTTTATTCCTATAGATACTATCCATCTCATATATTGTAAACATCGAAAATAAAACTGTTCCTATTAAAGCTCCTAGTTTTGCTGGCTTAATCAAAATAGATATGCTTAAACTAAATACTTGCTCCGAACTACCATGTGGCAATGCTTTAGACATTTCATATATTATTATTGATATTACTGGAACTAATGTTATTATCAATATAAAAGCCCATGTAATCTTTGAACTAAAAAGTCTCTTTATCTCATCTTTGATAAATTTAATTGATTGCATTACTTTATCTCCTCCTCAGATATCAAAAACATATATGCATCCTCTAATGATGGTTCAACAGGTATTGCGAACTCTGGAAGCTTATGACTTACAATACGATATGAAGTCCCTGTAGTAGTAAGAATGTTTGATGTAACCTTAAACTTATTTTTTTTATTACTATGTATTTCTCCTTTTTTGTCTTCATAAACTCCAACATGCCCTTTTGCTTTTTTAATCAACTCTTCAGAACTTCCATCAAATAGTACATTTCCTTTATTTATTACTATCAGTCTATTACATACAGATTGAACATCTTCTATAATATGTGTGGACAATATTACAATTTTATCTCTTGAGTTTTTTGAGAATAAGTTACGGAAATTTATTCGTTCTTCTGGGTCTAATCCAACTGTAGGTTCATCCAGTATTAGTAGCTCTGGATTTCCCATTATTGCTTGAGCAATTCCTATTCTCTGTTTTTGACCACCTGATAAAGTTTTAATCTTTGAATTTCTTTTATCTAATAAGTTAGTTTGAGTTATAACCTCTTCTATTATCTTTTTTGTATTCTTATTAATACCTTTTAAAACTGACATGTATTCAAGAAATTGATATACAGTCAGTTCATCATATAATCCAAATTCTTGTGGCAAATATCCTAACTTGCTTTTTAGTTCTATTTCACACTGTTGAAGTGGTTTTCCATTTACTACAATCTGACCTGATGTTTGTAATATTCTTGAAGTCAAAAGCTTCATTAAAGTACTTTTTCCTGCTCCATTAGGTCCAAGTAAACCTATCAAATTTGGACTTTCAAGGCTAATATTTATATCTTTTAATGCTCTCTTCCCTGCCTTATAAGTCATATTTAAATTTTTAACATCAATTTTCATACTTCACTCACCTTTCATTTTTTGATTTCTTATTTACAATTTTTATTATATAAATGAAATATGTAGTTAAGATGTTCTCAATTTGTTTTTTACATGGTAACTAAATATCCTTGATCTATATACTTATCAAAAAATAACCCTATACCAAAAATTTAAATTAACTTTAAAAATTTTAGTATAGAGTCATTTTATTGATAAAATATTTACTACAATTTATCTTTTAATACAACAGGAAATATAGCTGTAAACTTTACACCTTTTGATGTATTTTCAATCTTATATTTGATTCTATGCATATCAAATATAATTTTAATAATATATAATCCCAAACCACTTCCTCCAGATTGTCTACTTCGTGATTTATCTACTCGATAAAATGGATTAAATATATTTTCCATATCAGTTTCACATATAAATGCGTTTGAGTTCTCAACCTCAAGAACCCCACACTCATTATTATTATAAAAATCTATACTTACTAAAGAGCCCTTTTCTGAGTGTTTAATTGAATTATTAATAATATTAGAAATAGCTTTTTTCATCAATTTTACATCTACAGAAGAGTATATTTTTTTTTCTATATTATTAATAATATCTATATTTTTATTCGTTGCTAGCATTGAATAGTTTTGTATTGATTGTTGAATTAATGAACCTATATTGATTTCAACTTCATTTAATTTAAATCCTGGTGATTCCATCCTAGAAATATCAAGAATTTCACGTACCATCTCTTCCATAGTTTCTACTACTTTAAATGAGTGCTTTAAATAAGTATCTCTATCTTTGTACATACCAATATTATATATCATTCCTTCAAGTTGACCTTTTATAATAGTAATTGGTGTTTTTAACTCATGAGATACAGCCACAAAGAAAGCTCTTCTACTTATTTCATTCTTTCTCTCTTTTTCAATATCTTCTTGAAGTTTTAAGTTTGCATCTTCAAGATTATTAAGTGTAATTGATAGGTTATATGCAAGTTCATTTAAACTTAACGCAAGAGACCCTATTTCATCACTACTATCTACATCACATCTATCATCTAGACTCATTTGAGCAATTTTTTTTGCAGTTTTACTTATCTTAACAACAGGTTTTGTAATCATACGAGAATAAATAAAAGCAGTTACAAGTGATACTATTAAAATCATTATTGCAACTATTGGTATAAGTTTTAGTAAAATTACAGATACTTCATCAATTGCCTTCAACTTTGGTGTGATAAAGATAACATATTCATCAGAACTATCTTTAAATTTAATATTAGTTGTTATTGTACTTGAATAACTACGTTCTGAAATTTGATTATTATTTAAGTATTTATATAAAAAATTATTTTCATTAAATATACTTTTTTGATTCTTATCTAATGCAGTATTTACATCCTCTTGTTTTTTGTATCTTACATTAGATGGTATCTTTACTACTTCTCCATTTTTAGTTAAACTAATATATACATCGTTTTTGACTATAAAGTCATAAAATTTAAATGCTGAATCTTCATATTTTGTTTTTTCAATATCTTTAGCAAATTTCTCTAAATTTTTTTTTATATCATCTGTTAAATATAACTTATATGTTTTTGGCATTGACATCATGATAAACATATAAATTAATGTACATGATAAAATGAGTATCAATGTTGTACCAAAAAAAACTTTCCTACTTAGACTTTTCTTAATCCAATACATCAACTCTATACCCTACCCCTCTTATTGTTTCTATGTAATCTACATTGAGCTTTTTTCTAAGATTTTTTATATGTGTATCTACAACTCTTTCATCACCTAAAAAATCGTATTTCCAAAGATTATTTATTAAATTTTCCCTAGTAAGCACTCGTCCTTTGTGCTCTATTAATTCTTTTAAAACTTCAAATTCTCTGGCAGTCAATTCAATCTTTTTCCCATTTACAAAAACTTTATATCCTTCAACATCAATATTTATATCTTTATATGATAAAAACTCTCTATTTTCATAACTGTCTTCTTTATCATTAGCTCTCCTTAACACTGCCTCAACTCTTTTAAGTAACACTATTGTGGAAAAAGGCTTTGTTATATAATCATCCACTTTCAATTCAAAACCTTTTACTTGGTCTGTTTCTTCATCTAGTGCTGTAAGTATAATAATTGGAATATTAGATTCATTTCTTATCATTTCACAAACTACAAACCCGTCTATCTTTGGCATAAGTATATCTACTAGAATTAAATCAAATTGAGATTTTTTAAACTTTTCAATACCATCAAGACCGTCTTTTGCTGTTATAATAAAGTATCCTGCATTTTCTAAAAATGCTTTTATTATATTTTGTATGTCTATATCATCTTCTATAATTAATATTCTTTTTGACAAATTTATCCCCCATTTCTGCATCTATAAATTTTAGATTGTATATTTAAATTATATCTTATCTTTATGTTTTTAATGTGTAGCATAAAATCCACAACTTAAATACTTCTCATATTATATATTTGGAAAAATGTAGGGTCAATAGTATAGTCTACTGTAAATTTTTCCATAAATATCTATATGTTTTTCTTTATTTTTTATTTACAAATAAAATTTTTAATAAATACTAAATTTTATTTGTAAATATCTAGTAATTTTCACATTATTTTTATATAATATATATGTATAAATAATTTTGGAGGTTTTATCTAATGAGTGAATTTAAAAATGTTACTGCAGTAAAGAAGGCAAACGTTTATTTTGATGGTAAAGTAAGTAGTAGAGTAATAATATTCCCTAATGGAGAAAGAAAAACTTTAGGATTAATGTTACCTGGAGAATATACTTTTTCTACTAGAGAAGAAGAAATAATGGAAATGCTTGCTGGAAGCATGGATGTAAAGTTACCTGGAAGTAATGAGTTTATAACTTATAAAGAAGGTCAGAAATTTAATGTTCCAAGCGATTCAAGTTTCGATTTAAAAGTTAATGAAGTTGTTGACTACTGTTGCTCATATATAGCTGATTAATAAACATACATATTCTTACATAAAATTAAACACATCTAAAAAGAGCAGTTCAATGAAGAGCTGCTCCTTTTTATATAGTTTTAAATTTAATTTAAATCTGGAACTATTGTATCTAATATCTCATCTAATACGAATAACATTACTTTTATCATAATTGGCATTAATACTGCTAACGCCATAGTTATAAGAATTAAGTCTCTACTCAATGCTACGAATGAGAATAATCCACCTAAAAATAGAATTCCAATAACAAATGCAATAGTCATACTTACAATTAAAAATAATCTTTCTTTATTAAATGGTAAACATTGTTGTCTTAATATTAAAAGTCCACACACACCAGTTAATATAGCACACATTGTAGAAAATACGCTTGAACTATAACCTAAGTATTCAACTATGTTGTAAACAATAATTACGTTTACTGTCACACATAATGCTCCTGGTAAAGCATTTTTTAATATATTGAGTAAAAAGTTTCCTGAAATTCTACTTTTATTCGCTTCAAGAGCTAAGAAGAATGATGGTATACCTACCGTTACAGCTCCAATTAGTGATAATTGTATAGGCACAAATGGATATTGTCTACTAAAGAAGAATAATGTTAATATAGACAAGAAGAATGAAAAAATCGTCTTTACTAAAAATAAAGAAGATGCTCTTTGAATATTATTAATTACCTTTCTTCCTTCCATAACAACTTTTGGCATTGATGCAAAGTTCGAGTCTAATAATACTAGATTAGAAACATTTTTAGTAACATCACTTCCAGAAGCCATAGCAATACTACAATCGGCTTCTTTAAGTGCTAGCACATCATTTACACCATCTCCAGTCATAGCTACTGTGTGATTTTGTTTTTTTAATGCTAAAATCATTTGTTTTTTCTGTTGAGGGCTTACCCTTCCAAAAACACTATATTTATCAACTGCTTTATATATATCTTCATCATTTTTAAGTGTTGTTGCATCAATAAAATTACCCGCCGTTTTAAGACCTGCTTTTCTAGCCACTTCACTTACTGTTATTGGATTGTCTCCAGATATAATTTTTATATCTACACCTTCATTATAAAAAAATTCTAATGTTTCTTTAGCTTCATCTCTAATTTTATCCAATATCAATATAAAAGCTAGTGGTTTTATATCTTCAGGTATATTATTTCCTTCTATATAAGAATTACTATGAGCTAAAACTATTACTCTATTACCTTTTTTAGAATATCTTTCAACCTCTGTTTTAAACTCTTTATATTTCTCCTTAAAAATAAACTCAAATGCTCCTAATAAATATGTACCTTTATTTTCAAAGGATACTCCACTGTATTTTCTTTCTGATGAAAATGGAATTAAATTTTTAACTTTATATGTATCTAAAATATTATATTTATCTCTTATTGCATTTAATGTTGCATTATCATCTTTAAGGGCATTACATATATTGCCCATTATATCATCAATATCTACTTTCTCTAGCATTACTACATCATCAACTTGCATTTTACCCTCTGTAATTGTACCTGTTTTATCAAGGCATAATGTATCAACTCTGGCAAGAGTTTCTACACAGTATAACTCCTGCACTAAAGTTTTATGACTTGCAAGCTTTATAGTTCCTACAGCTAATGCAATACTTGTAAGCAATGTCAATCCCTCTGGTATCATTCCATTTACTGCTGCCACAGTTCCCACCACAGATGTCGTTATAGAATCTCCATTTCCAAAATGTTGCTTTGCAAATAATATAATTCCTAGAGGAATAATTATTATACCTACTATTTTTAATATTGTATTTAATGAATTTCTAAGCTGAGAATTATGTTTTCTAGAAGCCTTAGCATCATTAGCTATCTTATTTGCATAATTATCTTTTCCTATATTTTCAACTCTCACAAAAGCATCTCCAGAAACTATAAAACTACCAGAATATAAGAAATCACCTTTGTTTTTTACGATAATATCAGATTCTCCTGTAATTAAAGACTCATTTACTTCTAATTTTCCATCTAAAACCTTTGAATCTGCACAAATTTGATTTCCTGTTTTTAAAATCATAATATCATCTAGTACCAATTCTTGTACATCAATCTCTTTTTTCTCTTTCTCTCTTATAACAGATACCTTATTTGAAACTATGACAGATAGATTGTCCAATAATCTCTTAGCTCTTATTTCTTGAATTAAGCCTATAATAGTATTAATTACAGCAATAAATATAAACAAAGTATTCTTGAAAGAACCAACTGATACTAATAAACATACTAAAATAATATTTATTAGATTAAAAAGTGTAAACACATTATCTTTAAGAATTTGTTTATATGTTTTAGTTTTTCCATTATCAAATACATTAACCAAATTATTATCTATTCTACTTTGAAGTTGTTTACTACTTAATCCCATACTTATATCACAATTATACCTTTTTAAATTAAGTTTATCCATATTCTGCTCCTTTCAACTTAATGATTTTTTTATACTTAAATCTACAAATATATTATAAAATTATCAATTTTTTTATTTTATTATTCTATAGTCTATATAATAAAATATAAATCTAAAGATTTAAATATTATAATTCTTAAGATTTCCTAAATTTTTATAAATTTCGATATATTTTAGTTAAGTTTCTTTTAATCTAAAAAAGTAGATAAAATTGTATCAAAATAAAGTTCTATAATTCCTATAAATATTGGTATTATAATCCTTACCCTAACATTCTATATGGATACTAGTGTAATTTAAAACTTCAGTGGTAAATACCATACATATTAATACATAAAAAAGCTATCTAGACTATATTAAGCCAGATAGCTTTTTGTTATAAATACAAATTTCTTTATATTTATATTTGTATTTGCTATTTTTAATTTTTTATCTTTGTGACCATGTAAGTATAGGTTTCTTTACCGCCCTTGCATCATCCACTCTCTTAACTAAAGTATTATGTGGAGCAGTTTTCAATAGTTCTGGTTCTTCTTTCGCCTCTTTAGCAACATTTTTCATAGCTTCTATAAAACTATCTAATGTCTCTATGCTTTCACTTTCTGTAGGTTCTATCATAAGTGCTTCATTTATAATAAGAGGAAAATACATTGTTGGAGGATGATATCCATAATCTAATAGTCTCTTTGCTATATCGATAGTTTTTATATTTGCCTCTCCTCTTGGTAAGCCACCTAATACAAACTCATGTTTACACAAAGTATCTATTGGTAAGACATAATCATCTTTTATACTCTCTTTAATATAATTAGCATTTAAAACTGCCATCTCACTAGCTTCTTTAAGACCATCTCTTCCCATCGTTAATATATATGTGTAAGCTCTTACAAGCACTCCAAAATTACCATAGAAATTTTTAATTTTTCCGATAGATTTTTCTCTATTATAATTTAATACATACTTATCTTCTTGTTTTTCAATTACTGGTATTGGTAAAAAAGGTATCAATTCTTTTTTAACTCCAACAGGACCAGCTCCTGGACCTCCTCCTCCATGAGGAGTAGAAAAAGTCTTATGAAGATTAAGATGCACTACATCAAATCCCATATCTCCAGGTCTTGTTATTCCCATAATAGCATTCATATTTGCACCATCATAGTACAAAAGTCCTCCTGCTTCATGTACAAGATTTGCTATTTCTTTTATATTTTTTTCAAATAGTCCAAGAGTACTTGGGTTAGTAAGCATAAGAGCTGCTACTTCATCACTTAAAACTTCTTTTAACGCTTCTATATCTATAGCTCCTTTTTTATCAGATGCTATCTGAATCACATCAAAGTTTGCCATAGCTGCACTTGCTGGATTTGTTCCATGAGCAGAATCTGGAATTATTACTTTGGTTCTCTTATGGTCCCCTCTATTTTCATGGTATGCTTTTATAATCATAAGCCCTGTAAACTCGCCATGTGAACCTGCTGAAGGTTGTAGTGTAACTTCATCCATACCTGTAATTTCTGCAAGTCTATTTGACAAGTCATATATTAAAGAAAGAGAACCTTGTGCTGTGTCTGAAGATTGGTATGGATGCATTCCTGTAAAGTTTGGAAGTGCTGCCATATCTTCATTTATTTTAGGGTTATATTTCATAGTACAAGAACCTAAAGGATAAAAACCTGTATCAACTCCAAAATTTTTATTTGATAATAGGTTATAATGTCTAACCAATTCTAATTCACCAACTTCTGGCAAATTCAACTCACTTTGTCTAACCATACTTTGGTCAATCATATCTTCTACTTTTATATCATCTATATCTAACTTTGGAAGTGAATATGCTTTTCTGCCTTTTTTAGATATATCTATCAACAAACTATTATATTCTTTCATTATAATCCCTCCATTATTCCAACTAACTTATCTATTTCCTCTTTGCTTCTTTTCTCAGTTACACAAAGTAAAGTTGAATTTTTTAATTCTGGATAATTGTGTTCCAAATTATAACCACCTAATATATTTTCTTCTAAAAGCTTATTATTTATTGTTTCTATATTAAAATTCCCTTGTACAGTAAATTCTTTGAAAAATTTCCCTTTGAATATTGGCTTATATTTTCCTGTTTTTATAAGTTTATTATAAGCATAATGTGCTTTTTTCATAGACTGCATGCCAACTTCTTTAAAGCCTTCTTTTCCCATAGTAGACATATATATTGAAGCTACAAGAGCATTTAAGGCTTGATTTGAACATATATTAGAAGTTGCTTTTTCTCTCCTTACATGTTGCTCTCTAGTTTGTAAAGTTAATACATACGCAGTTTTGCCTTCTGTATCTAAACTTTGCCCAACTATTCTCCCTGGCATTTTTCTCATATACTTAGATTTACTAGCTAAAAATCCTACATAAGGTCCTCCAAAGTTCATAGGATTTCCTAGTGATTGAGCTTCTCCAACAACAATATCTGCTCCTATTTCACCTGGTGTCTTTAGAACACCTAATGATATTGGGTCAACACTCATAATTAACATAGCATTATTTTCATGAGTTATTTTTTCTATTTCTCCCATCTCTTCAATAATTCCAAAAAAGTTAGGAGTCTGTATAAGAACACATGCTGTATCTTTATCTACTGAAGCTCTTAATTTTTCTATATCTGTAGCTCCATATTCATTACAAAAATCAATTTCTACTATTTCACAATCTTTATATTGTAGATAAGTTTTAAGTACTGATAAAGTTTCAGGATGTGTAGTTTTTGATACTACTATTTTACTTTTTCTAGTCTGGTTCATAGCCATTATACACGCTTCTATTGCAGCAGTTGCTCCATCATACATTGATGCATTTGCAATTTCCATGCCAGTAATTTCTGCAATCATAGATTGAAACTCAAATACTACTTGTAAAGTCCCTTGACTTATTTCAGCTTGATATGGAGTATATGCTGTATAAAATTCAGACCTTGAAGTTATATGTTTTATAATTGATGGTATATAGTGGTCATATGCACCAGCTCCAAGGAAACAAGTTAAATCTTCTAAACTTAAATTTTCTTCCGACAACCTCTTTACTATTTTACTTACTTCTAATTCAGATTTTCCACTTTCCAAATTTAAATCTCTTTTTAACTTTATTTCATCTGGTATATCTGAAAATAGTTCATCAACTGAATTTAATCCTACTACCTTTAACATCTTTGATTTATCTTCATTTGTAGCAGGTATATATGAAAATTTATTTTCTTCATTCGATATAGTAGTATCTTTTTTATATTGCTTTTTATAAAAAGGTTTCTTAACTACCATGGCAGGAACAACTTTTTTTCTGATTGCTATACCTATTTCATTTCCTGATTTTGCATATTCAGAATCTATAATTCCCATACCTAAAATCTTTCCTGTTGTTGGAGATGCACATCCTGTTGTTACAAAACCTATTGTTTTGTCACCAATCTTTATATCGTATCCATTTCTAGGCATCCCTTTACCTTGCATTTCAAATCCTATTAATTTTCTTTTTGCTCCATTTTCTTTTTCTTCTGATAAGATTGTTTTTCCAATAAAATCTTCTTTATTTGTTTTTACAAAAATGGATAATCCTCCTTCAATTGGAGATATATGTTCATTTATTTCATGACCATATAGAGGGAGAGCTGCTTCAAATCTCAAAGTATCTCTACAACCCAGACCAGCAGGACATATGTCCTCTCCTCCAACCTTTAAAACTTCATTCCAAATTATTTCTGTATGTTCACTTTTACAATATATCTCAAATCCATCTTCTCCAGTATATCCTGTTCTTGAAACTAAACAAGTTAAACCACATATTTTTGCTGATGGAATTGATTTATAAAATTTTATTGATTTTAAATCTATGTCTGTAATTTTTTGAAGAATTTCTTCTGCCTTAGGCCCTTGAACTGCTAATTGGCTAACTTTATTAGAAACATTTTGTATGTCTACATTGTATCTTTTACTTTGTTTTATTATCCATGCTACATCTTTATCTATATTGCCTGCATTTATTACTAATAAATAATCTTCTTCACCAAATTTGTATATTAATAAATCGTCAACTACTCCTCCATTTTCATAACACATAGGTGTATATATAATGTCATTTATCTTTAATGTGCTTATATCATTTGTAACTAAATTCTGTATAAATTTTTCTGAATCTACTCCTTTTATTTGTACCTCTCCCATATGAGATACATCAAAGATACCTGCACTTTTTCTAACCATTTCATGCTCTTTATTTATTCCTTCATATTCTAAAGGCATCTCCCAACCAGCAAATTCAACAAGTTTTGCTCCAAGCTCTTTGTGTATATTATACAAAGGTACTCTTTTCAATTCATTCATATATAACCCTCCCCATAAATTTAGACCCACTATATTTAAGTAATTTTGATATTATGTCATATACTTTTTCATAAAAAAAAGATATATCAGCATAGAAAATAATCCTAGCCTATATATCCCTGTTTGTATACCTGAAAGATTTAATAATTTAATATTATTTTGCTTCTTCGGTGACTTATAGTGTACTAACATAAGTCTCTCCAGAGTCCCATCAATTAGCGATATCTTTGCCTGAAAGTTTCTCTAAGAATTGGCATTTTCTTAAATTTCTTCTTCGGCGCCTTTTTATATAAAGGTCTCTCTCGCTAATCTCATTTGGAAATATTTATTTTCATTTTTATTGTATGAATATTTCGATTAAATGTCAACACATTATATTTATTTTTTTTTATGTATTAATTTTTTTGTTAAGTTTTTATTATCAATTATACTACTTTTATAATATTAACTTTTATACGTATATGTTATATATTAATGTAAAATAATATATTTATTTAATTTATTATTAGCATGTCATATAAAACACTAAAAGTAAAGTTATATTGTAATTTACTATATTATGTTAAAGATATATTTATACATACAATAGAATCGTTTGCAACTTTATCTTTGTGAAAAATAAGATTTTTTCTCATTAACAAATTTATATTTATACACACTTTTAAACAGCAAAAAAGCATTAAATATGCTTTCAGCTTATCAACATGGGACCGTCAATATCCTTTTTCAACTAGTTATGTTATAATACAAATAACATTTATTCAGATAATGTGAATGATAGTGTAATATAAAATACAGGAGGAATTTTAATGCTGGCAACGCATATATATTTTAACGGAAATTGTAAGGAGGCGATAGAGTTATATAAGAACACTCTATATGCCGATGTTAAAACACTCATTGAAGATTCCAATTCAAATCTTGTTGTTCATGCAGAACTGACAATTCATGATGAATTGCTCATACTAAATGATTTTGGCAATAGTGATGGAGTTTCAAGGTCTGGAGGATATCAGTTATGCCTCCAATTTGATAACGAAGATGAGCTAAAAAGAGCTTATTCAAACATGGAGTTTGAAAGTATTGCAATTAACCCAATACAATCCACAGATTACAGTCCATGCACTGTAAGATTTGAAGATAGATTTGGTGTAAGGTGGGCATTTTGGGTATAGACAATTGTATATTACATGTATCTTCTAATTTGAAAACACTCAATGTGCTTTTATATTTAATTTATTTATCAAAAAATAAAAACGGGATAGCCCACTCCGAAAGCCAGCAACCCCAGTTTTTTTCAGCACAACTAAGTACTGTATAATGCGGATGAAGGGAGTCGAACCCCCACGCCAATGGCGCTAGATCCTAAGTCTAGTGCGTCTGCCAATTCCGCCACATCCGCTTATCACTCTTTTATTTTACTATATTTTGCTATTATTTTCAATAACTTTTTAAAATTATCTAAAAACTAACAAAACAATGATAATAAAAGGTGAAATTTATTTATATCCTTTATTCTGCAAGTTCTATCTCTGCTTCATCAACTCTTTTACCAATTATTTGAATACCAACAAACACAGCCGCTATAGCCAATGGTAATACTATATATATTGGCAATCCAAATCCAGCTGGTATATATCCAAACACAATAGTGATTACTGCTGTAAATATAGCATATGGCATTTGAGTATTAACATGGTCTATATGATTACAGCCAGCTCCCATTGAAGAAAGTATTGTTGTATCTGAAATTGGAGAACAATGGTCTCCAAATATTGCACCTGTTAAAACTGCACTTGTACTTACTATTACATAAGACATATCAGGATTTAGTGAGTATGCTAGTGGTATTGCAAGTGGCATAAGTATACCCATTGTTCCATAAGCTGTTCCAGTAGCAAAAGATATTATTGCTCCTAAACCAAATATTAAACTTGGCAATAAGAATGGAGGTAATGAACCTGATAATAAGTGTATTAAAAACTTAGCTGTACCTAATTCTTTTATTACTGAACTTAATGACCATGCAAGTATTAATATTACACCAGTGATTACTAAGCTTTTCATTCCATCTATCCAAACATCAATTGCTTCTGACACTGTAAAAATCTTTTTAACTACAGCCATTATAATAGCAACTAAACTTGCAACAAGTGCAGATTGGAATAATGCTCTAGATGCATCAGATGCACTAAAAGCTTCTTTTATTGCCTCAAAAGAATATGGTGAATTTGTAAATAATTGTATTAAAGCTTTATCTTCACCACCCATTATAGATGTATATCCACTGTAATAGAATGATGCTAGAGCAACTACTATTAATGTCCCTATTGGAATTATAGCATTCCACACACTCAATTTTACTCCATTTTTTGGAGCTAAATCATCTAATTCTTCTACACCTTCATCAAGATCTGTACCAACTTTTCTGCTTCTAGATTTTATCTCTGCTTTTCTCATTGGTCCAAATTCTTTTAATAATAATGCTGATATTACAATAAATGCTAATATTAATATATTATAAAATCTAAATGGTATTGTATTTAAAAATATACCAAACGCATCAACATCCACACTTATACTTTCAAAAGCATCATGTATTAAACCAACTTCAAGACCTATCCATGTAGATATTATAGCTAATCCAGCAACTGGTGCTGCTGTAGCATCTATTATAAAGGACAATTTTTCTCTTGATATTTTCATTTTATCTGCAACAGGTCTCATCATAGGCCCTACTATTAACGAATTGGCATAATCATCAAAGAATACTAAAAGACCCAAAAACCATGTTATAATTTGTGTACCTTTTGCTGATTTTGCTCTTTTGGCAAGTGCTTCAGCTATAGCCTTAGCTCCTCCCATTTTTGCAACAAGATTTATCACTCCTCCAATTGCTAAAACTTGTAGTATTATACCTGCATTCCACGGATCTGATAATGATATCAAAGCTCTATCAACTAAATCTAAAAATGCTTGTATAAATGTAGCAAACACATTTATCCCACTAGCTTTAATTATAAAGCTACCAGAAAGAATCCCTATAAGTAAAGAAATTATTACGTTTTTAGTTATAAATGCAAGTATTATAGCAACTAATGGTGGTATTAAAGTTAAGATTCCAAATTTTTCTGCATTCGCTAGTGCAATAGTGTCTATATCTTCCTCCGCAAAAACCATTACTGTTGACATTATAAACATAATTGTCGTCAGAAAAATAATATTAATTTTTTTGTTTTTCATATAAATCTCCCTCTCTTTTTTTATTTTGTGAATTATACAGGGTATTTGATAAAATAAAAAAAGCCTTAAGTGCTAAACACTCAAGGCTTGAAAATTACAATACATCAACGATATTAAAAATAAATATAATATAATATAATTCCTTAAATGATAGCTCACCACAAATAAACCTGTGACAGTTGCACACATTTTCTATGTACCCCCAGCAATATAATCTTAAAGCATCGATTATAAAACTTCGGCAATATCTCCTTTCCTAATAAATCTATGTGCTTAACTCATTATTAGTACTGATAGATTATTGCGCCTCTACCCTTCTATTCACTTTTATTAAGTATGTTTTGAGTATATATTATTTATTTAAACTTTGCAAGGTAGTTTTTAAAATTTCTTTTTATTTTTTATATAAAATACCATATTTTTCTGATTATATTTAATATACACTTATACTAACATACGATTATCTTCTTATTTAAAACTTCTAATTTAAAGGACTTTTTATATTATTGTCGAATTATCAAATTAATTGTACTAAGACTAACAAAAAAATTTTATCAATTATATGGAGGAATTACTTTAATGTTACTAATTTACAATGAAAAGACAAACCCTTACTTCAATTTAGCAATGGAAGAATATCTTCTAAAAAATTTTGACAAAGACTTATTCATTTTATGGAGGAATGAACCTTCTATAATTGTTGGAAAAAACCAAAATACACTTTCTGAAATAAATTTAGAATATATAAAAGAAAATTCTATACCTGTTGTTAGAAGACAATCTGGTGGTGGAGCTGTATTTCATGATTTAGGAAATATAAATTTTACATTTATAGCCTGCAATAATAATAGCTTTAGTGATTTCAGAAGATTCACTCAACCAATAATAGATTTACTTAAAACATTAGATGTAAATGCTGAATTTTCTGGAAGAAATGACCTTCTTATCGATGGCAAGAAGTTTTCTGGAAATGCTCAATACAACTACAAAAATAAGGTAATGCATCATGGTACACTGTTATTTTCATCTGAAATAAATGACCTTTCAAAAGCTCTAAAAGTAAAACCTATAAAATTTGAAGGAAAGGGCATAAAATCTGTAAAATCTCGTGTAACTAATATAAGTGAACATCTACAATCTAAAATGGATATTCTAGAATTTAAGAGTGCAATAATGAATTATCTTTCTAAGACTAATACTGATAATACTAACTATTATTTAAGTGAATATGACATCGAGCAAATAGAGAAACTTACTAAGTTAAAATATGAAACATGGGACTGGAACTTTGGTAATTCACCAAAATATACTCTTTCAAATGAATTAAAATATACTGGTGGAAATGTTGAATTTAATCTAAATGTTGATAAAGGTATAATAACTAGTATAAAATTTTTTGGGGATTTTTTTGGAAAACGTGACGTTTCATTTGTAGAAGATGAGCTTGTTGGCACGAAACATGAAGAAAATGCTTTAAGAAATATTTTAGATTCAATTGAAATAAATGATTATTTCTTAGGAGCTGATACTGATATTCTAGTTTCTGGAATCTTAGGTGTTAAATAGAAATACTAAAGATTTTAAAATATTTATAAAATTATGTTTACATATATAAAAAATCATGATAATATTTATAACATAATTAAAAATTGATACTTCTTATCCAGAGTGGTGAAGGGACTGGCCCTATGAAACCCAGCAACCAGTATATTTTTATATACATTGGTGCTAAATCCTGCAGTATTATACTGAAAGATGAGTCTAAATTAGCTTTTAAAGCCTGAGTTTAAACTCAGGCTTATTTTATTTTGCAGTGTGATAAAAGAGGGTATTTTATTTTTAACTAATCAATCATATTCAGGAGGGAATTTATATGAAATTCAAAAAATTATTAAGTTTGTTATTATGTCTAGTTTTTACTTTATCTATAGTTGGATGCTCTAAAGCTAATGATGACAAAAAAATCGTTGTTGGTGCTACTTTAGTACCAGGTGGAGAATTATTAGAAGAATTAAAACCACTTATAGAAGAAAAAGGTTATACTTTGGAAATTAAAAATTTTGATGACTACATACTTCCAAACGAAGCTTTAAATAATGGAGAAATTGATGCAAATCTATTCCAACACGAACCTTATCTAAAAGAAGCTGTTAAAGCTAAAGGATATAAAATAATGGCTGGAAAAAAACTATATGTATGCCCAGCAATCCTTTACTCTTACAAGATAAAATCTATTGATGAATTTAAAAAAGGAGATACAATCGCAATAAGTAACAACCCATCTTCTTGTTCTAAAGACCTTAGATACCTTGAAAGTATCGGACTTTTAACTTTACCTAAAGGTGATGGATTAGTTAGTCCTAAAGATATAATAGAAAATCCAAAAGGCATACAATTCAAAGAATTAGATATTGCTCAGATTCCATCTTCTCTTCCAGATGTAACTGCTGCATTTATAGATACTACTTATGCAGTACCTGCTGGTCTTGATGCTAAGAAAAATGGACTTTATACAGCACCTATAAATGATGAATATGCAAATCTTTTAGCATTTAGAACTGAAGATAAAGATAGTGAAAAAATTAAAGTTCTACAAGATGTTCTTACATCAGACAAAGCAAGAAGTATAATTGAAGAGAAATATAAAGGCATTGTAATTCCTGTTTTTTAGTATAATTTTAATATTATTATTCTAATCTTGTTGAATATTGACTTGTTAAGTGCTACCATTTAAGTAAATCTATGTTTATGGAGGAAAATTACTATGGCTATAGAATTAAAAAAGGGACAAAAAATAAACCTTACAAAAAAAGAAAATAGTGATTTAGGTGAAATCTTAGTTAATTTAAATTGGAATCAAAAAATACAAAAAAAAGGTTTTTTTGGCTCTCTAAAAAGCAGTAATATAGATTTAGATTTAGGTTGCTTATTTGAAATGAAAAATGGCGTAAAAGGTGCTGTCCAAGCATTAGGTAATTCTTTTGGTAGTTTAGAACATCCACCTTTTGCTCAACTAGATGGAGATGACCGAACAGGTAGCAATACACAAGGAGAAAATATAAGAATAAATGGTAATAAAATAAAAGAAATAAAAAGAATACTTATTTATGCTTTTATCTATGAAGGTGTAGCTAATTGGTCTGAGGCTGATGGAATTGTAACAATTAAACAAAAACAGGATTCAGATTTAGTTGTTAAGCTTGATGAACATAAAAATGGATATAATATGTGTTCAATAGCCTTGATAGAAAATGTAAATGATGAAACATTCAGTGTTGAAAAAGTAATTAAATACTTTAAAGGCCATAAAGAAATGGACAATGAGTTCTATTGGGGCTTAAAATGGGTTGCAGGAAGAAAATAAGTGTATTTTATATAAGAGACTGTAAGTAAATTTACTTACAGTCTCTTTTTTAATGAGTATTTACTTGGTAACTATTATAAACACATTCTTTATCTAGTAGTTCTTCAAATTCTAACATTGGCATTGGTTTATAAAATACATATCCCTGAACTAAATCACACCCAATCTCCTTTAGAAATTCAACTTGCTCATTACATTCAATTCCTTCAGCAACAGTTGTAATATTAAGTTCTTTTAGCATATGTATAATATTTTTTATTACTGTTCTTTCTTTTTCTTTGTCTAAGCTAGCATTAAAAAACATAGAATCAAGCTTCAAAACATCAAATGGTAAATCTTTTAAAACGCCTAAAGATGAGTACCCTTTTCCAAAGTCATCTAAAGAGCAAGTAAATCCATTTTCATGTAAATCCTGTATAATTTCCAAAAAGTGTTCTTGATTCTCAAAAGCGACACTCTCAGTAAATTCAATTTCTATAGTATTTTGGGGTATATTATATTTCTTTTGTATATTTGAGTACGTTTCTACAAATTTGGTATTATAGAACTGTATTCTAGAAACATTAACTGATATCTGAACAAATGGTTTATTTTCATCTAATCTCTTTCTAATCCATCTACAAACTTCTTCAAAAACATACTTATCTACTAAACCAATAAAAAAATCCTTTTCTAATATTGGAATAAATATCGCAGGAGATATAATACCTTTATCTGGAGTCATCCAACGTACTAAAGCTTCTGCACAACCTATTTTTTGATTATGTAAATTAACTTTGGGTTGAAAATAAACTACAAATTCTTTATTTTCAATAGCTTCATGTATTCTACTTTTAATTGTATTTTCTTCAATCATTTTTTTACGAATATTTTCATTATAAAAAGCATAATTATTACCTGGTTTGTTTTTAACTGTTTTTTGTGCAAAGTTTGCCCGATTTATTAAATCATCTATGTTTAGTTTTTCAATTACATCTTCAATGCAACAAATTCCACTAACAATAGTAATACTATACTTGTTTTTAATTTCATTTGTAATATTAATCAGTTTATCATCTACAACTCGTTGCCTTATTACTAAATCTGATTTATCTACATAACATCTTAAAGCAATAAATCTATCTGCAATTTCTCTTGCAAATATCTCATATTTTCCAATATCGTTCATCATAAGATTAGCATATCGTTTCAGTATCATATCTCCATAATCGTATCCAAATATGTCATTAATGTATTTAAAATTTTCAAAATCAATATAGAATATAGCAAATTTCTTATCTTTATATTTGCGAATATTTTGCTTTGCATCTATCTTAAATTTTTCTATAGTATTCGCTCCTGTTAGCTCATCTTTATATGCGATGTTTTTTAAATCTACATTTAACTTCTCCAAACTAATTAATTTTTTATTATATTGTATAATCAATATAATCCATGCTAACATACCTATAATAGATATAATGATTATTAAAGTCATTAGATAATCACTTTTTTCTTTAGAAAAATTTTCTATTTCAAACACTGTACTATTTGCAAGATTAAAAAATTCTTCACTTATATCTAATAAGTGATTATTTTCTTCATTCATCCTTACTTTTTCTATTTCAGTATTTAAATCTTTCCACTTTTTTTCTAGTAAAAATAAGTAATCGTTATATTTTTTGCAATCAGCAATTACCAATCCGTACTTTCCATCCCCTGTAATCAATTCATGTAAAATACCATCAATATAATCTATTAACTCATCATTGGGTTTATTGTTCATCTCTAACTTACTTAAACGCTGACTAGCTCCCCGAACTATACCAACATAATTAATCAGTTTTCCATAGTCCCCAATATTATGAATCAATTTAATCGAAATGGAGCTTATAGAAATTAATAAAATAAATAAAACTAAGATAGTTACCTTCAAAACTCTCTTCATAAAATACCCCTATCCTCTATGTTGTTTTTCATGTGTATAATCATTTTTCAAATAAGGTGCATGAAATTCCAATAAAAATTTCTATGCAATTAAAGTATAGAAATTTTTATTTTACATAGTTTATTTTTAGCATTATATCCATTTACAAAACGTTTTTTATATAAAAATGCTTATTTTCAAATATAGTTTATATTATTTTTAGTGTAACACACAACTTAAAACTATATAATTGCAACAACATACATCTATATAGTTCAATTATATTTAAAAATTATTCTTTTTGTCTAGTGTAACTTTCTATTTTCTTATGTTTTGAATAGATTTATCTTATAATTAAGATTATTATTTGAACCATAAAAAATCAGCCACTTTAAGTGGCTGATTAAATAGGTAATAGATAAAACATGTTCATTGTAAATAACAGATTTATTTGTTAACTGCTTGTGATGCATCATCTATCATTTTATTTAAAGAAGTTAGACCCCCATCATTCACATACCATGTTGGTGAATCCAGATAGATTATATTATCATTTTTATATGCATCCATAGATTTTATTATATCATTATTTAAAACAGATTTTGCTGTTGAACCTGCTTTTACATCACTACCTGTAGCTATTCCTCTATCTATAACAAACATAACTTCTGGATTTTGTTTAGCTATATACTCAAAAGTTATATTTTGACCATGACTTGATTCTTTTATATTTTTATCTTTATTTTCAAATCCAAAACTATTATATAATATACTAAATCTTGATTCTTCACCAAAGACACTTAGGTTACCTTCATTTACCATTAGAGTTAAAGCATTTAAATTTTTTTCTGTTACTTTTTTATTTAAAGTCTCTATCTTCTTTTCAATTTTATTAAATTCTTGATTAGCCTTTTCTTCTACTCCAAATATTTTTCCTATTTTATCTATATTATTTTTAACAGAATCCAAATACTTCTTATCATCTTTACTTGTACTTATTGTTGGTGCTATTTTCGATAATTGCTCATAAAAATCTTCTTGTCTTCCATTTATTATAATTAAATCTGGATTTGCTGATTTTATACCTTCTAAATCTGGTTCTTTCAACCCTCCTAAATCTGCATATTTTTCATCTTTATACTTCTCTAAAGATGTTGGTAAACTTGACTTTGGAAGTCCTACTAAACTCTCTCCCACTCCTAATGCATCCATTGTATCTAGAGCCGAATAATCAAATACTACTACCTTCTTAGGCTTTAGCTTTACATCTGTTTCTCCCAAACTATGAGTTATCTTTATAGTATCATTTGGATTATCTGATGTCTTGGATTCATTTTTTTTACCTCCACCTAATGCAAACACTGTCACTAATCCTACTATTGCCACTGCGGCTAATATTGCTACTTTTTTATTCATGCCAAATCTCCCTCTTTCTTGTTGATGTCTATTTTAATTTAAATTTTTATAAAGTTCGTTTGTATTTATATAATACTTTAAAAATAAATACAAATTCGATTTCCATTTATATTTTTAATATTGAAGTTCATTTCATAAATATCTTCTAAAACTTTTTCATTGACTATCTCGTCTGTACGACCTACCTTCTCAATTTTTCCATTTTTTAATGCAACTATATTATCTGAATAGCATGATGCAAAATTTATATCATGCATTACTAATACTATAGTCTTATCTAGGTCATCACAAAGGCCTCTAAGCACTTTCATCATTTGAACTGAATGATTCATATCTAAATTATTAAGTGGTTCATCAAGCAATATGTACTCTGTATCTTGGGCTATTACCATTGCTATATATGCCCTTTGTCTTTGACCTCCACTCAACTCATCTAGATATTTATGTTGTATATCAGTTAATTTCATATATTCTATCGCTTCATCGATATATTTCTCATCTTCTTTAGTTAGATTGCCTTCACTATATGGAAATCTTCCAAATCCAACTAATTCTCTTATTGTGAGCCTCAAAGTTATATTATTAGATTGCTTAAGAATAGCTATTTTTTTAGCCAATTCCTTATTAGTGTAACTAACTAAATTTTTTCCTTCTATTATTACCTCGCCACTATCACCTCCTATAAGCCTTGTTACTATTGATAATACAGTACTTTTTCCAGCTCCATTTGGTCCTATAAAAGAAGTTATCTTTCCCTTTTCTATATTAAAAGAAACATCTTCTACGACATTTTTATTCTTATATTTTTTAAATATATTCTTTATTTCTATCATCTATTTGCCCCCTTTAATAATAACTGAATAAAGTAAATTCCTCCTATGAAATTTATTACTACACTCAAAGTGGTATCAAATTTAAATACATGTTGTATAAAAAATTGCCCAATTATTAATGTAATCATTCCTATCAACATTGACCCAAAAATTAAATATGTGTGCTTATACGTTTTAAAAATTTCTCTAGCTATATTGGCAAGTAAAAGCCCTAAAAATGTCATTGGACCAATAAGTGCTGTTGATATTGAAACTAAAATTGCTATCAGTATTATCATTTTTTTAACTACTTTATCAAAATCTACACCTAAATTAATTGCTTGCTCTCTACCTAAAGATAATACATCTAAATACTTTATTTCGTCATATATAAAAGGTATCATAGCAATAATTATTATAAATGCTATTAAAAGTACATTAGTATTTATATTATTTAAACTGGCCATTATACTAGTCTGTAAAGCTAGAAATTCATTTGGGTCTATCATTACTTGAATAAATGTTGTTGCACTTTTAAATAATGTTCCAAATACCATACCTACTAGGACTAAAAAGAAAATATTATTTTTATTTTTTTCAAATAATGTCTTATATAATAACATTGACGCTCCAATCATCACAGTAACATTAATAATAAAATTATAATTCTCATTAATAATCAAACTGCTAGTTGAACCAAATATGAATACTATTATAGTTTGAATCATTACATATAACGAATCCAAACCTAATACGCTTGGGGTTAATATTTGATTATTTGTAATTGTTTGAAACACTACAGTAGTAAATGCTATACACCCTCCACCTAATATCATAGCAAGTATTTTTGGTATTCTCTGTGATAGTGCATAATCGATATTATTCATATCTATCCCATAAATTGTAAAAATCACTATTGATAGTAATAGTAATATACTAATAAAATAAATTTTCTTATTAAGGCTAAGCTTCATTTACATTCCTCCTTAGTATCAAATAAAGGAATAGTATACTTCCTATAACTCCAACTGTAAGCCCTATAGATATTTCGTATGGATAAATAACTAGCCTTCCAAAAATATCACATATAAGCACAAATATAGCTCCAAACAAACCAGTATACCATATATTTGACCTTATATTATCACCCATATATAAGGACACAATATTTGGAACTATTAGACCTATAAAAGGTATATTACCAGCTGTAACAACTACACATACTGTGACAAGAGCCACTATTACTAGACCTATATTAACAACCTTCTTATAACTCAACCCTAAGTTTGTTGCAAAATCCACGCCCATACCAACAACAGTAAATTTATTTGCATAAATATATGCTAATATTATAAGCGGTATTGTGATATATAATATCTCATAATTTCCTTTAAGTATCATAGAAAAGTCGCCTTGCATCCAAGAACTCACATTTTGACTCAAATCGTATTTATATGCAATAAAATCTGTCATAGAACCTATTATATTTCCAAACATTATACCTACTAATGGTACGAAGATTATATTTTTAAATTGTAATTTGCTTATTATTTTCATAAACATAAAAGTCCCTATAAGAGAAAATATAAATGCTATTATAGTCTTTGTAAAAATAGACGCAGTTGGTATTAAAATCATACAGATTACTATGCCAAATTGAGCTGCATCTATTGTAGCTCCTGTTGTAGGTGATACAAATTTATTTTTACTTATCTGTTGCATTATAAGACCTGCTATACTCATCCCCACTCCTGCAATCAATATACTTATCAATCTTGGTATTCTGCTCATGATAAATATCATAAGTTTATGCTGATTTTTTGCAAATATATGCATTATATTTATATCTTCAGCTCCTATAAATAAAGAAAAATAAGACAAAATTATTATTCCTATGACTAAATACCTTTTTTTCATTCTCCCTCCTTAAAAACTTTTCTTTAATTAAAATGATAATTATTATCATTTTTACTTTTATAGTTTATCAATAATAATTATCATTGTCAATACATATATATATTTGTTTTCCACATAAAAAATGTTACTAGAATTGAAACTTCTAGTAACATTAAAATCCAACTTAATAAAATAAATTATAAATGCTAACTTAAATATGTAGGTATTATTATATTATTTTAGTATATCTTTAAAGAGTCTATAAAAATTGCCACTTGAAATTAAATCTATGTCTCTTTTTTTATAACCTCTATTTTCAAGTTCTACTATTATATTATGTGCTGTATATGTACTTTCAAGACCATCTACACTTGGAATACTAGCATTTTCAGTAAAAGAACCAATAGTCTCCGTACCTAAGTAATCACTAAAGTCAAAACCAAAAGATACATGTTCTATACCTATAAGATTTACCATATAGTCTATATGGTTAACTAAGTGTATCAAATCTTGTTTTTGTGGATTACTATTAGTAAATCCTCTAAAACTATTTATTCCTACTAATCCACCTGTCTTTGAAATTTCTTTTAATTGAGCATCTGTAAGGTTTCTTTTAGCATCACATAGATTTCTTGCGTTAGAATGAGAAGCTATTACTGGCTTACTTACAATAGACATCAAATCCCAAAATGACTTCTCATTCAAATGTGATACATCTACTATCATGCCCAATTCTTCCATCTTATTTACTGCTTTTTTCCCTATCTCAGTTAAGCCTCTGTCTTTATCTCCTAAGCATCCTGTAGCAAGTTCATTTTGCTCATTCCAAGTTAATGATGCATGTCTTGCTCCGACTTCCTTGTAAAAATAGTCTAGTAAATCTATATTTTTTCCAATATGACTTAATCCTTCTATTCCAATTAAAATATTTATTTTATTTTCACTTATGCCTTTGTTTATATCAGAATATTTTTTTACTATATTTACAATATCTTTCATATCTTCAATTTCATCTTTTATAGAACTTATAATTTGTTTAACCCTTTTTTCAGGTTCTTTATCATATGGAGGGTCTATCCATATTACAAAAATAGCTCCTTCTATATTTGCTCTTTTAAAATTATCAAGATGAATTCTTCTAAATACATCTTTCTCCCCGTTAAGTCTTCTTATTGTTACATCTGCCCAAGTATCTGAATGTCCATCAAAAATCATAACAACCTCCAGTTAAATAAAATCTTTATCAAAATAAACTTTTTAATTCACGAAAAATTATATCAAAGTAAAATTATATTAAAATATTTCCTACTAAAAGACCAAAATAATTACCAACTATGTACCCAAATGTTCCAACTATAAGTATTGGCCCTACTAGTTTAGACCAACCCTTTGATATTGCCATAGCTGCTGCTGTTGTAGGTCCTCCAATATTTGCATTAGATGCAAGAATAGCTTCTTCTAAACTAAACTTAAATATTTTGGCAACTATGAATGTAACTAACATGTTTATCAGTACCATTATTCCACAGTATAAAAGTAATAATGGTGATTTTTGAATTATTAATGTTATAGAAGCAGGAACACCTACTACTACAAAGAAGATATAAATTAAAAATGTACCTATCTCTTGTGCTCCTTTTATATCACTAAAGAATTTAGGCATAAATGTAGCAAATAACATAGTCAAAGTAGTTATTATTAAATATTGATTACCAAATAGAGTATTTAACATTGCTAAAAAAGGATTTGATATTGGTATTATAGCTTTAAACCAAGTTGATAACTCTACAGATACTGCAACAATTATAAATGCACTACCAATAGCTATTGCTATATCTTTTAAAGATATTTCTTTTCTTCCCCAATAGTTCGCTGCTATTGTTTCTCCTTCAGTTACATCAGTACTTTCCATCTCATCTACATGTGGATGTTTAAAATGTTTTCTAAAAAATCCAATTGATGGGATAGCAATTAAAACAAAGAAATATAGAGCCATTAAAAGATTATCTGCTACAACTGTTGCTGATACTAATTCTCCAGGTGCATTAAATGCGCCTGACATGGCTGCAAAGTTTACATTTCCACCTATATAAGAACCTGTCATCATAGCTGCAACAATATTTAAATCTGGTACTGCATTTTTTAATAGTAAAAATCCAACCATGGCTCCAATCACAGTTCCTACAGAACCTACAAGAAATATTACAAGTAATCTTCCACTTTCTTTCCATATCTTTTTAATGTTACATTGATATAAAAGTAAAGCTATGGCTAAAGGAACAACATATCCCCATACTTGGTCATACACGACAGACTCTACTGGTATGATATTTAGATTTGATAATAGCATAGCTCCTACAAGAGCTATTATTGCTCCTGATATTTTCGATGCCCAGTTGTACTTTTGTTCCAAATAAATACTAAATGCTGCCCATCCAGTTATGACTGCCCATAATACCCAAATATTATCAGAACTTACAAAACTCTTCATCTTACCTACCTCCCTATTTCATTAAATTAAAATATCTATATTAATATTCAATATATTGAATATTAATATAATTATAATTCATCTTTTCAGAAAATTCAATATAACAGCAAAAATACATGTATAATAAAACTTTTTTTATTTTATTGTTCTTTAGAAATTATATGTTATAATCATGTCTGAGGGGGTTTGTATCTAATGAATATAGATGTCGGAAGCAAAATTAGAGCTCTTAGAAAATCTAAAAATATCAGTATCTCTACTTTAGCAAAGAACTCAGATTTAAGTACGGGTTTAATAAGTCAAATTGAGCGAAATATGGTTGTTCCGTCAATTGTAGCAATGTGGAAAATATCAAAAGCTCTTGATGTAAATATAGGTTATTTCTTTGATGAGATTGAAAAAGAAGACTCTAATATAATAGTAAAGAAAAATAATAGAAAAAAAATAGTAACTAATGATTCTACAAAATTTTATGAACTTCTTGTTCCCAATTTATCTGGCAAAAAAATAGAATTTTTACTTGTTACACTAGATGGTCATACAAAAAAAAGTAGTGAATTTGTAACACATGAAGGGGAAGAATGTGGCTATATAATAAAAGGAAAAATGAAGATAATACTTGGAAATAAGGAATATGTATTGGAAGAAGGAGATAGTTTTTATTTTAACAGTACTATTCCACATGTATATGAAAATTATGATGATGATGTATGTATCTCAGTTTGGGCAATGACTCCTCCTTCATTTTAATATATTGAATTCTTACTTGAATATAAATTAATAAAAATCTGAAATAAATTAGTATGACAAATTTTATTCTAATTTATTTCAGATTTTTTATTTTATTAACTATATATATTTCTTATTATATATTAAGCAGACAACTTTCATCTAAAATATTAGATAGTATCTCTTCTGTTCCACTCATTCCATTAAAAATACTTGATATAAATGAATTTTCTGTTTTATTTTTATTTATATCACCATGCTTTAATACATATGCTTTATTTGAAATATTGAGCATACCATAGTCCATGACAGAATCTCCAATTGCATAGAAAGACTCTATTTCTAATTCTTTCGTCAAGTATTTTATAGCATTTTCTTTTGAGATTTCTTTTGGTATAAAATAGATTTTTCTGCCACTTACATAAAACTTCCAATGTTTTGATTCCAATATATTTAGATACTCCTTGATTGAATCCAGATTAAATTTTGCAAAGTCCACAACTATATAAAAAAACGTATCTTCTGCAACTTTAAAATTAGTTATTCCTTCTATATTCAGATAATCTTTAAATTTTTCAATCATACTTTCAATGGGTTCATAGCTAGACTTTAATTTATCTATTTCTTCACTCCATGATTTCAATATTTCATTATTTTTAAGTATAATTGCTCCATTTGAAGTTATGCTAAAAGGAAAGTGAATCCCATATTTATTAAATTCTATACGCTTAAATTGCTCTACTGTTCTAGTAGTTGTCGGTATAAACATACCATAATATTGTATTTGCTTTATTAAATTTATAGTATCTAAAGATATATAAGATATTTCTTTTTCTCTATAAATTTCTATATTAGTATATTTCTTATCAGTGTCTAAAAATTTATCAGAGTAAATAATACTCCTGTCTAAGTCTGAAAAAACAATCATTCAGTATTCTCCTGTCTAATATATTTTCTAAATGTCTTTCATATTTTTTATTATTCCACAACATTTATATGCTTTTAAGTCCATTTGTTCAACTTCAACATTTTTCTCTTTAGCTAATATAAATATGTGCTCTAAAGATTTATCATTTAAGTCTTTAACTAGAATCTTATAAGGAACTCTTCTAAGTAAAACTCTTGTTGTTTCCCCAACGCCTGGTTTTATAAAGTTAATGTCTGTTATGTTGTACTTTTCCTTTATATTTAAAACATCAAAATATCCATCTTTTGTTATAATATCACTTTCCCAGTTATCAACTTCAACAGATATATTCTTAAATTGATTTTTAAAACAACCTTCTATTGTCTCTATATAATTTATAGATTCGTCTTTATCTTTTAAATGTTTATAAAACTTAGCTCCATGAAAATCATCTTTAAAAATTAAATCATCTCTTAATACAGTTCTACTTATCAGTCCAGAAACTGTTGAATTTAAACATGCACTTGGTATTAAGAAGTCTTCTCTAATTCCATAAAGCCCTGAATATCCAGCAGGATCAGCCAATACAGCAAGGGTTGAATCAAAAGTTTTTTTAAATTTGTTACTAAGCTCGTCACATGCCTTTTCAAGTTCTTTTGATATAGTTCCTTTTCCAGTCCAGCCATCTAAAAATTGAATTTTTTCATTTGGATGATTCTTTACTATATATTCAATTGCATTCATATCTATGCCTTTATCTCTTATTATAGAGATTGTATAGTGAGGTAAATTTAGATTATACTTGATTTTTAGATATCGCTTTGCCAAAATACCAATAGGTGTACCTGCTCTAGCAAGTGAAACTAATACCACATCATTCCCATTTTTTTTAATTATCTTTTCACACATAACTCCTATGGAAAATGCAAGCTTATCTTTATTTTGCCCTAGTTTGTCATAATATAAATTCAGATAATCTTCACTAACTTCATACTCTATTGGTATCATTTCTGAATAATGACTACCATTTTGTATTTTTAATTCTCTCTCTTTATTTCCTTCTTCTTCAATTAAGTTTGATATATCTTTTAATAAAAAGACAACATCATCCTTAGAATATGTGCTAAAATCTGCCATATAACTCAACTCCTATCTTAAAACTGTGATATATCTTAATCCTCTTTAGCTACAATATACTATAGTCAATTCTTTTATACTCGTATTTTTAATTATATCAATAAATTCCAGATAAGAATTTTTACTTTTATTCAACTCTACAAATAAATAGCATTTAGAAAAATTATGTTTATCTATATTGTAAATATAATTTTGAACATCTATATTATAAAAACTCTTTAACTTAAACTTACTTCTAATAGGATAATTATTTTTCTCAATATCAATAATTGGACTTCTTGTTGTTGAATGATAGTATACATCATATTGATTCTCTTTTTCTTTTGCAAACAACATAGGTATATACATAAATTCTTCAGTACCTAAAAATAGAATCTTTTCATTTTCATTTTTTAAAGATTCTTTATTATCCATAATTATTTTTTTACTTTCTCTCTTTACAATTTCTTTTAATCTAGTTTGTTCTTCTCTATTAATTCCAAATCTACCTGTATACTTTACATATTTCTTACTTCCAATATAATCTTCTAGGTCAACATTGATGTGATTTACTACTAAGTTTCCTTTATCATTTGAAACAATATGTGAATCAGTAGTAATATAATTATCATTGTAATTTGAAATAATATCTTCATTTATATCAAAATTAAAGTTACCTTTAAATAAATATACAAATTCTATCTTACAACCTAGTTCTTCTTCTAAAAGAGTAACTTTTCTTAAGTTCTCATCATTCACCCAATTAAGTATAGAACATATAGTATACTTCTTTCTAGGATAAATACTTTGAATCTTCCTAATTATATTCATACAGGTATTAGCTGTAGTAATTTCATCATCAACTAATATTACTTCATCTCCAACTTTGAAATTGCTAAGCATACCAAAGTATAAGTTTTGGTCTGTTGCATGGGAGTGTTCCTCTAAAAATTCTAGATTCTCTAACTCATCAAATTGTTCTCTAGTAGTATGAATAAATTCATATTCTCCACATAAATAATTAAAAAAACTATGTCCAATAGCTGTGCCAGTTTCAGCGAAAGCTATAACAGTACCATTTGATGTTACTTTATTTTTTTCATTATAAATTGTGGCTATTAATTTTCCCAAATTATCCATCTCACTTGGTTTACATGCTATATGCTTACCAAGTTTTTTTGATATAAATAAAAAACGTCTCTTACTATTGTTTCTTATTCCTACATCTAAAAAATCATTTAATTCTAAATTTAATGGATTATCAATAATGTCAATCTCACAATTAAAATTTAAGCAATTCTTCATAGTCTACTCCTTTATTTAATACACCATATATTTTAGATAGAATCAATGTTTTTTTAGCCCATAAAAAATGTGGATTTGTTTCATTCATTCTCTCTCCTAACACACCTTTACTCACACCATATTTGCTATTTGTACTATTCAATATATCCAAAGCATCAGTAAAATCTTCATATGATACTGCAGATAGTGCTTGCACAATCTGAATTTGCATTGGATGAATTACTGTTTTTCCAATTAGCCCATGAAATTTATCCAGCAATATTTCTTCTACATACTTACTTCTTATATCCTTATTTGTCATATCAAAAAACTCTGATACTCCTCCACTTATAGGTATATCTAACTCTGGTCTTTGAAGATATGTGATTATATCTAATATAAATGAAGAACAAATTAAATTATTATATATAGAGAAGTTTTTGTCTCTTCTTATACCATACATACCTAATATATCAGTTATACCTACTCTAATGCTGAGTATTCTTGACTTATGTTTTAAAATAGAATTGTATAAATTCTTAAAACTCAGTTCTTTACTTTCCTTATATATAAATTCCCTTGTCTCTATTATTGGAATAACATACATATCTTGAAGATTCATAGAACTCAAAGCTTCTATACAATTCTCTATTAACTCTGAATTTGCTTTAGGAATTAATATGCCTGTTATGGTATGACTATTTTTAACTATAATATCTTTAATTTTTAACAATTGCTCTACATTTTTTATCCTTACAAAAATTAATGGTATCCCATCTTTGTTTATTATACTTTCATCACTAATATCTTTCAAAATTAATCTAAGATTTTCTATAGCCTCTAACTCTCCATTTACCCCAACAGCATCTTCTAAGCAAATAGCTAATGGTCTAACCCCCTTAACATCCCCTATAATGCTCTTATAAATCATATTATATTGAGTAGCTGGAACGTATAAAAAAGCACCTAGTGCATATTTCAATACATCTTTTTCAGTCTTAGCATTAAAGTCTCCTGGCTCTTTCAAAAAAATTCTCTTCAAATCATCTTTGCAGATATAATCGAAATATTTCAATGTATGGCCTCCTCATATACATAGAAAGGGCCAACTTTATACAAATTAGCCCCTAATATACTACTTATTATAAATTATAGCTGTATTCAATTCTTCCAACCTCTTTGTATTATCCTTAATTAAAACTCTATTGTTTTCTTCTATTCTCATAGTCTCATCTATACCAGACTTAATAGTAGTATACATTTTTTCTAATGTCTCTATTTGAACAGAACTTGTTCCAGCCATTCTAGCTATTTGTGCACTTTGAGTACTTACATTTTGAGCATTTCTAAGCAATAATTCATTAGTCTTATCATCAAGTGCTTTTAGAGATTTTGCTTGCAATTCTTGCTTTTTAAGCAATATAGCTTGAGATAAACATTGCTTAAATACTGGTAAAGTTACAACAAATGCACTGTTTATTTTTCTAATTAAACCATAGTTATTATGTTGCATACCTCTAAGCATAGGTATTGTCTGTATGGCTATATTTTCTGCTATTCTTAAATCGTAGATTCTTTGATTTAACATATCATAAACTTTTAGTAGCTCTTGATAATTAACAACATCCATTTGGTCTCCACTAGTTTCTGATTTTTGTTTAAAAAAAGGTAATATTTCGTTATCCATTTCTTCTATTGCTATTTCTCCAGCAACAATATATTTTTGAAGTTCATTATAAAACTCAAAGTTTTCATTTAACATAGAACCTATTTGCTTATTAGAAAGTGCTATATCTCTTTCATATTGTTCAAGTTCAATTTGGATTTTTTCAACTTCTCCTCCCAATGTCTCATATTTTTGAAACATCATTTCAATAGCATTATTAGCTTTTTTGAAAAGTTTTTGAACAAAATTTGGTTCCTTAGTTTCTTGAAAATCATCTAAATCAAACTTGTCCATTATTTTAGTCAAATGAACCAACATTTTAGAGTTTTCTTCATTTCTATTTAGTTTTATTGTATTTAGAAGACTATCAGAAACCCTTGCTACTCCTTCAGATGCTTTTCTACCAAATTGTAAAATTGTATCAGGATTTTCTACTTCTATAAGAGATGTCAATGCTTCAACTTCCTTAGACTTTCTCAGTTCATTTTTTTTATTATTTGTATATTCCATTATATCAAAATTTTCTTCTTCAACAACTGTAGGTAATTTTTCAGTAACCTCTACAGAATTCTTATCTTTTGAAAAACTATTTATATTTATCCCCATCTAAAATCTTCTCCTCTTTCCAAAAATTTTTTTAAGTAAAGGTATCTCATCTTCAAGTGAATTTAATCTAAGGTCATATACCATTTTATCCAATCTGTGCACATCAATCAATTGGTTATTTATAACATTCTCTATATTATTTTCTCCTCCTGGACATAAAATAATAATATCAAACCCAATTTTACTTAGTAAAAGCATAAGAAAAACTATTTCTTTATCAAATACTATACTCTTGTACATATATATAATCAATTTTGGATTTATAAGAGAATAATCAAAATTATTCATCATATGAACAAACTTCTTATCCATATGAAGTACTGTAAACAGACCTTTTATCTTGTCTTCTCCACTTAGACCATTCAAGAACATGTTTCCTTCTAATAACTCTTCTACTTTTTCTAAAATCATAATTTGTTGATTTAATGTCAAGGTTGAAATAGAATAATCTTTATTATTTAAAATAGAATTTTTATCTATAACACCTTTTGAATTTAGTAAAAAAGACAAACTAAAAGCATCTCTTGTAAATTCTTTTGAAAATTTGTCTATATCTCCATTAAATTCAATAAATGTTGAACTTTCCGAATCTCTTAATAAATCTAAAAACTTTATATATTCATTTTTATCATTATATATTCCATTAATCTTAGAAAGAAAATTTGGAACTTCTACAGTAGCATCATTAAACTTAAATCCTGGTCTTAATTTTAATGGCTGATTCCAGTATATTGATATTTCATCAACAGTTGAACTTAAAAGCAAATTTTTTATTTTTCTATCTTGAAGTTGCCAAGGTTTTATAAATCCTGCATCATTTAATAATTCTTCACTTATACGTTTTGATGCTTCAGCTCCAACAGTAAAAGCTTTTTTTACAGAACCTTTATCTATTTTTTCTCCTAAGATAACCCTTTCTTCAAAAGCAATTTTTTCTTCTATTATATTGGCTTCTTCAAACTCTATCTTGTATTTTTCTAGGTTTAAAATATTTATATTGCTCTTTGAATTTGGGTTAAGATATAAAACATCAAAGCCTGCCAAGTACAATATTAAGAGTAGATAAACTTCATGCTTTTTTATATCCCCATAAAATATTACTTTTGGAGCCTCATTTTTATTTATATCTAAAGCACCGATATAGATTTTTATCCATGCCATTATTTTCACTATAAAATTTTGTTTAACTCTATCATTGGTAAATTCTTTTTCTTCCTCTTTTAACACTTTATCTATAGCTTTCTTTAATTTATAATCAATCTCATCGAACCCCAAAATATTTATATCCACATCTTCCATGCTATTTCTATATTTTTTAAGTCCATTTTTAAAATAATTTATAATATCAAAATCACTAGGATTTGCTATAGCATCAGTAAATAAAACAATATCTTTTTTACTATCAATATTTTGTTTTGTCTTAAATATCTCAAGATTGTACAAAATCTCATCTTCTAAACCAATATATGAAATAAAATAACTTAGATATCCTTTTGAAGGAGTGTAGTTTCCTCTGTCTGATTGGCTGGAGAATATTTTTTCAAATACCTTTGAGTCACCCATAATTATCCTCCCAATTTAAATGTTTATTTAGAACTGACTCAAAATACATATTTTGAGTCAGTTTGTTATTTTTTTAAAAATTTATTTTATGCAGCCTTTTTTGGTTTTACTAGTCTTATTATACATTTTACAATTTCATTAACTACAACCACACTTGCTGCTACACATAGAACTTTTACCCATGTCATAACATCCATAGCTACAGAGTTAAAGAAATCTTGGAATAGTTGAGTAAATATTACTTGTGCAATTCCTGTTAAAACTATTATTTGTAGTGCTAATTTGTTATGTGTAAAGTTTGGAAAAATACTATCTGCATTAAATTCTCTACAGTTAAACGCATTAAACAATGCACTAAAGGCAAACAATGCAAACATTACAGTACCTTTGTGAGCTTCATCAACTCCTAAGAAGTTAAATGTAGATTGTAACATTAGTATTGTTGTTATATAGATTGCATTTAATACTATTGTATATACCATTGATTTAGAAATTATATTAGCTTTTCTATCAACAGGTTTTCTATTTAATACATGGTTTCTAACAGGCTCTAGACCTAATGCTAGTGCTGGTGGACCATCCATAATTATGTTTACCCATAATAATTGTATTGTAGTAAATGGCATCTCTTGTCCCATTACCTGAGATATTATAGCCACTAAAAAGGCAATTACATTTACTGTTAATTGGAATTGAACGAATCTTTGGAAGTTATCATAAATTCCTCTACCCCATTTAATACCCTTTACAATAGTACTAAAACTATCATCAGTTAAAATTATATCTGCTGCGTTTTTAGATACCTCTGTACCAGAGATACCCATTGCTATACCGACATCTGCTTTTGAAAGTGCTGGAGCATCATTTATACCATCACCTGTTACTGCAACAACATCCCCACTCTTTTGTAAAGCTGAAACTATTCTCATTTTACTATCTGGCTTACTTCTTGCAACTATTGAGATAGTTTGTATCTCTTCTTTTAACTCTTCATCATCTAAAGTGTCTATATATGAAGCTTCAACTGCTCTCATATTTCCTTTTAATAAACCTAATTCTTCACCTATAGCCCTTGCTGTGTTTATATTATCTCCTGTAAGCATTTTTACAGAAACACCAGCTTTGTTTGCTGTATTTACAGACTCTATAACATCTTTTCTAAGTGGGTCTCTTATACCAACAAAACCACTGAATACTAAATTACTTTCCATTGCACTAACATTCATAGCATCACTTTCAGCAGTTACTGCTGCTTCTTCTTCAGCTTGTGAGATTTCTTTATATGCAAAACCTAGAGTTCTCATTGATTTTATTTGTAATTTTTTTATTTCTTCTAAAATCTCATGTTTTATATTTTCAGTTATTGGAATTATGTCTTTTCCTCTTTGAATATGTGAACATAACTCAAGTAAAACTTCTGGTGCTCCTTTTGATAATAATACATGATTATTATCTTGACCCATGACAGAAGTCATTCTTTTTGAATCAGAAGTAAAAGGATTTTGAGCTACTATACTACAATCTTTTCTAAATTGTCTATAGTCTACATTTTTATAGTATAAAAGTAATGCACATTCAGTAGCACTTCCCAAATATTTAATATCTCCATCGTTATGCTCTATATCAGCTGTAGAGTTTATCATACAGTTTTCTTCAAAATAACTATTTATTTCTTCTTCTGGACTTTCAATATATCTTCCATCAATATATGCAACTTCTACAGTCATTCTATTTTCAGTTAATGTACCAGTTTTATCTGAACATATTACAGAAACAGAACCTATAGTTTCACAAGCTTCTTTTTTAGTAACTAATGCATTTATTTTGGCCATTTTTTGCATTGTTATTGCAAGTGTCATATTTATCATAGTTGGAAGACCTTCTGGTACTGCTGCAACTATTAACGCAACACATACTGTAAATGCCGTTTTAACAGGGTCTATTGATTCTAAAAATGGTAATATTCCAGACATATCTACATTTAATACATTCTTACTTACCATTTGAAAAACCATAAATATAAATAATAATCCTGCTACTGCACTAGAAACTTTAGCTATTAATCCACCTAAATTTCCAAGTTTTATCTGAAGTGGAGTTTGCTCATCTGTATCTGATAAGTTTTGAGCTATTTTACCCATCTCACTGCTATCTCCAATTGAAGTTACAACTAGAGTTCCTCTACCATAAGCTATAAGGGTACCACCAAATACCATATTTATTTGTTTTGCAGGTATTGGTTCTTGTACTACTAATGCTCCTTTAGATTCTATTTCTTCCATAGAAACTACTACATCACACTTTTTAGATACATCATCAGATTCCCCAGTTAGCATATCTTCTCTAACTTTAAGATTTATAGTCTCTATAAGTCTACCATCAGCAGGTACCATGTCACCAGTTTCGATATATACTATATCTCCTGGTACCAATTCACTTTTAGAGACTTGATGTACTTCTCCATCTCTTAATACTTTAACTTCTATGTTTTCAGTCAACTTAGAAAGTGCATCTGCTGCTTTCTTAGAACGACCTTCTGTAATCATACCTATTGCTATACCTATTGCTATAGCTCCTACTATCCCTATTGCATCATGAGTTTCTCCAATTACTGCACTTACTACTGCTGCAATAATCAAAATAACTATCATTGGTTCGCTTAAACTGTCTTTTAAATCATCCCAAAAGCTTCCTTCTTCTTTTGGTGTAAACTCATTTAAACCATACTTTTCTCTTCTTTTTTTGACTTCTGATTCTGATAAACCTTTTTCAGGGTTAACAGATAAGTCCTCTATTACCTCTTCTTTATCTACATTATAATATTTGATATCATTATTAAATTCCATATGCACACTCAATCCTGTCTAAATTTTGCATTACTTCCTTAAGACCTGCATCCTTTGTTCCTTCACCTATTGCTTTAAATTGCCAACTTCCATCTTTTCTATATATAGCTCCTACTATAAGAGTCGTTTTCTCAGAATAGTTATCAGATAGATTATATTTAGCTATTTCTTTCTTATTGCTTTGGTCTTCAACTCTTATATAGGCATTTTCTATCATACCAAAGTGTTGTTTTCTATCCACACAATTGTATATATTTACTACAAACAATAATTTGTGAATATTTGATGGAACCTTATCCAAATTAACTAGGATTTGTTCATCATCGCCTGTACCTTCACCAGTTAAATTGTCTCCTGTATGCAATATTGACTTACAGGCACTTTTTAGATTCCCAAAATAAATCAAATCTTTTATTCCACTTAATTTTCCTTCTTGATTAAGCATAAATACAGATGCATCACAATCTATATCAGCTTGTCCTCCACCAAATAGAGATTTAAAAAATCCTCCACCTGTTTGTTGCACAGGGTCCCATCCTAAACCTACAAGTATATTACTCAGTCCAGGGTTCGATTTTTTTAAATCTATTTTATCACCTTTTGATAAATTAATCGACATACTAAACCTCCACAAAATTTTATATAATATAACCTATACATTATTTGTATAGGTTATTTATATTTAATATATTATATTACTCAAATTAAACATTTAATCCATAATTTCTACAAAGTGCTTCTAAACCACCTTCAAAACCTGCTCCAACTGCATTAAACTTCCATTCTCCATTATACTTATATATCTCACATACTGTAATTGCAGTTTCTATACTAAATTCTTCACCCAAGTCATATCTTAATATTTCTTCATCATTTTCAGAATTTAAAACTCTTATATATGAATTACTTACTTGTCCAAAATTTTGTCTTCTTTCAGCAGCTTCATATATTGTAACTGTTACAGCTATCTTTTGAATATGCTTTGGCATTACATCTAAATTTACTAGTATTTCTTCGTCATCTCCATCGCCTTCACCAGTTCTATTATCACCTAAATGTTCAACTGCTCCAGATGTATGTTTTAAGTTATTATAGAATATAAAATCTTCATCTTTTTCAACTCTTTGTGATTCTCCTACCATGAAAACACTTACATCTAGGTCATAATCATATCCACTATCAAATGAATTTGTATCCCAACCTAGCCCAAGTTTTATATTTTTAAGACCTGGATTTCCTTTAGTTAAATCAATTTTTTGTCCTTTTTTTAATACTATAGCCATGGAAAATACCCCCTCTAGTTTATTATTATATTTGAAATTATAAGTTTATTCCAAAGTTTCCACATAGTGCAGCAAGACCACCTTCAAAACCAGAGCCTAGTGCATTAAACTTCCATTCTCCATTATGCTTATATATTTCAGCTACTACTATAGCTGTTTCTATACTAAAATCTTCTCCTAGTTCATACTTTATTAATTCTTCGTTTGTATCTTTATCTACTATTCTTATATAAGAATTAATTACTTGTCCAAAATTCTGTTTTCTTTCTGTTGCATCATGAATTGTAACTGTAAAAGAAATCTTGCTTATTTCTCCAGGAATCTTAGATAAATCAACAACTATTTGTTCATCATCTCCATCACCTTCACCAGTTCTGTTATCTCCTAGATGTTCAACTGCTCCAGATGTATGTTTTAAATTATTGTAAAATACAAAATCTCCATCATTAGTAACACTTCCACTTGCTCCTGTTAAAAACGCTGCTGTATCTAAATCAAAGTCAAATCCACCATCATACTTGTTAGTATCCCATCCTAAACCTACTAAAATATTTTTAAGGCCTGGATTTCCTTTAGTTAAATCAACCTTTTGGCCTTTTGATAATGTTATACCCATAATTTATCGCTCCCTTGTTAATTTTAGCTAAACAAATCTTGCTAATTATTTATCTTTTTCTTTAATCATATTATATCATTTTTTATTCATTTGTGAAGAAAACTTACTTGATATTTTTAAAATATAATTAAAAAAATGTTTATATTTCTTACTTTTTACATAGATTTTACATACTCTACTAAATATGTAAAATCTATGTTTAATATGTAATTATATATCATTTGTATGAACAAGTACATATTTTATTTTGAAACTACAAAATTCTTGTACTATATTGTTTTAAGTTGTTTTATAATAGATTATATCATATTATTTTATAGGAGAAAAAATATGCTTTGTACTATTAAACCATTAAAGATATTAATAAAAAAATCACATGAACCTATAATTGAATTTATGTCTAACATGCCATATACAAACAAAAGCTCTTCATATATTAAGGAGGTCTACTTTACACGATATATAGGTGTTGATAATTCAATTGATAAGTACATAGAAAAAATTAAAAAGATAGACAATTATTTTTTTAATAATCCAACAATTCCTTATATTAGATTGAGTAACTTAAATATGAGTTTTAACAAATCACAAACAGATAATATGCTTAAAATTTTTGATACTTATGATAAATCTAAATTTAACAGTTGGAATTTATATAATATTGACTTTCCATGCAAGATAGAAAATGATACTTTAGATTGGACTAAAAAGATTGCATTTAAAAATACATTAGATTTATTTGATAAGAGTATGCCAAATTCAACACCTTCTATTGTTAAAAATTTTGCTGTTAAACTTTTGTGTTGGATAGAATACTTTCTACCTAATTTATTTTATAACAAAATAAAAACTACTATCTCACCAAAAATAGTATACTTTGGAAATATCAAAAGACAAGAACTTTTTTTCTTATATTTTTTATCACAACTTGGATGCGATATTTTATATTTAAATCCATGTAAAGATATTCTTGATTTATATCCTGAATGTTCAAATTTTTCTACTCTATTTGAACTTTCTAAAAAAAGCACAGATATATTAGAAATACCTTTTGAAAAATCTGTTTCCAATATAAACTATAAAGAAAATACCAATAAAACTTACACTTCTACAGATAAACCTAACTCTGAAAATACTTTTATTAACATAAAGCATACACCTAAAAAACCTATACAAAATAAGGAAATGGAACTTTCTTATGAAGAACTTGCAAAATTATCATCTTCTGTTGTTATGATTGTTGTGTGTAATAATGAAAATAAGCCATTTAAGAGTGGTTCTGGGGTAGTAATAAATAATGAAGGTTATATACTCACAAATCTTCATGTAGTTAATGATGGGTACTCATTTTTAGTTAGATTTGAAAATGATGATAATGTTTATACCTCTTACCAAATTATAAAGTATCATACAGATTATGATTTAGCTGTAATAAAGGTTGATAGAAAATGTAAGCCAATACCCATTAATATTAGTAAAAAGCCTGTAAGAGGTCAAAAAATAGTTGCAATTGGAAGCCCTTTAGGTCTTTTCAATACAGTTTCAGATGGAATTATATCAGCTTTTCGTGATTTTGAAACAGTTCAAATGATACAATTTACAGCTCCAATCTCTAGTGGTAGTTCAGGTGGAGCACTTTTAGATATGTTTGGAAATTTACTAGGTTTGATTTCTGCTGGTTATGATGATGGCCAAAACTTAAATTTAGCAGTAGAAAGTAATCTTGTCAAAATGTTTGCCAATAATTTTATTGAAATAATAAAATAAATGTATCCATATAAATTTTTAATAAAATAGCCAGAACTAAATTCCTGATATATATTATTATCAAGAACTTAGTTCTGGCTATTCTAAAATGCAATACATTAAGGAAAATATAATACACGACTAGTATTTAATATTTTTGTCTTCTATAAATAATTGATACCAAAGACAAAATATGAATATAGTCCATATTTTTCTTGAGTTATCTCTATGCCCTTTAAAATGGGTATCTAAGAGATTTATTGCATATTTTTTATCTATAAAATCATCTACATTTGAATTAGAAATAGTTTCTTTTACAACTTCTCCTAAAGAATCTTTTAACCAAACTCTTATCGGTGTTGGGAATCCTAATTTTCTTCTTTGGATAACATGTTCTGGCACTATATCTCTAAATGATTCTCTAAGTAATACTTTTGTATTATTCTTCGTTGTCTTTTGCTCTATCCTCAAGTTCTTTGCTACATCAAATACATCTTTATATAAAAATGGAGCTCTAAGTTCAAGTTGTTCACATTTAGAAAGTTTACTCATTTTTTGAAGTATATCACCCTGAAGCCATGTATTCATATCTATGTGTTGCATCTTACTTATATAATCATAGTTGTTCTTCTGTGCATCTCTATACAAATTAAACAACAAATATTCATATATATTCTTCTCTTTATATTTAGAAAAGAAATTTTTTACTTCACTATTTTCAAAAATTTTTGCATTTCCTATATATCTTTTTTCTAGTGGTGTTGTAGCTCTATAAAAGTAATTTTTTCCTTTCATATTGGGCATAAGTTCTGAAACTCTCCCTAATAAACTTTTAACATAAGTAGGTGAATTTACAATAGATTTCATATTATTATATTCTTTATATATATTATATCCTCCAAATAATTCATCTGCACCTTCTCCAGACAATGCTACTTCAACATGTTTACTTGCTTCTTTGATTAGAAAATAAAGTCCTACTTCTGAAGGGTCTGCCACAGGGTCATCCAAAGAATAAACTATTTTTGGCAATGCTTTTATATATTCATCTTGTGTTATATTAATCTGGATATTTTCTATACCTAATTTATCAGCCGTTTTCTTTGCTATTTCCAACTCACTATATCCCTTGACATTAAAGCCTACAGAAAAAGATTTTATATTTGAATTAATTTGTGAAGCTAAAGTAGTTATAATGGATGAATCTATACCACTAGATAAAAATGTTCCAATTGCTCTATTACCTGTCATATGACTTTTTACTGAATCCACTAGCACATTTCTTACATCTTCTTCACTTACATCTTTATTCCCTAAATGATTTTTAGTGTAAAAAAATTTTGTACTACTTCTAAATTCAAGTTTGTTATATCTCTTTAAAGATAATATGCCATTTTCCACTCTAAAAAAATGACCTGCTGGTATCAACCTTATTCCTTGTATCATAGTATCTTCAGGAAGTACATATTGAAATGAAAAATAACTTTGTAAACTTCTTTCATTTATATTTAAATTTTTCATATATTCAAGCATAAATTTATACTCTGAAGCAAAAAGTATTGCTTTTTCATTATTTATATAATAAAGTGGCTTTATTCCAAATAAATCTCTTGCTCCAAATATACTTTCACTTGCTTTATCATATATTATAAAGCTAAACATACCTTTTATCTTATGTACACAATTCTTACCAAACTCTATATAAGATGCCAATAAGATTTCAATATCATCATCTGTAGTAAAAGTATGCCCTTTTTCAATCAATTCTGCTTTTATTTCGTGACAATTATATATACTTCCATTAAAAACAATAACTTTTCCATCCTTTTCAAATGGTTTATTCCCACAAATAACATCTATTACATCGAACCTCTCAAAATCAGAAGTTTTTTCATCATTTTTAAATTTTTCTCTACTATCGAGATTTACATTATTAATATTATTTATAGACTCTTTTTTTTTAAGTTTAATATCTTCTTTTTTAGATATATCCCCTTTATAATAAATTGAAATATTGCCATCCATACTATCAAAATTCCTTCCTATCTTTTAGTCTTGTTCTATATCTCATAGTTTTGTCTTTCGATTTAAAACTTATTCAATTTAAAAGAAATTTACTATCAAATTTTTATAAATTATTTGCTAATCTTTCATATTTTTTTTATTTCTAGAAATACTATATTAGGAGGTGATTTTTATGAAGAAAAAAATGTTAATACCAGTTATTATGTCTTTATTTATAATTTCACAGTGTATCACTTCATTTGCTTTTACACCTGAAAACAATAAGTTTAAGGTTAAACCATTACCTTATGCATATGATGCACTTGAACCTTATATAGATAAAGAAACTATGAAATTGCATCATGATAAACACTATCAAGCTTATGTTGATAAATTAAATGCTGCTCTTGAAAAATATCCTGAGCTTTACAATTATTCTTTATGTGAATTATTGCAAAATTTAGACTCTTTGCCTAAAGATATTGTTACAACAGTAAGAAACAATGCAGGAGGTGCTTACAATCATAAATTCTTTTTTGATATCATGACTCCTGAAAAAACTATACCTTCTGAATCTTTAAAAGAAGCTATTGATAGAGACTTTGGTTCTTTTGAAAAATTTAAAGAAGAATTCAAAAAAGCTTCTTTAGATGTTTTTGGTTCTGGTTGGGCTTGGCTTGTAGCTACTAAGGATGGTAAATTATCTATTATAACTACTCCAAACCAAGATAGCCCTATAAGTAAAAACTTGACACCTATAATAGGGCTTGATGTTTGGGAACATGCTTACTATTTAAAATATCAAAATAGAAGAAATGAATACATTGACAACTGGTTTAATGTAGTAAATTGGAATGGGGCTTTAGAAAACTATAAAAATTTAAAATCTCAAGATTAATTAAATATTAAAATCCTTTTGAAAAAAACTTATGTTTGCTATATAATAGAATAAAAGATAGTCTAAATTTACCAATATTATGTTTATAGTGACGATTCAGGAGGATTTTTATATGATAAAAGAAACACATGAAAGGGGAGGATATATATTTGCACTTTTGATACTCCCCTTTATAAACAATATATATCTAGTAAAATACGATATTACATATAAAATAGTATTAATTATAGTTTATATTTATTTTGCATATTTAGGCTCTTTGTTTCCAGATATAGATATGCGGGGCTCTCACATAAGTAAAAAATTTATATTGATATACAAATTATTTGGAAGCAGGTTTAGACATAGAGGATTTACCCATAGCCTAATTGCTTTATTGCTTCTTTATAGTTTTTTTAAATCTCTAACAATCTTTACTCACAATAATATAGTTTTCTCATGTTTGTCTAGTGGATTTATAATAGGATATCTATCTCACCTGTGCCTTGACCTTATTACTAAAGAAGGTATTGAACTGTTTTATCCTATTACTATAAACATTTCTCTACTCCCTATAAAAACTAACTCAAAAACAGAAAAATTTATATCTAAACTCTTAAATTTTATAGTTATTTTTTTGATTGGATATCAATTTTATATTTTACTATAGTTACATTCTATGACTCACATTTATTCTAATATCTCTTAAAAAGATATTGTACCCAATAAACAAAAAAATAAAAAGTATCTTAAAATAATGATTTAGAAGTTAATCATTTTTTTAATACTTTTTATTTTTTAGAAAACTAAATCTTTCTATTATCTCTGTCATTGTTGTGTTTTTTATGATGGAATTCATAATTGTGATTTTCAAGGTTTTTATTAACTCTATTTCCAATCTTCCATGATAAAAATACTAATAGTATAAATGATGCTATCTTTAAAGGACTTGTTATAAATCCTTCTATATCACTTGCCACATAGCTTATTACTATAAACATTACAAATTTGCCTGCCAGCATTGCTGGAACAAAATCTTTTATATCTTTTTTACCAAAAGCCGATGCAATAGTAACTAAACAACCAGGCATAAATGGACAGGCATATGCTATAAACAATAACTTAAATCCCTGTTTATCCATCCAACTTATCGCTCTTTCAGTTTTACTATTTCTCAACTTATTAAAAAGCTTACTGTCATTAAATCTGCTTATTAATAAAAATAATGAGGTTGTCCCAAGTCCTGAGCCAATCCATGATAACAAACATCCAAGAAATAACCCTTGTATTGCAGCATTTGCTGTAACTATGGCAACAAGTGGTAGGGCTGGTATAAAGCTTTCTATAAATGCACTTAACAAACCAATTATTGTAGCTAATACCCAATAGTTTTGAGTCAAATCAAGTAATTCTTGTATATACTGCATATTGCTTTTCCCCTTTTTTAACTTTAACTATTATTATATACTCTATATTGTTATTATATACCAATCTCAAAAAAGTAATCTAATATTAAAAAGTAAACAATCTATATAAATTTACAGTTAAGGTATGATTATTTTATTATATATTATAACAAAAAAGTCTTAAAATATGAATTGTCATATTTTAAGACTTTTTCATTCTGATATATTTAAACTATAGTATATCTGCCTTCATGATATCTTCAAAATCACCTTTTTCAGATATTAATCTTATCAATTTAACAGTACAACTTAAATCATTTATAAGTATAGCTCCTACTAATGAACCCTCTTTCATAAATAATTTTTTGTATATTCTCTTTCCTTCATCTTTTGATGAAATTTCTTTATCAAAATTTTGTATATTACCAATACTAAATACTTTTACATTCATTGCATCCAATGAAACTGGATATACATCACTTTCAAATGTTAAGTTATCTCCACTTGCATTTGCTCCTGCTATTTTTCCCATTTCCACTGAAGATGGCCATATTGCTAAACTAGTATTTTCTACTTGTGCAACATCTCCACAAGCATATATGTCTTTAATAGTTGTCTGTAGTGTCTTATCTACAACAATACCTCTGTCAGTTTTTACAGGTGTATCTTGAACCATTTGTGTATTTGCTCTTACACCAATTGAAAATACTACCATATCACATTCAACACTATCTCCATCTTTAAATAGAACTTTTTGAGCTTTTCCATTTCCATCAATGCCATCAACTGCTACACCTAATCTTACATCTATTCCTGTATCTCTTACACATTGTTCTAATATTTTACTACCTTCTTTATCAAGTTGTTTTGATAGTATACCATCCATTGCTTCAACTACTACTACTTCTAATCCCTTTAATCTAAATTCCCATGCAGCTTCAAGACCTAATAAACCTCCACCAATTACTACAACTTTCTTAGATTTTTCTAAAGCTTCCTTTACACTGTACAAATCTTTTATATTTCTAAGAGTAAACACATTTTCTAAATCATGCCCTTTAATTGGTGGTATGAAATTTCTACTTCCTGTAGCTATTACAAGCTTATCAAACTTAATAGCACCATCATTTACTATAATAGTTTTATTTACTTCATCTAATTTATCTACATTTGTTCCTAATATTACTACTATATTATTTTCGTCATACCAAGCTTTGTCTTCCATATAAAAATCTGATCCGAGCTCTTCATTTATACCATCAGAAAGTGCAGGTCTATAGTAAGTTAGTTCATCTTCATTAGAAATCATAGTTATCTTACAAGTTTTATTTCTTTTTCTTATAGCATCTGCTGCATAAAAACCAGCTGCTCCATTTCCCACTATTACAAAATATTCATCAGTATCTTTTCTAAAAGTAACTTCATCTTCTTCAACTTCTATAAATTGGTCTTCTTTAGCTCCACATACAGGGCATACACTAGGAGCACTATCACCTTCAAATACTTCATTACAAATCACACATTTAAATTTCTTAGTCTTCTTTTTACTTCCAAAAGTAGAATTTAATTTATCTAAAAATTTACCTGTATAAGAATGTAATTTTTCTAATTCTTCATTTGATGGTTTAAAGTTAACAGCAAATGGTTTTACAGATGTCATTCTAAGCTGATTTATTCTCTCCATAGCATTTTCTATACCTTCTCCACTCCATCCATATGAACCAAATACTGAAGCAACTTTTCCACCATGAATGACTGGATTTAAGGATACTAAAATATCCCATATAGGCTTTAAGGCATCTCCTAATATTGTTGGTGTACCAAATAATACACCTTGTGATACTGCTATTTTTGCTAAAATATCTTCTTGTTTATTTTCTATTACATCAAATAAGTTTACTTTATAATTGCTGTTTTGTTCAATATATGCTTTTATAGCTTCTGCCATAATCTTTGTATATCCATGTGCAGAAACATAACAAATTGTAACTTCTTTTTCTAATTTTATTTGTTCATTTACACTCCAGTTATAATAAATGTCTATAATTTTTCTAGGATTTTCAGTTAATACTGGTCCATGACCTGGACATACAGTATCTATATCTAAGTCTCTTATCTTCTCTATAGCCGTTACCATAGATGGCTTAAATGGTCCCATTATACAATCATAATAGTATCTTAAAGCATCTAAGTAATCCTTTTCTTCATCTTCATCAAGTGTGTTTACTATCTTATCATTACTATAATGACTACCAAATGAATCACATGTTACAAGAGTTTTATCTTCTTTTATATATGTGTATATAGTATCTGGCCAATGAAGCATAGGAACAGAGAAGAACTCTAAAGTCTTGTCTCCAATTGATAGTGTATCTCCATCTGCAACTGCAATATACTCAAAGTCTTTGTTTACGATTTCCTTAAGATATTTAATTGCAGTTTCTGAAGCTACTACTTTTGCATTCTTAGCTAAGTCCAAAAGTTTTTCAACACTTCCTGCATGGTCTGGTTCAGTATGACTTACAACAATATAGTCTATTTTTTCAAAATCTATATTTAAATCATTTAATCTTTCAATATAATTGTCAAAATGCTTATCTTTAACTGTCTCAAATAAAACCGTTTTTTCTGTTCCTTTTAATACATATGAATTGTAAGTAGTTCCATAAGGTGTATACATAATTATGTCAAATACTCTTAAGTCAGGGTCAAGCGAACCTACCCAATATAAATTTTCTTTTATTTTTAATGATTTCAATGACATACCGTACTCCTCCTAAAATAGTTATTTAATCTTTTTATACCCTGCTTGTTATATTTTAAACAAATTTTATTTAAAAAAGAAATTATTAAAAAAGACATTTAAAGCTTCTAATCTTCTTTTTCTACCTCCAATATAGTTCCCTTTTTAGAATCTACCTTTATGTCATATTCATTTTTATCTTTATCTATTCTTATTTTATAAAAAGTAACATCTAAATCTTTATCCAAACTCCATTCTTTTACCATTCCATTTTGCTCTTTTAATGCAATCTCCATAGCTTTTTGAGGTGTTATTATATCATTTAAGTCTAATTTTTCTTTTCTTGCTACTCCATTTAAATCTTCTGAATCCAATTTTTCTGTTTTATCCTGTAATACATCTTTTGTATTAGCATCTATTTTCATCTTATACTCATTATTATCATCTACACCTTCAACAGTATAAACAAATTTATTTAAGTCTCTTTCAAGGCTTAAATCTACTATATCAGCATCTTTATACTTATCTTTAAATATGCTTACTGCATTTGTGTATGGTACTTTAAAATCTTGTTCACTTAAATTTGTATTCTTTTTTTCATCTTTTAAATCATTATTTGACGCATTTGTCTCTTTCTTCGTATTATCTTGTGCCTGTCCTGAATCTGTAGTTGGATTTCCACTACATGCAGTCAATAAACCTGCAACAAGTATACTTACTACTAATAAATATGTTTTTTTACACATAAAAAACCCTCCTTAAATACTTAATTTATTCTATATTATGCCCTCTAAACCCTTTATTTACCCTTTTATATTAAATTTACTTCCTACTTTGCTAGTTTTAAAACTATAAAAGTTATATCTACTAAAATAAATTTACTAAAACAAAATATGTTGCTTGTATAAATAAAAAAACATTCCCCAGTATAAGAATGCTTATTTGTAACTATAAGATTATTCATTAATTCGATTGATACTTTTAATTATTGCTTTATTATCTTTTGCAGAAGGAAGATTTTTGAAAATAGTAAATTCATAGGATTCTTTATATACAGATTAAAAGGTTGCAACAATATATAATTAGTTTAAAGTTAAATTGTATAACAAATATACATTATATGTTGTCGAAAACAAAGACTATTTCTAATCATCTATCGACATTAAATTGTACAAGATAAAATATGAAAAACGCTTATAACTGGTATCAAATATAGGTAGGCAATTATTTTAAATCAAAAGATGCTATTCTTATGGATATTAAATCATTTTTCATAAGAAAAAAATTCTAAATAAGCACCCAAAGATTAAATCTAAAGGGTGCTTTGACTTTATAATATTAAATTCTTTTTAGTTCTCTTAATGTTAAATCCATCTTAGGATAAGGAATTGTAATTCCTTCTTCATCAAATCTAACTTTAACCTCTTCCAATAAATCAAGATAAATTGTCCAATAATCTTCTGTATTACACCAAACTCTAACAGCAAATTTAATGGCATTATCTCCATGTTCCACTATTCCTATAAATGGCTCTGGTTCATTTATTATTAATTTATGGCTATTCACAATCTCTTTTAATACTCTTCTCACCTGTAATATATCATCTTCATATCCTACACTAAAAGTCAAGTCAACTCGTCTAGTATTCTTTGCTGAATAGTTTGTTAGACTGTCATTTGATACAGAGCCATTAGGTATAAGTATCTGTTTATTATCTGGAGTAACCAACTGTGTATAAAAAAGTCCTATTTGCTCAACTGTTCCTCCATGACCTGCTGCTTCTATGTAATCTCCTACTTTAAAAGGTCTAATCAAAAGTATGATAAATCCTCCAGCAAAATTTGATAAACTACCTTGTAATGCTAAACCTATTGCTACCCCTGCTGATGCTATCACGGCAGCAAAGCTAGACAAACTCATTCCCCAATATTCTAAAACAACGATTACTACAGCAACTTTGAGCACACTCAAAAGAAGAGATTTTAAAAACCTTCTTAAAGTTAAATCAATATCTCTTTTGCCAAGTAATAACATTACATGGTTTACAAATTTCTTTATTATTTTAAATCCGATGGAAAGTATGAGCATCCCAATTATAAGTTTTACTCCACTTGTAGTCGCCCATTCTAAAAAGCTTTCCATTATACCTCCCATATCTATTTTATTAATATCTAAATTATTTAAATCCAACTTGCTTATATCATCTATTTTTGTATTATCCATAAAAAACTCCTTACCTTATATTTTTAGAACCAATATTATAGTTTAAAGTTCTTATTTTCTATTTAATATAATACAATATCATTTCGACATAGTAAACAAGATTTATATTCCAATTATGCCTTTGTACATATCTTTGCAATAAATATAAATCCTTTGTTATCTACAAAATATTGTATTAAATTGAATCAATGATAATTCTATTCAGTTTTAGAATTATCATTTTTTACACCTATATGAGATGCTATTATAGTTATAATACTAAGTACTATAAATACCACAAATCCTCTTTTATATCCATCAACTACATTATATGAATTTACTTGCAAAGATACTGCTATAATTAAATTAATAATACCACTACCTATAAATTCGAAAGTATTAATGACACTAGTTGCCAGTCCAGAATAAATTTCTTTATTTTTATACTTAGCATCATTAAAAACTTGTAGATGAGACATAACTATACATCCCATAATAAAAAATGCTATTGGTAAAAGCATTATTGGTGGTTTTACTTTGTATACCACTACAATTACAATCCATATAAACAAATCTATTATTGCTCCATATTTTATTATATTAAATTTACTGGATTTTATTTTGGCAAATACAAAATCCATAATTATTGAACCAAATATAAATCCATATGTAAAAAATGATACTATAAATGCAGAAAAACTCTTACTAACTCCATAAACATCCATTATGTATTTTACTCCCCATAGACTTGTAAACGCACTTGTCAGACCTACAAAGGAGAACATTATCATTGAATTATACCATGTTGATTTGTTCTTTGTAACAGACTTAATTCCATCAACAATACTAATCTTCTCTGATTCTTCATGAGATTCGATATCTATATTGAATCCATATTCTTTTGGTGTATCTCTAACAATAATATACATAAAACATCCTATTACAACACCAATTATTCCTATCAATAAAAATGAATTTCTCCACCCAACAAATTCAGATAGAAACACAAGTGGAAAAGTAGCAAGAACTCCCCCTAAATTCCCTACAAAGGAAAATTTAGCTGTTGCCGAAGCAAACTCTGATTTATTAAACCATCTACCCTGAATTTTTAAAATACAAAGCAATATTACTGATGTTCCTGCCCCTACAACTATACGAGAAATATATGCTAACTCTATACTTTGAATCAATCCAAATAAAACAGAACCTAAACTTGCCATTATAATTCCAAGACTACTAATTTTTCTTGCTCCATATTTATCAATTAAGATTCCTGCAGGTATTTGCATAAAGGCATATGCATAGAGGCAAAAAGATGCTATATTTGAAATTTGTATAGAATTAAAACCTAACTCATTTGATAAGTTATCTGAAACAACAGCAGTTGACATCCTTAAAAATAAGACTAAAATGAATGAAAATGTAATTATACCCCAAACACTCCATTTAGCCTTTGTATAACTTTTCATATTTTCTCCCTCAAATCTACATAACTTTAAATTTTCTTGATATACTCCATGAAATTCATACTTTCTAAATGATTATATCAAGTATACAACTATTTATTACAAATTTTAACATGTAGTCTCATTATACTACACATATACAGATTTAACTAGAAATAAAGTTTCATTCTTGTTTTATATAAATTGACTCCTTAAATAAAAAAAGCCATCTCTGAATATTACTCAAAAGATGGCTCTCTATAAAAATTTCTATTCTAAATTTAATTTTTTATCTAATATATATTTTGTAGCGAAAAATAATATTACTACAACTGCAATACTGCCAAGTATTGCAAGTGCAAAATGAGGACTTTGATAAAAATGGTATATCATATTTGTATCTTTATATGGTAAAATTTTTTCTATGGCATTTCCAACACTTGATATTACTATATTTATAGCTATAAAAGAAACAAATGCTACTAAATTTCTATGCTTGTTAAATCTTGGTAATTGACCCATTGAAATTGACGTATATAATAACAAAATAAATGATGAATACGAAATAAGCATTGTTACTAAAAATAACGCAACATCTAAAAAGTATTCAGAACCCTTTGTAAAAACAGAATTAAAAAAATCTAAAAATTCAGGTAAATGTATTCCAGAAGCACTAAAAAGCATAAGCATCCCAAATGTTAACATTGCAACTATAAAACTAAGTACAGCATATATAAGTGCTGTTATACATTTAGATAAGATAAGCGAACTAGTACTAACAGGAAGAGTAAACATTAAATACCCCTCATCACCCAAAAGATTTTTTCTAAATCTTTGAATTGTAACTACAATAGTTAAAACACCTAATGCCATGAAAAGACTCATCAATATCAGTATTCCTATTCCCTGTATTTGAAATATATCTGTGTTCATAAATATTCCATTGAATACAGCTACTGCCAATATAGCTATATATAATGGTATAAAAGTTCTTCCACTTGCCTTTAACTCATACTTTAATAATTTACCTAACATTTGAATTCCTCCCTAAATAATGCATCTATAGATTTTCCTTTTTCTTCTCTTATTGTTTCAACATCTCCTTGTAATACTATTTCTCCCTTAGATATAAATATCACTTCATCACATATATTCTCTATTTCACTTATTAAGTGAGTAGCAATTAGTAAAGTACTATCTTCAGAATAATTTTTTAATATAGTCTTAAGTATATATGACCTTGCAGCTGGGTCAACACCACCAATAGGTTCATCCAAGATATATATACTGGCTTTTCTTGACATAACTAAGATAAGTTGAACCTTTTCTTTAGTTCCTTTAGACATTGTTTTTAACTTTTCATTTACATCAATATCCAAACTCTTAATCATCTCATTTGCTCTTCTAACATCGAAGTCACTATAAAAATCATAGAAAAATTTGAGTAAATCCGATACCTTCATCCAATCATTTAAATAAGTTCTTTCTGGTAAATATGACACTATTTTCTTAGTATCTATTGATGGTTTCATTCCACTTATTACAATTTCACCATTATCAGGTTGTAATAATCCATTTATCAACTTAATCATTGTACTTTTGCCACTTCCATTAGGTCCTAATAATCCCACTATCTTCCCCTTTGGTATATTCAATTCAACATTTTTCAAAACCTTCTTAGTTCCATAGCTTTTATTTACACCTTTAAATTCAACTATTCCATCTTGAGAAATATTATTTATATTTTTATCCATTTTATAATTCTCCTTTCAAATTTTCTGTAATAAGTTTTAGCATTTCATCTTTATCATACCCAAGTTTTTCTAAAGTCTCTTTTAATGTGTTTATCTCAACATTAGCTATCTCTGCTTTCATAGCTTTTATTTTTTCCTTATCATCTGTTACAAATCTTCCTTTAGTTCTTTGGCTATAAACTAATCCTTGTCTTTCAAGTTCTGTTAGAGCTTTTTGCATCGTGTTTGGATTTACTTCAGCATCTTCTGCAAGTGCCCTTACTGTTTCTAATTTAGATCCAATTTCAATCTCACCTGAAACTATTTTCAATTTTAAATGTTCTACTAATTGTATATATATAGGTTTGTTATTATCAAGTTCCCATTCCATATTCATACCTCCTTATTATATTATTGTATTAATAACTTAATACAATAATATAATAATACAGCTTATATGTCAATTACTTTTACATAAAATTATGAAAATATTTTTGTATATCTTTGTTCGTACTATACTTTTATAAAAATAGCTAGAATATATCTATAATCAAAACTATAGTCAGCTTATTTTAAAATACTATCTTCTTTCTATTCAAAGATTTATCAATTTACTTTTTAATTAGTATAATATCTTTATATTAATCTCCTTTTAATCTTAGTTAGATATTTTACTACCTTAGAAAGTATATAAAAAAGTTCACAAAAAAATGAACACTATACTAGAGTTCATTTTTAATACAATTTATTAAATTTATAAGATAAATTAAGTCCTATTTTATTGAGCTATACATAATCAATTTTTCAAATTCTTCAATTGGCATTGGTTTTCCAAACAAATATCCTTGTGCCATATCACATTTTACTTCCTTTAAAAGCTCAAACTGTTCTTCTGTCTCAACGCCTTCTGATACCACTTTCATACCTAATTCTTTTGCCATTTCTACAACTTTGGTAACAATTATCTTACTTCTATTGCTATTATAAGTTTCCATAATAAATTTTTGGTCAAGCTTCAAAATATCCATAGGAATTTCTTTTAACATATTTAAAGATGAATAGCCTGAGCCAAAATCATCCATAGATATCAAAAATCCTATCTCTTTTAAATTATTCATTATATCAATTAAAATATCAAAATTATCAAATATAATACTTTCTGTAAGTTCAAGTTCTATATATTTTGCAGGTATATCATATTTATCAATTATATTTTTATATGTTTCTATAAAATTATTGCAATATAAATGTATCCTTGAAACATTAACTGAAATGGTAACTGGATTTATACCTGTATCAATCCATTTTCTAAGCTGTATACATATCTCTTCAAGTACATATAAATCTAAATTTATCACAAAACCATTTTTTTCAAAAAATGGGATAAACTCATTTGGAGGTATTAAACCTTTATCAGAACTTTTCCATCGAACAAGTGCTTCTGAGCCTTGTATTTCTCCTGTATTAAGTTCTATTTTAGGTTGCAAATGTACAATAAATTCTTTATTTTCTAAACTTGAAAACATTGTATTTTCCATCTCTTTTTCTTTTATTTCTTGGTCATGAATCTTATTATCATAAAATGCATAAGAACTTTTATGTCCTCCTTTTGCCATTTTATGAGGTATATTAGCCCTATCTATAATTGAGTTAATGTCTCTATCTTCTGAAAGTATAAAGTAGATTCCACAGCTCAAAACAAGTTTATACTTTTCCTCTTGATTATTATTAAATAAATCCAATTCTTCAAATATATTATTTAATCTATTTGTTATATCTTTTTCTTCTGTATATCTCATAATTATAGTAAAATTATCAGCAGATATTCTTGCAAATATCTCATCTTCAAATATATTATTTTTAATAATCTTAGTTAAATTACGTAAAATTTCATTTCCAACTTCATATCCAAATAGGTCATTTATATATTTAAATTTATCAATATCTATGTACAATAAAGCATATTTTTCTTGATTATTTTTGTATAATATTTTGTTAGCATCAATCACAAACTTATCCATAGTACTTGCCCCTGTAAGACTATCTGTATAAGCTATCTTTTGCAATTTAACTCTAAAATTTAATTTATCATATATTATATAGAGGATAAGTAGTACACATATTATAGTCATAATACATATTACCTGCAATGAATATTCACTAATAAATTGATTATTAAACATAATAGATTCAAAGTTATTTAGGGAGTTGTTTTTATAAAATTCATTTAAAGAATAAACTGGTATTGTATGTGTAATTTGTAAAATTATACATATAAATAAAAAAAACATTAATTTTTTTTGTAAATCCCTCATAAAAATTTCCTCCCATTAAAACACCTCTATTTTATTATAAACTGTTAGCAAATAAGCATATCCCAAAAGTTTCCATTTCTTGTAAAATGGATAGTTTATATTTATTTTAAATTCCATGAAATTTTTAGCTACTATAATTATAGAATGTAGTATATTAGTTGTCTTAACTATTGATTTATACATTTCATATCGGTATAATATAAAATAAATTGGATTATTTTGGCATATAATTATTGATAAAAGATGCTTGTTTTTCTTTGAATTATCTGAAAAGTTTTATTTTTATATTATAATTTTACTATTTTCTTTTTAAAACTATCCATTTTACAAGAAATGACTACTTTTTCCTAAAACATAGTATTTGCAACATATTCATACTTTATTTTTTCTATTTTTTCTTTCTATATTTATTTCGACAAACTAATTCTTAGATTTTATACCTAACTAAATTAAAAAATATATAATTTAAATTTTTTAATACCTCACATTATGATTGATTTTTTAACTATAAATCTCTAAAATTAAAATTCTTTATTATTTCATTTATATAATGAAAATATTATATAAATGAAACAATAAAGAGTTTATATAATTGAAAGATAAAGAAAATATATAAAATAGCACTAAAGTATTTTATATATAAGATACTTTAGTGCGAATCAATATTTTAATATATAGTAAACCTATATTTAACTTTTTAAAGATTTTCTATACAAAATTCTTACTCCCAATACAACTAATATAAAACTTATTAAAATAATTAAAATAAATTTAAGTATATTTAAATTGGCAAAATCGACCTCAATAAATTTATATAGATTGGCTACATTTCCAGTTGTATAATGACTTACTACAATTGCTATACTGTTATTCAAAAAATGTAATAACATTGATACAAATATAGAACCAGATTTATATACACTATATGCAAATATAATACCCAGTATAGATGTTGGAATTATTCTTATAAAATCCATATGCATAATACCAAATAATACTCCACTACATATTATAGCCAACTTAACAGACCTCTTCTTATCTTTTGATTTGCTAAATGAAGAAAATATAAATCCTCTAAAAAACATTTCTTCACATATCGCTGGTAATAAAGCTATTATTAGTAAATTTAATAAAAACTTATCTTTCATAAAAAGGGCTTCATTTAAACTTTCAGCAACTTCCATGTTTTGAGGAAACAAGAATAAAATTAGTTGTGTTATAATCATTATAAGAATATATCCACCAATCCAAAGAACAATACTACCAAGTATGTGTTTTAACTTAGGAACTTTCAAGCTAAACACTTCTCTAAAATCAGCTTTAATATAGTATGCAAATATTAATGGTAATGAAATTATCATAAATTGTGTCATTATGATACCACCCATTCCAAATTTTATTTGTACTAAAGAACCAACATAAATTAAAAGTACTAATCCAACTGCGTATAAAATAATACCATCGCTTATAGTTGGTATAGAGCCTTTTTTTATATCACATCTTTTCTCTAAAAAAGAAAAACTTTTACTATTACCAAAAAGTATTTCCTCTGAATTGAACATCTTAGATAGTAATATGATTGCTAATATAACAAAAGCTATATTTGATGCTAGAACCAAAGCTATTAAATTTAAATCACTTTTAAAAGACAATACGCTTTTTATAAGTAGTGATATATTTACCACAGGTATTACAGATGTTACCCTATCTAACACTATATTTGGTATCATAGAGACATATGATGGTATCATAATAATTAACATAAGAGGTGTTATGTAGTTTTGAGCATCTTTAAAACTTTTTGCTAGTGAACATACACACATACTAATTGCTGCCACTACCATCGAAAACAGACATATACAAATTAAAGTAGTTATAATTGGTAAAATTAAATCTCCATAATTGAAATTTCCAAATCCAAATTGACTGCTAAGACCTCCACTAATTAAAATAAATGCCATGGTCAATCCCATAGATAAAATATTTAAAATTGCTGTTACTATTGCACTAAGAGAAACAGCCATATATTTTCCCATAACTAATTCTAAATTTGATATTGGAAGCGTAAATAGAGTTTCTAATGTACCTCTTTCCTTTTCTCCAGCCATAACATCTATTGCTGGATATATTGAACCAAGCAAAACCCCTATTATCAATATGAATGGTAATATCTGCCCTAAAAAATAGCCTGCCACTTCTTCTGTCTTTGCAACATCTACAGTGTTATATGTTAAAGGCTCTAATGTAGATTGTATATCTAAACCTTTCTCAGATAATTTTTTTTCTATAGTAAGTCTTTTGTATTTATCTAAAACAGTTTCAATTCTCTTTACTGCATTAGAAGAATTTTCTTGAGAAGAATTCATATATATTTTATAGCTTGTAGATGCTTGTTTTTCTTCTATCTTTATATAGGCATCAATTTTATTTTCTTCTAATGACTTTTTATAATTATCAACATCAAGTATCCTTATCTTTCCTTTATCATTTGCATTTTCTTTTCTTTCAGTATCTTTGCCTAAATTATTTTCTTCAATCATTGATACTAATACATTATTTGGTTTATTATCAAAAGCTATATTTATATCCTTGCTATTCATACTATTTGCAGACATATTCATTACCTGCATCATCAATAACATAAGTAAAGGATACAAAAGAAGTGGTAAAACAATCATCATAAATAATGTCTTTTTATCTCTCAATATATCCAACATTTCTTTTTTAAATATGTATTTTACAATCTTACTTCTCATCTAAACTTCCTCCTTTCTAGCAAGTTTTATAAATACGTCTCTCAAGTTATTTACTCCAGATTCCTCTTTTAAACTCTCTGGTGTTCCTGATGCAATTATTTTTCCATTGTGAATCATAAAAATCTTATCACATAAGGTTTCTGCTTCCTCCATATAATGAGTTGAATACAGAACAGTTTTTCCTCTTAGTTTTTCATTCTTCATAAAATCTATTATAGATGCACTACTTAAAACATCAAGACCCAATGTTGGCTCATCAAAAATGTACACTTTTGGAGAATGTATTAGACAACGAGCTATAGATGTTCTTTGAGTTTGACCAGTTGATAGATTTTCAATTCTATTATCTATAAATTCACTCATATCCATTATCTTTATAACATTTTCAATTGATTCTTCTATATCCTCCTTTGACATTTCGTATAAGCTTCCAAAAGTTGTTAGAAGTTCTCTTGGAGAAAGTCTTCCATATAGTTTTGTATTTCCAGACAAATATCCTATTTCTTTTTTTGCTGAATTTCTATTTACTGAATAATCGTATCCAGAAACACTTATGTACCCTGATGTTGGTGTTAATATCCCCCCTAACATTCTAAGTAATGTCGTTTTTCCCGCACCATTTGGACCTAATATTCCCACAATCTCGCCTTCTGTAACTTTAAAAGAAACATTGTTCACAGCAAGAAATTCTTCTTTTTTAGTTTTTATTTTCTTTAACTTTCCTATTGAATTTTTATTCTTATCATCTTTTACAACCCTTGTAAAAGACTTACATAATTTATCAACCTCAATCATTTATCAAATTACTCCCTTCTTATTTATAGATATATTTATATAAATATAACATATAAACCTTTTTTATATACAGTTTTTTGTTTTAAAATAGATTGTTCATAGAAATTTATACTATCATTTGACAAATTATCTTTTTTTATTCTTTTATAATATCTTTTGTAACATTTTTTTACAAATCAAATATAATATTACTATATAGATAAACTTAATCATCTATATATTCAAATCAAAATATAAAAGGAGTTCATTTAATGGAAAATAATAAATGTAGAGAAAATTTTAGATTTTCTCAAGAATATGAAGAAGGTTATATAAATACAAATGATAGATACTATGATAACTATCAAATAGAAGATAGATATTATGACAATTATCAAACAGATGATAGATGCTATAATTACCCAAGTAAGTGCAAAGAACCTAAAGTAGCTGAACATTGCTGCTGCAAAAAAAGCATGAAAGATGCATTAGAACTTTTAAGATATGATGCAATAAGACCTTTTGTTAATTTCAATCAATTTGCTTTTATTTCAGATTTCTTTATAGTTGGTGCTTATTTAGTAGGTATAGATTACTCTTTACCTCCAAAAGACAATCTATCTGGACTTAATGCTACTTTTAAAAGATTTTCAGCTTGCAACTGCGATTTAATAGATATATCTGGTCAAATATATTATCCTAAACCAATTCCATTGACACTTGGCGGATTAGTTAGTTCAATTGGTACTATTCCAGGGATAGCTGAATTAGTTGCTCTTATAGAGGCAGCAGTACCTTCTAATATAGACCTAGGAGGTATATTAAATTCAATACTTGATGATATAATTGATTATATAGTTGCTACAATAAATCCACTAACAACTGTAGATTTAGCATCATTATGTTCTCTTAAAGCAGTTGCTTTTAATGTTGCACCTGGAGATTATAATGATTTTGTGGCAGCTTTAGGATATTATCTTGATAAAAAACAATATAAAGACTGCAATTGCAACTGTGATTGTGATGATTGTTGTTGTAATAAAGGTATACTTGACAACCTTTATACTTCTAAAATAAATAATCAAGTTACTGTAGTAGCTGGTAGTTTAGTTTTAACTGGTGTTGAAGTTTTAGGTAAGAAAAACGATGTTTTAGTACTTGGAAACTCTAATGACTCAAGAATATACTTTGTATGTGTAGATTCTATAGACTATATTGCATAAAACAATTTTAAAATACTATATTTAAATACAAAATAGCATATATTCTTTAAAATATAAAATATTTGATTGTTACTAATAAAAAAGAGTGTCTATGTAAAATTAACTTTAGACGCTCTTTTTTATTTTTATATTGCTTTCTTATCTAACTTTTTTCCCAAGTTTAAATACTGCTAATACCTCAGATAGTACATCTATATTATCTATAGGATTTCCGTTTACAATTATAACATCTGCTTTCTTTCCTTTTTCTAAAGTCCCATAATTTTTATCAATTCTTAAAAGCTCAGATGCAGTTTTTGTGGCAGCCACTATTACATCCATATTATCCATACCATAATCTGACATTAGTTTCATTTCATAATATGTCTTCCCATGCTCATTGTAAGAAGTTCCTGCATCAGAACCAACCGCAATTTTAATTCCTTTTTTATAGGCTTTTAAAAATGATTCTTTATGTGGAATAGCAACAATTTCACACTTTCTAAGAGTAGCCTCAGTTATCCCACTTTCTCTTCCTGCATTTAGAATAAAATATGGAGCAGCTACAGTTGGAACTAAGTATGTTCCTCTTTCTAGCATCAAATCGATTATCTCATCATCTAAATAAACACCATGTTCTATAGAAGTTATTCCTGCAAGTACTGCATTTTTTATACCTGTTCTACCTTGCGCATGTGTAGCTGTTATTTTGCCTGCTTTTACAGCCTCCTCTACAGCAACCTTCATTTCTTCTAAAGTCAATTGTGGTGAACCTGGCTCAACTCCATCAGTTGTCACACCTCCAGTTGCCATTATCTTTACACAGTCTACTCCATTCTTTAAAACTGTTCTGGCTGATTTTCTACATTCATCTATACCATCACTTTCAATGCCAAAGTAGTATCCATGACCTCCTGTCATGCATATAACTGGACCTGAAGTAACTATACCAGGGCCATCTATAGACCCCTTGTCTACAAGATTTTTAAGTTGTACATCCACATATTTAGGGCAACCTAGACTTCTAATATATGTTACTCCTGAATCTAAATAAGCATCAAGTTGTTTTATTGTATTTACCACAAGCTCCACATCTGATACATTATCATAATAAATTTTTGGATTTCCAACTGGCTCCATTGTCAAGTGAACATGACAATTCATAATTCCTGGCATAACAGTTTTATCTAAGTAATCATATACATCATATCCATTTAAATCTTCTCTTATATCTTCAATTTCAACTATAGTATCTCCCTCAATAATTACACCCTTATTTTTCATAATACTATTTCCTGTTCCATCAATTAAATTTCCTGCTTTAATATATTTTTTGTTCATCTTAAAGTGCTCCCCCTTTTTAAGTATATTGTATTATTTAGTTATTATTTTTAATATTCTAATAATTAATTTTACCACTATACTCATACTATTTCAAATCTAAGTGAATTAAATTCAAGTTAAATGGTTATGTATAAAGCAAAAAAATAGCAAAAAACTCTTTATACTAAATTTAAAAATAAGATAAAATAATCAAAACATATTTATGATTATCTCATCTTATTTCTATTTAATATATATTAAATATATAACAACATAAATTGATGTAATTAACAATATCATCTAATTTGCAACAAAAAATAACTTGTCATGTAAACTTATATCTCCATTTATTAGCTCAGCTTCATATAATATCTTTTTACGTTTAATATCAAATACCTGAAATTTTACTGGTTTAGTTCCAATTACATCAAAAACCTCTTTACTTCCTTTTTTCTCTCCTGATAGAGTATCTTTTATGTTTGAAATAGAATATATCTTATCATCTAATAACTTAACTTTTCTAATTCCAGATGACATATTATTATAATCTACTTTAAAATCAAGTATCTCATAATTCTCTAGTTTAATATCATTTGAATCAATATTATAAACAAGATTAATTACAGAATTACTCATGTCTGTAACTATAAGATTCAACTTATTGTTTTTGACAATATAATCTAGCTTTGTTTTGCTTAATAAGCCCATTTCTTTTGGATTGGCATTTTTTTCTTGATTTAGATTATCCATAAATTTATTACTAATATTAAAAGCATTATCTTCTATATCATATACAATAAAGTTAGAATAATTATCATACCCCTCAATATTTCCATTTGTACTTTTATTATTTAACATTTCTAAATAGATTTTGCTTCCTATAGAAAATTTGATTTCATGTATATTTTGTTTATATCCATTATGTAAGTCTAAATTAAACCTGCTTAATAATTTATAAGACTTATCTTTTATATCTATCTTTAATATGCAGATATTATTGACTTTAGAATCTGAAAGATTAGTTTCACTAACTGCCATATATAAGTTACCTTTATATATTTTATTAAACACAGTTTGCCAACTATTTTCTTTAAAATCAGCTTCTTTTAAATTAATATTAAAACTTTCTTCTAATCCACTTTTTAAATCTTTATTTGAAATCTTTATACAATCATTTAATTTATTATTTTCTTGTTCCAAAATAGACTTAATGGAAGTATATGCCTCTCCTATATTTAAATTATCTTTATATACAAATTCATATCCTCTATTATTAATAAAATCGCTGTATTTTTTATCTATATTCAAATAATCATTTCCAATTTTTGATTTAGGATTTGTATCATTTTTTATTCCATTCTTACTTATAATTACCTCTTCATAAGAAAATTTATTTATATTAGGCGTATATACTAAACTTACTTTTCCTATATCTTTTATATTACCCTTTAAAGTATTTATAGATAGTTTGTCTTTATTAAAATAACTCAATATCGAAGTCATAACAATCATCAATAAACATGCTATTATAAAATATATTGTATATTTTCCTATATTTTTTGCTTTCATAATACACCTCCTAAAAATCAATTTTTTGCTTCAAAAGTTTATTAGATATAAAGCTACACATAAATATGTTTATACTTGAATATAAGATAACAAATATATTACTGTATTCATAAGGTATAATAAATTCCACAGAAATTACAAATACTATAATCTCCAAAACTAAAAACATGAAACTTATTAAAGTACTTAGTTTATAAATAGATTTATTTATAAGAATTGATGTAAACACTACAGACACAAATCCTATCAGTAAAAATATATACTCTACAAATAATATTTCAAAACTATATGGAAGTAACATTTTTAACTTATATATCGTTTCTTGTACAAAACCATAGTTTGCAATATTTCCAAGCATATAATTAGGCAACACTTTGCTTACAACAAATAAAATTATTGTAAATATTATTGTGTAACTATACACTAAAAATACTATATTTAATAATTTTGATATATAAATATTGATTCTATTTCTAGGAAGCATTATAAGTGTATATATAGATTTGCTTCTACCATCAAAATCCCTATACCAGATAAAAAAAGCATAGCAAATACATGCAATTATACCAAACATAAACCATGATTCTGTAGAACTCATTATATTTCTAAAACTTGAGAAACCTGTCAAATTTATTGTTTCTATTGTATCTCCTATTTTTGTTAACTGCTCATCTTTAACTGCATTTTCTATTATATAATTATAATCATTTAAATTTCTTACTATATTTAAAACCACAAAAGAACAACAACAACAAATTATAAATATATAATTTTTTATATTTCTTTTTAATTCAAATTCGAATAATTTTATTAAATCCTTCATTAATTCACCTACTTTATTTCAAATTCTAAACTACTATTTGAAGTATTAAACTGTAATTTTCCTTCGTACACTATTTCATTAGAGTTTTTATTTATTATATACAACATAAATTTATCATCCCAAGGTAATACAGGGTCTAGCTTTGATGTATATATAATGATTTTATTTGAGTCAATTTCAACATTTTTAACTCCTCTTTTTTCTTTGTCATCTAAAACATACTTATCTTCACTCATATTCTTATCCAACATATTATAAGTAAGTAAACTTAACTTTGTACCTGGGCTGTCATCATAATCATTTGACATTACCATATATAATTTATTATCTTTTAGAGTTGCTTTTACTAAATTATTCATTCTATCATCAGTTTTTAATTCTATTATTTTTTCTTTATTTTCTTCAACATTATACTCAAGTAAATGCTCAAATAGAGTAAATTCAGAATTATTATTACCATCTATATTTGCCTTTAATACTTCTACTAAAATATACATTTTATCTTGACCTTTACTAGCATATCCTACACGAATAGTATCTACATTTGAATATTTTTCAAAAAAATAATTACTTAAATTTATACTTTTTATCGTCTGTATTTTTTTATTTTTGGGGTTAATTTTTATTATATCTATGGTACTTAAGCCTTCTTTGTTGATTTCTGATGAATCTCCTATAGCACCATAAAATACAGACACATACAAGTCTTTTTTATATCTTTTTGATGATAGTACCTTTGTATAATAATCATCTGTACTTTTATCTACTTTATATTTCGTTCTTTTAAAATTATTCATCTCTAATTTTTCATATTCAATGTTCTTATCACTTCCTTCAGATGCAAATACACCTTTGTCCAAATCTTCTTTTTTCTCATCTATAACAAAATTTATATCTTTTGAATTATCATTCGTTTCAAAACCAACATGAGCAATTAAATCGGAACCACTAGATACATCAATTAAATTGTTTATATTCTCACTCTCTTTTTGTTGTTTCACTAATTCAGTCTTTTTAACTTTATTGTTTCCATTTATTGTATAATATGAATTTATATATCCATTAAAATTATATCCAAACTTTATGTTTATATAGTCTAATTCGTCTGGGTCACCTTTTATAGTTTTTATCTGCAAATTGTCTTCATTATTTAACAAACCTATACTAAAATATATTACTAGAGTCAAAAATATAATAAGTATAGATGTTTTAGATTTTAATTTCATACCGCCCCTCCTAAAGAGATACTTTCTTTTTAATTAGTAAATAAGATATTCCATTTAGAATAAACATTATAATTAAAAAGCTTAGCACACCAGCTACTAAAGTATTAAATTGTGTTCCAATGAACACATAATATTTTCTAAATAAATTGATTATATTTATATATACTGTTGAAAAATATAGACCTATTAAAACCACAAATGTGATTAAAAGCACATAAAGCTTATTTATATAAGAAAATACAAATAATATGAAACAATTTGCAATAGAAATAGCTATAAGTAATAAAAATACATAAATCTCCATAAAAGATATAAAATCAACAGGTACACTCTTCAAAGTTGAATAATATAAATCTTGTGCAAAAGACATATTGATTATTGGCAAATTTCTAAAGATAAAATTAAATATGTATTTACATACAAACAATGTTGCTATCTGACTTATCAAAAAACCATATATCATTGTTATCAAAGTAATTGATTTAGATATGCAAATCTTAAACTTACTCTGAGGTAGCATCATAAGAATATAGATACTTTGATTTTTTGAAAAAAACTCCCTTTTCCACATAAAAACATAGTATATAAATATCCCTAATATTCCTAATAATAGTATATTTTGGATAAACCTAAGATTACTAAGTATCCCTATTCCATAAAATATACCTCCAAAATTATCTACTGCTAAGTTTAGAATAAATTTGGAATTCTTAAATTTATTCATTTCATATAAATTTAAACTAAGCGTAATTAATGAAAAAAATGATATATAAGTTATGTAAAACTTGTTATTTCTTCTTAAATCTACATTTATTAGATATAGAAGTTTATTCATTCTTATATACCTCCCTCATCTTATCTAGTATAGATTTACCTTCTCTTTCTCTTAATTCTTCTGCATTAAACGAAGTTATAATCTTACCTTCATCAAGAATTACAACCTCATCAACTAGACTTTCTATCTCTACTATTTCATGAGTAGTGATGATAATAGCTTGATTTTCCTCCATATATTGTGCTATTACTCCTATAAACTCTTCCCTCTTAAATAAATCAATTCCTGTAAATGGTTCATCAAGTAGTATATATTCTGGGTCTTGGCAAAATCCAAGGATTAATTTTACTCTTGCAATGTTTCCTTTTGATAAATTATCGATTATTTCATCTTCATCTAATTTAAATATATTCATCATTTCTTTTGACTTTTCTTTATTCCATTTTGAATAAAAAATTTCCATAAATTCAAAAGTTTCTTTTATTGTTGTATTACTAAAATGAGATTCTACATCTGGAACAAATGCTAGTTTATTATATATCTTTTCATTTATTTTTTCTCCATCTATACAAATCTCTCCACTATCAATATTTATAAGCCCTGCTATTGCTTTTAACAGTGTTGACTTACCGACACCATTTATCCCAAGTAATGCAGTTATTTTACCTTTTTCTATATTAAAGCTTACATTCTTTAAAGCATCTATCTTTCTTATTTTAAGACCTTGCATCCTTTTATATGTTTTACTTACATTTTTTATTTCTATCATATTTAACATCCTCCATATCTAATATGCTTGTATAATAAATTTTCTAAATTAAGTTTTATACTTGTTAAAAGATTAGTACTCTTCTTCTATTATCTTTAAAACTTCCTCTTTAGTAACATTTATTGCTTTCATATTGTCTATAAAAACAAATAATGATTCATTTATCAATTCTAACTTTAAGTTTTTTAATATATCTTCATCAACTGTTACACTACTTTGATAGTTTTTAAAAGTGTTTATTATATTCATATCTCCCATCTCCTTATATGCTCTTTGAACAGTATTTAGATTTACTTTTAGATTAAGTGCCATTTCTCTTCTTGATGGTATCGTATCTCCTGGTTTCAACTCTCCTGTTACTATTTGTCTTTTTATATATTTTATTATCTGCAAATAAATGGGCGTTGTATTATCTAGTTCAAAATTCATGCTTCCTCCTATTCTAGTGTATTAATACGTTAGTACACTTACTTTAAAAAAATACACCTTTAATTCGTATTTTATTTAATATTCTATTAAGTGTATTATACGATTAATACACTTAGTTTGTAAATACCTTTTTATAATTTGCACTTTATTTTAATTTATTAAGGCATTGAAAGTAAAGCTTAAATTATAACTTTACAAAATGGAGCACCAAATGAGAGGATATATATTTTATGTTATGTTAGACTTGAAAACAAGTAAATGAGATAAGATTATATATTATCAACCATTTAAAAATTTTATATGTATTGACATTCAAAAATCTAGTAAGAATATTAACACATATTAGGAGGTAAACAAATGAGTTATAAAATTGAAATCAAAAATATTGAACCAGTCATAGCAGCTACTATGCGTTATAATGGACCTATGACTGAAGCAACAAAATATTTTCCAAATGTGTTTAAATCTATAAAAGGAAAATCTAATGGAGCTCCATTCTTTTGTTATTATAATGTTGACCAAAAAAATGGTGTTGGAGAAATGGAGTTATGTGTTCCAACTTCAGAAACTCCAAATCGTATTGGTATAAATATAAAAGAATTTCCTAAGACAAAAGCTTTGTTTTTTACTCACATAGGTGCTTATAGCAATTTACCAAAAACGTATGAAATGATATTTAAATATATTCATGAAAACAATATAGAAATACAAGCTCCTTGGAGAGAAGTATTTATTAAAGGACCAGGTATGCTGATAAAAGGAAATCCAGATAAATATATTACAGAAATCATATTTCCACTTAAAGAGGAGGAATAATACATGTTAGCAATTGAAATAGACAATTTAGTAAAAGAGTATAAAAACGGTGTGAAAGCTTTAAATGGTCTAAGTTTTGATGTAAACGCTGGAGAAATTTTTTCTTTACTTGGTCCTAATGGTGCTGGTAAATCTTCTCTTATCAATATTTTGACTACTTTTTACAAACCTACATCTGGAAATGTAACAATCTTTGGAAAAGATTTAGTAGATAATCCCTCTTGGATACGTACTCAAATTGCTTGTGTAGCACAACAAATCTCTATTGATGAACACCTATCTCTTATGGAAAATATGATATTTCAAAGCAAGATGTATAAAGTAGAGCCTCAAATTGCAAAACAAAGAATAGAATCTTTAATTGATAAATTCGAGTTATCTAATTACTTAAAATATCCTACTTCATCATATTCTGGTGGAGTAAAGCGTAGATTAGACATAGCTATGAATATGGTATCTGCTCCTAAAATTCTATTTTTGGATGAACCAACTGTAGGTATGGATGTAGATTCAAGAAAATCTATGTGGGATATGTTATTAAAAATTAGAGATGAGTATGGCACAACTATATTTCTAACTACTCATTATCTTGAAGAAGCTGAACAATTGAGTGATAATATCTGCATTATGAAGAATGGAAAGGATTTAGCACAGGGAACGCCATCTAGTTTACGTAGTTACATCAAGCAAAATATATTGCGTATAGTTTTTCATGATATAAAAGATATAAAAAAATATAAAGATGCAATTAAAAACACTGGTTTTGTCAAGTTTATGAGTATAAGAGAGAATTCAATCTTTATAAGTGTACACGATAGTAGAATTGCTTTTACTTCAATAAATAAATGGCTTTTAGAGCATGACATAAAATTTGATGCAATAGAAATTGTAGAGCCAAGTCTTGAAGATGTTTTTTTGGCACTAACAAGTTCTAAAAAAAGCTCAAAGGAGGAATTGGAATGTTAAATATCTTATGGCGTAGTATGAAATGGCGTTTTAAAAATCCAATATCGTTTATAGTTACTATATTACAACCTTTTCTTTGGCTTGTTCTTTATAGCTCTATTGCAAATCAAACTATGAATAATATGAATATTGATAATTATACTGCTTTCATACTACCAGGTATTATTATACTAGTTATATTTTCCTCATGTAGTAGTGGGGGTATTATCAACTTCATAATGAAGAACAGTGGAAGTTTCTATAGAGTCTTGATTGCCCCTATTAGTAGATACTCAATTGTATTTGGTCAATTACTAGAAGCTATCTTAGTTTCTTTCTTAGAAGTGACTATTTTATGTGTAGTAAGTATATTCTTCTCAGTAAAGATAGAATCTGGTATTGGAGGAATTATGCTTATGATAGTACTAATATTTATGACTGCATTTTTTTTATCAAGTCTAGCATATTCTATAAGTCTATTGTTACCAAATGAAATAATTTATGAAACAATTATGACTGCAATTGTACTTCCTATTTTCTTTTTAAGCTCAGCTCTTTTCCCTATAGAAAACTTATCTGGAGGATTAAAAATAGCCGTTATGCTCAATCCATTTACTCATATTATTAATGCTTTACGTAGTTTAATATTTGGTGAGACTATTCTTATTGGAGATATATTACCTGTTATTCTACTATTCTTAATATTATGCTGTGCAAGTTTCTCACTTGCTATGTGGAGGCTAAAAAAGGAAATGGTAAGTTAATTTACTAATCTATAATAAAAAGTGAACTCTATTATGTAGAGTTCACTTTAGATGCTTTATTTTAATATTTCTAAAACTGAATTTAACACAGCGTGTCCATTACAAGTTCCATAGTTCACCATATCTATTACAGATACTGGAGCTCTATCTCCTACTATAGATTTTACATCATCAAACATAAATCTAAGCTGTGGTCCAAGAAGTAAAATATCAAAATTATCAAGTTCTGATTTTATATCTCCTTCTCCAATTGCCCATATTCTACAATCTATATTTCTTTTTTTTGCATCTTTCTCCATTTTATTTACCAATAGAGTAGAAGACATACCTCCAACACATACTAACAATATCCTAATCATTCATAACTCCTTTTAATCAAATCTACATATATCTTGATTAAAAAGTATATGTAGAAAAGTTTATCATTTATAACTTTTTAAATTTCACTCTTAAATTATATCAAATTTTTCCATTTTTTACACTATTAGAACTAATTTTATATTTTTAATGTCCACTTTTCCACTTCTTTAGATATATCCTTAGCCTTTAATATTGCAGATATTATAGCATATCCATCACTGTCTAAGCTCTTAAGTTTATCTACATTGTCTAGTTTTATGCCTCCAATTAGTACAAATGGTATCTCTACTTTTTCTTTAATTTCTTTGACAGTTTCAAATGAAGCAGATTTTGCATCTAATTTAGTAGATGTTGTAAATATAGACCCTATACCTAAATAATCTGCTCCATCGTTTTTGGCACATATAGCTTCTTCTAAAGTTCTTGCTGATACTCCTAATATCTTATCATTTCCTATAAGCTTTCTAACTTCTCTCGCATCAATATCACTTTGACCTACATGTACTCCATCTGCATTACAGATAAGTGCTATATCAACTCTATCATTTACTATAAACTTAACTCCGTATCTTTTAGTTATTTCTCTAAGCCTCATAGCCTTTTTTAAAAATTCTCTTCCAGGAGCATTTTTTTCTCTAAGTTGTACAGTTGTGATTCCAGAAGCTATTGCATCTTCAATACACTTGTAGAAATCTCTACCCTCAATCATTTCAGAGTCAGTTACTAAATACAACTTTAAGTCTTTTTTTAAGTTTTCTTTATCTATCATTTTAAGTCTCCTCTTAAACCCTTATTCATTTAAAAATTCGATATTAGAATTTTTACTTAAAGTCTCTATATTCATTTTATAAATAGTATTCATAAGATTTTCTTTAAATGTTCCTATTGGTGGATTGTTTAGATTTGCCAACTCTCCACTTAAAGACATTGTAAGAACACCCATTGTAGCTGCTTCTAATGTGTTCTTAGTAACAGCCATAAAACTTGCAATTAAACTAGCAGTCATACATCCAGTTCCTGTAACTCCTTTTAATTTATCAGTTCCATTATTTATTTTATATGTATTTTCACCATTTGTTATTATATCTACTTTTCCAGTTGCTACTACTATACATTCAAGCTTTTCAGAAACTTTTCTTATTATATCAGTAGAATCTTCTTCCTCGTCAAATGAATCCACACCTTTTCCTCTGACATCAAAACCACCTATAAACTTTATTTCTGCCATATTCCCCTTAACTACATTAAATTTGATTTCATTTAGAAGTTTACTTGTAAGTTCTGCTCTAGCTTTACTTGCAAATACTCCAACTGGGTCTAATATAACAGGTTTATTGTACTTATTTGCTGCCTTTCCTGCTAATAAAAATAAATCTAACATATTTGAATTCATTGTTCCTATATTTATTACTACAGAATTTGCTATACTTACCATTTCTTCTACTTCTTCATAAGAGAAGCTCATAAGAGGACTTGCTCCTATGGCTAAGGTTACATTAGCACAGTCATTTATAGTTACATTATTAGTGTAATGAATTACCAATGGATTTGATTCTTTTACATCTTCAATTAAATTATACATAGTCTACCTCCAACAATTTTTTATTATTCAAATTTATAAAAATGATGAACTGGTCCTACTCCATGACCTATGTCAAAACTATTTTTTATTGCCTCTGTTATATAGATTTTTCCTAAATTTACTGCTTCTGTTATTTCATAACCCAAAGCCAAATAAGAGGTTATTGCAGAAGATAATGTACATCCTGTTCCATGTGTATTTTTTTTATCAATTCTTTCACTTTTATAAACTTTAAACATGTTTTTACCAACTAAAATATCCACTGCTTCTCCATCTAAATGCCCTCCTTTCATAAGGACAAACTTAGGACCAAGCTGTAGTATTTCTTTTCCTACTCTATTCATATCATCTATATTATTTATTTTTATTCCTGTGATTTCTTCTGCCTCTGGGATATTTGGTGTAATTATGTATGCAAGTGGCATCAAGTATTTAATTAGATTTTCTTTTGCTTCTGGTTTTAATAAATAATATCCACTTTTAGATATCATTACAGGGTCTACTACCAAATATTTTGGATTGTATTTCTTTATATTTTCAACTATTTCAAGTATAATCTCAGGACTTGAGACCATTCCTATTTTTACAGCTTTTGGAGGTATATCTTCAAATACTGCCTCTATCTGTTTTTTTATTATTTCCTTACTTAAATCTTCTACTGCAAAAACCCCTTGAGTGTTTTGTGCTGTTATAGCTGTTATTACACTCATACCATAAGTACCAATTGCACTAAAAGTCTTCAAATCAGCTTGAATTCCAGCTCCTCCAGATGAATCTGACCCAGCTATTGTAAGTGTTGGTATTTCATAATTACTCATTTATTCCCTCCTAAAGTTTAATTTAAATAACTTAATTAAAAAAGCCATACCTACAATAGGTATAGCTTAGAAATCGCATATATCACAAATAATATACACTTAAGTTTTATACTAAGCTTTCCTACGCTGGTATTATCCAGATCAGGTGTAAGGGTCGGTATTCCTCTCAGCTCTTGGCTCCCCTAGCTACTTTAATTTATTATATTTATAACTTCATTATATTACAATAGTATTTATTGTCAAGTTTTTACATCATATACACTTATTATAATGTTATGGTAAAGATTTATGCTAATTATTCTATTTCTTTTCCAACAATATAATCATCTTTATTATCAATTAAATCTATAAGTGTCTCTGGATTTTTTATTATAGATAATTTTTTGTTTCTAGTTAATTTCTTTATATAGCATTCCAATTTCATTGCATTACTTTTTGTGTTGGTTACAAAATAAACTTCTAGTTTTTTAAATCCCTTTGCCCTTGTATATTTTGAATTAATTCCCAACTTGTGTTCATTCATTCTTCTAACTATATTACTGGTATATCCAGTATATAGAGAATCATCTTTACATCTTATAATATATGTAAAATACATTTCAAATCACATCCTTATTAAATATATAAACATTATATTATAGAATCGATAAAATGACATGTATTTTATATATGTATAGAATCCATTCTACATAAGCCTAACGCTAAATTTTGACATAATAATAACGTATTTATTTTTATAATAAAAAATTCACAAATTATAAAAAATAAAATTTTCAAAAAAATTATAATTTTCAAAAAAATAAATTGACACATATAAAAAAATTATGATACCCTAATAAAAAGGGGGCAATGATTATGGAAAACAATTTAATTATAGCTAAAAGCAATAATACTAAATTATCTCAAAATGAATTACTCAAAGTTAATTTACAGATAGGTGTAGATTTTACACTTTTATCAAAATCACTTAAAGCCTTTTACAAAAAAGAAAAAGATTTTTATTGCATTGCTCTTGCGCCATGCAATGTATCTAATGAAAAAGCAGATAGAAAAATAAGCATCTCTGATATGATAAAAGAAATTAACAATTTAATAAAAAGTATAACTGATAAAAATGAACTTTTAAGCGAAGAACTCTTTATTAAAAATTTATCAGAATTTTATGACGTATCTTTAAATGATATTTATATAGAATTAAAACAAGCATATTTATATATTAAAAAAAATACAGCTGCTATTAGTATAGAAGACTCTATTGAATATGTATTTGATGTTGATATAAGCAATGAAACAAAAATAAAAGAAAATCCATTAATTAATTTTAATTCGCTTTCTTTAGTAGTTTGGAGTGGTGAAACAAAAAATATTTTACAACAAATGAATATTTTAGACTTAGAAAATATTCACTCTTATCCTATAGAAAACAATACAAATATAACTATCTATGAAAATGATAATTTTCAATCTGAGTTTGATAAAAAAAATGAAGATATGAAGGAAAACAATATAAATATAATTGAACAAATGCTTATGCTTCCTGATGATTTAGACTATGATAAAGATGAAGTTGAAAATATGAAAAATAGGCTTGCAAATATAAACATTAAGTATTTACAAACACTCAAAGAAAAGGATATAAAAATAAAATTGATAAATTCAAACTTAACTGATGAATCAGAGTTTAAAGATTTAAAACATCAATTACCTCCATGTTGGGTAAGATCAGGCAAAACTTGGAAAGATGTACCTGGCATATATAGAAACAATTCTATAGTAGTTAAAATAGGCTATAGTAATCCTAGCTATGCAAATGTACATTCAGCTAAAAATTTAGAATTACATGAGACTGCACATGCTATAGATAAAAATGTTTTAAATAAAAAATCGAGTTCAGAAGAATTCATGGAAATATTTGCTCAAGAAAGATATAAACTTTACGACCCAAAACAAGTTGCACATGCCTACATTAGCAAGTTTATAGAAGAATTTTTTGCAGAATCATTCGTACACTACTATCTCGATGAAGTTTCAAGAAATATATTAAAAGAAAATTGTCCTTTAACATATGATTTTCTTGAACAGCTTGAATTAGAGTATTAAATACTCTAACTTCCAATAATACATTTGACTATATTCTCTTTATCAATAATAACATAATGATACAATTTATATTTTTAATAAAGTGCTATCATTAAAAGATTCTTGTTATTTATGTTATAATATTTATGGTGGCTATGTTTTAAAATAGTTTATGTAACCCATAATTTAAATAAATAATAGAAAAAGGATGAAGAGCTATGAAGTTAAATAGAAATGATAATTGTTGGTGTGGAAGTACTAAAAAATATAAAAAATGCCATATGGACATGGATAATAAAATAGATTCATTTGCAAGGTTAGGTCACATTGTGCCAACTCATGATATTATAAAAAATCCAGTGCAAATTGAAGAAATAAAAAAAAGTGCAGTAATAAATACAAAGATTTTAGATTATATTTCAGATAAAATTGAAATTGGAATGTCTACAGAAGATATAAATAAATTAGTCCATGACTTTACGCTACAAAATGGAGCTATTCCTGCTCCTTTAGACTATAATGGATTCCCTAAGAGTGTATGTACATCTATAAACAATGAAGTTTGTCATGGTATTCCTAGTAAAGATATTATCTTAAAAGATGGAGATATTATCAATGTAGATGTTTCTACTATTTTTAATGGATACTACTCAGATGCTTCAAGAATGTTTATGATAGGAAATGTTAATGAAAATGCAAGAAAATTAGTCGAGGTTACTAAAGAATGTATTAAAAAAGGTCTTGAAGCTACTAAACCATGGGGATTCTTAGGTGACATAGGTGATGCTATCAACTCCTATGCTCAAAAAAATGGATACTCTGTTGTCAGAGAAATTGGTGGTCATGGAGTTGGATTAAGCTTCCATGAAGACCCCTTTGTAAGTTATGTATCTAAAAAAGGAACTGAAATGTTATTAGTTCCTGGAATGATATTTACAATAGAACCAATGGTAAATGAAGGTACTCATGAGATTTTCGTTGATGAAGAAAATGATTGGACTATCTATACAGAAGATGGTAAATTATCTGCTCAATGGGAGTGTATGGTTTTAGTTACAGAAACAGGATTTGAAATCTTAACTGAATAAAAGACAAATGCCTATAAAAATTGAAGATTCAATTTTTATAGGCATTTACTTTATTAATGCACGTCTATTGCATCAACTGGACAGCTTTCTCTAGCTTCTTTTGCTGATTCTTCAGCATCACTTGGTATTTCATCAACTATAACATGTGATTTACCATCATCATTCATATCAAATACTTCTGGACATATCGATGGACATAATCCACAACCTATACAAGTATCTTGATTAACATCTGCTTTCATAATAAAATCCTCCTAAACGCTACAAATTTAAAATCTTGTTTGTCAAAGATTGATGAACCAAAACTTTAACATTTAGTTCTTTTTTATTATGTCCTCAGATTTGAAAAAAATACCTTTCAAAATAATTTTCATAAATTTTATTTTATAATCATACTAAATCTATATATAATACACATTATCTAACTCATCATACTCATAGGATACTTCTTTCTTATTCTTTTTTACAGGTTCTAAATTTCTTATTTTTACTATTTTCGCTGGTATGCCAACAACGGTCGCTCCATTAGGCACATCCTTAACAACAACTGAATTTGCACCAATCTTTGAATTGGAACCAACATTTAAAGGTCCTAGTATTTTTGTTCCCGCTCCAATCAATACATCATCACCAACAGTTGGATGTCTCTTTCCTGTATCCTTTCCTGTACCTCCTAAAGTAGCTCCTTGATATATTGTTACTCTATTACCTACTTCTGCTGTTTCTCCAATTACAACACCCATTCCATGGTCTATTAATATACCTTCTCCCATTTTAGCTCCAGGATGTATTTCTATACCAGTCATAAATCTGGATATCTGAGATATTAATCTTGCTGTAAAAAGCATCTTTTTCTTGTAAAGAGCATGAGCCATCCTATGCATTATCATTGCATGTACTGATGGATAAAGTAAAAAGACTTCTACTTTAGACCTAGCTGCTGGGTCATTTTTCATTATATATTCAATATCTTTATTTATTTTCTTAAACAAAGTATTCACTCCCTCAAATAAATTTTTTAAAATAGTCCCATGGACATATACTTATCTACTCCATCTGGAGCTACTGTTACTATCTTTTTATCTGGATATTTTTTAGCCATTTCTATAGCACCAAATATATTTGCTCCAGAAGATATCCCCACTAAAATCCCTTCTTTTGCTGCAAGTAATTTAACTGTGTCAAATGCATCTTCGTCATCTACTAGTATTACTTCATCAACTACACTAGAATCATAATTCTCAGGAACAAAATTAGCACCTATCCCTTGTATTTTGTGAGGTCCAGTTTTATTTTCTGATATAGCTGGAGATTTTTTTGGTTCAAGTGCGATTATTTTTATATTTGGATTTTGTTCCTTTAAATATCTCGCAGTCCCTATTAAAGTACCACCTGTTCCAACTCCACATACGAATATATCTAAATCTTTAACATCATTCATAATTTCAACTGCTGTTGTTTTATAATGTGCATTTGGATTATCTTTATTTTCAAATTGCTTTAAACTTTTATAGTTTGGATTTTCTCTTAAAAGCTCATTTGCTTTTTCTATGGAACCTGCCATTCCAGCTTTTCCATCTGTAAGTACTAAATTTGCTCCATAAGCCTTCATCAAATCTCTTCTCTCAACACTCATAGTCTCAGGCATTACTATTACTACTTCATATCCTTTTAATTTTCCTATCATAGATAATGCAATACCAGTATTTCCACTGGTTGCTTCGACTAATACATCTCCTTTTTTTAATTCTCCTCTTCTTTCTAATCCTTCTAACATTTCATAAACTGCTCTATCTTTTATACTTCCTGCTGGATTTACTTTTTCTAATTTTACATATATGTTAGAACACCCGTTAGTACATCCTAAATTATTCAGCCTTACTATAGGTGTGTTTCCTATCAACTCTAATGCGCTATTATATAACATACTACTTCCTCCTATATGTCTAAATCTATTATCAAATTGATAACGATAAATATATTATAGTATTATCATTTTGATAATGCAACCTTTTTTTGGATTTTATATCTACAATCGTTTTATTCCAAATTTTAGTAATATTCAAACAAAAAAAGTGAAAATCATTATCGATTTTCACCTTTTAAATACAATGTTTTAAACTAAGCCATACACGATACTTTGCTATAAAAACTCTACAAAATACTATATAAGACCTAATGTTTTTGCAACCTCTACATTAACCTTTAATACATTTACTCTGTCTTCTCCTAATACTCCAAATAGTTTTTTGGAAGTATTATCGTCTACAATTTTTTGTAATTTACTTTCTGATATCCCTGATGCTTTTGCTACAGCAGGTATCTGCACCTTTGCAGAGGCTGGACTTACATTAGGGTCAAGTCCTGAACCTGATGCTGTAAGTAAGTCTGTTGGTATATCTTCTTTTTTAATAGTTGGATTGTCCTTCAAAAACTTTTCTATATCTTTTTGTACTCTATCATGAAGTTCTGGATTTGTTGCTCCATAATTAAAAGAGCCTGATGAAACACCTCCATAGGATGTATTTCCATCTTTATCTGGTTTCAAATCTTCTTTTGTATAAGTATTATAGTTTATTGATGATACTCTTCCTTTAAAAAATCTAGCATCTGTAAAGTTTTGACCAATAAGTTCTGAACCTACTTTTACACCATTTACTTCTATCATACTTCCATTAGCTTTATCTCTAAATGCAACTTGACTTATGCCTGTCAAAGCAAGTGGATATACAAGTCCACAAACAACTAACAATACAAGACTTACAAGCAATGCTGGTTTTAATGTTTTCATTTTTATATCCTCCATTTGTTAACCTAAATTAAGAACCATTACTAAAGGTGTAATTAATAAATCAATTAATTTTATTCCTAAAAATGGCACTATAACTCCACCAAGACCAAAGATAATCATATTTCTCATTAACATAGCTTGTGACTTCATAGGTCTATATTTTACCCCTTTCATTGCAAGAGGTATTAAACAAGGGATAATTATAGCATTAAATATTAAAGCTGATAATATCGCACTAAATGATGTAGAAAGTTTCATTATATTTAATATCTCCATTTGAGGTATTGCAAGAGTAAATATAGCTGGTATAATTGCAAAATATTTTGCAACATCGTTTGCTATACTAAAAGTTGTCAAAGCTCCACGAGTTATCAAAAGTTGTTTTCCTATTTCAACAACTTCTAATATCTTAGTTGGGTCTGAATCTAAATCCACCATATTTGCTGCTTCTTTTGCGGATGTTGTACCACTATTCATAGCAAGACCTACATCTGCTTGAGCAAGTGCAGGAGCATCATTTGTTCCATCACCCGTCATAGCTACTATTTTGCCTTCTAATTGTTCTTTCTTTATAGCATCTATTTTATCTTCTGGTTTACATTCTGCAATAAATCCATCTACTCCAGCTTCTCTTGCAATTGTAGCTGCTGTTAGGGGATTATCTCCTGTACACATTATTGTTTTTATTCCTATCTCACGAAGTCTAGCAAATCTTTCTACAAGCCCTGATTTAACAGTATCCTTTAAGTAAATAATTCCATATATCTCATTATCTACACATACTACTAAAGGTGTTCCTCCTAATTTAGCTACTCTGTTTACATTTTCTTCCAAATCTTCTGGTACTACCCCATCAAATTCTTTTATTCGTTTTATTATACTATCATAAGCACCTTTTCTTATAGCTCTGCCATCAGCTAAATTAATTCCACTCATTCTAGTCTGTGCAGAAAATTCTATAAATTCAGCTTCATTCGCCTCTTTTGTTTTACCTGTTGAGCCCAATTTCACACCTAAATCAACTATAGACTTTCCTTCTGGTGTATCATCTTTTAATGAACACATAACAGAATAATTTATTAAGTCTTTTGAATCTGCATTTCCAACTGCTATAAATTCTGACGCAAGTCTATTTCCATAAGTAATGGTACCTGTCTTATCTAAAATCATAGTATCAACATCACCACAAGCTTCTACTGCTTTTCCTGACATTGCAATTACATTGAATCTAGTTACTCTATCCATACCTGCAATACCAATGGCTGACAATAATCCACCTATAGTAGTTGGTATTAAGCAAACCAAAAGTGCTATCATAGTAGAAATTGGAATCTTTACTCCTGCATAATTTGCCATTGGATAAAGAGAAATTAAAACAACCATAAATATAAGTGTTAACCCTACTAACAAGGTATTTAAGGCAATCTCATTTGGTGTTTTTTGTCTTGAAGCACCTTCCACAAGAGCTATCATTTTATCTAAGAATGATTCTCCTGGTTTTGTTGTTATTTTTATTTTTAACCAGTCACTTACAACTGTAGTACCCCCTGTAACAGAAGCAAAGTCTCCACCAGATTCCCTCATAACAGGTGCGGATTCTCCAGTTATTGCTGATTCATCCACAGAAGCTATTCCTTCTATAACTTCTCCATCATTTGGAATAACTTCTCCTGCATTTACCAAAACAATATCGCCAAGTTTTAATTCACTTGCACTTATCATTTTTTCATTTCCTAGCTTATCTAAAACCCTTGCTACTGTGTCTTTTCTAGTTTTCTTCAATGTATCTGCTTGGGCTTTTCCTCTACCTTCAGCTACAGCTTCAGCAAAATTAGCAAAAAGAACCGTTATAAATAATATCATTGTCACAATCCCATTATATGCTCTTAAATTATTACCTTCATCTCCAAATAAACTAGGCATTATTGTAAGTATCAATGTTACTATAAATCCAATCTCTACAACAAACATAACTGGATTTTTCATCATATATTTAGGATTTAACTTTTTAAAAGCTTCTATAATGGAAGTTTTGAATATATCTTTTGTAATAAACTTTGTTTTTTTAGTTTCCATAAAACTTTACTCCCTCCCAATTTTTTAGTGCCATAACACTAGATGCTCTGAAATAGGTCCAAGCGCTAAGGCTGGGAAAAATGTTAAAGCACCAACAATTAAAACAACCAGTACTAAAATTATTGTAAATGTGAAATTATCTGTTCTAAGTGTTCCTATACTTTCACTTACAGCTTTTTTAGATGCCAATAAACTTGATATTGCAAGTAGTATTATAATAGATACATATCTTCCAAAGAACATAACTATGCCTGTTGTTATATTCCAAAACATAGTATTATCTCCTAGACCTTCAAATCCTGAACCATTATTAGCTGCTGAGGATGCAAATTCATATAATACTTGTGATAATCCATGGAATCCAGGATTTGAAATTCCTTCAAGCCCTGCTGGTACTGCAACTGAAAGACCAGAGAACATAAGTATCAAAAGTGGATGTAATATAATAAGTAAAGCAATAAGCTTCATTTCTTTTCCTTCTATTTTCTTAGTCAAAAACTCTGGTGTTCTTCCTACCATCAATCCACATAAAAATACTGCTATTATAGCGTACATCAACATATTCATAAGACCTACGCCTTTACCACCAAACACGACATTTAACATCATATTCAAAAGTGGTACTAAACCTCCTAAAGGAGTTAAGGTATCATGCATATTATTAACTGTACCTGTTGTAAATGAAGTAGTTACTGTTGTAAATAATGCGGACTGTGCTATACCAAATCTAACTTCCTTACCTTCCATACTTCCCATACTTTGACTAAGTCCTAATTGTGACAAAATAGGATTTCCTGCACTCTCTGCTTTAAAACAAACCATTAGACCTATTAAAAATATGATTGACATTGCACCAAACACAACCCAACCTTGTTTTTTATTTTTTATCATATGCCCAAATGCAACAACACAAGCTCCTGGTAATATCATCATAGACAGCATTTCTACTATATTTGATATAATAGTAGGGTTTTCAAATGGGTGTGATGAATTTGAACCAAAAAATCCACCACCATTTGTTCCTAAATGTTTGATTGATTCAAGAGCTGCTACAGGCCCTCTAGCTATATCTTGAAGCTTTCCTTCTATAGTAGTCACTGTTTCTGTTCCAGCAAAAGTTTGCGATACTCCTTGTGTAACTAATATAATTCCAACAATTAAAGCTCCTGGTAAAAGTACTCTTGTTGTTATTCTAATTAAATCTACATAAAAATTTCCCAATGTTTTCTTTTTACCAACCAAACCTCTTACAAATGCCATAGCAGCTGAATATCCTGTTGCTGCTGATGTAAACATCATGTATATTATCACTGTCATCTGACTAAAGTATGAAAGCCCTGATTCTCCTGAATAATGTTGAAGGTTTGTATTTGTCATAAAACTTATTATTGTATTGAATGATAAACCTTGCTCCATACCTTTAATTCCACTTGGATTAAAGATATGCATACTTTGAGTTCTAAGTATGATGTATCCTATAAATACCATAGCTGCATTTGTAAATACTAAAGCTAAAGCATACTGTTTCCAGTTCATTTCTTTTTTCTTATCTATACTACATACCTTATATATACAATTGTCTACTTTATCAAATAGTCTATCTCCAAATGTTTTTTGATTAGTAGCTATATGATATAGATACTTGCCCATAGGTATTACTAAAATCATAAAAATCGCTAACACTATTACTATCTGCACCATAAAAATTGTTCCCCCCAATTCAACTTACTTATTAGCCTTTATACTGTTTAAAATTTTTCAGGATTAATAAGCGCATACACCAAATATATTATTAACATTATAATTACAACTGCCAGAAACCACATAGGTAATCCCTCCATACATTACATTATTTTTTTTCCGTTTGTTTCCCACACCATTCAGCAAGCAACTTCATGGAAATAAATCCTATGAGTAACAATGCTATCATAACTATATCCAACATTTTGACTCCTCCATTTAATTTAATTTCTTTTACAAATATTAGCTTTGTATTGCTACTTCATTTATCTTATCATTTTAAGTATAAAGATAGGATTAAGAAACATCTGTTACTGATTAGTATTTCATAAATATAAAAAATTAGTTTTTAAAATATACATCTAGCAATCGTATTCCTAGCAATTCCAATACAATCCCCTATATCAACCTTATAAAAATCCAGATAAAAAAGTATATCTTTATAAATATGTGTACACAAAAAAAGATGGCAAATTTGCCATCTTTAATAAAAGATAATGTTATTTAATTTATATTAACATTCTGGAACTATGTCATTACTTATATCCATATCTAAACTTTTACCATGATAATAAATAAAATCAATTACTTTACCACTAATTGTAACAGCAATCAAAGAATAAAATATATCAAAAGCTGATAGATAAAATAATGATAACAACAATACAATAACATCTGTTGCTAAATAAACTTGCCCTATGTTCAAAGATGTAGTCTTAGAAATTACTAATGCTAAAGCATCGTCTCCTCCTGATGCACAACCCGCTTTTACTACTATACCTACACCAATTCCAACAGTTACACCTGCCAAAACAGTTGATAAAAGCATATTTTGTGATTGTGGTACCAGAGGCCCTATAGCTTCAAATAAATCATATAACACTGAAAAAGTTATAGAAGCTACTATTGAATATATAAGGAATTTTTTACCGAAAAATTTATATCCTACTAAAAGTAGTAAACCATCTATTACAACATTTGCTATTGCTGGTTGTATATTGAATAAATTTTTTAACAGTAGTAAAATACCTAACACTCCACCTTCTGTTATGTTGTTTAAATAATAAAAATTGTAAACTCCAAATGCTAATATTGCTGAACCTAAAAATATAAGTCCAATCCTTTCTAAAAATAACCGCCTGGCCATACATATCCCTTCCTTTTTCTTAATTTATATATATTATATACAAAAGAATTGGCTTTGTATACCGCACTTTTCAAATCTTTAATTATACAAAATTTTTATATTTTTTTCAACATTTTTTTTATGTTTTTTTATGTTTTTTTAGCCCAATATCTACACCTTAGCAATTACAACATCTCAGACGTTTTCCTTTTTCACAAAAGTTTATATTAATTTGACTTATAATTTAGTATAATTAAGTCTTTGTTTATATTAATTTTTTATTTGTTTAGAAATACTATCCAATAATCTATAACTAAGTTCGCAAAAAAAGAGTTACTTTAGAAACTATATAAAGTAACTCTATAAACTTTATTTGTTATATATTACCATTCACCTTTAAATTCTGAAATGTTATCCTTGTTAACTTCAACTTGCTTAATTTGTGTAACAGGCTCTACTTTTTCACCTTTTAAAATCTTAGATGCCTTTTCTACAACTAATGCTCCTTCTTCTACAGCAGACATATATGTTGTACCATCTATTAATCCATCAGTTACAGCTTTTAATCCATCTTTACTTCCACCCAAGCCTATAACTTTAACTTTATCTTTAAGACCAGCATCTTTTAAAGCTTGTCCTGCTCCTGTAGCAGAGTTGTCGTCTTGGCATATTATAACATTAAAATCAGTTTTCTTTTGAATTAAGTCTTCTGTTACTTTTAAAGCTTGCTCTTTTTCCCAATTTGAAGTTTGATTATAAATTATTTGTATATTACTATCTTTTAATTCTTTTTCAAGACCTTTTTTTCTTAATACTTGTGGAGTAGTTCCTGGAACACCTTCTATTAATACAGCTTTTCCACCAGCTTCTCCTAATAAGTTTTTAGCAATCTTACCTGTTAATGCTCCTGTCTCTTCCTCATTTTGTCCTATATATGTAACTAAACCTTTAAATTCTCCTGTTGGATTACTTCCTATAGAATTTGTAAATGCTATTATAGGAACATCTGAATCATTAGCTGCTTTAACTATTCTCTCACTTACAGCAGAATCAACTCCACATAATGCAATCATATCTACACCTTTAGCCATAAAATCTTCAGCTTGTGACAATTGTTTACTAGCATCCCATTGAGCATCTGCATATTCTACATTTACACCTAACTCTTTAGATTTTGCATCTATACCTTGTTTAGTTGCTACAAAGTAACCTGTTGAACCTGGTAGTAATACTGCTATTTTCTTTTCTCCATTTTTTTCTTTGCCACCACCATTTGAACAACCAACCAAACTAAATATCATAACAAGTGATAGCAACAATGCTAAATGTTTCATTAACTTTTTCATAAAAAAATCCCCCTTATTTTTTATCTTGAAGCAAGTTTTTTCTTGCTATAAGAATCAAATCCAACTGCTGCTAAAATTATTAATCCTTTAAATATGTATTGGAAATACACATCTATTCCAAGAAGATTAAAACTGTTGTTTATAACACTCATAAGTAATACACCTATAACAGTTTTAAGTACAGAGCCAGAGCCCCCTGCTACTGATGTACCTCCTATTACTACAGACGCAATTGCATCCATATCATATCCTTCACCTGCAATCGCAGTTGCAGTTCCAAGCCTTCCAGTTAGTACAATCCCAGCTATTCCTGCAAGTATAGCATTAATAGTAAATACTTTTATTTTATGAGAATCTACATTTATACCATTAAGTTTACTTGCTTCTTGATTCCCTCCTACAGAATAAACATATCTACCAAACTTAGTTCTATTAAGTACAATAAATGAAACTAGTACTACTATAAAGAAAATTACCACTGGTATTGGTATATTAAACAAATATCCATTTCCAATGTAATCAAGTATTGGTATATTTTCAGTAATTGGATACCCTCCTGTAAGCATCAGTAGCAATCCTCTTACAATGGTAACCATAGCCATAGTAGCTATCAGCGATGGTACATTTATCTTGGCAACTACTATCCCATTGATTAACCCTATTACTGCACAAATTGCTATACCTATAAGCATAGATACAAACAAGTTAGTTCCACCAGTTGCAAATTTCATTGTTATGGCACCTGCAAGAGCCGCTACTGCTCCAACTGATATATCAAAGTTCCCAGATATTATAACAAAAGTCATACCTGCTGAAATTATTCCAATTATAGAAGATTGTCGTAAAAGATTAAGTATATTTTGCTTACCTAAAAATGATGGAGTTGCAATACTTATAGCTATACATAAAGCCAAAAAACCTAGTAATACTCCATAATCTCTTAAATTCAATTTCTCAAAAGCTTTTTTCATGTTAGTCCTCCATTTTCATTTTTTATACATTAAATATACTGTTCATTATGTCTTGAACCTTTATATTTTCATTTTTTAGCTCATCTACAATAGAACCTTCTCTAGTTACTAAAATTCTATCACTTACTCTTATTACTTCTTCTAAATCAGAAGATATAAATATTACTCCTATTCCTTTACGTGAAAATTCCTTTATTGTATTAAAAATATCTTCTTTTGCAGCAATATCTATTCCTTTTGTCGGTTCATCATATATTATTACATCTAAATCTTTGTCTAACCATTTAGAAACTACTACTTTTTGTTGATTTCCACCACTAAGTTCCTTTACTTCTTGTTTTACATCACTAATTTTTATTCCTAACTCTTTAACACCTTTTTTAGAAAACTCAATTTCTCTATTTCTATCTATAAACAATAATTTCTTAAACTTGTCAATTTGCACTGATGCTGAATTGGTATATATAGCTTGCTCTAAAATTAATCCCAGATTTTTTCTATCTTCAGGAATCAGTCCTATTTTATTCTTTATAGCAATTTTAGGAGAAGTTATCTCCACTTTTTTACCATTAATATATATGTCTCCACTATCTTTATTCTCTATCCCAAATATCAAATTTATAATTTCAGTTCTTCTTGAACCTACAAGACCTGCAAGGCCTACAACTTCACCTCTATAAACTTTAAATGAAACATTTTTTATTTTATTAGACCAACTTATATTATTAACTTCTAGTACTGGAGGTTCTTCATACTTTGCAAATGTATAATCCTTTTTCTCAATAAGTTTGTGATTATCATCACCTGTCATAAGTTGAGTTATTTTTAATTTAGTTAAATCTTTTACATCATAAGTTCCAATCATAACTCCATTTTTCATTATACTTGTACTATCACATACCTTAAATACTTCCTCTAATATATGAGAAATATAAACTATAGTTTTACCTTTAGATTTTAATCTGTTTATTATTTTAAACAGTCCCTCTTTTTCATTATTAGTAAGTGATGTTGTCGGTTCATCCATTATGATAATTTCAGAATTGCATGAGACTGCTTTCATTATCTCAACCATTTGTTGATTTGCTACACTCAAATTAGACACCACTATCTGTGGGTCTATATTAAAATCAAAATCTTCACAAATCTTCATATATTCTTCCAACATATCTTTCTTATCTAAAAATACAATTCCTTTTAAAGTCTCTCTACCAAGAAAAACGTTTTCTATAACTGTAAGTGTTGGTATCAAACTTAATTCTTGATAAATTATACTAATACCATTTTCTTTAGAATGATGTGGATTTTTAAACATAATTTCTTTACCATTTAAGATTACTTTACCTTTAGTTTGAGCATGAACTCCTCCTAAAATTTTAATAAGTGTAGATTTTCCTGCACCATTAGCTCCCAAAAGAGCTCTTACTTCGCCCTTTTCTAATTCAAAATCTATACCATTTAAAACATCTACTTTTCCAAAACTTTTACATATTTGTTGCATTTCCAATATTTTACTCACTATATCACCTCACTAATTCCTAAACCATTTTATAATTTCATCAATATTTTCTTTTGGTGCTGATAACAAGTCCCACGATAAAACATATCCTTTTACTGCAGTCTTATTTACATTTGAAATATTTTCACTTATATATTTAGGTGTAACAGGAGCTATAATTCCTTTTTTATTAATTTCAATGCCTACATATATATCTTTAGTAAGATTTTTTGTCATAAAATTTATTTCTTCTAGTACAAATTTTATAGGATATACATCCCCTCCATACTCTCTAATTCCTAAAATATCTAAAAATTTTTGTTTTACAATCTCTTTATTTTCATGTACAGATTCATCAATAAGTCTTTCAAATTCAAATGGTAAACCCGCTGGAGCTTTCGTAATTCTATACATCATCGGTTTTATAAAATCAGTTAATTCTTGTAATTTTTCTAAATCTTGACCCGTAAAGTAAGAAATAAAAGGAGAAAAAGTATCTATACCTATTTTCAATCCTTTATCTTTAAAATAACTACTTATCTCTACTAATGCGTTGTATATACTTTGATTCTTTATTTCGAAAAAACTTTCCCATATTTTATTTTTAAATTTGTATTTTCCATTAATGTATTCTGTTATGCCAAATGGAGTATCTTCATTACTTCTAACTTTATTAGATACATTATTCATTTCTATCATTAATGACTTTTTATCTATATTATTTTTTTCATATATATTTAAACAATCTTTACAAAAACAATTAAAAACACCATTTAACTTATTCGAAAAAGAACCATACCTTATCTTATCTAGAAAAATTCCATCAAATTCAATTTCACTAAAATAAGTACTATATATTTTCTTTACATTTTCTATATTTTTCTTATTGTTTGGGCAATAAAATTCAAAGTTCTCATCTTCTTGCAAAGCGTATCCTGTAACATCCCTTCCAGTATAATCAATTAGTAAATTACTTTTTTCAAGCAACCCTATTTCTGAAAAGCATGGTAACCAAAGGTATAATTCAACATTATATTTATTTAATAACTTTTTAGTTTTTATATATAGCTCTTTATCTACACTCCAACCCATAATAACCTTTTCTATATCGATACATTCCAATAATTCTAATAGTTTACATTTTATATCATTAAATTTTATTTCTTTATTTTTAAATCCGCCTGTAAAAATTTGTACTATTACTTTTTTTCTATCCATGTTTGACCCTCCTATCAGCTAATGCCATAGCAAGTCTTATACCTCCATATACAGGCTGATTTTCTTGAAGTATAAAGTTTAATTTTTTATCTATATTTTCTGTTTTTAAATTATTCATTAACATTTGAGCATATATAGTTCTGTTTAATGTACCACCAGACAAAACTATATTTATTTCACTTTTATCCTTTTTCATTGAATTAGAGATTTTACTTAATATTACTTGAGCTAGTTTAGACAATTCAATTGATGACTCTCTTAATATTTCAATAGCTAACTTATCACCCTGTTCAGCACAATCAATAACTAATGAAGCTAAATTTGCTATTTCAACATTGTTGTTTATTTCAGTAATCATATATGTAAGTTTCTCAAAGCTATCTGCATTAAAGAAACATAAAACATAATTAAACAAATCACTATACTCATGACACTCATCACAATAAAGTAAAACCTTCTTTAATAATTTTCTTCCTATATCATATCCAGAACCCAAATCACTAAAATTATATCCCCATCCACCAGCTCTATATATTTCTCCATCTTCTCTAATTCCTAATACAATCGAACCTGTACCAGCTACAATTACTAGACCAGGAGCATCAGTTTGTGCATAAAACGCTAAAACCGCATCATTTACTAGATATATTTTTTCTTTGTTAAGTCCAATTTTCAATATTTCATCCATTATAATCTTATAATCATTAGGAGAATCGCATCCTGATATACCAAATACCATATACTCAATATCGTCATAATTAATATGTAAATCTTTTAATATTTTCTCAAGTCCATCATTAATATTTTCATATGTTTTTTGAATTCCAACTGACTTATAATTAGTTGAACCAGTGGTATGTTCTTTAAGTATGTTTCCATCTAAATCACTTGCACAAAATTTTGTTTTTGTTCCTCCTCCATCTATTGAAATCAAATATTTCACATTAATAGCCTCCTTTTTTATTAGACAAGGAATATTGATAGTCAGTTTCTTTTAAACACATACTAATTACTCCATTTATACTTCCTTCTCTCAGTGACTCTACTTTTATTAATTTAGGAAAGTTTTCTTCTCCCACACTCTTACTTACATCTTTTTCTATAAAGTCCATATCAAACTTAGTTAATATACTACATTGTATAATCATAGCTTCTGGATTTAAAACACATACAAGAGTTCTTACAAAAGTTGATATTATAGATAAGATTTCTTTTTTAAAGTTATCATTTTTACTCTCCAAATATCTTTTTCTTAAACTTAGAATATAGTCTTCAATATTTAAGTTTTCATGGTTATGCTTATTAAACTCCATATTTAAATAACTCAATTCTCCAGCGAAATTTGTGGATCCTAGATATAACTCACCATTTATAACTATACCTGAGCCAATCCCATCTTCTAAATACATAAGAGCCATATTTTTATATTCATCTTTATACTGTTTTTGATAGATTCCAATAGTAGTAATGTTTGTATCATTTTCTATAAATACTTCAGTGTTGTATTTACTCTTTATTAAAGTCTCTAAATTTGTACCTTCCCAACTTTTTATAGTTGGTATATTCTTAACCACGCCATTTTTTACAACTCCTGGAACACCAATTCCAATAGCTCTTATACTGTTTCCTCTTACCTTTTCTATTAAAGTATCTATTACAAAAAAGGTATCTTGGTTAACGTTTTCATAGGTATCCATTCTTATGTTAAATTCTTCTTGATACGTTATATCACCTAATAAATTTGCAACTACTCCTATACAGCTATTTCTATAATAATATAAAGCTATTATGTGTTCTAAGTTTGCATTTATTTCAAATAGCTGTGCTCTTCTCCCTCCAGTAGACTCACTTAATCCACTTACTTTGACTTCATTTTTTAAAGCCAATTGTTCTACAGTTTTATTAACTGTAGCTAAACTCAATTCAGTAATACTTGAAATTTCTGGTTTCGTTATGGGTCCTTCATTTTTTATAATATTTTTTATTAAATCTTCATTTACTTTCTTTATCGTTTGTGGCTTTCCAACTATATTTTTCATAAACAACACCTTACTTTATAAACTTTATTTATTAAGTTTAGTATAATATCTGTAATATAAATTTGTCAATAAGTTTTCAATAAAAAAAGCCATTTCAAGCTGAACTAAAATTATTATGAAATGACTTTTATATTAAAATAGCTAATTTAAAAATAATTTTTTGCAAAATCTACTTTTTAAACCTCACTTCAGCTGCCTTTGCATGTGCATATAATCCCTCTTCTTTTGCTAACTTTTCTGCAACAGGAGCTAACATTTTTATGGCCTTTTCATTCAATATCTGCTTTGTACAAGTTTTTATAAATGTACCAACCCAAACACCACCAGTATATCTTGATGCTTTAAGTGTTGGCAATGTATGATTAGTACCTGAAACATAATCACCAAATACTTCAGCAGAAAGATTTCCAATGAATAGAGAACCATAGTTAGTTAATTTATCACAAATCTCATCATACTTCTCTACTGCAACTTCTAAATGTTCTGGTGCATAAAAATTACTTATTTTAATGGCTTCTTCCATATCATCAACTAGAATTATCTCACCATTATTTTCCCATGAACTATATGCTATATCCTTTGTCGGCAAATCTTCTAACATAATTTTTATGTTTTTTTCAACTTCCTCTGCTATTTCTAAGCTATTTGTTAATAATATTCCTCTTGCATTTAAATCATGCTCACATTGTGCTAACAAATCAGCCGCAATATAAACTGGATTTGAAGTTTCATCAGCTATTATAAGAACTTCACTTGGACCAGCTACAAAATCAATTCCCACTTGACCATAACACTGTCTTTTAGCTTCAGTTACAAATTTATTTCCTGGTCCTACAATTATGTCAACTGGATTAATCTTTTCTGTACCATATGTAAAAGCTGCTATAGCTTGGACACCTCCAGTTGCATATATTTCATCAGCTCCTGCTATGTCCATAGCTACCAATGTTTTAGGATTTATATCTTCAGTATTTTTCATAGTTGGCGAACATGCTACTATTCTTTTTACACCTGCAACTTTTGCAGGTATTATAAGCATAAGTGCTGTTGAAAATAATGGATATTGTCCACCTGGAACATATGCGAGACATGACTCTATTGGAATATTAGTTTGGCCTAAGATTACCCCTGGATAAATTTCTTTTTCAAATGAATTTTCAAAATTTAATTTTTGAGCCTTAGCAAATTCTCTTATATTTTCAGCAGCTATCTTCAAATTATTTATAAATTCCTCATCTACATGTTTATAAGCTTCTTTTATCTCTTCTTTAGTTATTCTAAATTCATCTCTTGTATTTCTATCAAACTTCTCATTGTATTTTTTAAGTGCAACATCCTTATCTCTTCTTATATCTTCTATTATAGAACTTACTTGCTCTCTTAAAACTTTTTCATCTACCTTTTCTTTTGTACTTGATGTCTTAATGTTTTTCATTTCTTACCTCCCAATTTTACAATATTATCCTTATTTAAGATACATAAATAAATAAAGACTCCCATCCTCTATTAAAAGCTAGAGGATAGGAGTCTAATCATATTGTACTCACCTCATTAACTGAGCACTATTTGTCTAATAACTATACTTATATTTCTTCTAATCATTAATTTTTTTCTGAATTTTCTCTTTATTATACATAATATGATATATTTTAACTATTGATTTGTCAATGAAATTCTTTTATTTTCTACAGCAGTTACAGTTAGGTTTATGGCATTTATGGCAACAATTGTTATTATTTCCGCCATTATTTCCATTTCTTCTAGCTTCACATTCCATACCTTTATCAAATAATCTAGCAGCTTCTGCTAAATATTCTATTCCTCTATAATTAAACTCAGAATATTCATCCCAGTATTTTTCTGCTTGTTCCCATAATTTTCTAGCTTCACATTCATATGCTAATGCTTCTTTTTTTCTTTCTGCAGATTCGCAGAATGCTTCTCTAGCTTCTCTTTCTCTTATTTCAGCTTCTCTTCTAAATCTTTCACAATTTCTAGGTCTATTTTCTTCTTGATTTGAACATCCACAGTTTGAACCTCTTCTTTCTCTATCTTCATCGTATGCTGCTCTTTCAAATTCTTCTCCATCATTTTGGAACCATTTAGCTGTAGCTTCTCCTCTTTCATACCAATCTTCTGGATAACCACCATTTGCATATTTTTTATTTTCCATATAACATATCTCTCCTTTTAATTTTAATTTTTTATGAGATGTTTTGTTTTATCTCATAGTATATAGTATTAAAATCGTCAAAATATGTTACATATAAACTTATTTTTTTCCTTTTTTAACTTATTTTCAACATTTTATTCATTTTTTCGCAATATCCCTTATCCTTTATTAGACATAAGCTATTATTTATTTCGTACTCAGAGTCAGCATAAACCATAATAGCAAGTTCATCATCATCATTTAAAATATCATAATTTACTAGGCAATTCTCAACTATATTCAGTATTTCATCTTTATTACATTTTTTAAATCTAAGAAGTGCTCCACATTTTTCTCTAACTATCTTATTAACTTGTATTTTATCTTTAGTAAAAGAGTCTATACTTGAAACTCTATTATCTATTATATCAATCACATCTGAGTAAACTGCACTCCCTGTTGCTAGACTTCCAGCTCCCTTACCTACAAAAGAAACTTCTCCTACTGAATCACCATTTACTATAACAGCATTAAATTCATTATCTATTCTAGCAAGTATATTATCTTTTTCTACTAGGACAGGTCTAACAAAAGCACTTACTTTATGATTTTCATACTTACTTTGACCAATTAATTTTATCTTACAATTTAATTTCTTTGCATATTCAATATCTTTTTCATCTATATCTGTAATTCCCTCTAAATATACATCTTTCCAATACACTCTATTGTCATAAGCTAGAGTTGATAATATTGATAGTTTTCTAGCAGCGTCATATCCTAATACGTCTGACTCTGGATTTGCTTCAGCAAAACCTAATTCTTGAGCCTGTTTTAATGCCATATCATAAGATAAATTCTCGTCATACATTTTAGATAATATAAAGTTAGTAGTTCCATTTAAAATAGCATTTATACTATCTATGTTATTTCCTTCTAATGATTCTATTATTGGTTTTAATACTGGTATCCCTCCAGCAACTGAAGCTTCAAATTTTATACTTACCTTATTTTCACTTGCTAATTTTGCAAGCTCATCTCCACATTCAGCTAGTAAATCTTTATTTGCTGTAACAACATGAATTTTATTATTTAAAGCCTTTTTAATATAAGATAATGTTGGTTCTAAACCACCCATAACTTCTACAAGTATATCTATATCTTTTTCAAATATATCATCTATATTATTAGTTATTATATTAGAGTATTTTTTATCTTTATGTTTTTCCAAATTATTAACTAAAATTCCAGCTATTTCTATATTTCTTTTTTCTTTATTATTATCTATTATATCTATAAGTCCACTTCCTACAGTTCCATATCCTAGTACTCCAATTTTTACTTTATTCTCCATTTTATTATCCTCCTAAAATTTATAATTTTCCGATTTTTTTTTATTTTCAATCTTTTATTGCAATAAAAATAGACTCATCCCTAGATAAAGGGACGAGTCTATACTCGCGGTTCCACCCAATTTGATTTTATCATTTATTGATAAAATCCACTTTACACTTTAACGCAGTTAACGGTTAATCTTACTAAAACCTTTTAAGGTAACTTCAGACCACAGCTCCTAGGTAGTTTTCAATTTTTCAAACTTAGAAAGTCTTTCAGCCTTTGAACTTTCCTCTCTGATAGTCGAACTAAATCTACTCTTCCTATTCATCGCTTTTATATTTTTTATGATTATTATAATTACTATTTATATTTTTAAATAACAAAAAACTCTCATCCTTATAACATAAGGACGAGAGCATTATTCCCGCGGTTCCACCTAACTTAATTTTCATATTTTATGAAAACTCACTTTATACTTTAACGCAGTTAACGACTATTCTTACTAAAATCTATTAATATAGATAACTTCGGAAAGTAGCTCCTAGGTAGTTTTCAATCTCTCTAATTTAAAAAGTCTCTCAGCCGATGGACTCTTCTCTCTGGCAATCGAATTAGATTTACTCTTCCTATTCATCGCTTTTTTATTTATTATGTTGTAATTTATTTTAAACCCTTCTAAATCAATTGTCAATAGTTTTTTAAAATTTTATTTTTACTTTTAAATTATAAATCCGAAAATTCTATTTCTAATTTTTTACTTAGCTCATCGCTAACTTCTCTTTTATAATTGCTTTTTTCAGTATTATTTTCTCTTCTAACTGGTAATGAAACAATAAATTCGCTTCCAACCCCAAGTTGACTCTTTAAACATATACTACCATCATGTAATTCAACTAAAGACTTCACTAGTGAAAGACCAATTCCACTTCCTTTAACTCTGTAAGAAAGTTCATTATCTATCTGTTCAAATCTATTGAATATCTTATCTATCTTCTCTTTTGGTATACCTATCCCACTGTCGGATATTTTCATTTTAAACATATCATCTTTCACACATAGAAATATATTTATTTCTCCATTTTCTTTATTATACTTAATTCCATTAGAAAGTAAGTTTAATATTATTCTTTCCAATTTTTCTGAATCAAATAACATCGAAAATTCTTCTATTTCTGTATCAAATGTAAGTTGTATGTTATTTTGACTTGCAAAGTCAGCTACAGACATACAAATATCCTCTATAAATGAAATTATGTCAGATTCTTCTGGTTTGAAATCTAAATATCCTGACTGCATTTTTGTAAAATCTATAAAATTATTTACCAATCTTAATATTCTATTTCCATTCTGTTTTATCATACCTAAGTTTCTTTTTAAAGTATCATTTGATTCTATTAAATCTGCTTCTTTTTTTTCTATTAATTGTAATGAAGATGAGATTAAATTTATGGGGGTTCTAAGTTCATGAGATAAATTTGCAAAGAACTCCATTTTATTTTTATCTATTTCTTCTTCTAGTTCCTTTCTTCTGCTTATATCTCTTGCTGTTCCAATTATTCCAATAACACTTCCATAACTATCAAAAAATGGTCTTTTTGTAATCTCAATACACTTATTTTCATTATCAATACTCATATTTGATTCAAATGTAGCGACTTTTTTATTTTCAACTACATCTTTATCACTTTTAAATATCTTATCTATTAAAGATTCTTCTGTTGATATTTTATAACTATTCTTTCCTAATAATTCTTCTTTATTCATACAAGCTAAATTTAAAAAACCTGAATTAAATCCAATGTAATTTCCATACACATCTTTATAAAACATATTCTCTGGAATTGAATGTTCAATCATTTTCATTAAGTTTTTTGAATTATAATTTTTGTTACTGTTTCCACTATATATTATATTATCTATTATCCCTATCGTTCCCAAAAGTTCATCTTCATCATACAAAAAATATTTTTCAACCATGAAGAAGGTTTCTTTATATTCAAATAGATTTTGTAAAAATCTTTTCTTACTCGAAACCCCTTCTATATAATCATTCCTAAATAATTTTCCAGTGCTTTCTCCCCATACTTCTACATCATTTTTCCCAAATATGTCCTTTGTTGTTTTAATATTATTATTTAGTATTGGAACTAAATTTTCGCTACAATCTATGTATATGCCTTCTTCATCTTTTATATAGGCTATTTTTTCTTTTTTATTAAAAGAATCGATTACTTGTCTGTAATCAAATACAATTTTACAAAAATACAAAATTATGTGTGATTCCCCTATTATTTGTTTTTTTATGTTTATCCAATTTTTAAGTGTTGGTATATATCTTTTTACACAGTTTACATTATCTGAAAATAACTCATTAAAATATTTTTTGGCTTTAAATACAGGTAATAAATCTAATATATTTTCTTGGCAAATTCCTTCTTCTAATTTTAGTATTTTACCCATACCTTTACTTATATATTCCACTCGATATTCTATATTTTCTTGTTCCTTTATAATTCTACAATATAAAAAAGGCACAGGTATATTTTTTATAAAATTTACATATTTATTATGGGTATCCATATCCTAACCACTACCTCTCAATGTTATTTACAATAGTACTCTTTAAGTAATTATATGACAATTTTCTATTAATTATAACATATTTTATAAGATATTCTTGTAAATAAATTTAATTTTATGTAATTTATTATTTGTTTATAATTATTTGTGTCGCTTTTTTCTCATCAGTTATTATGTGTGTTATGTATCCAGTCTTTAATGCACCTGTTATTGCATTTACACTAGAATCTGAGCATATAGCTATAACTTTTTTTGCCTTTTTTAATTTTTCAAGAGGTATTTGTATAACATAGTCATTGTCACTTTTAATTATTTCTCCGTCCTTATTAAAATAATAAGACAAGAAAGAACCTACTGCCTTCTCTTTTGTAAGTTTTTTCCCAAACCTAATTGCAGTGGCTTGGTCTGGTACCTGTGGGTAGTTGTCTATAGATAAAATTATTGTGTCTATATTATCCCATTTTTTCTCCATACTTTGATAATTCTCAGTTTTCAAATATATATCTCTTTCTTCACTACTAGTTGGGAATGCAGGCGCATATAAAAATACAGGACTAAATCCTGTACTATTTGAAAATACAGATATTAACTCATTAGGATGATACCCTTTGTTTGGTATATTTGCCATCCCAACTAATGGATATACTTCTCCTTTAAAAATACAATTATCATCGCTCTTTTGCATTTCTTCCATTATATTGCCTATGGTATAACCCCACCCTATACCTACATTACTGACCTTATTTAATTCTTCCTTTATATACTTTATTCCATGACTTAGTATAGTTTGTTGAGTTATATATTCAGTTTTAGCTTCGGGAACTATCAACCCTCCTTTAATATTAAAAATATCTTTTATTTGATTCATCAATAAATCATTGCTAGAAAACAATTCTCTAATTTCTATTTTTACTATTCCAATTTCTTTTGCTCTATTTAGCATTTTACTTACCAATGGTCTTGATACACCTAATATTTTTGCAATTTCTGCTTGAGTTTTATTTTCTTCATAATACATTTTTGATACTTCTACCAATTTTAACATTTCATTATCAATAGCCATATTTTCATCCTTTCAAAGCTGATTATAAATTAAAATTATATCATTAAATAAAATTTGTCAAGTTGTATTAATAATAAAAAAAGTCTAGAAAAATTCTAGACTTTTTAGCTTAAATATCAACATTCTTGCATTAATTCAATTATAAAACCACCATTAATTATAAATGCACATTTTAAGTTATCTCCTACATTAAAAGGTTCTACAATTACTTCATTCTCACTCAAGTATTTATCCATATTTTTTACTTTATATGCAACATGAGGATTCTTTTGCATTATTTCTGGAAGTGGACTTCCTTCGACAAATCTCAAATATTCATATTTAAACTCTGTATATTTTGGGTCTGTTATGTAGACCTTCAATTCTTCATTAAATTCTTCATGTTCTTGTGGTTTGTCTGTTACAACACCTATATGTACAAATTCCATAAATTTACCTCCAATATATTGAAATTTATGTATTTTATTGATATTTATATACTTAATTTAGTATATATTACTTATATTCTCGCTTTAATTCTTCAAACAACTTATATGCTTGCTCTGGTGTATTATTCTCATGAACAATAGCTTTTATTGCTTTTATCATTGCCTTTGGATTTTCTGATTGGAATACATTTCTTCCCATATCAACACCTGCTGCACCTTCATTTATGGCTCTATAAGCCATCTCTAATGCTTCTTTCTCTGGAACTTTTTTCCCTCCTGCTATAACTATAGGTACTGGACAAGCAGCTGTTATTTTCTCAAAATCTTCACAGTAATAACTCTTTACTATACTTGCTCCAAATTCAGCTAGCATTCTAGTAGCTAATAAGAAATATTTTGCAGTTCTTTCCATTTCTTTACCTACTGCAACAACGCCCAAAACAGGTATAGAATATCTATTTCCCATATCTATTGTTTTAACTAAATTTTCTATGGCTTTACATTCACCTTCAGCACCCATAAATGTCTGTATAGCTAGACAAGATGCATTCATCCTTATAGCATCTTCTATGTCAACTCCAATGACCTCTCTACTCATATCTTCTCTAAGTACTGAACTTCCTGCCGAGCATCTAAGTGCTATAGCTTTATCTTGAATTGGGCTTATACATGTTCTCAAAGCTCCTCTTGTAGCCATAAGACAGTCTGCATCTTCTATAAGGTCAGGTATTGAAAGGTCTAATCTTTCTAATCCTTGAGTAGGCCCCATGATATACCCATGGTCAAAAGCTAACATAAGTGATTTTCCTGTTTTAGGATTGAATATTTTTGATAATCTATTTTTCATTCCCCAATCCACATTATCCATTCCTTTTAAATAAAAACTTTGTTCTGGAGGTTTTATACCTACTCCATAATCTTTTGGTAATATTATTCCATCTTTATCTGCCATTTTTTATCTCCCTTTAATTCAATCTAATTTTTTTTAAAGTAAGGTGTATTACATGGTGAGTTGAAATATCTCAATAAGTCCTCATTCATTCTAGCTATAAATAGTTGGAATCCAGCTGTTTCTTGAGTAGTTAAAAGCTCTCCAACATGATTTGAAAGTATTTCTATATTTTTTTCTTGTAGTATTTTATGACATTTTCTATACACTATTAGCATTTCCATTAAAGTAGTAGCTCCTGAGCCATTGACTATTAGCATTACTTTTTCCCCATCTTTAATGTCCAAATCTTTAATCAGAGCTTGCGTCATTATTTCAGCAGTTTCATCAGCAGACTTCATTTCCATACGTCCACCTCCACCTTCTCCATGTTGCCCCATTCCTATTTCCATCTCATTTTCTCCAAGCTCAGAAATCACCATACCTGTAGATGGATGAGTAGCTCCTTTACATGCAACAGCTATAGTAGCCATATTATCGGCAAATTTTTGTGCTATTTCTGCAACCTCATCTAAAGATTTTCCTTCTTTAGCAGCTCCTGCAGCTATTTTATATAAAGGTATGCAACCAACCAAACCTCTTCTATCATCGCTATTCTCTCTTGGTGCATTTGCTATATCTTCCTGAGTAACAACTTTTTTAACATTAAGTCCTTCTTTTTTAACTTGCTTCATAACAAGATTTCCTGTCAACATATCCCCTGCGTGATTAAGTACTACAAACAGTACACCTTTTCCTTTGTCAGCCATTTTTATAGCTTCTAAGCAAGAATTAGGTCCTGGAGCTGCAAACACATCTCCAACTACAGCTATATCGACCATTCCATCTCCAACAAATCCACTCAATGCTGGTTCATGACCTGCTCCACCTAGAGTGACTATTGTTACTCTTTCTGCTTCTTCTAATTTTTTATTTATTACTAAATTTGAATCTGTAACTCTCAGTAAGTCTGAATTTCCAAGTTCTAAACCTTCTAAAACTTCTCTAGTTAAATCTTCTGACTGGTTAATAAATTTTTTCATTGGCATGATAAATTCCCCCTATTAAATTTGTTATATTTATTATTTAATTTGTTAATCTAATTTATAATGCGTTATATAAACCTTTAAACATCAGTGATATAGAAACAGCACCTGGGTCCATATGTCCTAGACTTCTTTCTCCTATACTTTTTGCTCGTCCAAATTTTGCTATGTAAGTTTTAGTATTCTCAGCACCTTCTACTGCTTTTTCATAAGCTAATCTAAAGATATCTACTATGTCATTACTCTGTACATTATAAATAGCATCTATAGCTGGATATAATGCATCTACCAAAGTTTTTTGACCTATTTTAGCAGTAGAAATAAGAGATAAATTTTCTCTTGCTTCATTAAACATACCTTTTATTTCTTCTATTTCAAGTTCATCTTTATCATCTATTCCTTCAGCCATTCCCTCAAATATAGTCCCCCATAAAGGTCCTGCTGAACCACCATTTACATTCATACATAAAGTACTTAAATCTTCATTAATTGATTTTATGCTATCATTTTTATTTTCTTCTAATGCTCTTTTTTTCATACAATCTGCTATTCTATCTATAGTAACCCCATGGTCACCATCTCCAACTACACTATCTAATTCACATAAATATATCTTATTTTCCTTTAATATTTCCGCTGCGCTTATCAACATTTTTTTCCATGTAGTAGTTGATAACATTGAATCATCTCCTTATCAATATCTTAATTCAATATTATCATATGTCATAACAAATGTAAATTATTTTTAGAAAACGTTTTTACAAAATTTACATTTGTTATATTAAACACTATTTCCTTTTTTAATATTTTACTTTAGACTTTCATTTCTTATTTTTCTAAAATACAACCTTGAATTTACTTCGTAACCTATAACGATAGACCAACTACTAAAATACATCCATGTCATAAGTACAATTATTTCAGCTATACTTCCATAGATTACTTCATAGTTAGCATAATAATTTGTATAGTAAGAGTATAAAAATGACACCAAGAACCAAGAGAATGTAGCAAAAATAGCACCTGGCGCAGACTCTTTCATAGTTAACTTTTTATTTGGTGTATACTTATATAAAGCTGTAAATATAACTATTATTGTTAAAATACCTACAGAGTATCTTAAAGTATCCCATATTGTTATAAATATCTCATCTAATCCTATAAAATTAAAAATAAAATAACCTATTTTCTCTCCATAAACCAGAAATATCATAGATAAAAAAATTAATACTAAAAGCATGATTGTAAATAAAAATGATATAGATAAAATTTTAAAAAAAGACCTAGTTTCTTTAACTTTATATGCTCTGTTCATTCCTTTAATAAGAGCTTTCACTGCTCTTGAAGATGTCCACATAGTAAGTCCGAAACTGACAGCTAAAAAATTTAAATTTCTATTATCTATTGCAGAAACTATAATTGAAGATAATACATCAAAAGCACCTTCTGGCATCATATTTCTAAAAAGAGCTATATATTTATTTAAATGAAGAACTGGTATGTATGCTATAGAACTTATAGTAAATATTAAAAAAGGAAATATGGACAACATTAAGAAAAAAGATACTTCTGCTGACTTTGAACTTAGCTCACTGTAATTAGATTTTGCAACTATATATTCAATCAATTTTTTATCTATCCCAAACATAAATATCCCCTTTTCTCTCAAATTAATTTCATTATATAATATTAATTATACTCAGATTCATTCCATAATATAATTATTTAAGTAAAAATAACATAAATAAAAGCTGAAAATAACAATTCTACTAACATTTCCATATTCTAATCAATGAAAGTAAATTATAATTTTCAGCTAAATAAATATTATCATAAAACTATTAAAATAGTTAAATATCTTTTATTTTAATTTTTCAACCATAGTATCTATATATTCTTTTAGACCACTAAGCTTTTCATCTGCTTCGGCCTCATTAGCCCCTTTTACAGCTATGTAGAATTTAAGTTTTGGCTCTGTTCCAGATGGTCGTATTGCTACCCAAGATTCATCTTCCAAAAAGTATTTTAAAACATCAGACTTAGGAAGATTATCTATACCTTTTTTATAATCTTTTTTGTCCACTACTTTAATGTTATTTATATAATCAATTTGATTTTCTCTAAAATAAAATATTATCTCTTTTATCTTTTCTACACCTTCTATCCCCTTTAAAGTCATAGATATAGTCTGCTCTTTAAAAAATCCATATTTTTTATAAAGCTCTAATAAACCTTCATATAAGCTCATGCCTTTTGAATAGTAAAATGCTGCCATCTCAGATATTAATAATGAAGAAACTACTCCATCTTTATCTCTCGCATGAGTACCAACTAAATAACCATAACTTTCTTCATATCCAAATACATAATTTCTGTCTTTATTTTGTTCAAATAATTTTATTTTTTCGCCAATAAATTTAAAACCTGTAAGAACATTTAACACATCAACATTGTTTGCTTTGGCTATATCTGCTCCAAACTCTGATGTAACTATGGTCTTTATCATTGTAGAATTTTCTTTTAATTTATTATTTTCTTTTAGACCTTCTATTATATAATGTGTCAACATACCACCAATTTGATTACCTGTAAGTAGAGCATACTCTCCTGTGGTAGTTTTTACAGCTACTCCTACTCTATCACAATCTGGGTCAGTTGCTATTACAAGGTCAGCTCCTTTTTCTTTTGCAAGTAATATTCCTCTATTTAAAGCTTTTTTCTCTTCTGGATTTGGATAATCAAGACCTGCAAAATTTGGGTCTGGATTTTCTTCTTCTGGAACTACAATTATATTTTCAAATCCAACTTCTTTTAATGCTCTTCTTATCGGAATATTACCTGTTCCACAAAGAGGTGTATAAACTATTTTAAAAGTTTTACCTATATTTTTAACTAAGTCTGTTCTTATGATTTGACTCTTTACAGCTTCTATAAATTCAGTATCCTGTGATTCATCCAATAAAATAACTAAATTTTTATTAGCTTCACTTAAAGTTGGTATTATACTGTAATCATGTATACTATTTACTTTCTCAGTTATTGCATTTGCTATATCTGGCATAACTTGTGCTCCATCTTCCCAATATACCTTATATCCATTATATTCAGGAGGATTATGACTAGCTGTTATAACTATACCAGCTATTGCATTTAGATTTCTAACCACAAAAGATAATTCTGGAGTGGTTCTTAAACTATCAAATATATATGCTTTTATACCACATGCTGCCAAAGTATTTGCAGACTCTATACAGAATTCTCTAGACTTATGTCTATTGTCATGAGCTATCACTACTCCTCTATTTTTTTCTTCAGCTATCGTATTTTCTAATATATAGTTTGCCAATCCAAAAGTAGCTCTTCTAACTGTGTATTTATTTATTCTATTCGTACCTGCTTCGATTATACCTCTAAGACCGGCAGTACCAAATTCTAAATCCTTATAAAATCTATCTTCTATTTCTTTTTTATTATCTTTTATCTTATCTAATTCTATCTTTGTATCTTCATCAAAATATGAGCTTTTTACCCACTCTTCATAAGTTTTTGTATAATCCATAATAAAACCCTCCATATCTTATGTATTTATTATAATCGTATAAATAAATATTTTTTATATAATTATAATTCTTCTGTATACTTATTAACTGAATTAATAAAAATATCTGCCATTATTCTATGACCTTCCTTAGTTGGATGTAATCCATCAAAATACAATTTTTTATAACCTTCTTGTTCCATACACCTATTATATCTCGAATAAAAATCTACAAACTCAGTATTAAATGTTACACTAAACTTTTTTACCCAACAATTATATAATTCTAACTTTTCAGATACTATATTAAAATCAGTGAAGCGACTCCAATCTTCTCTAACATTTGGAATATCTGGTCTCAATGGTATACCTATTATAGGTATTATATTTTTTGAATATGCCTGATGTACCATAGCCATTATATTAGAATTAATAACTTCATTTCCTGCTCCAACAATCAAATCATTGGTACCACCCATTATAAAAACTATATCAGGAGAATTTTTTACAACATCTTCATTAAATCTAACTAACATACCACTTGTTGTATCACCATTTATACCCTTATTTATTATTTCTAATCGAGTCTCTTTATTAACAATGTTTGTCCATGAATTACTTCGTGATACTCCAAACCCATATGTTAAACTGTCTCCTAAGCAGACTATTTTCATCTTATCCCCCCTTAGATATATTTTTATGTTTCAAGAATAATCTAACAGTTTAGTTAATTCATATTTTATACTTTTTTATCTTTCAAGTAAAGTTATTATAGCCACTAATTTAATGTAGATATATATCTATACTCTTTCTTCCCCAATTAGATGCACTTCCTTCACTATTCATAAAAATATCTATTCTGTTTCCTTTAATTGCACCTCCACAATCTTCTGCTACAAAAGTCATACCCAACTTAGGTATATATACTTTTGTTCCATATGGTATTATACTTGGGTCAACCGCAATAACACCCCATCTCGGAGTTGTTCCAGTTGATGTTATTGTATCTCCTGCATATGCAGTAGCGACCACTTTCATATGTTTTCCACCTCTTATATTTGCTCCTCTTGATGCAATTAATACTTTTTCTTTAGTTCCATATTTTATAATTTTTGTAGTTGGCTCCTTAGATATTAATTCCTTTGATAGGATTTTTTTGACTAACTCTCCATCATGGTAAGTTAATTTATAGACTAGTTTTTTTTCTCCTTCTTTTCCCTCTTGATAGACCTTAGATTTTCCTTTTAACAAATTACTATCATTTATATGCTTTGTCTCAAATGGAATCTTTTCAATTTCTTCTTTTTGGTTATTAGTTACTTTTACAACTTTTATTTTCATATCATCTTTTAGTTCTGTATCTAAACTTGGATTAATTTTATCTTCAGAATTATACTTAATGCCCTGTTCATCCAAGAGTTCTTCAACTGTTTTTTTTAATGAAGAGACTTTTTGCTCTTGACCTTTAACTGTTAAACATATATCTTCTTTATTTAATATAGAATAGATACTTACCAAACTCATTAAAATTGATACACTTAATAAAGATGATATTATTATCCTCTTTTCTTTTTTCTCCATAATAATCTCCCTCCATATTCAAACTTCAAATTAGTATTATTCATTACAGATTTAATCTTATATTATATATGTATATTACAACTTTCCAAATTTATGTAACTTTTTTGTAACTTCTAAAATCATTATCATGATAAAGAAAATAAAACTTAGAAATGATGCACAAATGAAAACACATTGTATACCAATATTAACTATGATAAAATTAATTCATATGTAGATTGGAAATTCTTACGATTAGGAGGAACAAAATGAAATTTGAACGTTTGAGAACCAGTGAAGATAGATTATACTATAAGGCTATGGAATTATATAAAACTAGTTTCCCATTTCATGAACAGAGAAAATATTCTTTGCAATCAGAAATTATGGAAAATGAAGAATATCAATTTAATTTAATTTATGATAAAGACCAGTTTGTTGGCATAATTTTGTGTTGGGAAACAGAAAACTTTATTTATGTAGAACATTTCTGTATTTTTCCGGAAATGCGCAATAATAGATATGGACAAAGGACATTGGAAGTTCTAAATAAAAGAGAGAAAACTGTTATTTTAGAAATTGACCCTCCCATTGATGATATTTCAATTCAGCGTAAGAAGTTCTATGAGAGAGTAAAATATAAGTCAAATGATTATAAACATATTCATCCACCATACCAATATAAATTTAGTGGTCATCATCTAATTGTAATGTCTTATCCAGAAATTCTATCTAAAATAGAATATTGTAAATTTAATCAATACTTAAGAAATCATGTAATGAGTTTCTAAATACAATCCCATTTATTGAACTTTGAAAAATATCCTAACAATTATATAGAGCAGTTAATTTATTATAGTTAACTGCTTTTTTAATATTTAAATATACTACTATTCTAAATCTTAGCAGTTTTAATTCTTTTTCCTAGTACTTTATAATCTACTTTCATAATCATACCCTCTTTTCTATTTAATATTAATTAATGTTATAAAAATAAAATGTTCTTTCTCCTTGAACAAAAGAATTATTCCATAAATCAGGTTATCTTATGAAATTATTTTCTATTTTCGCACAATAAAGGAGATGATTTAAATTTTTATATTAAAACATCTCCTTTTAACTTAAGAACCCTATACTAAATTTTTATTTATCATTTATCTTTTAGCAATTTCTCTAATTCCATAATTTTTTCAATTATAGACTCAAAAACTGGCTCTTCTCTAAGTTCATTATAACTATCATCACTAAACATAATTAACAGGTTCGTATATATATTAAAAGTATATGAATTTTTAGATTTTACTTTGTCAAAAAATCTCATTTGACTAACATCCAAACTTTCATGTATAGGATGTCTTTCTAATGTTTCTTTTAGACTATATAAAGCTTTTTTAGCTTCTTCTTTCATATTAAAAAATAGAAAAGTTAAAGATAATTCCATATAATCCATATATATATTAAAAAATGCTCCTTTATCTTCACTAAGTATTTTTTTTATTTCTAAAGAAAAGTTTGCATACCCAAGTAACTTATTTTTTATATATTCCATCTCTTTCTCTATTACTTTTTTATTTGAATCTACATCTTCCAATTTTTGATTTAATTCCTTGTATTGATATTTGTATATATTGATTATTCCTTTACAATCCATACTTACATTAAACACATTACTAAACAATTTATTTTGAAGCAATATTTCTGCTTCTTCTAATCTATTTTGACTTAAATATATCATAGCTAAATTGACACTTGTATCTCCTATTGGTTCATGTATCATATTTAGGTACAACTCTGCCTTTTCATAATCCTCCAACATACAATATGCATTTGATAATATAATGAGTGCTGTTTCTTTTATTTGAATCTCATCTGTATTTCTTACTATATCTTCAAGAATATTTGTTGTTTCTTTTACTTTGTTGTTCAACTCATTCTTACCAAATTTATATGAATACATCTGGTACAGAGAGCATATCTTTAATTTTAATAAATAACATCTAGGATACTTCTCTATGTACATATTAGAAAGTTTTTTCACAGATTCTAAGTCTTCTTTACATTCTTCTTTTGGTTCTTCTGTTGATAAATCAACTTCAATCCCAGCAAAAATTGCTTCTAATTCTTGATAAATTTTCACTACTTCTTCTTCACTTAAATCAATCTTATAATTCATAAGCTTATCAATAGATACATTAAAAAAATCCGATAATAAAGGTAATAATTCTATATCAGGATAAGAATTTCCACTTTCCCACTTTGATACTGCGGGTGTTGAAACCCCTATAAATTTTGCCAATTGCTCTTGAGTTAGATTTCTTTCTTTTCTAAGAGTTTGTATGACTTTACCTATTTTAATTTGCATATATACCTCCCTAGTACATCTGTTGTAATTTAAGTATATAAAAAAAATATTTACTAGTAAATCGAGGCAAAGTTAATAAAATGTTCATAATTTAACCATTGGTTATATTTTAGTCTCAAATTTTCTTTCATTGACTTAAAGTAAATTCCACATCTAGTGATAATAATACCTGCTATTAATAACATGTTTGTAATCACACTTATTTATACTATAAGTGACATTATCATAAAGAACACATTTAATATAAATAAATCATTTATAGACCTAATACTATAAGAGTAATATTGCATTATATTATTTCTTTATTACAATGTGTCTATTTTATTATTTAACCAGCAGATTATGTCCTCAAATACCTCTTTCTTATTTATCTCATTTAATAATTCATGTCTTCCATCTTTGTAAAGTTTGCAAGATACATCTTTTACCCCTAAATTTATATATCTGTCCCTTAGTCTTAATACTCCCTTTCCATTTTTTCCTATAGGGTCTTTATCACCAGATATTATATAAATAGGAATATCAAGAGGTATTTTTTTTAGATTTTGCTTGTCCTCAATTTCTTTTAATCCTTGAACCAAATCATAAAAAAATCCACAACTACACACTACTCCACAAAATGGGTCATTTATATATTTCTCAACTTGTTCTCTATCTCTACTTAGCCAATTAAATTTAGTATTTCTATTTCTTTTTATGATTTCTCCACCAAATATCAAATCATTTATTTTATTACTTCTGGAGCTTCTTCCATGTTTTTTAATTTCACGATTAATTATCATATGAGCAAAATTTAAAATAATACCTTGTTTTCCATTTGAACCACATAGTATAAGACCAGATAAATTCTCACTGTAATTCATTATGTATCTTTGACTTGCAAATGAACCCATACTATGTCCAAATAGATAAATTGGTAAATTCTCATTTTCCTTTTTTATAATATTTGTTAAAGTGTGCATATCTTCTACAAGACATCTAAATCCTTCTTTTTCAGCTAAATGCCCAACATTTTCTATTGTCTTTGCAGTCTTTCCATGACCTCTATGGTCGTTAATATATACTATATATCCATTTTTAGTAAGCTCTTTAGCAAAATGCTCATATCTTTGTGCAGTTTCAGCCATTCCATGTGAAATTTGGATAACTGCTTTTGGATTTTTTATATTTTCATCTTCCCATTTATATGTATATATATCTAAATCTTCCTCTCCTTTGAAAGTAAAGTTTGTACACTTCATAATTATCCCTCCAGATTAATTTTATTCAGTATATTAACTTATATATTATATTACAAGCATTTTTAAGTCAAAATTTTTCTATAGGCTTTATGATTTACTAATAATTGATACAAATGACGATACAAAGTTATGTAATAATTTAGTAACTTAAATATTAATATAAAAAAATAATACCTAGATATACTTGGACATCATATTGACATTGGAATCAATTCATGATATTCTGTTTTCGTTAAAATACTATTCAAAGATAAAGGAGATATTTCATGGATTATTCAAATGAATTAAAAGAACTCTTTCTAATGAATCAAACTTATGCTACTCTTTTTACCCTTACAAACAAAATACAGATAGAAGGAGATAGATATTTTGGTATACTTACTTCAAGACAGTATATGACTATTTTGTCTATTCTCCATTTACCTGAAGAAGAAACAACATTAAATAATATTGCAAAAAAAATGGGTACAAGTAAACAAAACATAAACAGACTAGTTTCTAATCTTGAAAAAAGTGGATATGTTGAAGTAGTTCCAAGTCCTCATGATAAAAGAGCAATTAATGTTAAAATTACAGACTTAGGAAAAGAAGTTATGATAACATGTAGTAAAATTGGAATAAATTTTATGGCTGATGTGTTTCATGAATTTAGTAAAGATGAACTAGAAACTTTATGGAGTTTACTAAAAAAAATGTACCGTTTTAATGGTGAAGAGCAAGATGGATTTGAAGAAGATGCTAATTTTATGGAAGATAAAGAGTTAGATAAAATTAAATCTGAAGTACTTGAGGAATTTTCAAGAAAAAGAAAGAAAGTAAATAAAACTGACAGAGTTAAAGAAAGGTGATAATATGAAATTAAAAGATAGTTTTCATCCGTATGCAATCATAACAATTGTATTTTGGTCTATAGCTTATGTACTTACAAGGTTAACTTTGCAATATTTTTCAGCGTTTTCGTTGGGCTTTCTTCGATATTTGGTTGCTTCTGGTAGTTTAATTATTGTTGTTATTCTTATAAAGATGAAACTGCCAAAAAAATCTGATTTGCTTTGGTTCTTAGCATCTGGAGCTGTCGGATTTTTCCTTTATATGATTGCCTTTAACAAAGGTCAAGAAACCGTTACAGCTTCCACAGGTAGTGTTGTAATTGCTACAGTTCCTGTAATTACTGCCTTGTTAGCTCATTTTGTATGTCATGAAAAAATAAAAATAGTCCAATGGATAGCAATTGCTATTGAATTCATAGGCATATTAGTTTTAACTTTAATGAATGGTATATTCTCTATAAATACAGGTCTTTTATGGCTTTTATTAGCAGCTTTAGCACTTAGTGTATATAACATTTTACAACGTAAACTTACAAAGACTTATTCTGCTTTACAAACTTCTGCATTCAGCATTTTTTCAGGAACAGTTTTACTTGCTATATTTCTTCCAGCTTCTATTAATGAAGTCTTATATGCTCCAAGAATTCAACTTCTCTATATTGCTATTTTAGGAATTTTTTCAAGTGCCATTGCCTATGTATCTTGGTCAAAAGCCTTTGAAAAGGCAAAGCAAACTGCACAGGTAAGTAACTATATGTTTCTTACTCCATTTTTGACAAGTATTCTTGGATTTTTGATTGTGGGGGAAATTCCAGACTGGTCCACAGTAATTGGTGGTTCAATTATTATATTAGGTGTATTTATATTCAGCTTTGGTGAAAAAATATATGGACTCATAGAAAATGAAATAGTATAAATAAAAGACTCAGTATCAAATACCAATACTGAGTTTTTTAATGTTATAATTATTCTGTTGTAGAAATTATATCTCTTAGTTTTTGTAAATCATTAAACGGTTGGCTACAGCTATTGTTTTGACATACATAATAGGTAGTCTCATTATTCTTTAATTTATAATCCTTCAAAAAGTCTATCTTAGTATTTTCTTCATTGTATTTCTTCACTAAAAAGGTCGTATTTGGTATAAATTTCCCACTTATTAAGTCCTTAAATCCACTCAAATCAAAATCTTCTTTTAAAATACATACAATTTCTCTAGTTGGATAAATCTCATACATCAATGAAAGCATATAGAAACTATATCCTGTTGGAGAGCTTTTTACATTATCTACATATAGTTTTAATTGTTTATACGATAGTTCTTCAAGTTTCCTATCACCAGTGATTTTTGAAAGTCTTATAAGGTTGTATAGTTGAACAGAATTTCCTGATGGAATAGCACCATCATACAAATCTTTTGGTCTTGCTATTAAATTTTCACTATCTTTACCATATATATAGAATCCACTTTTTTCATAATCCCAAAAAAGGTCAATACAGCTTTCATTTAGATTCAATGCCTTTTCTAAATATTTCATATCAAAGGTTGAATCATAAAGTTCTATATATGCCCATATTAAAAAAGCATAATCATCTAAATAAGCTAAATAATCAGAATTTCCTTCTCTATATCTAGCTAACAATCTCCCCCACTCATTTACAAGTTTATCATTTATAAAATCAAGGCATTTATTTGAATACTCTAAGTACATATCATTTTTTAGAGTATTATAAGCCTTTGCCAAAGCTACTATCATCAATGCATTCCATGAAGTAAGTATCTTATCATCTTTATGCAAAGATGTTCTCTCTTTTCTATATTCAAATACCTTTTTACTAAGATTAGCTATTGTTTCATTATATCTATCGTATTCTTTGTTTTTTATAAGATTTGGGATACTTTTACCTTCAAAATTTCCACCATTAGTTATATCAAAATAATCATTAAATAACCTTCCATCTTCTTCTCCCAGTACTTCAATTATTTCAAGAGGATTAAATATATAGAATTTTCCTTCTTCACCTTCACTATCAGCATCCTGTGCTGAATAAAAGCCACCTTCTTTATCTTGCATCTCTCTAATTACATAATCTATAGTCTTTATAGCAATTTCTTTATATAATTCTTTTTTTGTTATTTTATATGCATCCAAATAAGCTATTGTAAGCATGGCATTATCATATAACATTTTCTCAAAATGAGGTGCTAGCCATTTTTTGTCAGTTGAATATCTTGAAAAACCAAATCCGATATGGTCAAACAAACCACCTTTATACATCCCATCTAAAGTTTTTTCTACCATTCTTAACACATCTTCATCTTTTTCTATAGTATAGTATTTCATCAAAAACATAAGGTTCTGAGGGCTTGGAAATTTAGGTGCGTTTCCAAAACCACCATACTTTTCATCATAGATAGCCTTAAATATCCTAATAGATGAATTTAACATATCTTTTGATAACTCACCCTCCGTATTTTTTACCCCAAAATCATCTTTAAGAGCTTCTATTATTTCATCTCCAGATTTTATAAGTATATCTTTGTTTGTATTCCATTTATCAGACACACTTTCTAATAAATCTATAACACCAGGTCTATTATATCTTGAATATTTTGGGAAATATGTTCCTGCAAAAAAAGGTTTTTTATCTGGTGTCATTATTATTGTCATTGGCCATCCACCACTACCTGTCATAGCTTGACAAACTGTCATATATACACTATCTATATCAGGTCTTTCTTCTTTATCTACTTTTATTGCTATAAAGTTTTTGTTCATTATTTCAGCAACTTCTTTATCCTCAAAAGATTCTTTTTCCATAACATGGCACCAATGACATGTTGAATACCCTACACTTAAAAATATTGGTTTATCTTCTTCTTTTGCTTTTCTAAAAGCTTCATCATTCCAACTATACCAATTTATAGGATTGTACGCATGCTGTAAAAGATATGGAGATTTTTCATTTATTAGATTATTAGGTTTTTTATTATTTTCCACAATACCACCTCATTATTGTTTTATTATATATTTTGCAATAAAAAAATAGATATACACTTATATTAAATGTATACCCATCTTAACTACATATATTTAGGTTTTTATCTACTTAATTCTTCTAGGCAAATAATTTTTTATATATTTACTAAAACAAAACAATATGAAAAATATCAAATTATTTTTTTAAAGGTTTTTCAAAAGAAGGAGGATTAATATCTATCTTAGTATCATGATTTGGTCCTGGAGTTGATAAGTCAAAATATAACTTAGAATCTTCTGTAACTCCAAAATCTCTATTTGAACCTGTATCTTTGACTTTATTTAAAGCATCTCTAAATAAAGCATTATGTGCTTCTTCTCTGTTAAGTAAAAAATCTATTGTTTCTTTTACATGTTTATCATCAATCTGTCTATATAAGTGTTCATAAACCACCTTGGCTCTTTGTTCAGAAGCTATATTTGAAAGTAAATCAGCTACTAAATCACCTGTAACTGTAACATAATCAGCAGTCCATGGAGCTCCTGATGAGTTTATTAATACTGGTGATAATCCAGTTAATACATGAGTCTCTATTTCACCTGTATCAACTGCATTATAATCAACATCATGACCATTTAATAAATTTATAGTTTGAGCAACCATTTCCATATGACTAAGCTCTTCTGCTGCTATATCAAGAAATAAATCTTTTATTTGAGGGTCTTTTATTCTAAAACTTTGAGCCAAATATTGCATTGCTGCCTTTAATTCTCCATTTCCTCCTCCTAATTGTTCTTGCATCAAAACGGCATATTGAGGATTTGGTCTTTCTACTTTTACTTCTTTTAATAACGCTTTATCATGTTTAAACATATGAATACCTCCGTAAATTATTATTCAAATTTATTATTTGCTTAAAATACAATCTTATTCTAAGTTCTATAATTAAGATTTAATAAATGCTTAGTTATACATTGAGTAATTTATTTACAAAGACAAAAAAATCTACACCTAAATAAAAAACTGAATATTAATAAAGTTTCAATAAAAAACTTTATTAATATTCAGTATAAGTCTTAGTTACATATTAAATTTTCTAATGCATCATTAGGAGCTACAATAGGATAAACATCATAATCCTTATCTATATCACATTGCAAAAACACAGGTTTATTAAAATCTATCACATCTAAAACTTTTTCTAACCCTTCCATATCAGATACCTTATATCCATCAATATTATAAGCATTTACAAGTTTAACATAGTCTACATTTTCATCAATATCAGTTTGAGAGTATCTTTGATTAGAAAACAATTTCTGCCATTGTCTTACCATTCCTAATGTTCTATTATTAAGTAATAAAATAAGTATAGGTACATTATAGTTTGAAACTGTAGCTAGTTCATTACAATTCATTCTAAAACTTCCATCACCAGTAACCAAAACTACATTTTTATCTACATTGCCAACTTTAGTTCCAATAGCTGCACCTAGACCAAATCCCATAGTACCTAGCCCTGCCGATGTTATAAAACTTCTATTGCCTTTAAAGCTCCAGTATTTAGCAGCCCACATTTGATGCTGACCAACATCAGTTACCACTACAGTAGGATTATCTAATCTTTCATATTTCTCATTTATTTTTCTAAGTATATTTTGTGGATGAAACTCTCTTTCTTGTACACCCTCACTCTTTCTAAAAGTCTTTATTTCTTCTTTCCAGTTACTATTATCCTTACTATCCACTTTTTCTAATAGTAAACTAAGGATAAATTTAACATCTCCAACTAGAGATACATTTGATTTTATATTTTTACTTATTTCAGATGGGTCTATGTCTATGTGTATTACTTTTGCATTTTTAGCAAATTCAGAACTTTTACTTATTACTCTATCACTAAATCTTGCACCTATAGCTATAACCAAATCTGAATTAGAAAGAGCTAAATTACTTTCTCTACTTCCATGCATCCCAACCATACCAAGAGATAACTCATTTTTTCTATCTATATTACCAAGTCCCATAAGTGTGTTTAATACAGGTGTATCTATTTTGTATGCAAATTTTTCAAGAATTTCCTCACTATCTGAAGACTTAACACCTCCACCAGCATATATTATAGGTCTTTTAGAATCTCTTATTATATCTATTGCATCGCTTAAAAGCTTAACATTTATTTCATCCTCTAAATCAAAATCATTCTTATAGTCCATATAATCATCTATTTGACATGAATCATAATCCTCATCATTAAAATCCATTTCTGCCAAAAATAAATCCTTTGGAACATCTACAAGTACTGGGCCTTTTCTTCCTGAATTTGCAACCTTAAAAGCTTCCTTTATTGTAGGAATCAATTCTTTAGTACTCCTAACTAGATAATTATGTTTTGTCATAGACAGGGTTGCTCCTGTTATATCAATCTCTTGAAAAGAATCTTTACCTAATAAACTTGTTGGAACTTGCCCTGAAATCACAACCATAGGAGAAGAATCCATAAAAGCTGTTGCTATTCCAGTTATAGCATTTGTTGCTCCTGGACCAGATGTTGTAAAGCAAACCCCCACTGTGTTAGTACTTCTTGCATACCCATCTGATGCATGAACTAAACCTTGTTCATGAGATGTCCTTATATGTTTGAAATCATCTTGATAATCATATAGAGCATCATAAAGAGGTATCACTGCTCCACCAGGATATCCAAATACTGTGTCAACTCCCTCTTTCTTCAAGCATTCTAAAATTACTTTTGCTCCGTTCATACGCACTACCATGCACCACTCTTTCCCTCAAACTAATCCAGTTAATATATTTATTTTAAGAATGACATCATACTTCTTAGATTTCTTCCAACCTCAGCTATTTCTGTAGCATATTCTGCTTCTCTAGTTTTAAGGAAATTTTCACGTCCTTCTTCATTTTCTTTAATCCATGCCTTCGCAAATTTTCCATTTTGTATGTCTTCTAAAACTTCTTGCATACCTTGTTTTGCTGCATCAGTTATTACTCTTTTACCAGATACATAATCTCCATATTCTGCTGTATCACTTATGCTATATCTCATTCTTTCAAATCCACCTTCATATATAAGGTCAACTATTAGTTTCATTTCATGTAGACATTCAAAATATGCTACTTCTTTTTGATATCCTGCATCTACAAGTGTTTTATATCCTAATTTTATAAGTTCACTTATTCCACCACAAAGTACTGATTGCTCCCCAAATAAATCTGTTTCTGTTTCTTCTTTAAAAGTAGTTTCTAAAACTCCTGCTCTTGTTGCTCCAATACCTTTTGCATATGCTAAAACTGTCTCTGTGGCTTTTTTAGTGTAATCTTGATATACTGCAAATAGTGCAGGAACACCACTTCCTTTTGTAAATACATTTCTAACTAGGTGACCAGGTCCTTTAGGAGCTACCATTACAACATCGACAAATTCTGGTGGTTGTATTTGGTTATAATGTATATTGAATCCATGTGCAAATGCTAATGTCTGACCTTCTTTTAAGTTATCCTTTACACTCTCTTCATAAACTTTCTTTTGTTTTTCATCTGGCATTAATATCATTGTCAAATCACTTTCTCTTGTAGCTTCTGCTACACTTTTAACTTCAAACCCATCTTCTTTTGCTTTTTGTGCTGATTTACTTCCATCATAAAGTCCTACCACTACATCTACACCATTGTCTCTAAGATTCTGTGCATGTGCATGTCCTTGGCTCCCATAACCTAAAACTGCAACCTTTTTATTTTTTAAGACCTCTAAATTTACATCATTTTCATAATACATCTTTGCCATTTTTATTTCCTCCCAATACTTTTTCTCATTTTTATGATATTTATTTTTATTAGAAATTTATACTCATTATCATTGATTTTATGCTACTTGACATACTATATTTCTAAATCTACAGGATTTTAAATTATATTTTTAGAATTTTCAGTTTTTAGAATTTACAGATAACTAACAAATTCAATGATACTTGTATTTTTATTCTAAGATTTTTCTAATTTAATATTTATCTTTAGTTTTTTATTTTAACATAAATAGATTTATCATTAGTTTCTCTTTTATAAAACACATTTAATTAATGTCTTACTTTCTCAACGGTTATTTCTCTTATATCATGTAGCTTCTTCATATGATTTAAAACACAATCTAAAGACGTTTTTTCTTCATTTACTATTAATTTTATTCCTGAATTATTCATATTATCTACAGTCATACTTATTGATTGTATATCAACTTCTCTCCTTCTAAGAGTCATAGCCACTCTTAAAAAAGAATCTATCCCTTGGTTTAATTTAGCATATACAGTATTTTCCATAAAAATTCCTCCTTATTTTTATAATTTTTTATTAATTTTATATGGATTGAACTTTTTATATCACTTAAAATAAAAAAACTTTCATCTTTATAAGCAATATAAATATTACTTATAAGGACGAAAGTTATATTCCGCGGTACCACCTTATTTGTAGATATAAAAATACATCTACCACTCTTTTTTCAGGTCGGGTAATTAATTACCTTAACCTTAGCCATGTAACGTTGGCAGACGTTTGTACTTACTAAAAATATTCAGTACAAAAGCTCCAGAGTGATCATTATACTACTGTTAACACCAATTCTCAGCAACATTGGTTCTCTGTGGATAACACCATTAGTATCATTGTCTCTGTCATCGCTTTTAATTTTTTTAAGTTTATATTTTCTATATGTTTTGTTGTTAATATAGATTATATTCTCTATCCTTTATAATGTCAACGACTTTTTTAAAATTTTCAGATTATTTATTTTTTTCACAATAATATGTTTTTTATACTGCAAATATAAGTTTTGGAATAACCGTTTTCATATTATTATTTTATATCCATTTGTTTTTAGCCAATTTTCTTTTTCTTTATAATCTGGCATAATAGATTTTACCAAATCATAAAATTTTTTAGAATGGTTCATATGTATTAAATGGCTAAATTCATGTATTATTATATAATCAATTACATCTAATCTTGCCATAGATATTTTTGAATTTATATAAATATTTTTTTGAGATGTACAACTTCCCCATCTCTTTTTTTGCTCTTTTACCTTAACACTTTTTGGAATCAATTGCTTCATTATTTCACAAGTTGATTTAAGAAAATCTGTTCTTTCTAAAACTATTCTTTGGCTTTCTGTTTTATACCAATCCTTCAAAGAGGTTCTAATGAAGTCTTTACTGGTATCGTTTGTTTGAATAATTATTTGAGATTCATCAAGATTTATCTTACAGTTACTTTTTATGACGGAACTTTCCAAATTTTCTTTTATAACTAAATAATATTCTTTACCTAAATAAAGAAATTTCTCACCATCTATAAACGTTCTTTGTCTGTATGATTCTTCTCTATCCTTATATTTCTCAGACTTTTCAAGTATCCAATCTCCTTTTTCAATTATTATGTCTCGTATTATTTTTTTAGAGATTTTAGGGGGACTTGTTACAATTATTTTACCAAATGAGTCTATTTTTATAGAAATATTTTTTCTATTTTTATACAGCAAAATCACTTTTATTTCATTTCCTTTTAAAGTCACATTTAAAATATCCGCTTCTTCTCTTACTGCATTCATCAGTTTCTTTTTTCCTTATTTGCTCTACAATTTATTAGTTCAGCAGCTATACATACAGCTATTTCAGCTGGCGTCTGAGCATCCAATTTTATACCTATTGGTGCATGAACTTTTTCAAGTTCTTCCTTTTTAAAACCTTTTTTCATAAGTTTTTCATATGTTAACCCAATCTTTGTTCTACTTCCAATCATACCTATATATCCAGAATTTCTTTTAAGAGCCCATTCTAAAGCACTTGAATCATATAGGTGTCCTCTTGTTAAAATAATTATATAACTATTTTCATCAATTGAAAAATCTGGTATATCTTCAAAAGAGTCTAAAACTATTACTTCTGAATCTGGAAATCTTTCAGAGTTGGCAAATTCTTCTCTATCATCTATTACCACTGTTCTAAATTCTAAAAGGGATAATATTACAGCCACATCTCTTGAGATATGACCTGCTCCAAATATATATGCTTTACTTGTATTCTCTTTTAGATTTCTGTTGAATCTTTCTATGTTACTCTCTAAATTACTATCAATAAAATCTATCTGTATTTCTCCAGTTCCACCACATATCATTCCCAGTTTTGCTACATCGGATTTATTTAGAGTAAATTTATACAACATCGATTCCCTATTTTTTATGACATCAATTGCATATTTTATACAGGTAGCTTCTACGCTTCCTCCACCTACTGAACCAAATATTTTACCATCATTTTTTACAATCATCATGGCTCCAGTTTCACGTGGTGTTGAACCTGAGTGAGAGGTTATAGTAGCAAATGCAAAATCCTCCTTATTTTCTATTAGTTGTATAGCTTGTTCGTATATATTCATATAATTCTCCTTACCAGTCTATCTAAAAATCGTCTATATATCTATCTTAGTTTTTTTATTACCTTATTTGGTATCACAAATTCCACTGCTCCCATATAACCAGGTGCTACTTCATATTCATCAAAACTAATTACAAGGTTTCCATTTTTATTAATATAAAAGTCTTGATACTTACTTATAGATTCAAAATCCTTTATTGATGAATCTTTTCCTTGGTCAATAAAATAAGATTTTGTGTCATCTTTTTCAATCTGATTTCTCATCTGCTCTTTTATATTATCACTTATAGCTCTTATATATCTACTATCTTTAAAAAATATTGGTAAATTTAATAATATTTCTCTATTTTTATCAATAGTGTAATGCTTCTTAGTTACAGTTGAAGAAGCTTCTATCTCTTCTTTATTAATTTCTATAGATAGAAAATTCTTAGAGTTATTTTTAACGTTATAACTCACATTTAAGTATCTATGGCCTTTATTATTTTCTTTTTTCATTTTATTTTTAAATTCACTGTAAAGTTTTTCTCCATCTTGTAAAAACTCATTATTTAATTTATTCTCTAAATCTTTATCTTTTAAACCTTCTATTTTGGGAATGCTAATTTTAACTTCATAATTACCTTGTTTAAAACTGAAATTCTTATCATTTACAACCTTTATTGTATTACTGTTTAGAGTCTTATTAGAGAAGCTCCCTGCAAATATAGGTTTTATATTTACTAATGATATCACTAAACAGATTGAAATTATAGCAATTTTAAATATAGATTTTTTAGGTTTTTTACATGTATTCATGTTGACCTCCTTAATATATTTATATATAAACTACTATTCAATTTACAAATATTTTATTACTTCATATGGTATTACAAATTCTACCGCTCCCATATAACCAGGTGCTACTTCATATTCATCAAAACTGATTATCAGATTTCCATCTTTATTAATATAAAAATCTTGATATTTGTTGATTGTTTTAAAATCTTCAGCAGATAAATCTTTTTCTTGGTCTATAAAATATGATTTTGTACTATCGTTTTTAATCTGTGCTCTCATCTGTTCTTTTATATTATCACTAATAACCTTTATATATTTATCATCCTTAAAAAGCATAGGTAAAGTCAAAACTATTTGTCTTTTCTTATCAACATTATAATGTATCTTACTAACATAGGATGATGCTTCTATCTCATTTTTTGTCATTTCTATTGAGAGGAAATCTTTAGAATTATTTTTAACACTATAACTTAAACTTAAAGACCTATGCCCTTTGTTCTTCGATAATTCTATTTTTTCCATCCTTTGCTGAAACTCATTATAAAGTCTTTTTCCATCTTCCATAAAACTACTATTTAATCGCTTTTCTAAATTTTTATCTTTTAATCCTTGTATCTTCGGAATATCAATCTTAGCTTCATAATTTTCACTCTTTAAACTATAATTTTTTATAGTTATTACTTCTACTATTCCTCCAATTATAGGTATCTTAGAAAAATTATCTGCAAATACAGGACTTATATTTACTAATACTGTAAACATACATGCAAAAGCTATTGCAACTTTAAATCTCAGTCTATTTACTTTCTTATTTTTCTCATAATATATATTTTCTATTTTCTCATGATTTATTATAGTATCTAGTTTCTTTGGTATTGGAATTTTATGATACTCCTCTTTTAACTTATCTAACCTTTCTTTGCTTGTCATTCTTTTTATCCCTACTCTTCAATTTTTAATTTTAGTTTTTTTAAAGCAGTATATAGCCTAGTTTTAACAGTATTCACATTCTCATCCAATATTATTGCCACTTCTTCAATCTTTAAATCTTCAAAAAATCTTAATATTATAATAGATTTATACTCAATAGGTAATTCTTCTAAAGCTCTTTTTAAATCTAAATCAGTATATTTATCATATTCTCCAGTTTCATCTATATGGTCAATATCTGTCATATTATTATATTTACGGTTTTTCCTAATAAAATCTATGCTAGTTCTAACTAAAATTTTATAAAACCATGTCTTTATATAATTTACTTCTTTAATATTTTCCACTGAATATAGAGCCTTATACATAGCTTCTTGAACCACATCTAAAGCATCTTCTTCATTCTTTGTATAACTATATGCAATTCTATAAAAAGAGTCTTTATTATCGATAATGTATTTCTCAACCTTCGTTCTCTTTAAACTCTTAAACATTCCTGTAAAATCTCCCTCCGATTACAGGCTAGGATTGAGTTTTTAGAAATTCTATCTGTCTATTTTCGCATCTTCATTCAGTTTCTTTACATGCTCAATATACTTTTCATTTAAAATAGATTCTCTTATTAAACTCTGACACTCGTTAAAACTTTTTTGTCTTTCTCTTTTATCAGTAACTTTGACTATATGATATCCATAACTAGTTTCAAATACATTTGAAACTTCATTTTTCTTTAATTTGAATACTTCTTTTGTAAACTCAGCATTTTTGTCTTCTTTTGTGAAATATCCTAGCTGTCCTCCGTTTTTTCCAGTTGCTTTGTCATCTGAATATTTTTTAGCCAATTCTTCAAAACTTTCTCCATTTTTGATTTTAGCTAATATATTATCTGCCTCTTTCTTTAAAGCTTCTTTCTTATCTTTACTTACTTCTTTTTTATTTTTGTCTAAAGTTGATATAAGTATTTGAGAAGCACTTACTTCTTCTACATTAAAATCCTTTTTATGTTTTGTATAATAAGATTCCATATCTACATCACTTATATTTATTCTATCTTCAAAAGCCTTCTTATTTTTATCTATGGCTAAATCTTTAGATATTTCTTGTTTTAAATATTCTTTATCAACACCTGCTTTGTCCATTTTTTCTTTGTAACTTGTATTCAAATTCATATTAGCTTCTAGTTCTTGATATTTTGAGTCTACTTCGCTTTTAGTTGGAGTTAATCCTTTATCCTTAGCCTCTTGATATAAAAGTTCATTATCCACCATAAACGATATTATAACATTTTCTAATTTATTTCTACCTTTTTTATCCAAAGTTTTTTCCAATTCATCTAAAGATTGCCCATTTACATAACTATTAGTAGCAGATAAAACTGCTTTTGTTTTTTGATATTGCTCTTTTGTAATTTCCACATCATTTACTTTTGCCAAACTTTTGTTGCAACCAACCATCATTAAAGATAGTATTCCGACCATTCCTATATAAAGTTTTTTATTCAATATATCTACACCTCACTCATTTTTATTCTCAATTTTTAAAACATCAGTCAATATTCTTATATTTTAACTACTCTAAATTACGTAACCAATAATTTTTTGGTATTTGATTTTGTTCTACTGCTGCAAATTCATAACCTTCATCTGATAGGAATTTTAAAACTGAATCTAAAGCTTCTGCACTTTGTTTTTTCTCATGCATTAAAACTACAAGTTGGTCTTTATCTTCACCTTTTCTATTCTTAATATGGTCTTTCACATTTTGTACGATTTGAGCAGAATTAGATTTCCAATCTTCTGTATCTAAGTCCCAGTCCCAAATCTTGTATCCAGCATCAACTAAAGCTTGATAAGAAGCTTGTGGTGTGTATGGTTTACTTCCATAGGGTATTCTTATTACTTTTGAATGTTTTCCAGTTATTTTGTAAAAAGTTTGGTCATTTGTATCAAATTCCTCTTTTGCTGATGTACTAGTAACATAAAGCTTATGAATATCATGTGATACACTATGGAAACCTCCTGTGTTCCCACTTTTAATTATATTTTTAACTTGTTGTGGATATTCCTTCATATTGCCATCTATCATAAAAAAAGTTGCTTTAACATTATATTTATTTAGAGTTTTTATCATCTGGTCAGTAAATTTAGATGGACCATCATCTATAGTTATGTATGCTACTTTTCCAGAACTCTTGCTTGGTCCTTTGCTAATTTCCGTTGCTGTGTTGGATACTATATCTGTAATAGTAGAACTTGACAATTTTGTATTTCTACTAATTTCGTCTTCTTTCATATTTAAAGAGCTAACTCGTATACCAACTATTATAAAAGCTAGACATACTACAATAGCACTTAAAAGTACATATAATTTCTTTCTATTTATTTTTTTCTTTTTATTTCTCATCGTTCGACCTCCAATATTGCTATATTTTTACATTTATATTTTTGTAGTATTTTAGACGCAAAATTTACACTACATATATATAGACGTTGAACTTCGACAAAAAGTTTTGCTTAATTTTTAAAATTTGTTATTTTGATGATTATTATGCTGTATAATTTATGTATAATTGTATAGAATATTGAAAATTGAGTATTATATAGTGTTTTTTACAATTAATTCTAGCTAAAATGTCAATTATAATTTTTAAAATTTATAATTTTTTTTTTATAAATTATAAATTTTAAACAAAAAATAAGTACTAAAACAATGCCATAGCACATTTTGAATGTCTGCATTACATATTTATGTTAAATAATCTTTGTATTAAGTAAAAATTGCTAACTTTATTCATAAATCATTATATTAATTAGGTAATTTTTTCTGATTCATATAATATTCTATTATTTATAGTAGAAAGATTTATTTTCCAAAAAATTAAAAATAAAATCCCAATCTATTTATAAATAATAGATTGGGATTTTATTTTTAACATAATTATAAAATATTTATAAACTACTTAGACTCCCTTTTTGTACCTTTAGTCATGTATGCATACACTGGTAAACCTATGGCTGTTATTATAAGACCTCCTATAGATATCATAGTAGTTTTCATACCTGCAAAACATAATTGATTAACTACAACAAATATACCACTTACTATAGCTATTATTGGAACAATTGGATATAATGGTACTTTATACTCTCTTGGAATATCTGGATGAGTCTTTCTAAGTTTCATTACTCCTATGAATGTTAATACATAGAATATCCAAGTAGCAAATACTGCTAAGTCAGTTAATAAGTTAAATTGACCTGATAAAGCATATATAGATGCAATAACAGATACTAATGCTATAGCATTTGCTGGAACTTGAGCAGAATTTAATTTAGAAAAAGTACTGTATTTTGGTAAAGTCTTATCTGCGGCTAGAGTATAAGCAACTCTTGAACCAGTTAATAAGAATCCATTTAATGCCCCAAATACTGAAATTAATATACCTACAGAGATTATTTTTCCACCCATTGAACCAAATATAACTTCTGCAACTGCTGATGCAGGAGAAGCATAATTTGCTAATTCATTAGCTGGTAATACCCAAAGGTATGCTAAGTTTATTATAAAATAAACAGCCATAACAACTGATAATCCACCTATTATAGCTTTTGGAAGGTCTTTTCCTGGATTCTTCATTTCTCCTGCTAAAGTACCAACATTCATCCATCCATCAAATGCAAATAATATAGCAATTAAAACCTGACCTAATACACTACCTAAACTTAATCCCTCGCCAACCATAGGTGTAAGTATCGGATTGTCTCCACCACCTTTAATAAATCCAACAATCATTATCAAAATAAGTGGTATTAATTTACATATTGTAGAAACTGTTTGTATAGCTCCTCCAGTTTTTGAACCAAGCATATTCAATCCTGCTACTATTACTATAATTCCAATAGCTATTGGAAGTAATAGTGATGGACTACCAATTAAAGCTGAAGCTTGTTCTCCAAATATAACACCTAATGCTGCCATCATACCAGGATAGAATAGTACAATTTGCATCCATCCAGTTAAAAATCCTAATTTCTCGCCATAAATTTCTTTTATATATACCATCATTCCACCAGTTTTTGGTATCGCTACTGATACCTCTGCAGCTGTAAGACCAGCTGTTATAGTTATAATTCCAGCTATTAACCATGCTAATATACCAAGACCTGGAGCTCCTCCAGTCAATGTATAAACTGCTTGTGGTTTAAAGAATACACCAGCTCCTATAACGGAACCAACAACAGTAGATAATGCTGCTGACACGCCAAGTGTCTTTTTTAGTTCGTTACTTCCCATTTTCTTCCTCCTACTTAATCTTATTTAATTTTAATTTCATAGTTATATAAGCATATATTATGCCAATATTATAGAAAAATAATTTTTATTATTTATTAAAATAAAATAATCTCTACTCAACTTTTGTACTCTTTTACTTTTATGATAGTTTAAAACCTAAAAAAAATTATAAAAATTAAAAATCCAAATCCAATGATCTTTCTTAAAAGTAATTGTATTTTTTATATTGTATAATATACATTGTATATTTATAAGAAGTAAAATAGATTATACTTATTAAGTTGAAATCGTTTTAAATTTTTTGCAATAAAATTTCATTATTTTTTAAAAACATTGTATTTATCTTTCTGTAATTTCCAAATTTAAATGTCTTTTATAAATAATATGACTTTTACTCATTTTATAG
>JABBZI010000120.1 GCA_012955965.1 Clostridioides difficile
TCTGTATTGAAAGAGAATCCTCCGTAATTGACATTGAGTACAAGTTCCATCTCAATCGGCATGATCAATCCTTAATCAATATATTCGCCAGACAGATTCCTAATGTCGACTTTTTCTTTTTCCTTCAAAGGTGATAGACCTCGATCCACCAAATCTTGGTTGCCAGCCAATAATGGCGATGGAAGATCATCCCAAGAGTGCCATTCCCAACAAAAACATTTGTTCGGCTCCATTACCTCAGCTTCGCCACTGACCCAATCAGCTTTCATAATGATCAAAACATAATGCTTGTTGTCATTACAAAGTGTGTTGGCAACAGTCCAGAACTCTGGCTCAGTTGTTGTAATTGGACCAGCCTCTTCAGCAAGTTCTCGCAAAGCACCTTCCGAGAACTCTTCGCCGAATTCAAGATGGCCTCCGGGGAAAGCCCAAGTTCCATGAG
>JABBZI010000121.1 GCA_012955965.1 Clostridioides difficile
CTGTTACTTCAACATTCGCTTTTACATCTCCATTTGTTACTGTTCCATTTGTTAATGTTAGTACATATTCATTATCTGATGGATCTACCATTTCATCACCTGATGCCATTTTTATTTGTTTATCTGTTGCATCAAAAGTTAATTGACCTACTGCTGGTGCTACATACTTTTTAACTTCAAATGTTGTATTTGCTACTGAGTCTGTAGCTCCTGTTCCAGATACTGCTCCTGCTTTAACTAATACACTTACATTATCTAAATCATTTTGTACTGCTGGATTTGCTGTTCCTGATACTGTTACTGTTATTGTATTCGCTGATGTATTCCCTACTGCTGTATAATCTAATCCTGATGGTAATCCTGTTACTTCAACATTCGCTTTTACATCTCCATTTGTTACTGTTCCATTTGTTAATGTTAGTACATAT
>JABBZI010000122.1 GCA_012955965.1 Clostridioides difficile
GCATTTGACTTCCAGATATTCGATTCTATTCCAAAAGAAACTCATGATGCACAATTAGACTACATAGTTACTGAAACTAGAATTATCACTCCAAATAATTAGAATATTAAGTATTTCCAGACCCCATTTAATATAGTAATAAATACTACTGTTAATATCTTACTTTATAAGCATTTTAAGTCATGGCTTTTACAACAATAAGAACCATATACAATTTACTTACATTAATAAAAACCATGACTTTATTGTACAATATGCAGTTATTTAATTATAAAATACCTTCTTATTTCGTCGCATTTAATTCTATTCTATCTGGAAGTTCACTCATATTTGTTTCAACAACTATGTATGGAAAAGAATCTTCCTTATCTTTATACTTTATCTTGACTCTCAAAACATCCTTTCCTTCCTCAACCGCACTTTCTATT
>JABBZI010000123.1 GCA_012955965.1 Clostridioides difficile
GGTTAAAGAACAAACTAAAACTAAAAAAACAATTGGTGATATGCCTAGACAGAAAACTAAATTTCACAACTTTAATGAAACATTTACTCAATATACAAATGATGAACTAGATGACATAATCAAAAAGAGTCAAAAAGAAAAATTTAAGTAAATCTAACTTACTAAGTTAGTTAGCCTTATTTTCGTATTTTTCATATAAAAACATGTTTCAAATTGTATCTAATCAATTTGATAAAGAAGGATATAGAACCTCATTTATTGAATATCTGTAGTCATAAAGAGTAAATATTGGAGGGATTTTGTATTATGAGTGGTTTTAGTGTAGTTATATATATAGTGTGTGTAATTATTTGCTTTGTTGTATATCATAAGCTATTTAAAGTTACATATATAGGGAAAGGAGCTTTTACAAGAGAGTTAATC
>JABBZI010000124.1 GCA_012955965.1 Clostridioides difficile
TTACGTGGCTACGTCCTACTCTCCCAGGCAGTTTCCCACCAAGTACCATCAGCGCTAGAGAGCTTAACTTCTGTGTTCGGAATGGGAACAGGTGTATCCTCTCTGCTATTGTAACCACATAATCTTTTGGAGCGGGTGAAGGGGATCGAACCCTCACAGCTGGCTTGGAAGGCCAGAACTCTACCATTGAGCTACACCCGCATTATTTTTTTATAAATTAGTATAACTAACTTTCTAGAGTTAACACTCTAAAAACTACACATATATTTTATTGAATGAACATCATATAATATTGGTCAAGTCCTCGACCTATTAGTATCGATAAGCTAAATACATTGCTGCACTTACACCTTCGACCTATCAACCAGATAGTCTTTCTGGGGTCTTACCCTTGCGGTGGGAAATCTTATCTTGAAGTC
>JABBZI010000125.1 GCA_012955965.1 Clostridioides difficile
AACAGGGCTCGAACCTGTGACCCCCTGCTTGTAAGGCAGGTGCTCTCCCAGCTGAGCTATGGTCCCATTTTTGGAGCGGGTGAAGGGGATCGAACCCTCACAGCTGGCTTGGAAGGCCAGAACTCTACCATTGAGCTACACCCGCATATTTAATTGGTGACTCGTAGGGGAATTGAACCCCTGTTACCGCCGTGAAAGGGCGGTGTCTTAACCTCTTGACCAACGAGCCATTTTAATGGTTGCGGAGGCAGGACTCGAACCTACGACCTTCGGGTTATGAGCCCGACGAGCTGCCAACTGCTCCACTCCGCGATATTGTTTTATAAGTGCCGAAGACCGGAATCGAACCGGTACGAGAGGTAAGTCCCGCAGGATTTTAAGTCCTGTGCGTCTGCCAGTTCCGCCACTTCGGCTTTTT
>JABBZI010000126.1 GCA_012955965.1 Clostridioides difficile
GACAAGCAGTACGGAAGAAATATTTATTGGAAATGAAAATACAAGAATAACATCTTCTTGTGAAACAACAGCAGAAGGAATTGATTTAGAGTCATGTATATTGAGAGGAGCATATAAGAGACTAAAAGAAAGAAAAGTTGGTACATTGACTTCAGTAAAAGGTGAATATACAGTAGAAAATGTATGTTTAATCATTGATAGTATTTTTCTAAATGAAATAATGAAAGATCCTTTAATGTCTAAATCAGATATTAAAGATTTAAATAGCCAAGTCAATGATATTCTTAAAATAATAGGGGTTGATTGTGAGTGGGACAAGCTTTCTGATTATTGTAGTGCAAACTCTTAACTGATGTTGCAAAAATATGGTATAATTAAATTTAGCAAGAAGAGCGTAATATACAATCTATAGAGTGG
>JABBZI010000127.1 GCA_012955965.1 Clostridioides difficile
CTATAACATCTCCTAATTTTATAAAGTTAGATCATCAAAATCTATATCATCATCTTCGTCATTTGCTGCATTTACTGCTTCTTCTTTTAAGTATTGCTTATCAAGCATCTTAATAAATGGAATATAAAGTATAACACCTAAAATTATTAATAGTAATTGTAATACTGAACCTTGCCATCCTGATACTAAGAAACCTGAAATTATTGGTGGAGTTGTCCATGGAATTTGTACACCATTTGTAAGTGGTACTAAACCAGCTGACATTAAGAAATACGTAATAATTATATTAATTGTTGGTATTAAAGCAAATGGAATTAACATTAATGGATTTAACATAATTGGAAGACCAAATATGATAGGTTCATTTATACCAAAAACACCTGGTAAAAATGATAACTTACCCATTTGTTTAATTC
>JABBZI010000128.1 GCA_012955965.1 Clostridioides difficile
GTTTATAGGTAAATAACACAATAATCCTGTTTTTACACTAGGGTCTAATTTATGAAAGTTTTTTAAACTATTGCTGTTGAAACTAGATATAAGAACTCTATTTTTCATATTATACTTTAAAATAAGTTCTAAAACATCTTTTTCTATATTGGGATAGTTTACTTTGTCAGTTTTTAGTTCTATATTTAAAATAAGGTCTGTAGGTGAAATTAGAATTAATACTTCTTCTAAAGTTGGAATTTTACATTCTTTATTGTTTTGATATCCTTCAAAAGATGAGTTTAGAGTCTTTAATTTTCTTAAAGTAAAGTCTTTTACAAAACCATGTCCATTAAAAGTTCTATCAACCTTTTCATCATGAATAACTACAATTTTTCCATCCTTAGTTCTGTGGACATCAAGTTCTATTCCATATA
>JABBZI010000129.1 GCA_012955965.1 Clostridioides difficile
ACTCGGCGCTCAAGGGCGCACACATGAAGCAGCACGCGGTGACCATTCCCAACGAGGTCGAACGGATCATCGCCGAGTGGGGCGACGAGGGCGAGATCGATCTGCTGGACTTCTTCGCCGAGCTGACCCTCTACACGTCGTCGTCGTGCCTCATCGGGCGGAAGTTCCGGGAGCGGCTCAACGGGCACATCGCCCACCTGTTCCACGATCTCGAGAAGGGCACGGACCCGATCGCCTACGTTGACTACAACGCCGACATCGAGAGCTTCCGCAAGCGCGACGAGGCCCGGGCCGAACTGGTCGAGTTCATCCAGGGCGTGATGGACGAACGGATCGCGAATCCGACCGAGGACAAGGAAGATCGCGACCTGATGGACGTCCTCGTCCAGGTCGGATTCGACGCCAACACCATCAC
>JABBZI010000012.1 GCA_012955965.1 Clostridioides difficile
AAATAAGTGTTATTTTATGAAAATATGACAAAAATTTTATGCGTTATTTATACAAATAATACATAAATAACATATAAGATTTAATAAGTAAAAAAAGTGAAAGATATAATTTATCATTTTAGTATTTTATTTAGTCAAAGTAAACTATTTAAATGAAAAATATCTCATTTAAATAAAAAATTTAAATAAAAGTAAAAAAAATAATGTATTTGTTAAAAAATAAATTGACAAAATATTCAGAAAAAAACTTCTTGACCTAGAGAGATAAAGTAAATAAAATCTAAGGTATAGACATGAAATCTATAAAAATATTTTAAGTATAAGTTAAAATATAGATGATGCATTTAAGATTTATAAAAATAAGTGATGCATAATTATTTAGGGAGGTTTTTAGTATGGAGAAGAAAGAAAAAGCTGTAGAAAAATTAAATGTTGAAGTATGTAGTCCTGAAATTGTCAATAGTGTTGAGTCATTAAAAATGAGGCTAGAAGAAATCAGACTAGCACAAAAAGAATTTGCAACATTTACACAAGAGCAAGTAGATAAAATTTTCTTAGCTGCTTCAACTGCAGCAAATCAACAAAGAATACCTCTAGCAAAGATGGCAGTAGAAGAGACTGGTATGGGTATTGTTGAAGATAAGGTTATAAAAAATCATTTTGCTTCAGAGTATATTTACAATGCTTATAAAGACACTAAAACTTGTGGTGTCATAGAAAAAGATGAAGCATTTGGTTTCACAAGAATTGCTGAACCAGTAGGTGTTTTATCAGCAGTTATACCAACAACTAATCCTACATCGACTGCAATATTTAAGTCTCTAATAGCGCTAAAAACTAGAAATGGGATAATTTTCTCTCCTCATCCAAGAGCTAAAAACTGTACTATAGAAGCAGCTAAAGTTGTACATGATGCGGCAGTTAAGGCAGGTGCACCAAAAGGACTTATAGGCTGGGTAGATGTACCTTCAATTGAACTTACTAATGTTGTTATGGCAGAGGCAGACCTTATATTAGCTACTGGTGGACCTGGAATGGTTAAATCTGCATATTCGTCAGGAAAGCCAGCTGTTGGAGTTGGTCCTGGTAATGTACCTGCAATAATAGATGAGAGTGCAGATGTAAAAATGGCTGTAAGTTCAATATTAGTATCGAAGTCATTTGATAATGGTATGATATGTGCTTCTGAGCAAGCAGTGATAGTACCAGAAAAAATATATGAAGAAGTTAAAAAAGAATTTAAATATCGTGGAGCACATTTCTTAAATAAAGAAGAAACAGAAAAAGTAGGAAAAGTAGTAATAATTGATGGCTCATTAAATGCAAAAATAGTTGGGCAACCAGCTCATGTAATAGCTAAAATGGCAGATGTAGAAGTCCCAAAAACAGCTAGAATAATAATTGGTGAGGTAGAATCTGTTGAATTAGAGGAACCTTTCGCACATGAAAAACTTTCTCCAGTACTTGCAATGTACAAATCTAAAAGTTTTGAAGATGCAGTTGTTAAAGCTGAAAAATTAGTTGCAGATGGCGGATATGGCCATACATCTTCATTATACGCCGACTCTATAAATCATCCAGATAGAGTAGAAAAGTTTGTAAATGCTATGAAAACTTGTAGAGTATTAGTTAATACTCCATCATCACAAGGTGGTATAGGTGATTTATATAACTTTAAATTAGCACCATCTCTTACTCTTGGTTGTGGTTCTTGGGGTGGAAACTCAGTATCTGAAAACGTAGGAGTGAAGCATTTACTTAATATCAAAACGGTAGCTGAAAGGAGAGAGAATATGCTTTGGTTTAGAGCACCAGAAAAAGTTTATTTCAAAAAAGGATGCTTAGGTGTAGCAGCAAGAGAATTTAAAGATGTTATGGATAAAAAGAAAGCCTTTATAGTAACAGATTCTTTCCTTTACAATAATGGATACACTAAGAAGTTAACTGATTTATTAGATGAAATGGGAATTAAGCATACTACATTCTTTGATGTTGCTCCAGACCCAACATTAGCTTGTGCAAGAGAAGGAGCTAAGGCTATGGCTGATTTCCAACCAGATTTAATAATAGCTGTAGGTGGCGGTAGTGCAATGGATGCTGGTAAGATAATGTGGGTAATGTATGAGCATCCAGAGGTAGACTTCCAAGATTTAGCTATGAGATTTATGGATATAAGAAAAAGAGTATATGTATTCCCTAAGATGGGTGAAAAAGCATACTTCACGGCTATCCCAACTTCAGCAGGAACTGGTTCAGAGGTAACTCCATTTGCAGTTATAACTGACCAAGATTCAGGTGTAAAATATCCATTAGCAGATTATGAATTAATGCCAAACATGGCTATAATCGATGCTGATATGATGATGGAAATGCCACCAAGATTAACAGCAGCATCAGGTGTTGATGCCTTAACACATGCACTAGAAGCATATGTATCTATGTTAAGAACTGAACCAGCTGATGGATTAGCACTTCAAGCAGGTAAAATAATATTTGAATATCTACCTCGTGCATATAAAAATGGAAAGAATGATAAAGAAGCAAGAGAAAAAATGGCAATGGCATCTACTATGGCTGGAATGTCTTTCGCAAATGCTTTCTTAGGAATTTGTCACTCTCTAGCACATAAACTGGGTGCATTCCACCACGTTCAACATGGTGTTGCAAATGCATTATTAATAAATGAAGTAATTAAGTTCAATTGTGCAGAAGCTCCAAATAAGATGGGTGCATTCTCACAATACAGATATCCTGATTGTATACAGAGATATGCTGAATTTGCTTCTTTTGCAGGAATCAAGGGAAATACAGACCAAGAAAAAGTAGATAACCTTATAAAAGCAATAGATGAATTAAAGGCAAGAGTAGGACTTCCTAAAACTATAAAAGAAGCTGGGGTAGAAGAGTCTAAATTCTTAGAAGGATTAGATGCTATGGTTGAACAAGCTTTTGATGACCAATGTACAGGAGCTAATCCTAGATACCCATTGATGAGTGAATTAAAAGAGATATATTTAAAAGTTTATTATGGTAAATAATATTTATTTTAGAATATAGATTTTATTAGACTTGCATATAAGTTATTAGAGTTTTATGTAAATAGGATTTTATTATAGATATGTATAAATGTCTATTAAGAATAGACTATAACTTAAATTCTAAATGTATAAAAGGTAAGAGAATTCAAATTGGTTTTTAATATGTATATTTAATCAAATAACTTTAAAATTAGTCATAAAATTTTTTTATTACATATAATTTTAAAGCATAATATATAAAAAACTTTACGAAAAAATTATAAAAATATTCAGAAAATTCTATTGACTAATTTATTTATCATGATATAATAGGTTTAGAAAACAAAAAGAATTGGGGCCTATTAAGGCCCCCTTACTACTTTTTGATAGATTTATTTAGAATAACTTTCTCACTTTGATTTTTTATATTTATTATAGAATTAGTATAATCTACTTCAAAGTTAGCAAAAGCAGAGAATAAATCTATGTCCCTTAATAAATGAATTGTCATACATTGATTGTTCTTATTTACCCTTAGAATCAATGCTCTTACAAAGGGAAATTGGATTCTAGAATTAAATAAGTTAGAACCATCAGTATCTATATCTAAGCTACGATAATTAATATCTATAAATACATCTACATCATCGTTTTCTTCTCTTATTATTCTATAGTCAAAATCCAAGTCTAAATTTAAATTACCTAAAACTAATAACATTTAAATCCTCTTTTCTATAAGTAGTTTTAGAGTATTAGTTTAACTAAGCTCTCCATCTATTATAGATATAATTCTATCTGCTTTTCTAGCAATATTTTCATTATGTGTTATTATTATAAGAGTTTGGTTATATTTTTTTATAGAATTTTTTAGTAAATCCATGACTTCTTCTGTAGTTTTACTGTCCAAATTTCCTGTTGGTTCATCTGCTAGTATTATACTTGGTTTTGCAGATAAAGCACGAGCAATAGCGACCCTTTGTTGTTGACCACCAGATAATTGATTTGGGAGATGATTTTTCCTCTCACTAAGGCCCAATAAATTTATAATGTCTTCTATGTATTCTTCATCAACTTTTTTATTGTCTAACTTTAGTGGTAATTCTATATTTTCTTTTACATTTAATACTGGAATTAGGTTATACTGTTGAAAGACAAATCCTACTTTTTGTCTTCTATATTTTGCTAATCTTTTATCTGAAAGGCAACATATATCTTTACCATCGACTTTTATAGTCCCGCTACTTGGTCTTTCAAGACCGCCTACTAAATGTAGAAATGTGCTTTTTCCACTTCCACTTGGACCAATTATCGCAACAAATTCACCCTTATTTATTTTTAAATTTGCATCCTTTAGTGCATGTACAGCTGTTTCCTTTTTTCCATAAATCTTACCTAAGTTAAGAATCTCTAATATAGGCATAATTAATCCTCCTATTCTGTAATGTTTATAGCTTCAACTATACTAATTTTATTTATTTTTCTTAATGGAATATATGTAGCTAGAATACCTACAATTATGTTTGCTAAAACAACTAGGATATATATTTTGTAATCTATTGAAAAGTCTAATCCATATGATACAAATCCTTGCATGTAATACATTTTAAATTGTATTATAAGACTTACCACAATAGTAATTACACTTGAGAGTGCTCCATATAATATTCCCTCATAGAGTATCATATTTTTAAATCCTCTCTCAGAGATACCAATAGCTCTTAACATTCCAAATTCGCTAGTCCTTGAAGTTAAGTTATAACTTATGTTATTTACTATGTTAAGTACACTAATTATAAACATTACTGCTACTATGCCATAACTATAAATCATGGACCTAGATGTCATCTTATCCGAATTTTCTTTTTCTACCATCATATCTATTGTTGTAGTTCCAGGAACTTCACTTCCAATTTTACCGAGAAGTCTATTTATTTTTTTCTTGTTTGCATTTTCATTAAGGTCTGTATAAACTAAGTTATACTTATCTACACCAGTTAATTTTTTTAGATATTCGCTACTCGTTATTACATCTACACCATCATCTCCAGAGTACATACCATTATCTGCAAAAGGATAACTTATAATAGCTCCAACTTTAAATTCATATTCTAAGTATTCATAATTATCTTTTAGACTTTCATAAAGTCCTGTATCCATTCCAGCCTTTGGGTATTTAACTTTTATAGTATCACCTACCTTTATATCTATAGCTGGTGTCCCTTCACCAGGAGTAAAGGTCTTTGTATATTTTTGTGTTTCAGAAATTTCTGGTACATATACTATAGCTAAGTTTTCTTTTTTCATTTTTTTCAAGTTTATACTTCCACTTACTAAGTAATCTTCTAATGAATTTATCATCTCATCATTATAACCTTTTAACTTTTGTTTTAATGTATATTTTCCAGTAGTCTTATTTTTTATGAATAAAGGATTTTTCTTATAATAAGGAGCTGAATTTATAGCTTCGTAGTAATCTAATCTATTTATTTTATTTACCTCTATTCTCGTGTTTAAGATGCTAGCAGTTTTGACTTTGTCAATTCCATCTATATTTTTAATTTTATCTATCTGATTATCATTAAATCCCCTTATATCTTTAAAAGAGGTATTGCTACCAATTTCATTGAGATAAGTATTTGATAGAATAAAATCTGCATTCATATATACTTGCTCTTGAATGTTTTTGTTTTTGACATCTAAAAAAGAATATTTATAATTGTCTTTTATGACAATTATACCTCCTATACTCATAGATAATACAATTATAAGGAATCCCTTTTTATTTCTAAAGATGTTTTTCGCAGATATAGATTTTGTTACTGACATATTTAAAGTCAATTTTGATATTAAAGAATTAACTTTGATTATATTTTTATCAGTTCCAAAAGTTTTTCTTATAGCATCAATAGGAGAAATTCTTCTTATCTTTAAATATGTAAAGAAACTTATAATGAGTATTGTCAGTATTATACATACAATTGATAAGAGGATTATTTTATCTGGAATAACAAAAGGGGTAACATTTATATTTCCTTCAAATTGAATATTTCCTGCAGACCTATTAAATATTTGTGCACCTCCCATACCTGTACATATACCTATAGGCATTGCTATCAGAGCAAGTATAAAAAGTTCATAGAACATAAGTTTGAAAATCCTAAAGTTAGTGGAGCCAATAGCTCTTAAGATACCATATTCCTGTATTCTTTGGTATATTGATATAACATAGATACTATATATTACAATACCAGAAAATATACTCATAGCAATTGCAACATATTTACTTGAATTATCTAAAGTACCATTTTCCATAGTAGCGTCTATAAGCATTGAGTTTCTTCCTACGCTTTTTTCATCCAACATAGCATTTTTTACTATATTGTTTATGTTTGTATTTATATCACTGCCTTCATTAAATTCAATAGAAGCTGTAAACTCATTCAATTTTGATTCATTGAGGTTTAAAAAAATTTCACATTTACCCTTTTGTTTCTCTATAAATCTATCTTCAAGTATTCCTACAACTTTAAAAGTCTCTGGTTTTTCTTTTTGATATAATTTAAAAGTAAGGTTTTGATTTATTTCTGGCTTTAAACCCATACTATTTAAAACCCATTTTTCTACTACCACCTCATTGTTAGCTTTTGGAAGGTGACCTTTTATAAGTTTAGATTGATTAGTTAAGTAATTTTTATTTGCATATTGTATGTTTATAGGTAATTTTTCATTAACATCTGTAGATGCATAATAAGATGTTATACCTAGGTTTTTAATATCTTTACCAGATTTTATAGATTCTAATTGATTTTTCTTTATATCTTTAAAGTATGCATGGTCAGTTCCAAGCTCTCTTTTCGATCTATCTACATCTGCTTGCTGAGCACTTCTTGAGAGGGTGCCGATACCAACAATGAGTGATGTAGCAAGAATTATACTCAAAGCAATTGCTAAAGATCTAGATTTATAACTCTTTATGTATCTTAGTACTATTTTCAAATTATCTTTCATATTTACCACTTCCTTTCTTAGCTAACTCAATTATATGTTTATTTAAAATATATAGCAAAGTAAGTATTTACAAGTTTTGAGTACTTAAGTGTACAAATTTATATGCGTATTTACAAGTTTAATTAATGTACATGTAAATTTTGACTTTTTACATAATTTTTCTAAAATGATATAATCCTCATATAAAGTGTAGATGGGAGGGGAATTATGGAGAATAATTTTATATTTCCTATAGTAATACTAACTTTGTTTATATTTAGTAATCTTATAATGAATAAATACAGGTTTTATAAAGAATTAGACATATTAAAAAGAGGAATATTAACATTTTTTGTATCGTGTTTTGTATGGATTTTATTCATGGAGGGTATTGAGTATATACAATTAAGTTTAGGATATAATTTTTTACTTGAAGGAGTATTAAATATTATACTTTTTTTAATTTTAATTATTTTAAGTTTTTATATAGGATTTAAATTTATAAGATTGCTAGACAATAACAATAAACAAGAGTATAAGCTACAAAAATTAGACAGTAAAATAAATCATAAGGACAATATAATCGTAAAATTAAGAAGTCAAAAACATGACTATTTAAAACATTTACAAGTAGTATATTCTCTATTAAATACTGGGTTAGCTGAAGATGCAAAAGAATATATAGCGAATATATCAAATAGCTTTAAATCAAAAAATTCAAGATATGGGAAAGTATCTTATTTAGATGCTATAGCTTCCTTAAAATATGAGGAATGTCTTGAAAAGAACATATCTTTTGATGTATATATCCAAGATTTTATGGATAATTTAGAGATTGAACCTAATGATATGAGTTCAGTGCTATTAAACATAATAGACAATGCAATAGAATCTTTGTCTGCTATACAAAAGGAAAAGAAGTATATAAGATTACATGCATATGAAGATGAATTTCAGTATATTATAGCCATAAAAAATAATGGTCCTAAAATACATAATGTCGAAAGTATATTTTTGGATGGATTTAGCACTAAAGAAGGGCAAGACAGAGGTTTTGGGTTATATCTAGTTAAAAATATACTAGATAAGTATGATTATAGTATACTTGTAAATAGTGACGATTTTTTAACTGAATTTGTAATTTTAATACCAAAATATTATTAGTTAGGAGGAGAGAAGTCTGTGATAAAAGTTTTGATTTGTGATGATGATAAAATTGTAAGAGATGATATAGCAAATATAGTCAAAGAGTCCGGATATGTAGATTATGTTAAGAAAGTCAAGGATGGTATAGAAGCAATTGAATTTATAAAAAGTGAGAAAATAGACTTATTGATTATTGACATTGATATGCCATATAAAAATGGGATTGATTCTGCCAAAGAAATTCTTTCTATAGATAAAGATATACATATAGTTTTTGTAACAGGTTTTGCTGACTATAGTCTTGAGAGCTTTAAAGTACATCCTATAGATTTTATAGTTAAGCCGTTTAAAAAAGAAAAAATAATTGATTCAATTAATATAGCAATAGACCACATTAACTCTCATAAAATTGCTAAAAATAATTTTATAGAAGACACTCTTTTTGTATATAAAATAAGGAAACAGATACATATGATTAATTTTGATGATATAGTTATGTTTGAGAAAAATTCAAGAGCTATTAATTTATATACTAGAGATGAAGATACGATAAAATTTTATGAGAACTTTGATGATTTAAAAAAACGCCTACCTCCTAATTTCTTTATGACTCATAGACAATACATAGTAAATTTAAGGCTTATACATAAGGTTATACCTATAAATAAGTCTTCTTTAGAGATAAAATTTATAAATTTTCAAGAAAGTGCTACTTTAAATAAATCTTTAGAAAAAGATTTTCTATACAGGTTTTATAGGGTTAAAAGGTTCTAATGAAGAAAAAACTTTTCAGTAATATTACAATATGTACTATGAAGATATCATATAAATTTGCTATAGTTATAAATTAATTCATATAAAATATAATATAAAAACATATTGGACTTTCATGGAAAATTAGAAAGCCCAATATGTTTTAGAGATAAATCTTATGTTTATAAGTTACTTAAGATACTAGGGTCTTTAATCTTATTATCTTCAGAAAGTAATAAGATTTTAGACATAATCTCAGCAGTCTTAGGGTCTTCATCAGCAAAAGGAAGGAATATCTTTCCTCTACTTTGAGAATGTACAGGAAGTATATTTAAAGCACCCATTCCTTTTTTATGTACAATACCAGAACCCATATGCACAGAATACTCACCTAAATTGCCTGATATAAGAGCATGAGAACCTTCAAAATTGACATTCTTAATCTTTAACAATAATAGCAATTCTTTAGCAATTGCTATACGCATCTCTACAGTAGAATGGCTTGTTTCAGGGTCAACACCACCAGCATGAGCGACACTTACAACAAGGTCTATATCACGCATAACTTCTGAAAATAAAATTGGAGGTATTGAAGCCAATTCTAGGCTTTTATAAGTCTTTCTATCAAAGAATTCTACTGTTTCAATAGTAGGAGGCTCAATATCTGCTGGCGAAAACCAATCAGCAAGTGCAAACATTTTTGCTACTATATTTTCTTTATAAAACACTTTTTTTAAACCTTCTTCATAATCAACAGTCCAAAGCTGATTTCTAAGAAGTGCTACAGTTTTCTTTGGCTGGATTTGGTGTCCAGCATATCTGCGAGATATAGTTTTTTCAGATAATTCATCACTATTTATTCTATAATACTCACGGAATACTTGCTTAAATGGCTGAACAATTTGCTTATTAAATAAGTCATGTTGGAATTCACTCCATTTACCAGATTCAAAAAGATGAACTGGATGTGCAAGTTTTAATTTATTTTTTGCTGTTAATTTATAAGTTTCGCCCTCTATATTGCAAATAAAGAACTTAGATTTATCATTATAAACATATCCAATATTATCATCGCACACCCACACTAGATTCTTAATCAAAGGGCAGATAACTGGATTTTTATAAATATTGGAGATTTCTTTAACTGTAAATATTATTTCATTTTTCATAGCTTGTTCTAAACTCTGTTTTGCACGAGAATACTGACTCTTTAAATCTTTTTGAACAGATTTAAGTTCAAGTACATATGGATGTTTGGCAATGGCTTTTGGTATACTTTTTAAAGCTTTATCACCTTTTTGAACTTTAGTAGATGTTTTACCATTTTCGTCAACATCTATCCAAACTGAAGTTCCATCAATATCTTTTGGCTTAAATAAATGAGAGACTTCATTTAGTTTTTCAGTTTCAAGAGCCCACATCATGCGATTGACATCTCCAAATCCAGCACTTCGAGCTAGGTTTTCTAGTGCTATTGTACAAGCCTTTGATTCACTTTCACGACGTTGTGCTCCAAATTGTTTACTTTCTTTAGCAAATTTTTGGATAAATTCATAACGGAAAGTCGCTTCTTTAAGGTCTCCTTTTTTCATAGGAAGTAAAGAAAAACTTCTCAGCTTATCTTGATTTCTATTTGTTTCAATTTCTTTCATTAACATGTCCTTATCAAGTTTACCAAGTGTAGCATCAGCATAAAGTTGTGCACGTCTATGAGAGTTACCACCACTAGTTATATACTTAGATGATTTGTAAAGTATATTGAATCTCTCTTCGCCAATAGTCTTATATGAATCTAAAAACCAGTCTATATCAAATGCCCCATCAATAAAACTACGTGGTGAAATAGGAGAGAATAGAGCAACTTCTGATTCTTTTTGTGCAGAGAATCCTTCATTTATGTGTGCGTGGAAGTACCAAATTGTACTCTTTAGGCCTTTCCAGTTTAAATACTTTTCAATTATATTGACCCATTGAGGAGCATACATAGCAGCTTCTATCAATCTTAATTCAGTAATATCAGTGTCTTTAAGCAATTTTTTTAATTCTTTTGAGTCATCTTCTTTAGTAGGATAACAATTTTTAAGTAGAGAACTTAAAACATCTTTCTTTGAATAATTGTTACCATATGAATATCCCCTTTGAAAAGTTTCTTTACCAAGAGCAACTAATAGATTTACAAAATAATTTATACCTTCAAAATATTGTATGTTATTAGCTAGATGAGAAACTTCTGTTGGCATATCACCTCTACGTGATTCAATTTCTATAACTCTATTTGTAACAGTTTTTAAATTGTTTTTAAGCCAAGGATACTTTTCTAATGTGTCGCCAGCCCATCTAGGATTTGTTAGTGTTCTTATTATATTTGATGAATTGTATCCACTTATAATTTCTTTATTAACTTGTTCTTCAGTCATTAATCCTAATTCATGAGCACGAGCAAATACACCTATGCTAGTATAAAAAGGAAACTTATATTCTAATAACTGATAATTTGAAAATGTAGTATAGAAAAACTTAGTAAAAGAAATATCATCATAAATAAATGAATTTGCTTTATCGAGCCAATAATTTAAAATAGGGGCATCCAAAGCAGGGCAGTATTCATTTTGTCTATAATAGTTTTTAGTAAATTCAACTCTTTGTTTTTTACATTGTTCTGTAGTTAATAAATTTCTTAGTTTATAATATATATCTAGACAATAGTCAAATATCTCTTTATAGTCAAACTCATTTAGTAAAACTCTTAGAAGTCTTCTTGTAAGTGCATCGAATTTTAATTTATCAAGTTTTGCATATATTTTCTTTTGTTTTTTATAGTCAAGAACATTTGAATAGATAGACGAAAACCAACTTTTTTCTATCTCATTATATCCACATGTACTTATATTATAAAATAAAATATCAAGTATTAATTTGTAGTCTAAATCGAGTTTTTTACTAATTTCCCTCCAAAGTCCTGCCAATGGATAATTATCAAGAGTATCATTAGAAGTTTTATATTTAATAGGAGTCAGATTATAAGTAGAGTAACCTAAAAGTATTTTTTCTACATTACCTGACCATCTTTCAACTTCATATTCATAGTCTGCATTTTCAGTAATAAGTTCATCAAATTTTTCATAAACTTGTATTATTTTATTTATGTCTGTATCAAGAATTTTTTTAGCTTCTTTTTTTGTTGATATAGAAATAGATTCTTCACCTGAAGATAAACTTATATTTGAAATAATTTTATTAAGTTTTGATGGAGTAGAAGAATCATCTTTAAAAGTAAATTGTTCAGGAATTTGAACCTTGTCTTTAGGATTATATATTCCAAACCCATTTTCTTTACAATAATCATTTTTTGCTTTACCTAATAAATTATCAATTAATATTTGAACTTGAGATGTATTCTTTTTAGATTTATCAATATCTTCTATCAGTAAAATAAGCTTATTATATAGTTTTTGTCTATTAGCATTGTCTTTTAATAAGTTTACAATTTCAAGACCTCCAAGGCATTTTTGTGAGTTTGAAGATTTTATAAGAGAGGAAGCTATATTTTCTAATTTTGAATCATCTTGTTCAAGTAAAATTTTTATTACAGTTTGTCTAATAGAGCTTGTCTTTAAAGAAAGTAGATTGGTTATTTTGTCTAGCTCTATATCTGTTAGTTCAAGTTTTCTAAGTAGACTTAATACAGTTTCTCTATTGGAAACACTCTTATCACTTAAACATTCTAGTAAGAACTCACGTTGTCTATCTGTTTTTGGTTCATTTATAAAGTTGACTATAAGTGAAGCCCTTAAGTCTGAGCTCATAAGATGACAATTTTCCATAAGAGTGTCTATAAATTGAGCATTCATATCATATGCTGTTAATGTCATCATACATTTAAGTATATCGTAAGAAGAAATTTCAATCCAAGTCCATGGAAATACGCTTCCTGAAAAAGATTTAGTCTTTGAATTTAAAATTTGTAAAGTATGTTTTAAATTTTCAAATTGTTCTTTTCTAGCACCAAAGTCTTTATCAATTGGAGTGTTTGATAGGTCAAAGTCAGTTTCTCTCTTTTGCCAATTATAGTAGTAGCCAACAGAGCTTTCTACATAGAAATTCCTAATTACCCATGCTAGAATTTCTAAATCATCTCCAGTGATATTTTTAGATGCTATTGAGTGTTTGAAATATGTACTTTCTGTATTTGACAGGAAGTAAAGAGCCACAAGTTTTTTATATTTTTCCTGACAAGAAAGTAAATCTTCAATAAGAGAGTAAGAGTCATATATGTTGTAAGTTGCAGTAGACCATAAAGCAAAGTAAATTTCAAGATTATCATCACTATTAACTGATTCTATACGGGATTTTTCATCAGTTAATGATTTATATGAAAGTTCTAAGCATTTACGTATTATTCCAGGTTTTTGGTCTGAAAAACCAAGCCCTGTCCATGTATCCAAGGCTCTTATAACAGAACTAAATCTTTCTAAATTATTGTCCAAGATAGTTTTTAACATGTATATTGATGCAGGAATTGTACCTTCATCTAAGCTCTCCACAATTTGTTGTCTAAGCCCTTCTTGTTGCTTAGCTGCCAAAAGAAGTTTAGAAAGCATTTCATAGCATTTCTCACTATGACTTTTCATAATACCAATTATCATTTGTCTTGTAAGTAGAGCAGTTTGATTTTCTCCAAATACTACTTCTTCCAAAGCACTGATTATCTCTTGATTGCCTTTATCTATTTCCAGTGCTATTTTATCACTCATTACAGAGTCATAGTATAAGACCTTATTTGGAAGAGTAAGATAATCTATAACTGAGAAATCATAATAAATTAAATCAACATAGTTTGAAATAAATCTAATTATACTTCTAAAGTAATCTACAAGTCTATTTGAGCGATACCCTTTGCGATAATAGCCTCCCGAATATGTATAATCCATCTTTCTTTTAATTAATTGACAAAGTTCTTCTACTTGTTCAGAATTAAGTATTAATTCCAAAGCATTTTTTAAAGGTCCAGAAAGTAGTTCATCTATGTTTTTAATCTCATAATAATAGCAATTGTAATATTTCTTTATCATATTTAAGAATTTGTCTTCAGGGTCTCTATAATAGTATGAACTATTTTCTATACAGTCCCATAGAGATTTTGCTAGGTTATAGTACTTTTTTGAAGAGGATTTAGTAAAATTATTTTTTAAATTTTCAATTATTTTAGGATTTTTTTCTACTCTAGTGCGTTCCAACATTTATGTACCTCCAAATTATTTATTTTAAAACATTCTTCCAGCAAGTAAGGTAAGTCTTATAAAGGTAAAAATATCTCCATTTTTTAGATTTATAGGGGAATTAAGTTCTTCAATAACATCTTCATTTATAAGCACTTTGTAAATTCCATCTTCAAATGCTTGTAATGCAACTTCTATTGCTTTTTCTACAGATTGTTTATTTTCATTATAAATAGAACCAAACCCAACTTTTCCAATATCAGCTTGGGATTCAATTTCTTCATTAGTTAAGAAGTTTACTATTGATTTTTCTGGGATTTTCTCATTATATTCAAGAACATTTTTAGATACAATTTCAGAAATAGCCTCTTTTAGGCAATTGATGTTGTCAGATAAATCAAAGGGGGTAAGTTCTAGCATGGGTTTACGCTTGCCAACAGCTTTAACTCTAAAATAAATTTGCATAAAATCACCTCGCAAAATATTAAGTATATATTTAAAAATTTATCTATTTGTTATATTATATCATTTTGTGAATTATTAATGTGAATTATGAGATTATTTTACAAAAAATAGAAAAAAAGCTATCTTAAAGTCTAAAAAAGAAATAAAAGATAACTTTTAACTATGAGTATATAGAATTATAACTATACATTTATTAAATTTTAATTTTAGAATTACTTTTTATATCTATCTTTTTTTATTTACAAATTTTGGTCCTAAATATTTTTTTATTTCTTCTTCAGGAGAAAAATCATCAATAAGTATTTCTTTTCCAGTATCCTCGAATACTACAAGAACTTCACAGTCACCTTGTAAGAAAAATTTTCTAACAGTATCTTCCTTAACTTCTCTAACCTTTATCACATTCTTTTTTTCTTTTTCGAAGTCTTTTGTGTAATAACTTCCCATCATATTAATTATTTTTGTATATCTATTCATAAAATGCCTCCTTATGCGATTAAATTTTAAAAATATGTTATAATAATTGTTTGTATTAACTTAATAATTATAACAAGGAGTAATAATAATGACTAGTATAAAAAATAAAGATATTTTAAATTGTATAGATTATTCCATTAAAAATAAGCTCTTTGATGAATTAAATGATGTATATAAATCTTTGCCAACAGGAAATTGTTGTGGATGTGGAAGTTGTTGTATGGAATCAGTAGGTATAAATTTAATTGAGTTTTTGAATATATTTTGTTATCTTGAAGATAGAGTTGATTTAAAAAGAAGTTGTATAAGTAAGGTATTAGATTACTACTTTGAAGAGTATACAAGGAAGAATTCATGTCCATTTAAAGATAATAATAATAGATGTTTGATATATGAAGTTAGACCATTGAATTGTAGACTGTTTGGACATTGGAAAAAAGAGGACTATAATAAAAATTTAGATAATGTCACTAAGAAAAATAGCGATTATAAAGTATTGATGAAGAAACAATATGGATTTGAAATAAATGATGAAGTGGTAAATTATAGAATAGATTATTGTGATAGCTTTGTTCCAGACAAGGATTATTTAAGTAAATCTGAGAGATTAAGTTTTTCTGATAAACTTATGATATTAGATTCAAAGATTTATTCTAATGGACTCATAGATATAGATTTTAGAGATAGAGGGATAGTTGAATATTTTATAGAGTCATTACTTTATAGAGACTTATCCTATAATGTAAAAATAAGGATATCTAAAGAGTATAAAATAAGAAGAAGAACTATTAATAGAATAAAAAGGATTGTTCTTGTAGATTCTCATATTAGTAAGTAATAAATTGTAGCATAAATATTGTCAAAATGAGGTGAAGAAGGTGAATCTTACAAAAGTAAAAGGAAATACCTTTTTTATAAAAGGTGGCACGAATACAGGAATATATGTATTTGAAGATAACACAGCACTTATGATAGACCCAGGATTATGTGGCTCAAGACCTAGGAGAGTGAATAAAGTTTTAGATGAAAATAAAATACAGGTTAGATATATTATAAATACTCATGGTCATGACGACCACTATGGAGCATGTAACCAATTTAAAGAGTATTATAAAGATGTGTGTATAATGTCATCTAAATACGATAAATTATATATAGAAAATCCAGAACTATTTTCAAAGTATATTGTCGGGGGAAAGAGCAATATATTTATGGATAATATTTTAAAAAATAAACTGTTGGATGATATAAAAATAGATAAATCTATAGAAGCTGGCAGGCTTGAATTAAACAATGAAATGTTTGATATAATTGAATTTCAAGGTCATACACCTGGAAGTATAGCTATTTTGACAAAGGATAAGGTGATTTTTGTTGGAGATTTATTGATAGGACATGAAATTCTATCAAAATATGATTTCTTGTTTTTATATGATATACAAGGACAAATAAATTCATTAGAGAAATTAAAAAATATAGATTTTGAATACTTAGTTTTAGGTCATGGTAAACAGGTAATATCAAAGGAAGATTCTCAGGAATTAATCGAAAAACATTTAAATGCTCTAAAAAAATATTTATATCAAATAAGGAAATTACTTGAAGAGCCTAAATCTTTAGAAATTTTATTAAAAAACATTATAAATAACAATAATTTAAGCAATAATTATAAAGAGTATCATTTTTTTAAATCTTCATTAGTATCTGTTATAAGTTACTTAGTTGATTTAGGAGAAATAGGATATATATTGGAGAATGGGGAATTGCTTTACTATACAAAAACAAAATAAATTATGATAAAATAAAGAAGGTCATAAAAAACAAATAAAGGGTGAGCAATATGGAATACGAAAAATGGAATGAGATACTAGCACCTTATGAACATGCAGTAGAAGAATTGAAAATAAAATTTAAAAATATAAGAAAAGAATATTTAGCAAAAGGTGAATATTCTCCCATAGAGTTTGTCACAGGTAGAACAAAAAAAATATCTTCCATAATATCTAAATTAAAAAGGATAAATGCAAAAGATATAGAAACTGAAATTGATGATATTGCTGGTATAAGAATAATGTGCCAGTTTGTTGAAGATATATATGCTATAGTTGATTTGATAAAAGTAAGAAATGATATGACTATAATAGGAGAAAAAGATTATATTACAAATTACAAGGATAGTGGATATAGAAGTTTTCATGTTATAATAAAATACCCTATAAACTCAATTGCGGGTTCAAAGGAAATCATATGTGAAATACAAATAAGAACTCTTGCAATGAATTTCTGGGCTACAATAGAACATTCATTAAAATATAAATATGACCATTACATACCTGAGACTCTAGCTGAAAGACTTAGAAGGGCATCTGATGCTGCGTTTCTTTTAGACCAAGAAATGAGCGAAATAAGAGAGGACATAATGAAAGCTCAGGCTATGTATCAAATGAAGTCTATAGCTATTAGAGATACTCTAAATAGAATACAAGAATTATATGACTTGGGTGATACGCACAAAGCTATGCAGTATCAAAGAAAATTGGATAGAACTGAAACAGATAAAAATATAACCGAGATATTGGAATTAAAACAAGAAATAGATATATTACTAGAGCAATATAAAAATACCAAGGTAGATGATAAAGTAGTTCAATAAAAAGCTACTTATAGAAAATTTGCTAAATATTAATGGGGCTGCCTCTTAATGGAAAATAATTTCTAAAAAGAGACAGCCTATTTAGTGTAATCAAGAAAGGAATGATATTATGAGTCTATATGCTATAGGTGATTTACATTTTTCAACATCAGTCAATAAGCCAATGAATATTTTTGGAAGTAATTGGGATGGTCATGAAAAGAAGATTATAGATAATTGGAAAGAAGTAGTTAAAAAAGAAGATTTAGTCTTAGTATTAGGAGATACGTCTTGGGGGATTAATTTATCAGAAGCTAAAAAAGATTTAGATATAATAAGCGAACTTCCAGGACAGAAGATACTTATAAAGGGAAACCATGATTATTGGTGGACAACTGTTACAAGTTTAAATAAATTATATGAAAACATGAGTTTTATTCAGACGAATTTCTATGAATATAAAGATTATGCAATTTGTGGAGGTAGGGGTTGGATATGCCCTAATGATGTCAAATTTGATGAGACTGATGAGAAAGTTTATAAGAGGGAAGAAAATAGAATAAGATTATCATTAGAGTCTGCTCGTAAAAGAGGTCACTCAAAAATAATTGTGATTACTCATTATCCTCCTACAAATGATAAATTAGAAGAATCTTTATTTACAAAGCTATTTGAAGAATATAATGTAGAGAAAGTGATTTATGGTCATTTACATGGTAAAGAATCTTTTAAAATGGGATTAAAGGGAATTCGAAATGGAGTAGAATATATATTAGCATCCTGTGACTATACAGAATTTAATTTAATAAAAGTTAACGATTAAAAAACATAAATTGGTAAATACTATAAGATACATGATTAAAAATAAATATTTGAGGGATTTCGGTTTTGAGAAAGGAGACACGACTTATGAGGTGGATATTAGTTTTTATATTTTTATATCTTATTCCTTTAGTAGTGATATTCAGAAATTACAAGAATTTTAAGAGGTCTTGTATCTACAGTAGTATTTATGTGGTATTAGCTACAACAATAATGATAAGTAATATTTATATGAGTGGACTTAATAAGATAAAAGAATCTATGTATTATCACAATTATATTTCTGATGAGACGTATGATGAAAAGTATGTATCAAATTTTAATGAGAAAGAAAGTACTGATTTAAAACAAAACAAGACAAAGAATGAAGAATCATCAAATAACAAAGAATTAGATAGTCAACAAGATAAAAATGAACAAAATAAGGAAAGTAATGAAGATAATACGAATTTAAAAGAAAATAGTGATTTAGAGAATAATGTTTCAGAAAATGATAAATCAGAAGGGCAAGAAAATACAACGAAAGAAAGTAGTAATCAAACGAATAAAGAAAAAAATAGTGAAGATATAAAAAAAATAGATATAGAAAGTATAGGAATTTTTAAGAAAGAAATTTATAATATAGAAAGAGTAGCTTTGGTTCCAATGAGAGAATGTATACCTTACACTAAGGATATAGCAAAAAATATAACTAAATTGTCTAGTATAAAAAAAGATGTTACAAATGCTAGAAATAAGTGTAAAGAAGTTGTAAAAGAGTATAAAAATATGCAGATTCCGGAACTTTCTAAGGAAGAGTATACAGAAACATTGAGTAATGCTAGAGATGATGTAAAGAAAGCATATGAACTTAGAGAAAAATCTATGGAAAGTGCTTTAAAGTTAATAAATACTAAAAGTCCTAAATATATAGGGAAAATAACTGAGTATCTTGACTTGTCAGATAAGCAGATAGAAAGCTTTAAAAATAGATTGAATGATTTAAAAGAAGAAATAAATGAAGCAGAAACAAATAGTATTGATTAATAAGAATTAAGGATATAAGTTAAAAGGGAGATTAAGATGAATAAGCAGAGTATTGGAAAACTAAATATGTTTTTTATGGGGATTACTCAAAGAAACCTTGATAATAAGGATTTTTTTATTGAGTTAGAAGTGATTTTTAAATCTGGAAGAAAAGAATTTAAAGGAGTGGCAATAGAGGAAGATAATAAGTATAAATTTAATTTTAAAGGAAAATCAGATTTATATACATTTAATGAATTGCTTAAGAATATTTCTAAAGAAGCAGAGAACTATGATAGTTTAGTATTTAAATATATTGAGAGAGGAACTATCGTTGTAATTGAAGGTGATAATAAGAAGGTAAATGTAAAGTATCTAGACAACATAGAAGAAGTACCTAAAATAGATGAATTTACAGCATCTCAAATAAAAAACAGAGATTATTATGTAAAAGTAGGACAAGCAAATGCACTTTTAAAAGAAATTGGAGTACTTACAAAAGATGGTAAGATAAAAAATGATAAAATAAGAAAGTACAATCAGATAGACCATTTTGTGGAATTGATAGATGGTATTTTAAAAGAAATACAGGATAAAGACTGTATAACAATCTTGGATTGTGCTTGCGGAAAATCCTATCTAAGTTTTGTTTTAAACTTTTATATAAAAGAAGTATTAAAGAAAAACTGTTATTTTATAGGTATAGATTATTCAGATATAGTTATAGAAGCATCAAGAAATATGGCTAAAAACTTAGGATATAAAAATATGTCATTTATAAAAGAAGACTTGACTAATTATACACCAAATAGAGATGTAGACCTTGTGATAAGTTTACATGCTTGTGATACAGCAACGGATATGGCAGTAGGTCTAGGAATTAGAGCAAAATCTGAAGCCATAGTAGTAGTACCATGTTGTCATAAGGAGTTATTAGGGCAATATAAATATGAAGCTATGGAACCAATATTAAAACATGGAGTATTTAAAGCTAGATTTGCAGATTTAATAACTGATGGTTTAAGAACACTGTTATTAGAAGGCAATGGATATGATACTTCTGTAGTAGAATACATATCTCCACTGGATACACCAAAAAATTTAATGATAAGAGCAATAAAAACTAAAACAAATAATGACAAAGCATTAAAAGAATATAGAGAGCTGAAAGAACAATTTGGAGTTGAACCAACTTTAGAAAAACTTATATATTAACTAAAAATGTAAAATTTACGAAAAGCTTGCTTAAATATGCAAGCTTTTTGGTATTATATAGGTATAGTCATATCTAGAGTTTTGATTTATAATTAAAGCTGTGCTATAATATTTGATTAACCAAATTAATAAACGTTACATGGAGGTAAAAATGAACAAATTGAATATATGTATTGATATAGATGGAACAATAACAAGCCCTTATCATTTTCTTCCATACCTAAATGATATTTTTAATAAAAATATAACTGAAGCAGAGTGTATAACACATAATTGGGAAGAATTATACGGTTCAGGAATAAGAGATGTATATGCAGAATTTAACAATAAGTATATACATTCCTATGATGAAGCAACGATTGTGGATGGTGCTATTGAGGTAATTGGCACATTATCTAAAGGACATAATTTATCTTTTGTGACAGCCAGACATGAGTGTTTAACTGATGTAACTAGAAACTGGTTATCGAGACAAGGATTTTCAGATATAGATGTTTACTTATTAGGAAGCGATTATAAAGTTGAAAAGGCAAGAGAGCTGAGTTGTGATGTATTTATAGAAGATAATCCTTTAAACTCAGTACAACTAGCTGATGCTGGAGTTAAAGTAATACTTCTGGATACTAACTATAATAAAGATGTTAGACATCAAAATATAGTTAGGGTTAATAATTGGATAGATATTGAAAAAATTATAAAACAAAGCGTTTAAAAGATTTGTAAATCGAAAGGGGGAGCATATGATAGATTTAAAACTTGAAAATAGAAAAGGAAAGATTCATGTAAAGAGCAGTGAAGTAAAAGATATTTTAGAATTGCGTCCGGACTTTGAATATGTACAAGATATATCAAATACTATAAATCAAGAAAACATATTGGTATTTGATTGTCAATTGACAGGAAATTCTTTTGATATGGATGATTTAGATATAGAAGAAATATTAGAAGAATTGGGTGAAGAAATAGATGAGTCTTATTTCAATGTTCTATTTGAAGATGTAAGAGCTTATTTAAAAGATGCTACTGATGAGATAGAAGCAGATTTGCAAGAAAATTACTTATTTGATAATTTGAGATGTTATTTTGATATATACAACATAAATCAAGAATTTACCGATTTTAAGTTTGTATTTTTAGTTTCTTTTAAAGATATAAAAATTTCTTCATTAGCAAACCTAGCTAAGATTGTTTCTAAAAGACAGCTTATAGGTGCATCTAAATTTTATAGTTAAAATTGAATCGTATGATATTAAGAACTAGTAACCTGTAAAAACATTAGGCTACTAGTTTTTTATTTGTACCTTTTTACAAAATTTCAGAAAGCTATTTACATTATTAAAAAAGTAATGTATATTAAACATAATGTACAATATAATGGATAAAATCAAACTGAGTTACTAAATCTATTAAACAAGTAAATGATTTATTTTTAGCTGAGTATATTAGGAGGAGAATTTATGCAAAGTCTAAACGAAATAATTTCAGAAAATTTAAAAAAAATAAGGAAAGAGAAACATCTTAGTTTAGATAAGATTGCTCAACTTAGTGGAGTAAGTAAAAGTATGTTGTCTCAAATTGAGAAATGTGAGGTAAATCCTACTATATCTACTTTAAAGAAAATAACTAATGGACTAAAAATCTCATTTACATCATTAATGGAGAGACAGGAAAGTGATATAGAACTAGTTAAAAAAAGTGATGTAGACCACTTCATTGAAGATGATGGAAAATATGTAAGTTATCCAATATTTCCATTTGATTCTAAAAGAAGATTTGAAATATTTATGATTGAAATAGAAGAGGGTGGAAATTTAGATTCAAATGCTGAACTTCCAGGGACACAAGAGTTTATAACTGTTTTTAGCGGTGAGGTAACAATTAAAATAAATGGAGAAGATTATACGGTGTGTAGTGGTAACTCTATAAGATTTAAAGCAGATGTATCACATATATATAGAAACTCAGGTAAGGGTATAGCTAAAATGAGCATGGTAGTATATTATGTATAAATAATTTGGTGAAGTATATAATTAGATTTAGATGATTTTAAGTATGAGATTATATTTAAGTAATGGGAGTGTGATTTATGATGATTAACAAAAAAGCTGTCTTTTTCTTTTGTAATGACTTAAAGAAAGACCCAGTGGCAAATAGTGTGATTAAGTGTTGTGAGGAAATAATGGATTTAAAGCAAAGTGATATTGTCATTGATGAAAGTTTTGCATTAGAATTTATAGATAAAAACAATAATTTATTTCAGTTTGTAAAGACAAAAGATGTAATAAGCCATGACTATAAATATTATTTGCCAATTTTAAATAGATATTTCAAAGATTATGATTTCGCAGGAGTTGTAAATTGGCATGAAGGAGAAAATGCTCCAGAGCAGATTTTAACAGCTCATACAATTGGAGATGTACCAACAGGAGTGTTTGGAAATTCAAATTCAAGATACTTTAAAAACCTAATTAATGCAATTGAAGATATAAAAAATGAAAATTTACTTGATGAATTCACCACGTTAACAGAAGCAACTCATTGGTCTGGTACAACATATGGTGAAGAAGCTGGATTAATTACAGAATATTCTGTACCTATGTTAGACATAGAGATAGGAAGTAGTAGTGATAGTTTTAATAATAAGATAGCAATACAAGTATTAGCAAAATCACTGGTTAGAGTATTTGATAATGATGAACCTCTAAAAACTTTATTATGTGTTGGAGGGATTCATTTTGAAAAATCTTTTGCAGATATTATAAAAAATAAAGAATACAACATATCAATTGGACATGTACTACCAAATCAATGGATTGTAAGTGGAATGTATGATGATGAATTTGGATTTGAAAAATTAGAGAAGTGTGTAAATAGTATTGAAGGTGGAATTGATGGGATAGTTTTTCATGATAAATTAAAAGGTACTTATAAAGAGCAATGCCGTAAATTAGGTGAAAAACTTAATGTGCCTGTATTTAAACATAAAATATTAAAAAATCCAAAAGATTTGCCTATATGGTAGTTATACAATCAATATAATAAGTCAGATTAATTTTTAAGTGAGGTCAAAAATGATATTATCTTATTTTGCATTATTAATTAGAGTAGTGCTATTAGCTTTTGAAAGAGTAGTTGTAAGGTTATTAGGTGATGAAGAAGGTGATATTTATAAAAATATAGCATCATCATTTTTATTTTTCTTTATTGGAGGAGTATGTTTACTTCCGTTTAGTATAATGGATAGAGTTAGTGATTGGTCTTTTTTAATACCATGTTATATAAGTAGTTTAGTTTATTCAATTGGCTCAGTGGCATATGTAACATCTTTAGCAACTGGTGAAGTTTCACTTGTGACTCCAATAAATAGTCTAAATTCTTTGTTTCTATTACTTTTATCAGTTATATTTTTAGGTGAAGGTTTAAGTTTAGCAAAAGTCGCAGGAATTATAATTATGATTGGTGGAGTATTCATATTAAAAAAAGTAAGTTCTTTTTTAAAAAATGTATCTGTAATTTTTAATAACTTGCCATGCAGATTAATGTTTTTGTACATATTTTTACAATCAGTAGGGAGAGTATTGGATAAGGCGTTTTTTGTGCAAGTATCTCCTATACTATATTCAACTATACTTTATTTCTTTGTGGGATTAAATCTATTTGTATTTTTAGCATTTAAAAAGAAACAAAAGATAATTTATGAGATTTTTAGGAATAAAAAAGGTCTATCAATTGTAAGTGGTGCTATTAATGGATATTCTTATTTAGCATTATTAATCGCTTTAAATAATCTGGAACTTAGTATAGCTGAACCATTTTCTCAGGTATCTATGATAATAACTTTGATACTTGCTCATTTTATGTTCAAAGAAAATATAAAAGAAAAAATACCAGGTTCGATTTTAATACTAATTGGTGGATGGCTATTGTTACTTTAATCGTTATATTAATTAAAAATAAGTAATAAAGAAGTATAATAACTAAAATCAGTTTAATAAATATCTAATACATAGTTAATAAATAGGGAATACAAACATATTTATTTAGATAAATTCGTTTATATTCCCTATTTTGTTATATTGATTTTTATATTTGAGCTATAACATGAATCTAACAATTATTAGTTCTTATGTCTGACTCTTAATGGTATATCAAGTTTTTTTGCTAATTGCTTAGATTCTTCTATTTCCTCTGGAGATATTTCATCTACTACTGAAAAAGCCACCTCTTCTATATATTTTTTACAATCTCTTGCGAAATCTAACATATAATCAAATGCTTTTTCTCCAAACTTTGGCTGTGTAACTCTATTGTACGCTTCTTTATTTGGAGCATTAAGGCTTATTGATACTGCATCGATAACATCTTTTAATAGAATAGCTGTTTTTTTATCATGTATTAAATCACTTAGACCATTTGTATTTATTCTTGTTTTTATATTGCTTTTTTCCTTTATAAACTTAGCAACTTCTGTTAGCTCATTTATTCTCATTAATGGTTCACCATATCCGCAGAATACAATTTCATCGTAGTTGTCTAAATTGTATTTGTTGAAGGCTTCTTTTATTTCATCTATACTTGGTTCATGTTCCAACCATAAACTACCGCTATTTGCCACTTCATCTTTTTCATTTCTTATGCAAAAAACGCAACTACATGGACATGTATTAGTTATATTTACATAGATACTATTTTCAATTGTATATAAGATATTCATAATTTTCCCTCCATAAATTTAAATTCTTAATTAAAATAACGTCTTTTAAAATCAAGTTTATCAAGTGCTATACCTAAAATTATAAAGACAATAAAACTTCCTATTGGCTGTAATAAACCAAGTAAGCTCATTATAAATGCACTTGTAAAGCTTCCAATGATTATTCCTTCAGCAAACATGTATAAGACTAACCCTATTATACCTGCGACAATCGAAGCAACTATATTTCTTTTATTTATTATCTTGTCACTTTTAGAAGTGAAAAATAATACAAGTATTGGCTTTATGATTATAGTTGGTATTACCCAAATAGCAGCACCTGTAGATAAGTCAGCTAGACCAGCACCTATTGCAGAGGCGGCTATAGCATAGTTTGTTGGTAAAATGGTTGCAGCTAGATAAATAAAAGCATCTCCTATATGAACATATCCATTATTTCCACCAACTGGGATATGTAGTATATACGCTATTGTCAGACATATTATGGATGCAAATAACGCAGAAGTAACAATATAGGTCGTTTTTTTAGAAGTAACTTTATTCATTTTTTCCAATATACTCCCTCCCTAGAAATCCAAAATTAGCATAATTGTAATGTTTTCTTATACATATATTAATATTAATCATACAATTTTCATAGTTTGTTTAGTGTTTTTTTTGTAAAACACAGATTGTACCCATTCAAATGTATATAAATAGAAAAAAGGAATAGAATAGTAGTCAAAGTAGAATAAGTATAAATATAATATTTGATGTATTAGAAGTGAATGAATTAGATGTAAAAAATAATATAAGAGAGTCTATTGTGTAGACTCTCTTATATTTGGGAAATTAAAGGCTATTTTGTTAGATAATAGCTAATTAATAAAAAAATATATTTATAAAATACTAATTTACTCTGTTAGTAGCAGTTCCTGTTTCTATAACTTCTACAGCACTACTTAAACTAGAATAAACTATATTTTCTATCGCTGTACTAGTGAAGAAGCCAAGGTGATGAGTGAATATAACTTGTTCCATAGAAAGAAGTTTGTTTATTTCTGGGTCAGTTAATTCACCTGGATTCATCTTTTTATTTAAGAATAATCCTTCTGTTTCAAATGTATCAAGGGCAGCAGCTCTGATTTTTCCTGATTCTAGTGCGTCTATTAAGTCCCCTGTCTTAATTAAACCACCACGACCAGTATTTACTATATAAGCTCCATCCTTCATTATAGCTAGAGTATCTTTGTTTATCATATGTTTTGTTCCTTCAAGTAAAGGAGTATGTAATGTTATAAGGTCAGCTTCTTTTAAAAGGTCCTCTAAAGTATCTTTGTAAGTTAATATATCATTTAAATCATTATTTGGATATTGGTCAAATGCAATTACGTTAGCCCCTAAGCCTTTGAATAGTTTTGCAGAAGTAGCACCTATTTTTCCAGTACCTATAACACCTACTGTAATAGATCTAACTTCTGTTCCAAGAAGTTCAGCTATCCAACGATAGTCACCTTCACAGACTTTTTTCTTTACTAAAGGAGTTTTTCTTAAAAGGTTCATAGCTTGAGTAACAGCTAATTCAGCTATTGCATTAGGTGAATAAGAAGGAACATTAGTAACAATAAGCCCATTTTCATTAACTAAACCAAAATGTATCATATCCATTCCTGCAGTTCTTGAAGCTATAACTTTAACTCCAGCATCTTTTAAAGTCTCATAAATATAAGGGTTATCTATATAGTTAGTTTGTTGTATAGATATACCATCATACCCTTTAGCTTTAACCACATTTTCTTCAGTCATGTTTTCAGGATAAATATCCACTTGAACATCCTGATGCTCTTCAGACCATTGTTTTATTACTGGTTCTTCATAATCGCGTGCTCCAAATACTAGTATTTTCATATCAATACCCTCCTGTAATTATTAAATTATATGGTGATTTTTCATTTAGAAATAATATGTAACATATAAGGCTATGTTTTTTATACAAAATTTTTAAGGTTAAAAATTTAGTTTTGAAATTGTTTTCCCTGTCATATTTTGATATTTAGTTATTTTTTATTTAATGTAATAATTGCTTTAAAAATTTATCAAAGAAATTGTTATTTTTTAGATAAAATATTATTAAAAATTTATCTAAGTTTGAAATTAGTTAACTAACTTGCTGATTAATTACAATGATAACATGTGTTTTTGAGTTTAGCAATGAAAACTTTTTTTGAAATGTCAAGCTTTTTCACAAAAAAATATATAAAAAAAACTTTTATACGCATAGAAAAAATAGCAAAATGCAAGGGAGAGTTGCATAATGCCACGATATGGAAAAAATAATTCAATTGTATATTGTTAAAAAACATTCAAATCAAGCGATATTTTGCTTAAATATAAAGTTGGCACGATAAATGCTTAACAATATAGGTGTAAGACAATAAAACAATAAAAAATAATTTTAATAATTTTTAAGTTATTTTAGATAAGATTAGGAACTTTGACATCAAATAGTTAATATCAAAAAAAGGTATTCCATGAGTGATTTAATCGAAATTTTATAATTGATACTATTAAGGAGGAAAACGTTATGCTTTTAGAAGGAGTTAAAGTAGTAGAACTTTCAAGTTTCATCGCAGCACCATGTTGTGCAAAAATGTTAGGTGACTGGGGTGCAGAGGTTATTAAGATTGAGCCTATAGAAGGTGATGGAATAAGAGTTATGGGTGGAACATTTAAATCTCCAGCATCAGATGATGAAAACCCTATGTTTGAATTAGAAAATGGAAATAAAAAGGGTGTAAGTATTAATGTAAAATCAAAAGAAGGCGTAGAAATATTACATAAATTATTATCAGAAGCAGACATATTTGTAACTAATGTTAGAGTTCAAGCATTAGAAAAAATGGGTATAGCTTATGACCAAATAAAAGATAAATATCCAGGATTAATATTCTCTCAAATATTAGGCTATGGTGAAAAAGGACCTTTAAAAGATAAACCAGGATTTGACTACACTGCATACTTCGCAAGAGGAGGAGTTAGCCAATCTGTTATGGAAAAAGGAACATCTCCAGCAAATACAGCAGCAGGATTTGGTGACCACTATGCAGGTCTAGCATTAGCAGCAGGAAGTTTAGCAGCATTACATAAAAAAGGTCAAACTGGTAAAGGTGAGAGAGTAACAGTAAGTCTTTTCCATACAGCTATATATGGAATGGGAACAATGATAACAACGGCACAATACGGAAATGAAATGCCTTTATCAAGAGAAAATCCAAACAGCCCATTAATGACTACATATAAATGTAAAGATGGAAGATGGATTCAATTAGCTTTAATACAATACAACAAGTGGTTAGGCAAATTCTGTAAGGTTATAAATAGAGAATATATATTAGAAGATGATAGATACAATAACATAGATGCAATGGTTAATCATGTTGAAGGTTTAGTTAAGATAGTTGGAGAAGCTATGTTAGAAAAAACACTAGACGAGTGGTCAACTCTATTAGAAGAAGCAGACTTACCATTTGAAAAAATCCAAAGTTGTGAAGACTTATTAGACGACGAACAAGCTTGGGCAAATGACTTCTTATTTAAGAAAGAATATGATAGTGGAAATACAGGTGTCTTAGTTAATACTCCAGTTATGTTTAGAAATGAAGGAATTAAAGATTATACACCAGCACCAAAAGTAGGTCAACATACTGTAGAAGTATTAAAATCTTTAGGCTATGATGAAGAAAAAATAAACAGCTTCAAAGATAGTAAAGTTGTAAGATACTAATTAGTAATTCTAGATTTAATAAAAGGAGAATGCTAAAGATGTACACAATGGGATTAGATATAGGTTCAACTGCATCAAAGGGAGTAATTTTAAAAGATGGAGAAGATATTGTAGCTTATGAGACAATATCTTCTGGTACTGGGACTACTGGACCATCAAGAGTTTTAGAAAAATTATATGGCAAGACTGGTCTTGCAAGAGAAGATATTGAAAAAGTAGTAGTTACAGGATATGGAAGAATGAATTATTCAGATGCTGATAAGCAAATAAGTGAATTAAGCTGTCATGCCAGGGGAGTAAACTTCATAATTCCAGAGACAAGAACTATTATTGACATAGGTGGTCAAGATGCAAAGGTATTAAAGTTAGATAATAATGGAAGACTACTAAACTTTCTTATGAATGACAAGTGTGCTGCAGGTACAGGAAGATTTTTAGATGTAATGGCAAAGATAATAGAGGTTGATGTATCTGAACTCGGAAGTATATCTATGAATTCTCAAAATGAAGTATCAATAAGCAGTACATGTACAGTATTTGCAGAGTCTGAGGTTATATCACATTTATCTGAAAATGCAAAAATTGAAGATATAGTGGCAGGTATTCATACTTCAGTAGCAAAGAGAGTTTCTAGCCTAGTAAAAAGAATAGGAGTACAAAGAAATGTAGTTATGGTTGGTGGAGTTGCTAGAAATAGTGGTATTGTAAGAGCCATGGCAAGAGAAATCAACACAGAAATTATTGTACCTGATATACCTCAATTAACGGGTGCTTTAGGAGCAGCGTTATACGCTTTTGATGAAGCGAAAACATCACAAAAAGAAGTGAAAAATATATAAAAAGAGGGATGAAAATGTCTGAAAAAAAAGAAGCTAGAGTAGTAATAAATGATTTATTAGCTGAACAATATGCAAATGCATTTAAGGCTAAAGAAGAAGGAAGACCTGTAGGTTGGTCAACATCAGTATTTCCTCAAGAATTAGCAGAAGTATTTGACTTAAATGTATTATATCCAGAAAATCAAGCAGCTGGGGTAGCGGCTAAAAAAGGTTCTTTAGAATTATGTGAAATGGCTGAATCTAAAGGATATTCTATCGACCTATGTGCATATGCAAGAACAAATTTTGGTCTTTTAGAAAATGGTGGCTGTGAAGCTTTAGATATGCCAGCTCCAGATTTCTTACTTTGCTGTAACAATATATGTAACCAAGTTATAAAATGGTATGAAAATATTTCAAGAGAATTAGATATACCTCTAATAATGATTGATACAACTTTCAATAATGAAGATGAAGTTACTCAATCAAGAATTGATTATATTAAAGCTCAATTTGAAGAGGCTATAAAGCAATTAGAAATTATATCAGGAAAGAAATTTGACCCTAAGAAGTTTGAAGAAGTAATGAAAGTATCAGCTGAGAATGGAAGACTATGGAAATACTCTATGAGTTTACCAGCAGATTCTTCTCCTTCACCAATGAATGGATTTGACTTATTTACTTACATGGCTGTAATAGTTTGTGCTAGAGGTAAAAAAGAAACTACAGAGGCATTTAAATTACTTATAGAAGAATTAGAGGACAACATGAAAACTGGTAAATCTTCTTTCAGAGGAGAAGAAAAATACAGAATAATGATGGAAGGTATACCTTGTTGGCCATATATAGGATACAAAATGAAAACATTAGCTAAATTTGGAGTTAACATGACAGGTAGTGTTTACCCACATGCTTGGGCATTACAATATGAAGTTAATGATTTAGATGGAATGGCAGTAGCATACAGTACTATGTTTAACAACGTAAACTTAGACCGTATGACAAAATATAGAGTTGATTCTTTAGTAGAGGGTAAATGTGATGGAGCATTCTATCATATGAACAGAAGCTGTAAACTTATGAGTTTAATACAATATGAAATGCAAAGAAGAGCAGCTGAAGAAACTGGATTACCATATGCTGGATTTGATGGTGACCAAGCAGACCCTAGAGCTTTTACTAATGCTCAGTTTGAAACAAGAATTCAAGGTTTAGTTGAAGTAATGGAAGAAAGAAAAAAACTTAATAGAGGTGAGATATAATGGAAGCTATTTTATCTAAAATGAAAGAAGTAGTTGAAAATCCAAATGCGGCTGTAAAAAAATATAAAGATGAAACTGGTAAAAAAGCTATAGGTTGTTTCCCAGTTTATTGCCCAGAAGAAATTATACATGCAGCTGGAATGCTTCCAGTTGGTATATGGGGAGGACAAACAGAATTAGATTTAGCTAAACAATATTTCCCTGCATTTGCATGTTCAATAATGCAATCATGTTTAGAGTATGGATTAAAAGGTGCTTATGATGAATTATCTGGAGTTATTATACCAGGTATGTGTGATACATTAATTTGTCTAGGACAAAACTGGAAATCAGCAGTACCTCATATAAAATATATATCATTAGTACATCCACAAAATAGAAAACTTGAAGCTGGTGTAAAATACCTAATCAGTGAGTACAAAGGTGTAAAAAGAGAGCTTGAAGAAATATGTGGTTATGAAATAGAAGAAGCAAAAATTCATGAAAGTATAGAAGTTTACAATGAACATAGAAAAACTATGAGAGACTTTGTTGAAGTAGCTTATAAACATTCTAATACTATAAAACCATCAGTAAGAAGCTTGGTAATCAAAAGTGGATTCTTTATGAGAAAAGAAGAGCACACTAAATTAGTAAAAGAATTAATAGCAAAATTAAATGCTATGCCAGAAGAAGTCTGTTCTGGAAAGAAAGTTTTATTAACAGGTATAGTAGCTGATTCTAAAGATATATTAGATATTTTAGAAGACAACAATATATCAGTTGTAGCAGATGATTTAGCTCAAGAAACAAGACAATTCAGAACAGATGTACCAGCAGGTGATGATGCGTTAGAGAGATTAGCAAGACAATGGTCAAACATAGAAGGATGTTCATTAGCTTATGACCCTAAGAAAAAACGTGGGTCACTTATAGTAGATGAAGTTAAAAAGAAAGATATAGATGGTGTTATCTTCTGTATGATGAAGTTCTGTGACCCAGAAGAATACGATTATCCTTTAGTTAAAAAAGATATAGAAGATAGTGGAATACCTACTTTATATGTTGAAATTGACCAACAAACTCAGAATAATGAACAAGCCAGAACTCGTATTCAAACTTTTGCTGAGATGATGAGTTTAGCGTAAGTTCATTAAAATAAATTTACTATAAAATGTGAAAATTGGAGGAAGCTATGTTATATAACAAAGAACAAGAACTTTTAAGAAAAGCAGTAAGAGATTTTGTTAGTAAAGAATTAGATACTTTACCAGCAGAAATGGATAAAACAGGTGTAATGCCTAAGGAATTAATCAAAAAGTTAGCTGAAACAAAATTTATAAGCAGTAACATTCCAGAAGAGTATGGTGGTGGGGGAGCAGGATATGTTTCTTATGCTATCATAATGGAAGAAATAGCTAGAAGATGTGCATCAACAGCTACTTTTGTTACAGCTGGTTCTTCTCTTGCTACATTACCAATACTTTACAATGGTACTGAAGAGCAAAAACAAAAATACTTAAAAGGTTTAGCAACAGGTGAATTAATAGGAGCATTTGGTTTAACTGAGCCAGGAGCTGGTTCTGATGCAGGTGGGCAACAAACAACAGCAGAATTAGTTGGAGACCACTACATCTTAAATGGTAGAAAAACTTTCATAACTAATGGACCATTCTGCGACATAGCTATAGTAATAGCAGTTACAGATAGAAGTAAAGGTCTTAGAGGTACATCAGCATTTATAGTAGAAAGTAAATGGGATGGTTTCTCAACAGGAGCTCATGAAGATAAAATGGGTATAAGAGGAACTGAAACTTCTGACTTAATATTTGAAAATGTTAAAGTTCCAAAAGAAAACCTTATAGGAAAAGAAGGTAATGGATTTAAAATAGCAATGGGTACTTTAGAAGTAGGTAGAATAGGTGTTGCTGCCTTAGCTCTAGGAATTGCTCAAGGTGCTTTAGATGAAGCTGTTAAATATACAAAACAAAGAGTTCAATTTGGTAAGCCTATAGCTAAATTCCAAAATACTCAATTTACTATAGCTGATATGGAAACAAAAGTTTGTGCAGCTAGAGGTTTAGTTTACGATGCAGCACAAAAGAGAGATGCAGGAATGAGAGTTGCTCAAGAATCTGCAATGGCTAAATACTATGCAGCGGAAGTTGCAAATGAAGTTGCTTACAAAGCATTACAACTTCATGGTGGATATGGATTCATAAAAGATTATGAAATCGAAAGAATGTACAGAGACGCTAGAATCGTATCAATATACGAAGGAACATCAGAAGTTCAAAAAATGGTAATTTCATCAAACGTATTAAAATAATAAATAATCTAATGAAATTGGAGGTATAGACTTTGAAAATATTAGTTTGCGTAAAACAAGTTCCAGATACTAACGAAGTAAGAATAAATAAAGAAACAGGTACTCTTATAAGAGATGGAGTTCCAAGTATATTAAACCCAGATGATGCTAATGCATTAGAGGAAGCTTTAAAAATTAAGGATGAGCATGATGATGTAACTATAACAGTTATAACAATGGGACCTCCTCAAGCAGACTTTATGCTAAGAGAGTGTTTAGCTATGGGTGCTGATGATGCAATATTATTAAGTGATAGAGCATTTGGAGGAGCTGATACTTGGGCTACATCAAATACTATTGCAGCAGGTATAGCTAAAGTAGGAGACTATGACATAATATTTGCAGGAAGACAGGCAATAGATGGAGATACTGCACAAGTTGGACCACAAATTGCAGAGAAATTAGACATTCCTCAAGTTACATATGTACAAGACTTTAAAATAGAAGGAAAAGATATAATAGTTCAAAGACAATTAGAAGATGGATATGAATTAATAAAAGTAAGTACGCCTGTACTTTTAACAGCAGTAAAAGAGTTAAATGCACCTAGATACATGTCTGTTGATAAAATAGTAAAAGCATATAAACATGATGTAAAAGTTTGGACAATTGATGATTTAGATGTAAATAAAGAAGAGGTTGGTTTAAAAGCATCACCAACTAAAGTATTTAGATCATTTACTCCTGATCCAAGAGGAAAAGGAGAAATCTTAGAAGGTAAAGCTGATGAAATAGCTAACAAAATAATAATCGGTCTAAAACAAAAGCACATTATATAAGTTGGAGGAGTACAAACTATGAATGATATAAAAGATTTAAGTTCTTATAAAAACGTATGGATATTTGCAGAACAAAGAGAAGGAAAAATAGCTCCAGTAGTTATCGAATTATTAGGAGAAGGAAGAAAATTAGCTACAGAAGTAGATGCTGAGCTTTGTGCAGTATTATTAGGAAAAGATGTTGATGGATTAGCTAAAGAGTTAATCACTTTTGGAGCAGATAAAGTTTATGTTGCAGATGATGCTCTTTTAGAAAAATATACAACTGATGCATATACAAAAGTAATAAAAGATGCAATAGATGAAATAAAACCAGAAATAATGCTTTTTGGAGCAACTCATATAGGTAGAGATTTAGCACCTAGAATAGCTTCAAGAGTTGGAACTGGATTAACAGCTGACTGTACTAAGTTAGAAATAGACCCAGAAGATAAGAAAATAAAACAAACTCGTCCAGCATTTGGTGGAAACATAATGGCTACAATTATATGTCCAAACCATAGACCTCAAATGTCTACAGTTAGACCTGGTGTTATGGATAAAGCTGAACAAGACGAAACAAGAACTGGTGAAGTTATAGCATTAGACTATAAAATAACTCAAGATGATATAAGAACTACTGTTTTAGAAACAGTTAAAACTAAAAAAGATTTAGTATCTCTTACAGATGCAAATGTTATAGTATCAGGTGGTTTAGGATTAGGTGGACCAGAAGGATTTGAAATGCTTAAGAAATTAGCTGACAAATTAGGTGGAGTAGTTGGTTCTTCTCGTGCAGCTGTAGATGCTGGATGGATAGATCATTCTCACCAAGTAGGTCAAACAGGAACTACTGTTAAACCAAACCTATACATAGCTTGTGGTATATCAGGAGCAATACAACATTTAGCAGGTATGCAATCATCAGATTTCATAATTGCTATAAACAAAAACCCAGCAGCTCCAATTTTAGAAATCGCTGATTACGGAGTAGTTGGAGATTTACATGAAATAGTACCAATGCTTATAGATAAATTAGATAGCGTTGATGATTTATTAGAAGCTATAAAAGCTTAATAGACACAAATTATATAAATATTACTGATTGAATAAGTCTTATTAGTTAGTAACATGATTATTAACCCTTTGATAAGTTGTTGCTAGTGTGTATTTGTCAGTTATTAAAAAGTCTGTTTGAATAAAATTTTATAATACAAGATAATTTAGATAATCCTTATATATATTGCTTACAAAATGTGAGTTATATTCTATAAGGATTATCTTTATTTTTTTGAATAAGCCTTAAATTTAATTAAATTGTATTAAATAGACAAATAATTACTAAATATGTGATAAAATACAATTAAAAGCAAAATGAAATTTTTAACAAACTATAATCATTAAAATTATATATTAATTACATTTTAATGAAGGAAGCTATTTAAAAAGACAAATATTATAAGGAGTTGGTTGTATGTGCTAATGGTATTTATTGTAAGCAAACAATAAATTTTGTATGTAGTTCAATAAATTACTCAATGAAAGGTGCGAATATTAATGGATAATAATTTAATAGGGCTTATAGAACATGTAGAAAATCCAGCTATTTTATGCAAAGAATCAGGCGAAATAATATATTGTAATCATCTAATAGATAGTATTTTTAGTTTTCTAGATATAAAAAAGCCTAAAAATATAAATGAATTAGATTCTAACTTTGACAAGAAAGAAATTCTGACAGATAGTAAAAAGAAAATAGCTTTCAGAGAATTAAGAATGAATGCACATATATATAATATGAAAGATAATAATAATGAAAATACTATAGTTTATTTATTTGAGAAATCTGTAATATCGGATAAAGTAGTTGAGGATATAATAGAACATATAGATGAAGTTGTCGTTGTATTTAACAAAGATGGGGTAATTGAAAAGATGAATAATGTTAGTGATGAGATATTACCTTTTAAAAGAACTGAAGTACTTGGTAGAAATATAACAGACCTTGTAAGACAAGGATTAGTGGAAGAACCAATAATACTAAATATGCTCAAAGTGAAGAAAAAGATTTATAGAAATATCGTTTACCCTGATGGAAAACTGATTGCCTATACAGCAGTTCCAAGATGGGATTCTAAAGGAAAACTTACAGGAGGAGTACTTACAGGAAGAGATATTTCAAGGGTCATTAAGCTTGAATCTCAGATAAGATATAGTGATATGTCAGAGGATACAGAGTATATAAGTCAAAGTAAGATTATGGATAACATAAAAAAAGTTGTCAAGAGAGCTGCAGCTTCGGATTCTTCTATATTTATAAATGGAGAATCGGGTGTAGGAAAAGAAATAATAGCAAGAACTATCTATAAGTACAGTTCAAGAAGGGAAAAACCTTTTATCGCAATAAACTGTGGAGCTATACCAAATGAACTATTAGAATCAGAGTTTTTTGGATATGAAGAAGGTTCTTTTACTGGAGCTAAGAAAAAAGGTAAAAAGGGACTTTTTGAAGAGGCAAATGGTGGAACTATCTTTTTGGATGAGATAGGTGAGTTACCAATGCAGATGCAAAAAAAATTACTTAGAGTTATACAAGAAAATACGATTACTAGAATAGGTGGTAGCAAACCTATAAAGATAGATGTTAGATATATAAGTGCTACTAATATTTCTCATGAAGACCTTAGAAATAACCTTAAATTTAGACAAGATTTATACTATAGATTGAGTGTTATTCCAGTAAAAATACCACCACTTAGAGAGCGAAAAGAAGATATAGTACCATTAGTAAATTATTTCTTAAAGCTTTACAATGAAAAGTATAATAGAGAAGTAGAAGTTTCACCTAAGGTTATTGAGTTATTGGAAGAATATTCTTGGCCAGGTAACATAAGAGAATTGAAAAATATCATTGAAAGATTCGTAGTTTTATCAGCTAAAAATGTAATTGGAGAAGATGAATTTAATATGCTTATAAATCTAGATATGATTGATAATGAAACAGATGATTTATCACCAATAGTGGTAAATGGAATTATGAATCTTAATGATGCATATAAAATAGTAGACCAAATAATGATAAGTAAGGCTATAAATAAGTATGGTTCAATAACAAAGGCTGCTGAAGTTATAGGTATATATCCTTCTACTATTCATAGAAAGATAAAAAGTGGACACATTCATGTATAGTCAATAGCTTAGAAAAGTAATTAGAATTGATGGAGTCTTACTTTTTAAGAGCTAATGATAGACGATTACATAGAAAACATAAACTGTTTGGCATAACTTAAAAAAAGAATAGATTAAGTTATGTTGATTTTGGACAACCTTTTTGGGAAGTGTATGTACAACTTAAAAGAGATGGCTTAGAAATAAAATTAATTATTCCAAGTCATCTCTTTTCTTTTATAAATATTTAAAAGTTATATTAGTTTATAGAGTTAGCAGAACCTAAAACATCATCTATTTTGCTTTCAACTACAGCTTGTATAGCATCTCTACCAGCACCAATGTATTTTCTTGGGTCAAATTCTTTTGGATTTTCAGCTAAGAATTTTCTGATAGCAGCAGTCATAGCTAGTCTTAAGTCAGTATCCATGTTTATTTTACAAACAGCCATAGAAGATGCTTTTCTTAACATTTCTACAGGTACACCTTTAGCTCCAGCTATATTTCCACCAAATTCATTACATGTAGCAACTGCATTTTGGTCAACAGCAGATGCACCATGAAGAACTATTGGGAAACCTGGTAATTTGCTTTGGATTTCTTCTAGTATGTCGAATCTTAATTTAGCTTCTCCTTTGAATTTGAAAGCTCCATGAGAAGTTCCTATAGCTATTGCTAATGAATCAACTCCTGTTCTTTCAACAAACTCAACAGCTTCAGCTGGTTGAGTATATTTGTGAACATCAGAAGTAACATCATCTTCTGTTCCAGCTAAAACACCAAGTTCTGCTTCAACAACAACACCTTTAGAATGTGCATATTCAACAGCTTCTTTAGTTATTCTAACATTTTCTTCAAAGTCAAAATGAGAACCATCTATCATAACTGAAGAGAAACCAGCATCAATACAAGTTTTAATAGCATCCATATTTGGGCCATGGTCTAAGTGAAGAGCTACGTCTACACCTATTTCATCAGAAGCAACTTTAACCATTTCAACTAATGTATGAGGTCCAGCATATTTAACAGCTGACATAGAAGCTTGTATCATAACATAAGAATTTTTAGCTTTAGCAGCTTTTAAAACACCTTGTAATTGTTCTAAGTCACTTATGTTAAATGCACCTATAGCAAATCCACCTTCATAAGCTTTTTTAAACATTTCTTTTGTAGTAATTAATGCCATTTTAAAACTCCTCCTATTAACTTTTAAAATTTACCCATCACTTATATTATAACGTTAAATCAAAAAAAGTATATAGTAAATTGTAATAACTATAAATTACAAGTATAATGTTAAATATAAGATAATAGGATTAGATAAAATAATAAAAAATATGAACGTTTTAAGAAGAATTAAGATAAAGGAGACCTAACAATGCCACAGATAAAAATAAGAGGAATTAATGAAAATGATATATGTAAAATAAGTGAAAAAATGATAGATGATTTAGTTGAAGCTGTAAAATGTCCAAGAGACTACTTTGAAATAGAATGTATAAAGTCAGTTGCAATAAGAGATGGTAAAATAGCAGATGTATATCCTTTTGTTGAGATAGCTTGGTTTGATAGAGGACAAGAAGTACAAGATACAGTAGCAAGAATAATAACTGATAGCATAAGAAATAATTTAGATGTAGAAAGTATGGATTTAGCATTTACAGTATTTGAAAAAGAAAAATATTATGAGAATGGAGAACATTTTTAATGGCTAAAAAGCAACGTATAGATAAAATTCTTTCAAATTTAGGTTATGGAAGTAGAAGTGAAATAAAGAAGTATTGTAAGCAGGGGTCTGTAGTAGTAAATGGAAGTGAAGTTTCAAATCCAGGAACTCAAGTAGACACTGAAAATGATGAGATATTGTTTAATGGAGAAGAAGTTATATATAGAGAATATATATATTTGATGATGAATAAACCAGATGGATATATATCAGCAACTACTGATAAATATGACCCAACGGTTTTAGATTTAATTGATTTATCATACTTAGCTTTTGAACCATTTCCTGTTGGAAGGTTAGATAAAGACACAGAGGGATTATTAGTTTTAACTAATGATGGGAAGCTTTCTCATAGAGTTTTATCTCCTAAGAAGCATGTGCCTAAGACTTATTATGCAAAAATTGATGGAGTAGTTACTGAAGAAGATGTAGAATCTTTTACAGAAGGAGTAGTACTTGATGATGGATATAAAACTATGCCATCTCAGTTAAATATATTAAAGAGTGATGATGAATCAGAGATAGAGCTTACAATACATGAAGGTAAGTTTCACCAAGTAAAAAGAATGTTTGAAAGTGTAGGCAAAAAAGTAGTATACTTAAAAAGATTGTCTATGGGTAATTTGAAATTGGATGAGAGCCTAGAATTAGGTGAGTATAGAGAGTTAACAGATGAAGAAGTAAAGATGATTGAAGAAAGATAATATAATAAATTGGAGGAAGGTTTGTGAAGAAAAAGGATATTGTAGAATTTGAAATAGATAAAATGGAATTTGGTGGTACATCATTAGGCCAAATTGGAGACAGAGTTATTCACATGAAGGGTGGAATAAGTGGTCAAAAGGTAAGAGCTGGTGTTAAAAAAGTTAGAAGTAAGAAAGCCGAAGTTAAGATGATAGAATTATTAGAGTGCTCACCACTTGAAACTGAAGAAACTTGCAAGCACTTTAGAGAGTGTGGAGGATGTACATTACTATCAGTACCATATGAAAAGCAATTGGAAATAAAAGAAAAACAAGTTATGGATTTATTCTTAAAGCAAGACTTATTTGGATTTCAATTTTTAGGGATAGAAGGAAGTCCAGAAAACAAATATTATAGAAATAAGATGGAGTATACTTTTGGAGATGAAGTAAAAAATGGACCTTTGACATTAGGGCTTCATAAAAAAGGGAAACATATAGATATACAAACTGTTGAGGAGTGTATGTTAGTTGAAGAAGACTTCTCAAAGATATTAGTTTCTAGTGTAGAGTTTTTTGATGAAAAAAAGCTTCCTTATTATAGAACAATGAATCATAAAGGATATTTGAGACATCTTGTAGTTAGAAAAGGGATTCATACTAACGAGATTATGGTTAATATAGTAACTTCTTCTCAAGAAGATTTTGACATGAACGAATTTAAAGAGATGCTTTTAGGAATTGATTTCAAAGCTGAGTTAGTAGGGATACTTCATACTATTAATGATGGTTTAGCAGATGCAGTCCAATGTGATGAGTTAAGAGTATTGTATGGAAGAGATTATATACAAGAAGAAATTTTAGGTCTTAAGTTTAAGATTTCTCCATTCTCATTTTTCCAAACTAATACTAAGGGAGCCGAGGTTCTTTATAGTATCGCTAGAGATTTTATTGGAGATTACAGTGATAAGGTTGTGTTTGACTTGTATAGTGGGACTGGGTCTATTGGACAGGTTATGGCTGGTGCAGCTAAGAAGGTGTATGGTATTGAGATAGTCGAGGAAGCTGTTGTTGCTGCTAATGAGAATGCAAAGTTGAATGGGCTTACTAATTGTGAGTTTATCGCTGGGGATGTGGCTAAGGTTGTCAAGGATTTGAAGGACAGGCCTGATTTGATTATTGTTGACCCTCCTAGACCAGGTATTCATAAGGATGCTATTAGGGATATTTGTGGATTTGGTGCTAAGGAGATTGTTTATATTTCTTGTAATCCTAAGTCTTTGGTTGTTGATTTGGTTGATTTTAAGGGTTATGGTTATGAGATTAAGATGGTTAAGTGTATGGATATGTTCCCGAATACGCCTCATTGCGAGACTGTAGTGTTGTTGTGTCGAAAGTAAGGCTTGAAACCCTGCATTTTAAACACTTTAACAGACATATGGTGTTTGAAAGAAATATAAAAAACTTTAAGAATAAAAAGTCACACAGTATTTCAATATATATGCAGTTGTAGATCTATTGTGTGAAGATACAAAATAATAAAATTAAAATATAATTTTTAAGCATAGAAATAGACATTGAATTTATATATTTGATGTCTATTTTTTATATAAAAATATATTAAAGAAAGGAGGATGTTTAATGAGGAGAAAATTAAAAATGCCTAAAAAGATGATGAGCTTTATTATGGCTTTTATAACCAGAATAACTGTCATATTTACATAAGTAGTTTCAGTTTATGCAAGCTAATTAGATATGAGTGAGAGTGCAGGATTTAATTATATAGGTATTAGTCCAATTACAAATAAAAGATATAGGTGTATGTTTAACAGGAGATACATTAGTAGTAACAGATATGGGATATAAACAAATTAGAGAAATTTCTGTAGGATAATTAGTATTAAGTAAAAATGAAAAGTCAGGAATAGTAGAATATAAAAAAGTAACAGAAATATATATAAAAGTTGTAGAATAAAGACTAAAAATAGTATAATAGAAACAACAACAGGACATTTATCTATGATAAAAGATAAATGGCGTATAGTGGCGGTTAATATAAAAGAAATGGACTTTATAGAGACATCAAGTGATAAGTTTGAAGAAGTAGAATTAAAAAATAGATGTTATCCAATTATTACATACAATTTGATTGTGGAAGAGAATCATACATATTATATTGAAGAAGATAGAATTTTAACTCACAATATGGGTAAAAAAATACATGTTTTGATGGAGTCATTAAAAAAGTAAGTAATTCTACTGAGGGAGATTATGTGTTGTTTAACAACGTTCATAAAGGTTCATGTCAGTGTCTAAGGGAAAGATTTTAATGGGGAAAATTACAATCACATCATGGACAATAATGGAAAAAAGAGAATAGTGCTAACTATGGATATAAATTATGATAATCATCTATAAATTAATATAACAAATAAGTAGGGAGTTAAGATATGATTAATAATATGACTAAGTATTTTAAAAGTGCTTTGATTGCAAAAAATCAAGCTATAATAGACTTTAAAAATTCAGATGATAAGTATGAGGTTATTACAATAGAAGAATTCAATAATGGATTAATTAATTTAAATATCATTGAAAAGTTGAGTGCCAATAATAAAGATTCTAATAATGATGATATAGAAGTAATAATAGTTCCAAAGACTGTTGGAACTTATTTTGAAAATACTAGAAAAGCAAATAACAATATTGAGGAACTTACAGGAGTATTATATGTACCAGCAATTATAAGTCGTAAAGGTGAATTGAAAATTAATGATAAATATGATAAATGGCCATGGATACCCAGAGAATTTTTAGAACCTATGGTAGAGCCACAGTTAAGTTTGGGAAATATAGATGATGTAGATAAATTTTTAACTAGTACTACAGGTAAAAGAGAAAAGCTTAAAAGTTGGAGTGAATATATAAATTACATAAAGGAATTTTATAAAGAAGTAACTAAATATAATTTTGATGAAAATTGTATTAAAAAAGATGATTCAAACATAATGTTTGAAAATAATATTTATATTATTCTAGATAATATGGTAAATGCTACATTTAGTATAGAACAATTATATAATGATATATTGATAAATAAGGAAAGTAAATCTTTATATGCTAAATTCATTTTACCATATATTGAAAAGTCTAAAAAATTAATATCAAATGATTCACATTTAAAAATGATAGAGCATAAAGGACAGATGGGATGGGAATACCCATTAGCAGAATCACAAAGAGAGGCTGTAAATCATTTTTCGGAATTAAAAGAAGGAGAACTATTAGCAGTAAGTGGCCCACCTGGAACAGGCAAAACAACATTATTACAATCAATTGTAGCAGATATGTATGTGAAAAATGCATTAGAGGGAAAGAAAGCGCCTGTGATCGTAGCTTCTTCTACTAATAATCAAGCTGTTACTAATATTATAGACTCATTTGGAAGTGTTACAAAGATAGGAATTAAAAATTTGGAAGAACGTTGGATTGAAGGTGTAAATAGTTTTGCTTTATATTTTCCATCGGATAGTAAAAAAAAAGATGCAGAAAGAAGATGTTATCAATACACTAGTAATAATGGAGATGGATTTGCTTTAAATATAGATTCGGATGAAAATATTTTGAAATCCGAAAAAAAGATGATAGAAAATGTATCTAAATATTTCAATAAAAAAATTAATGGTATATCTGAATGCAAAGAATTAATATATTCAGAACTTATTGAAATTGATAAAGAAAAAAATAAGATTATATGTGATTTATATGAAATAAGAAGTATTATAAAAGAAAATACAGTAGTAGAATATTTGAAAATTTTAGAACAAGATATATTAAATTGTTCTAGTAAAGAAAAAGAATTGGAATATAAAAAAATAGAAAATAATAAACAAATAAATAAATGTAGGAATAGGGTAGATGAATGGAATAAGATATATAAGAAAATTCCATGGTACATTAGGTTATTAAGCGTATTTAATGTGTTCAGAGAGAAAATAATTAATAGATTAAAAATATATATAAATTCAGATGAATATGAGTTTATAGAAAATTGTATGTCTTTAGATGAAATTATAGAAAAGTATGGGGAAATAATAGAGGAGCTTAATGGTAATAATCTCAAAATAGAGCAAGAGATAAAGAGCAATAGAAACACAATAGAAAGTAAAAAGAATGAGAAGAATTATATACTAAAACTAAGGAATCGTGTAGATGAACATTTTAAATTACTAAAAAAATATAATTGTGATATTTATTATACTAAAGATACTGAAAATATAGATCAAATTATAAGACGTATTAAGAAAGACTTAGAAGAGTGTTCCTTAGAAAAAATAAATGAACATATAGATACAAGAATTAGATATATTGAGTTTTGGTTATCTGTTCATTATTATGAATGTAGATGGTTATTAAAAGAAGATTATATTACAGATAAACAAAGAGGTAAAAATTTTGCGAATATAATAGAATCTTTATACAGTAGGTTAGCAATGATTTCACCATGTATGGTAATGACATTTTTTATGTTACCTAAACAATTTAAAGTTTATTATTCAAATGAAAAAAAAAGTAGTTACTTGTATAATTTTATTGATCTTTTAATTGTAGATGAAGCGGGGCAAGTTTCACCAGAAATTGCAGCAGCATCTTTTGCATTAGCTAAAAAAGCAATAGTTGTTGGAGATGAAAAGCAGATACCACCAGTTTGGGGAATTAGCAACGCCTTGGATAAATCATTAGCAATCAGAAGTAATGTATTAAATGAAAAAATAACATTTGAAAATTTATTAGAATTTGGTCAAAATTGTTCACAGTCTAGTGTTATGAAAGTAGCAGCTAATTCATGTCATTATGATAAATATGATAAAGGACTTTTTTTGAGTGAACACAGACGATGTTATAATGAAATAATAGAGTATTGCAATAGGCTAGTATACGATGGGAAACTTAAAGCGTGTAGAGGATTGGGAGAAAAGGATAAAAATTATCCATTATATAACCTACCACACATGGGATATAAAAATATAGAGATTAAAAATTCTGAAAAAAATGGATGTAGTAGAATGAATTCAAAAGAAGCAGAAGAAATAGCAAAGTGGTTATCAATTAATTATAAAAAAGTAGTCAATTTGTATAAGGAAAAGAATGTTAATATAAAAAATAATGAGATAATAGCGATTATAACACCTTTTAAGGCTCAAGTTAGAGTTTTAAAAGAAAAATTAAAAATTTATCTAAATGATAATGCAAAAAATATTGATGTAGGAACAGTTCATACATTTCAGGGAGCTGAAAGGAAAGTTATAATCTTATCAACAGTTTATGGTGCAAGAGATGGTTGTTTTTTTATAAATAGAAATTCTAGCTTAATGAATGTTGCTGTATCTAGAGCTAAAGATGCATTTTGGGTATTCGGGTCAAGAAAATGCTTAGATGAAGATGGAGAAAGTTCAAGTGCATTACTTAAGAAATATGTTAATGAAGAGATAGAATGAAATATATAAGGATGTGGATTTTATCAAACAAGTAGATTAATATTCTACTTGTTTTTTTATTAATTAAATATTTTAGACAATACTCGGGTGGAGTGATATATATGGGAACATATAGCTTAAATTTAAGGGCTAAGTTAAATAACATTTCAATTTATTTTGAGTTAACAAAAAAATACAAGTAATTTTTTAAGTATATAATTAGCTTTATAACTAATTATATGCTTTTTTTATATTTTATGGAATTGTGAGTAGTCATTCGTATTAATAACATAAGGAGAAAAGAAAGATGTTTATCATCACTTTAGCTTAATGTGAGAGGAGGTGAGAATATAAAAACAACATAAGAAGTAAAGAATTCGCTAGACATGAATTTGATAGGTCTTGTAAAAAGTGTTAAAAATTTGTGAAGCTTATATTATCAAATTTTGTACAAATATTCTATATGATAAGCAAGCAAAGATTTATAAATCATAATGATACTCATGTTTAAAATAACTGTATGCCCATAAGGATGAAGATAAGGTGAAATTCTTGTGGAGCTTGCCATAGACATGTAATTGTTTACTAAAATATAGAATATTTAATTAAGGATGTATAAAAATTAAAAATAAATTAATGAAAGATTATAATATTATTTCTAGTAGAACAACTTGAATTATATGTTACTTTGAAGTATTTGCGAGATTGTAGTGTTGCTGATGAAGTGTAATAATTAAATAATAAGGGTAAACTGTATGAATATGGATTTTGCATCCAATAACCTCTCTAACTGGAAATAGAGGCAGAACCTTTTTTATATGAAGACTTCTTAAAAGAGAAAAAATATTCAACATTAAAATTTAATTTATTTTCCAAAACATCTGTAATTATGGACATGTATATTAAAAGCTGTGACTCTTTGAAATCATAGCTTTTAACTACAATACTAAATTGAAATTTACCAACTTTGCATTATGCTTATTGCTTGATACTTTAAACTATAATCTCCATACCATCATAAGCAAAGAAAATATTATCAAGATCCTTCTCTAATTCACTATAATAACCATAGGATTTCCCCCACATTTCATCAATATGTGTAACTATAACTTTTTTAATTCTGTAATAGTTTTTAATTTCTATAACTTCATCCAAAGTAAATATTTCATCTTTGAATGGTTCATCTTTAAGTTCTGTTCCATCATTTAATATGCCATCATCAGAAACTAAACTGATTATTAAAACATCTGCATCGAAGTACATATCATTATGAGTAAATGGTTTTGGATTACAACAAGCATATATGACTTTTTTATCATTCTCTCTGATAACGTAGAACGTTATATTCCTATCTCGGTTGTTGTTAAACAAATCAATATCAAAATTATCTATCTTTATATGAGAAGTTTCATTAACAGAAATGCAGTGTAGAATATCCCCATAATATTTAAGACAATCAAGGTTCATTCGATTTATATCTTCAATCACTTCAGGTAACGCATAAAATTCAATAGGAGTATTTTTATCTGTAATAAAATCATAGCCAATTTTTTCAACGATTCTAATGCCTTTAACATGGTCTGGGTCATGGTGAGAAATCGAAAGGTGTTTTACTTGTGATATTTTTTGCCTGTTGCAAGCCACTGCAATATCTTCAGGTGTGTCTATCAACATTTTTATATCATCAATATATAGGCTTGGGCCTAAGCGTTCATATCTTCCACCTTTTTTCCTAGCTTCTTCACATATTTTGCATTTACAAAATGAACTTGGAATAATTGACATACCACCACTACCAATAATTTTTAATTTCAAAGTTATCATACCTCCTTATTAAAATATTAGATTATATGAATAATCTACAATTAAAACTGCTTAACAAAATTTTTATTTAGTAGATTATATCATGTATAAATATGAAATAACAGAAATATATGAATAGGCTTAAGGATATATTAATACAATGTGCATAAAAAATATCATAAATATATGATAATATAAATACAGTGATACCATTTTATTAATTTTTTGGGTTTTTATATATTTAAGTATTGGGGTGATATAGTTGAACCAAGAGATATTTTTTAAAATAATGAATGAAATATTAGAAAATATTGACGAAGGGGTCCATTTTGTTAACAAAGAAGGGAAAACTATAATCTACAATGATTCTGTACAAAAAATGGAAAAAATGAACAGACAAGATATTTTAACGAATTCATTTTTTGATATAGTCAGCAAAATGAAAATAAATAGAAGTACACTAGTAGAAGTTTTGGAAAAAAGGAAAATTATCAAAGACAATGTTCAAAAATATCTAGATAAAAACGGTAAAGAAATAACAGCAATCAATACTACAATACCAATTGATATTAAAGGGGGATTTGTAGGGGCACTTGAAATATCAAAAAATATGACAACTATAGAAACTTTATTAAACAGAAACTATAAAAAAAATTTAATCAACAAAGTTAATAATCAACAAAAGAAAGGTTATGACTTTGATGATATTTTAGGTGAAAGTAATCTAATTAAAGAGGCAATAACAAAATCTAAGAAAGCCTGTAAGTCTGACGCTTCAGTATTTATATATGGAGAAACTGGAACGGGTAAAGAGTTATTTAGTCAGTCCATTCATTATGGAAGTAATAGAAAAAATTATCCATTTATAGCACAAAATTGTGCAGCTCTACCAGAGTCACTATTTGAAGGAATACTATTTGGGACTAGCAAGGGAGGATTTACAGGAGCAGTAGATAGACCAGGTTTGTTTGAACAAGCTAACAAAGGAACTCTATTATTAGATGAAATAAATTCTATGCCTATTATGTTACAAGCTAAATTACTAAGGGTTTTGCAAGAAGGTTATGTAAGAAGAATTGGTGGAACTAAGGATATACCTGTTGATGTAAGAATTATTGCAACAACAAATGAAAGTCCAAAAGTTATTTTGAAAGAGAATAAAATAAGAAAAGATTTATATTATAGACTTAACATAATTCATATAAAAATTCCTCCTCTTAGAGATAGAAAAGAAGATATATCTTTGTTATGCAAAAAATTTATTTCAAAGTATAACAAAAAATTAAATAAAAAAGTGGTAGGAATTTCAGAGGAAGCTATCCAAACCTTAAAAAATTATGACTGGCAAGGTAACATAAGAGAACTAGAAAACATAATTTATTGTACTATGAGTATGATGGAGGACGAGGTACAAATAGAAACAAGTATGATTAATATAAATGACTATTACAATCTTAAAGAGAATAAAGAGAGTAACGATTATTCTTTAAATGATTTGGAGGACAAGACACTTAATAATATTATTAGCGAGATAGAAGAAAAGTATATATGTGAATCATTAGAAAAAACATCGTACAATATAACTAAAGCAGCATCAATCTTAGGTATGAATAGGCAAAACTTACAATATAAAATAAAAAAATATAATATAAAATCTTATAAATAAAAAATAAAAAAGAAAAATAAAGGAGCAAAATTATTATAAAAGAGCAAAATTTTTTGCTCTTTTTTTTATGTTCCAAAATAGATATAATTTTTTATTTATGAAAAAACATAACAAAATAATTATAGTTTCAACGTTTCAAGAAATAGTTACTTTAATTTTGAAGTTGGCATGATTTATGCTTTAACTATTTATTGAGAAGATATAAATTTTTAGGAGGGTGTATATATGAGAAAAGTAAGAGTTGGAATATGGGGATTTGGAGCTATGGGAATAGGTATGGCTAATATGATTCTAAAAAAAGAAGGTATGGAAATAGTATCTGTTTGTAGTAGAAGTACTTCAGGGAAAAGCATGTATGACATCTTAGAAATTGAAAGAGGAGAAAGACCAGAAGTTATTATCAATGGAAATTATGAAGAAGTTTTTAAAGAAAAAAGTGTAGATGTTGTTTTATTAGCAACTGATTCATTTACTAAAAAGGCTTTTGATAAAATAATGTTCTTGTTAAATAGAAAAATAAATGTTATATCAACAGCAGAGCAAATGGCATATCCACAAGCTGATGATGCAGATTTAGCTAAAAAAATGGATGAAGTTGCAAAGGATAATGGAGTAAGTATACTTGGAACAGGAATAAATCCAGGATTTGTGTTGGATTTACTAGTATTAGCACTTTCAGGAACTTGTGAGGAAGTTACTAGTATAAAAGCTAAGAGAGTAAATGATTTATCACCATTTGGAAAATCTGTTATGGCAGAGCAAGGTGTAGGAGTAACAAGAGAGGAATTTATAAAAGGTGTAGAAAATAATACTATAGCAGGTCATGTAGGATTTGTAGAATCAATAAATATGATAGCTGATGGATTAGGATGGAAACTAGATAAGATAGAACAAACAAAAGAACCAATAATGACTACAGTAGATAGAAAATCTAAGTATGGAGAGGCATTGGCTGGAAATGTTGCTGGTTGTAGACAATGTGGATATGGATATGTAAATGGAGATATTTTAATTGAAATGGAACATCCACAACAGATAATACCTGAAGCAGAAGGCATTAAAACAGGAGATTATGTATCAATAAAAGGTATACCAAACATTGATTTACAAATAAATCCTGAAATACCTGGAGGAGTAGGTACTTATGCAATGATAGTAAACTCTATTCCATTAATAATAAATGCTAGACCAGGTCTTAAAACTATGTTGGATATACCAGTACCTAGAGCAATAATGGGAGATGTAAGAAATCAGATTGAAGTTGAATTAGAGGAAGAATCAAATGCCAATTAATAAAATAATAGCTGGTTAATAAGGAGATGAAAAAATGGATGCTAAAGTTAATGATTGGGTTATTATACACAACATAGTACTGACTCCAGAAGAAAGAGCTCCACAAGTTCCAGAGGATACTAAGAAAGTATCCTTAGAAATGTGGGTTAAAGGATTTATACAAAAAGATGCTTCTATAGGTGATTTAGTAGAAGTTAAAACAATTACAGGTAGACTTGTAAAAGGTAACTTACTTAAAGTAAATCCATATTATACTCATGACTATGGGAAATGTATACCAGAGTTACTCCAAATAGGGATACAGGCTAAAGAAATATTATTTGGAGGTGTATATAATGAATAATACAGCATCAATGAAAGATATGAGCTATCAAGCTGTTATGGGAAGAAATAATGAAATAATGAAAAATGCAATTGGATTGGATTACTCATCTTTTGAACAAGAGGGAATAGGGTTTGATTATGAAAAAATGATGGGTGAAACAGGATATACGCTACAAGATATCGAAGCGATTCAATCACAATATGCTGTTGGGAATACTCCTATAATAGAACTTAAAAATTTGACTAAGTTAGCTAGAAAATGTGCTCCAGAAGGTAAAGGAGCTAGAATATTTGTAAAAGATGAAGCGATGAATGCATCTGGTAGCTTTAAAGCAAGAAGAGCAGCTACTGCCGTATACCATGCTAAAAAGATGGGATACAAAGGCGTAATAGCAGCTACTAGTGGTAACTATGGTGCAGCTGTAGCATCTCAAGCAGCTATGCAGGGTCTAAAATGTATAATAGTTCAAGAATGTTATGATTCTAATGGTGTAGGTCAACCTGAAATTATAGAAAAAGCTAGAAAATGTGAGGCATATGGAGCAGAAGTTATCCAATTAACTGTTGGTCCAGAATTATTTTATACATTCTTAGTTTTATTAGAAGAAACAGGCTATTTTAATGCATCATTATATTCACCATTTGGAATTGCAGGTGTAGAGACTTTAGGATGTGAGTTAGCTATTCAATTTAGAGAAAAATATAAAAAAGACCCTGATATAGTTGTTTGTACAAATGCAGGTGGAGGTAATCTCACTGGAACTGCAAGAGGATTGATAAAAGCTGGTTGTCTTAATACTAAAGTCGTAGGAGCAAGTGTTGACTTAAAAGGATTACACATGGCTAGTGAAAATCAATTTAACAAAAAATCATTTACAACAGGGCATACAGGTTTTGGTATACCATTCTGTACATGGCCTGATAGGTCAGATGTACCTAGGTCTGCAGCTAGACCACTTAGATATATGGATAGATATGTACTAGTAAAACAAGGAGAAGTTTTTTATACAACTGAATTATTGGCACAACTAGAAGGAATAGAAAGAGGTCCTGCAGGAAATACATCTTTAGCAGCAGCATTCTCTTTAGCTCAAGAATTGGATGAAGATAAAGTTATAGTAGTACAAGAAACAGAGTATACAGGAGCAGGTAAACATATATGTCCACAACTTACCTTTGCAAGAGAAAATGGAATAGATATAAAATTTGGAAATCCAAGAGAAGAGATTGCAGGAGTAAACTTAATATTACCAGAAAGGCCAGAATTGTTAAAATGTGTTGACATTGATATGAATAAAATAAGAAAATCATTTATAAAAAATTGTATATCTAACAATAACATTGATAATGTTGATAATTTAAGTAATCAAGATATAGAGTTTTTAATGGAAGAAGTAAAAAGTTCAAGAGATTTCGTTGTTGATACATTAAATAATTTATAATAATTACTAATTTTTAATTTAATACAAAATAAATAATCGGAAAATTCAATTAAATTTATACGAATGGGGGAATGTTCATGAAAAAAAGAGAGGATGATTTTGAAGTTAGAAGAAAACATCTTCAAGAACTAAGTGATGAGGAGTTAAAAGAAAGGTTTTGGAGTTTAGCTACCCAAATAGTAGAGCCAATGATAGACCTTGGCAAAAAGAACACAACACCATCAATAGAAAGGTCTGTTTTGTTAAGAATGGGATTTTCTTCTCTTGAGGTAAAACCTATTTTAGAAGGTGTTATGGAAAGAGGTCTTATAGGTAAAGGATCAGGGCATGTAGTTTATAAGTTATCTAAATCTAAAAATATAACAGTTAGAGAAGCTGGTTTATTATTAGTTAATGGTGAATACTGGGATGAAGTTACACGTTTATTTAGAGAAGGGGTAGAATCATGTTAAAGGAAAATAAAAAACTAGATATAGACTATATATTAAAAGATTTGGATAAATATAAACCAAAGAGAAGAGGTTGGGTTTGGAGAGAACATCTGGAAAATCTTGAAATGGGACCTTTTGAATATAAAGACTGTACAAAACCTTTAAAGAAGAGTGTAGGGTTACCATCATCTAAATATTTCAATAATATTGACCCTCAACCAAGCCCCATTATTACTACTGAAATAGCTTCTGGTAGATTTGAAGATGATATAAGAAGAATGAGGATGGCAGCTCATCATGGCGCTGACCATTTAATGGTTATTAGAACTGCTGGGCAATCCCATTTTGACGGACTTATAGAAGGTACTCCTCAAGGTATAGGTGGAGTTCCAATAACAAGAAAACAAGTAAGAGCTCAAAGAAAAGCTCTTGATTTTATAGAAGAAGAAGTTGGCAGACCTATTAATTACCATTCATATGTAAGTGGTGTTGCTGGTCCTGAAGTGGCAGTAATGTTTGCTGAAGAAGGAGTCAATGGAGCACACCAAGACCCACAATACAATGTTCTATATAGAAATATAAATATGATAAGGTCTTTTGTAGATGCTTGTGAAGCTAAAAAAATAATGGCTTTTGCGAATATAGCTCAAATAGATGGAGCACATAATGCTAATGCTACTGCTAGAGAAGCGTGGAAGGTAATGCCTGAACTTATGGTTCAACATGCTTTAAACTCTATATTCTCTGAGAAAATAGGGATAGATAAAAGTAATATATGTTTATCAACAGTGCCACCAACAGCTCCTCCAGCACCATGCTTAAGAATAGACTTACCTTATGCTGTTGCACTTAGAGAATTATTTAGTGATTATAAGATGAGAGCCCAAATGAATACTAAATATATGGAATCATCAACTAGAGAAGCAACAGTTACTCATGTATTAAATTTATTAACATCAGTACTAACTAGAGCTGACATACAATCAACTATAACGCCTGATGAAGGTAGAAATGTACCTTGGCATATATACAACATAGAAGCATGTGATACAGCAAAACAAGCTTTAGTTGGTATGGATGGCCTTATGGATATGATAGAACTTAAAGATGTTGGTGAATTAAGAGATAAAGCAAGAGAGCTTAAAGAAAGAGCTGTACTATATATGGAAGAAATATTTGAAGTTGGTGGATATTTTGAGTCTGTAGAGCAAGGATTTTTCGTTGATTCTGGAAATTATCCAGAAAGAAATGGTGATGGTATATCTAGAAAAATAAAAGGCGGAGTTGGAGAAGGGACTGTTTATGAAAGAGAAGAAGATTATCTAGCACCTGTAACTGCTCACTTTGGATACAACAATGTAGCTCAGTATGATAAAAATGCTATAGATAATCCATCAATATTAATAGACGGATGCACATTTGAAAATCCAGATAAAATCATATATATTGATGAGCTTGATGATTTTGACAATGTGGAAAACAGACTAAAAGAATCAGAAGAATACAGAAATGGAGATAAAATCAAGCCTGAAATGGAATGGTGTGCAGATGGAATTGTAATGATAACTATGATGCTACCTACTGATAAAAGAATAGCCGAGTTTGCAGCTTTGGAATTTGTAAAGAAAATGAACTTGCAAGAAGTTGAAGTTATAAGTAGAGAAGTGATGCATGAATCTGAAGGTACTAGAATAGAAGTGAAAGGAAGAGTTCCATTCGATATAGATTTAAACAATTTAGTAATACCAGAAGAGCCTAAAGTACTGACTGATGAAGAAATAAGAGCCGATATAGAAGAAAAACCTATGAAAATAGTTTCAGCTACAGTTGGAGAAGATGAACATTCAGTTGGTCTAAGGGAAATAATAGATATAAAACATGGTGGTATTGAAAAATATGGTATAGAATGTCATTATCTAGGAACTTCTGTGCCTGTAGAAAAATTGGTAGACGCAGCAATTGAACTAAATGCAGATGCAATACTTGCATCTACAATAATAAGTCATGATGATATTCACTATAAAAACATGAAGAAATTACATGATTATTGTGTAGAAAAAGGTATAAGAGATAGAGTAATGATAGCATGTGGAGGAACACAAGTAACACCTGAAATAGCCGTTGAACAAGGAATAGATGCTGGATTTGGAAGAAACAGCAAAGGTATTCATGTAGCTACTTTCTTAGTTGAAAAAAGAAGAGAAATGAATAATGAGTAATGGAAAATAAAAACAATTCTTTGAAAATAGATGTGTTGGTAGCTGAAATTGGAAGCACTACCACTGTAGTAAATGCTTTCCATAATATTGATACTGATAATCCTGTATTTTTAGGTCAAGGTCAAGCTCCAACAACAGTGTTTGAAGGTGGCGATGTAAGAAATGGCTTGTCAGGTGCTATTAAGGATTTAGCTAATAAATTATCTGTAGAGAATATAAAGTATAATGATATGTTTGCAACTTCTAGTGCAGCTGGTGGATTAAAAATGACTGTTCATGGTTTAGTATATGATATGACAGTAAAAGCAGCTAAAGAAGCTGCTCTAGGAGCTGGAGCTGTTATTCGTCAAGTAACATCAGGTAGAATTAAAAGAACTGATTTAAATAAAATAAAAGAAATAAATCCAAACATAATTTTAATAGCTGGTGGAGTTGATTATGGAGAAAGAGATACAGCTATTTATAATGCAGAAATGATAGCTTCTATGAATTTAGGCATACCAGTTATATATGCTGGAAATATTGAAAATCAAGAGGAAATAAAGTTAATATTTGAAGATACAGATTATAAGCTTTATATAACAGAAAATGTATATCCCAAAATAGATTTATTGAATATAGAGCCTACAAGAAAAATTATTCAAGGTGTATTTGAAGACCACATAACTACAGCACCAGGAATGAAGTATATTAAAGAAATGGTTAATGAAAATATTACTCCAACACCAGGAGCTGTAATGGAAGCATCTGAACTATTATATAAAAATATTGGAGATTTATTAACTTTAGATGTAGGTGGAGCAACTACTGATGTACACTCTGTTACAGATGGAAGTGACTATATCAATAAAATCTTAGTTAATCCTGAACCTGTAGCGAAAAGAAGTGTTGAGGGGGATTTAGGTGTATATGTAAATATGAAAAATATAGTAGAAGTTATAGGTAAAGAAAACTTACAAAATGAATTATCTATAGACATTGATTCAATAATAGATAATTATCCACCAATACCAAAATCAAAAGAAGAAATCCTATTTGTTGAGAGACTGACAACAGAAGCTGTTATCAAAGCTATGTTAAGACACTCTGGAAAAATAAGAAATATTTATGGCACAACTGGGAAAGTCAAAATTGCAGAAGGAAAAGATTTAACAGAAGTAAGATATATAGTTGGTACAGGGGGAGCACTTACTAGGCTCCCTAGTAGAATTAAAATATTGAATAATATGCTTAAGTACAATAAAAATAAGGAATTACTATTTCCAAAGGAAAAAACAAAAATATTGATAGATAATGACTATATTATGGCATCTATGGGTGTTTTATCTAAAAAATATGAAGAAGCATCTCTTAAGCTCCTATTAAAAAGTTTAAACTTTAAGGAGGAAAGATTATGTACCCTAGATTAGAAATAGATATAGAAAAATTAAAACATAATGCTAAAATAATTTCACAGAAGTGTCATGAGAGAAATATTACAGTATCTTTCGTAACTAAATCATTTTGTGCACAAAAAGAGGTAGTGGAATCAGTATGTTGTGAAGGAATAGACCATATAGCAGATTCGAGGATACAAAACTTAAAAAAATTACAAAATATAAATTTACCTAAAATATTGATTAGAATACCCATGATAAGCGAATTAGAAGAAGTTATTAATTATTGTGATATAAGCTTTAACTCAGAACTGGAAACCATAAAGAAACTAAATGAATTGTGTGAAAGTAAAAATATTATTCATAAGATAGTTCTTATGTTTGACCTAGGGGATTTACGAGAAGGATACTTTTATGAAGAAGATTTTTTTAATAGTGTAAGAGAGATAGTAAGATTAAAAAATATTAAAATAATTGGTATAGCTACAAACTTAACTTGTTATGGAGCTGTTATACCATCTAGAGAAAATACAGGCAGATTAGTAAGTATAGCACGAAAGATGGAAGAAAAATTTGGGATAGATACAGAAATAGTATCTGGAGGTAATTCAAGTTCTATGCATCTAATTATGAGTAATACTATGCCAGAAGGTATTACTAACCTGAGGATAGGTGAATCTATTATACTTGGTAGAGAAACAGCATACGGTAAAAATATACATGGAACATATCAAGATGCATTTAAATTAGTATGTCAAATAATTGAATGTAAAGAAAAGCCATCAGTTCCCATTGGAGAAATAGGGGTTGATGCTTTTAGAAATAAACCTGTTTATGAAGATAAAGGAATCTTAAAAAGGGCAATTATAGCTATAGGTAAACAGGATATAAATATTGACTCTTTAATTCCAATAGACACTTATATAAAAATATTAGGAGCAAGTTCAGATCATATGATATTAGATGTAAGTAACACAAAACATGATTATAAAGTAGGTGATAATGTGGAATTCTTATTAACTTATGGAGGTATCATGTCATCTAGTACAAGTGAATACGTTTCAAAAAAAATTATAGTGTAGTGTTCAAATAATTAGGAGGAAATTACTTTATGAAAGAGCGAGAATGTAGAAAAGCAAGTCTGTTTGATGCAATGATACCAATTACTTGTTTGATATTATTTTTAAGCCTAGGAGTATTAGTATATGGTTCATCACCTCATGTGCCACTAATAGGAGCTGCAGCAGTAGCAGGACTTGTAGCTGTATATAGGCTTGGATTTAAATGGAAAGACTTAGAGTTAAGTATGTTTAATAGTATAAAGATGGCAATGCAAGCAATCTTAATTATAATTATAATAGGCGTACTTATAGGAACTTGGATAGTAAGTGGAGTAGTTCCATGTATGATTTATTGGGGACTAAAAATTTTATCACCAAATATTTTTTTAGTGGCATCAACATTAGTCTGTGCAATCGTATCTCTTGCAACTGGTTCATCTTGGAGTACAATGGGGACAGTGGGTGTAGCACTTTTAGGAATTGGTCAAAGTTTAGGGATGCCAGTTGGATTAATAGTGGGTTCTATAATATCTGGAGCTTACTTTGGAGATAAACTATCACCTTTATCTGAAACGACTAATTTAGCTCCAGCAATGGCAGGAACAGATTTGTTTACACATATAAAATATATGTTATATTCAACTATACCATCATTATTAATTTGTTTAGTAATTTATGGTGTAATTGGAATGAAGTATTCAGGTCAAGCATTAGATATAAAACAGATAGAACTAATTAGGTCTACATTAGATTCTACATTTAATACTTTATCACCAGTATTATTATTAGCTCCAGTAATAGTAATTGGATTGGTTGTGTTTAAAGTTCCTGCTATACCAGGACTTATAGTAGGTGCTATATTAGGAGTACTGTTTGCAGTAGTTTTCCAAGGAGAATCTATGAAGACAATATTAGATGCGGCACAAAATGGATATGTTTCATCAACACAAATAGAAGAAGTAGATGCTTTATTGTCTAAAGGTGGGATTATGAATATGATGTCTACAGTATCTTTAACAATATGCGCTCTATCTCTTGGAGGTATTTTAGAAAAAACAGGTATGCTTGAAGTGGTAGCATCTTCTTTACTAAGATTAGCGAAGGGTGTATTTGGAACAGTATTATGTACAATGGTAACGTGTACAGTTACTAACATAATAGCAGGAGAACAATACTTATCTATAGTTATACCAGGAAGAATGTATAATAAGGAATATAAAAAAAGAGGTATACACCCTAAAATGTTATCAAGGGCTTTAGAAGATAGTGGGACTTTAACTTCTCCATTAGTGCCATGGAATACATGTGGGGCATATATAACAGCTACATTAGGTGTATCAGCATTAACATATGGTCCATATGCATTATTAAATATTATAAACCCATTGGTGTCTCTAGTTTTAATTGCATGTAAATTTAAAGTAGCAAAAATAGAAGATGAACCTGAAACTTGTTTAAATTTTGATGTATGACGTTAATAAGTTTAACTTTGCAGTTTTTATATTAACTTATTCTTTTAATATTAAAATTATTTGTATAAATTTTTCATAAAAAGGAGATTTGTTTTCAGACTTGCCTTAAAATTAGGCAAGTCTTTTAAACATATATTAGTTAGAAGAGTATTGTGTACTTGATATGATAGAGAGATAATAATTAACTCGTTGTTATACAATTTATAGAGTGATATAATTTAGGATAAATAAGAGAAGTAGATACAGGGGGAAACACATGGAAATATATGATATATTAACACGTTTTTATATTCAAGATATAGAAAAAGCAATACCTTTTTATGAGAATATTTTAAAAGAAAAATGCTCTCTACGTTTTTCTTATAAAGAAGTTGGATTGGAACTAGCACAGGTAGGAAATGTCTTACTATTATCTGGTTCTGATGATGCTCTCAAACCATTTATAGAAACAAAATCTACTTTTATGGTTGACTCTGTTGATGAATGGAGAAGTTATCTATTAAAGAATGGAGCAGTTGTGGTAAGAGATAAGAAAAAAGTTCCTACAGGATATAATATGACAGTAAAACATCCAGATGGCACAATTGTAGAGTATGTTCAACATACAAAATAAGATTAGTTAAAAATAGAATAGAAGATTATTACATAAAGGTGAACTCTGTATAAGATTCACCTTTTTATTCTTTTGAGATATAGAAAATAATGTATTGAAATAATACAACAGAAATCCAACCTATTCCAGTAGCAAATGCCACAGACTTTAGACCAAATCTTTGAATAAGCAAATAAGAAAGAATTACACGAATTGATATATGTAAGATAGTTCCAATTACAGGGTTGTTTACTTTACCACTTCCTCGGTACCAGCCAACAAAGGCGCTTCCTATAAAACATAAGACATAAAAAATAGAAATAGTTTTCATATATTCTACACCATTTATCATAATGTCATTATTTGTATTGCTCATCATAAGTCCAACAGTAGTTTTTGAAAAAAAGTACATTATTAAAGATAATCCAATTCCTAGACATACCAGAATAATCAATCCTGTATAAAATCCTTGCTTTGCTCTTTTTCTATCCTTATTTCCAGTATTTTGTGCAACAAATATAGATATAGCTTCAGCTCCACTATCTCCAAAAGAATTAGCAAACCCTTCAATTCTTGTTGTAGCAGTATATGCTGTAATCATATCTGTTCCCATTATATTTACAGCACCTTGTACTAGTAGCTTTCCAATATATAGACTAGATTGGTGGAGAGCTGAGATTAAACTATAAGAGACAGTTAATTTTAATAATTTCCATTCAAACTTCATATCTTCTTTTTTAAATAAAAGAAATGAGATATTTTTTCTTATATAAGCAAAACAAAGAAGTGATGCAAGTGTCTGTGATAATACAGTTGCAAAGGCTGCTCCTTGAATTCCAAAATTACACACTGCAACAAAAACCAAATCTAAAACAGTATTCATTATCATTGAAAACATTAAGATAATAAGAGCTGATTTAGTATTACCAACAGCTCTCAAAGTTGCTGATAACAGATTATAAAAATATGTTGCAATGAGTCCACAAAAAATAATATTTAAGTAAGATGTTGCTATACTTGCAACCTCATGTGGAGTATTAATTATGTTTAATAGTGGAGATAGCATGAATATTGAGCATATACTTAATACAAAAGTTAATGTAGCTCCGAAAATGGTTGCTAAAAAAGATTCCTTTCTAAATGAAGATAAGTCATTGGCACCATAGAAATGTGCAAATATAATTGAAATACCTGTGCAACTTCCACTTAGTATAAATATAAAAAGATTCATAATAGTACCGGCTACACCTACAGCAGCAAAAGCAGTTTGGCTTACAAATCTACCAACTATAATAGCATCAATAGTATTGTAAAGTTGTTGAAGTATATTTCCTAAAAGCAATGGGAGCATAAGTATGAACAATTCTCTTTTTATATTTCCCTCTGTTAAGTTAGTTGTATATTTCATAATAGCACCTCGTTAAAATTTAAGATACCATTAGTTTACAGTCATATCAAATAATTGTAAAATGCCGTTTTTAGCCATATAATATAAATAAATATTTATATTATGAATTGAGGTAATGCTATGACAGAACTTGAAATACAAGCATTTTTGACTGTTATAAAATTAGGTAGTATTTCTGCCGCTGCTGAAAGTTTATATGTTACTCAGCCAGCATTAAGTAGAAGAATAAATGCATTAGAAACAGAACTAGGATACAAGTTAATTAGAAGAAAAAAAGGTATACGAATATCAGAGTTGACAGAAGAGGGAAAAGCATTTGTACCAATTGCAGAAAAATATAAAAATCTTTTACAAGAAGCCAAGTCTATAACTAAAATGGATAGAAGTAAAATTCTAAACATATCCTCTATAGGGAGTGTAAGTTCATATATACTTCCAGATGTATTTTCATGCTTTATGAACACATATCCAGAATATAATATAAACTTTTACAATTATCATTCTTATGAAGCATATGATTACATTTCAAAAGGAGAAGCAGATATAGCACTTATTTCTGATGATATGTTTTTTAATAATATAGAGACAATACCAATATTTAAAGAAGCTATGTTACTAGTAACAAGTTATGGTTCAAAATATAAAAGTGAGTTACATCCTTCTATCTTAGATGTTGCTGATGAGATAAGGCTTCCGTGGAATCCTGAATATGATTTATGGCACAATTTTTGGTTTCGTTCAACTCTTCAACCTAAAGTATTTCTAGACCAGATGTCACTTTTGGAGTACTTTATGAGGCAAGAAAATGTGTGGGCTATTGTGCCAGTGTCAGTAGCATACCATCTTAAAGAAATATCAAATATCGAAATACATTATATAAAAGATGCACCTCCAGATAGATTTATTTATTACTTAATTAAGGAATCTAGTAAGAAAGAAATAATAAATAATTTTTTAGATTTACTAAATGAAAAATTATTGAAAATTAAAGGGTTAGAGTCTTTAATTAAAAAGTAAAAGTTATATTAAACTATTGAACTAAAAATTAATTATGAGGTTAAGACATTATTTTGGAAACAATTATTATTAGGATTGGAAAACATATAAGGAAATTATTAAGTATACTATAGTAAATATAAAGTACATATAGAAATAAATTTGTTTAAAAAAGAGCAAGATTCATTAAATATGACTAAGTGATGATTGATATAATGTTGCATGGATAAAAGGAGGAGAGCTGCAATGTCTTATAAAGTAATTAATGTCATAACAGTTATTGACTATATAGAGGAGCATTTATCAGATAGGCTGGATTTAGATATAGTTGCTAATGCTATCCATTATTCAAAATATCACTTACATAGAACTTTCACATCTTCTGTTGGATTAACAATGCATGATTATATAAAACGAAGAAAATTAACAGAAGCAGCAAAATTATTGGTATTTTCAAAGAAACCAATAATTGAAATTGCATTGATAGCTGGATATGAAAGTCAACAGGCATTCACTTCTATATTTAAAGCTATGTACAAAAAATCTCCAAATAAATATCGAAAAGAACAAGAATTTTATCCTTTGCAGCTAAGATTTGTTTTGAAAAAAGACGATTTATTTTCAAAAAACGTGTTAGAGTTGGAAAAAGAAATTAAACTTGCAAATATGTCTGATATACCATTGTGGATGAATTTAGTCCGATTAGTCATAGATGGATTTCCAAATTTGCAAGAGGAAGAATATATTTCTCAATTGGAACAGTATATTTTAGAAGAAAGAGCCTTGATATTAAAGCTTAATAATATTGCTATTGCAAATATGATATTTAATAGAGAAACTAGAAGTATTGATTTTTTTGGTATACATCCACAATATCGTAATTCAGATATTGCACAAGTGTTTTTGAAGAAAGTTATTGAAGATTTCTTAATAGATACAGATATCTCAATTACTACCTTTCGAGAGGGTGACAAAGCCGATACAGGGCATAGAGATATGATAAAGAAGTTGGGATTTGCAGAAGCAGAGTTGCTTGTGGAATTTGGATATCCTACTCAAAAATTTGTCATGACTTCTGTAGATAAAAAGAACAATAAATAGCAATAATGATTAAAAACTCCAAAATATAATTAAGTATAATGGTTCAATATAAGTACTTAATTAACAAGGAGGATTTAAATGTCTAAAAATAAACAGGTAGTAAATTTTGATTCTATTGTATCTGATTATAAACATAACATGTATGAACATGATACAGAGCTATTAACTTCTTTTCCAGATGAGATTGTACACCTAATAGATATAAATAATAAGATAGAAGACGCTTTTAATAAAGCTGCTAATTTTGTTGGAAAACTTGATAGAGATTATATGGAAGCTAAAATGTATATGGTAAAAAATCGGGGCGAAATAGACCCACATGAAATGTTTCAAAATGAACAATCACTAAAACAAATAGATAACTATGGAGCTTTTATGGTGAAAGTTCGAGATAAGATTGATAAAATTAAAGATTCTCCATACTTTGCTAGAATAGATTTTAGATTGAAAGATGTGGATGATGAGTATAAATACTACATAGGAAGATTTGCATTTGACTGTGAAGATGAACTGTTAATACTTGATTGGCGTTCTCCAATTGCTAGTATGTTTTATGATTATGAAATAGGAGTAGCGGGATATGATGCGCCAATAGGATGGGTGGATGGAGAAATAACAAGGAAGCGACAATTTAAAATCAAAAATGGGAAATTGGAATACGCATTAGAAAGTTCTATCAATATACAAGATGATATTCTTCAAAAAGAACTTAGTCATACTTCAGACGAAAAAATGAAGTCAATTATTTCAACAATACAAAAAGAACAAAATCAAATTATCAGAAATGATAAAGCTGATACATTGATTATTCAAGGGGTAGCTGGTTCTGGTAAAACATCTATAGCATTACATAGAATTGCTTTTCTTCTTTATAGATTTAAAGATAAAATATCAGCAAATAATGTAATTATCCTATCACCTAATAAAGTTTTTGGAGACTATATTTCCAACGTTCTACCAGAACTCGGAGAAGAACCATTATGTGAATTAAGTTTTGAAAATATAGCAGAAGTACAATTAGAGAGAATAATTAACTTTGAAAGTGAGAGAGACCCATTAGAAACAAATGATGCTAAATTGAGTGAAAGATTACGTTTTAAATCTACACTTGATTTTGTAAAACTTATGGATAGTTATGTAAAACAAATGCCTAATAAGGTTTTTGTTCCAGAAGATTATACTTTTGGAAGCTTCATAGCTAAAAGTGATTGGATACAGAGTAGATTTGATGCATATAATAAATATCCAGTTAAGAGAAGACTAGAGAAGGTAGCTGAAGATATTCGTTATAGATTTGAAACAGATAATATTATGGAAGAAGATTTACCAAGAGTAAAAAGTATACTTAAGAGCTTAAATGGAATGTTGAAAATAAAAAATACCCTTGCACTGTATAAGGATTTCTTTAAGCAAATGAATATATCAAACATGTTTGTAATGCCAGAAAAGAAAACACTTGAATGGTCAGATGTATATCCATTTATATATATCCACGCTGCATATGAAGGATTACAAGAAGATAAGGTTATAAGGCATATTGTTATTGATGAGATGCAGGATTATACACCTATTCAATATGCTGTAATAAACTTGCTTTTTAAGTGTAAAAAGACTATTCTTGGAGATTTTGGACAATTAGTTAATCCCAATCATACTCACACACTAGATGATATGAAACAACTATATGATGATGGGGAACTAGTTATGTTGAACAAGAGTTACCGTTCTACTTTTGAGATTATTAATTTCACAAAAAAGATTCAAGACATATCTTCATTAGAGCCTATTGAGCGACATGGCGAAGAACCAGCTTTATTAAAATGTAATAACGAACAAGATGAGATAAATAAGATAAAAATAGAAATCGAAGAATTTAAAAAGAGTGATAATGCTACTCTTGGTATCATATTAAAGACAGATAATGAGGCTAATGCTATATATGATGTGTTAAGACAAGAATACAGTGTTCACTTAATATCTTCTGAAAGTTCTAGTTTTACAAAAGGAGTATCCATAACTTCTGTTAAAATGTCAAAAGGTTTAGAGTTTGATGAAGTTATTGTGCCTTCAGTAAATAATAAAACATATTATAGTGATTATGACCGCAGTTTATTGTATGTTGCTTGTACACGAGCTATGCACAAACTTAAGTTAACATATGTTGGTACATTAACTCAACTTATAAGCATGTAGATTATATTTTATATGTATTTATTATTGTAACTATAAATTGGGACAAAGATTCATCAGTAAATCAATAAAAAATAATACTTATGAATTTATAAAAAATAAAAGCTATAAATTACATTTGAAATTTTATAAAATTTTGTGATTTATAGCTTTTATAATGTTAATTTCTTTTAAAATAAAGTTAAACTTTAAATTTATGAACTAAAACAAAGTAGTAATATATATGTAATAGTTCTTAATCTCTTAATAGTAGTATTATATTATCTATATCTTTATTGATTTTCTAAGGAAATCTGACGTTATAGTGCAACCTCTTTCAAACATTTCTAGTGGTGTACCTTCAAACACTACCTGGCCACCGTTTTTACCACCATCAGGACCAATATCAATCACCCAATCAGCTTGTTTCAAAACATCTAAATTATGTTCAATTATAATTACAGTATTACCTTTCTCAACTATATGCTCAAAAATCAACATAAGCTTTTCAATATCAGAGCCATGAAGCCCTGTAGTCGGCTCATCTAAAATATAGATAGTACCTTTTTTGTTGAGGTTTTTAGCTAACTTAATTCGTTGACGTTCTCCTCCAGATAGTGTGCTAAGCGGTTGACCTAAGGTCATATAAGATAAGCCAACATCTTTCATGGTTTGTAAGATTTTACAAAGCTTCTTTTCTGTAAAAAATTCAAGAGCTTCATCGACTGTCATGGATAGTACATCAACTATATGTTTGCCTTTATATAATTTTGACAAAACTTCTTTACTATATCTGGTACCTTTGCAAGCTTCACATGTATTAATAATAGGGTCCATGAATACAAGCTCTGTAACAAGTACTCCTTTACCATCGCAAACAGGACAAGCCCCCCTTGAATTAAAGCTGAATAAACCTTCTTCAACATTATTTTCTTTAGCAAATACTTTTCTTATCTCATCAAAGAAACCAAGAAATGTAGCAGGCATAGAACGGCTTGTAGCTGTAATACGGCTTTGGTCGATTTTAATAACATCTTTTTCGTACTTTTGTGCAAAAACATGAGAGATTAAAGTACTCTTGCCAGAACCTGCTACTCCAGTAACGACAGTCATAATTCCCACTGGTAAATCTACATCAACATGTTTTAGATTATTTATACAAGCATCTCTAATTGGAAGGGTACCTTTTGGCTGACGAGAATTAGTTTTTATAGGTAATGATAGATTCATTGCATTTGAAGTAAGAGTATTTGCTAAAAGTAATTTGTCATAAGAACCTTGGAATACAACATGTCCACCATGCATACCAGCACTCGGTCCAATATCTATAACTTCATCTGCTATGGAGATAACGTCTTTATCATGCTCTACCACAAGGACAGTGTTTCCTCTATCTCTAAGTTTTTTTAATAACTGATTCATACGATGTACATCTCGTGAGTGCATACCAGTACTAGGTTCATCGAAAATATAAGTCATACCTGTGAGGCTACTTCCCATATAGCGTACAAGTTTTAATCTTTGAGCTTCTCCTCCAGATAGAGATGATGATTCTCTATTTAGATGTAGGTAAGGAAGTCCAATATCAATCATTCTTTTTAAACCATCAGCAAGAGTCTTTATTACAGTTTCAACTCTTTTATCTTTTATTTGTAACAATAAATCATAAAGGTCAGTAAGTTCCATATCACACATATCTGCAATCGAATATCCTAAGATAGTGCAGTTAAGAGTTTCTTTATTTAATCTTTTTCCGTGGCAGATAGGACATTCTTTATCTGTTATAAGTCTTTCTGATTTTTCTTTTGTGTGTTTACTCATATTGCTAATATCTCGATTTAGATATGTTTGATTATATTTGTTAAAAATACCATCTATTTTTGGATTTTCTTGTTTAGCATCTTTATTTTTTGAGCCATAAAGCAATAAATTATATTCTTCTAAAGAATAATTCTTTAGGGGTTTATCTAAGTCAAAAAGTCCAGACTCTGCATACTGCTTCCAATACCATGAATTAGGCTTAAATAAAGAGTCATTTATACATCCTGTATTCCATGAATTTTCAGGATTTAGAATGGATTCAATATTTATTACTTTAACTCTACCAATTCCAGAACAATTTTTACACATACCATTTGGGTCGTTAAAAGAAAAATATGAAGTTGTTCCTATGTAAGGTTCTCCAATTCTAGAAAATAATAGTCTTAATGATGAATATAAATCACTTATAGTACCAACTGTGGAACGTGCATTGCCACCAAGAGGAGTTTGGTCTACGATTACAGAAGCAGTTAAATTATCAATCAGCTCTACCTGAGGTTTTCTATGTTTAGGGAGTCTATTTCTGATAAATGAAGAGTATGTTTCATTCATCTGTCTTTGTGATTCTGCTGCAATTGTATCAAATACAATACTGGATTTGCCAGAGCCAGAAACTCCAGTAAAAACAACAATTTTATTTTTGGGGATTTTAAATGATATATTTTTTATATTATTTTGTGTAAGTCCTTTTATTATAATATTTGACATGAATGTTAAATCCTTTCTTAGTACATTTTAGTAAAGCAATTTTATTCTGTAAGCATATTATAATAAAATTAAAAGCTACTTTCCTGATATATTCTGCTATGTTATAGAAAGTATTTCTAAGTTCAATCAGTCTCACACAATCTGAATAAATGATAGTTGATAATAGCTAAAAGAGTACATGATAGATATTTATAATTTGACAAATATAAAGATAATTACACAGTTAAAATAACTTGATATTTAAAACTTACTATTGTAATATTTAAATATTACAATAGTAAGTTTTAAATAAAGAACAAATAATTACCTCACAAACTGAAAGGAGGACATAATGATACTACTAGTTATATTAAGTATCTTCATCATAACTTCAATCAACATAATTATATTAGGTAAAGAAAATATAAAAGATATAATTATCCCTTTAGTCCTATTTATTGTTAGTGATTTTTTATTTTTGTGTGGAAACATCATATTTAGGGGAGGATTAATTTTACTATTTATAGGTTTATTTGCAATACCATTGATGTTAATTGCATTTATATGGATTTTAGTACATATGATTAAGCTTTACTATAAAAAAGATTTAAATAAAAGAAAAATGATTGGATGTATATTTAGTATCTTTATAAGCATAGGTACTATATTTATTCCTAGTCCAAGTGAAAGTTTTAGATTTAAATTTTATGAAGAAGATTACAATGTAGTAGCCAAAGCTATTTTGAAAGCTTATGATGAAAAAAAGTTAAGCCCTGAATGTAATTTTTATATTAAATCTGATAAAAATGAATTGGAGAAGATATTTTCTAAAGAAGTAATAAAAGAAACGGAAAAATTAAATAGAAATTTAGATGTTGTTAAAATTTCTGGAGATAAAAATTTAGTTAATTTTTTCTTCGGAGCCGAATTACAATCTGTTGATGGGATTGTAATTTTTAAAGACTTAAAAGATGTTAAACCAAAGTTAGATTTTATCAACAAGAGTATTCAAGCTCCTAGATTGGAGTATATTACAAATAATGTCTATTATTTTAAAGTTGGACTATAAACTTATATAGAGGAGATGGTATAAAGTATGAAAAGAAACAATATTTTTATTTGGATAGTTATATTTCTAGTTGTCATAGCTATGGGAGTATATTATGTAGGGAAAAAGCATAACAATACAAAACAAAAACATGATAAGAACTATATAAACTCTGAATCAGATAAATCCAAAATTGAAAACGATGACCAAAATAAAAAAGAAAAAATTAATATAGTTGATTATAGTGATTGTTTTGAAAATATTAGTGGAGGAGCTATTTTTTATAATACTAAAAATAAAGAATATAATATATATAATAAAGAATTAATTGAAACAAGAAGGTCACCATGTTCTACTTTTAAAATAGTTTCAACTCTAATTGGTCTAGAAAAAGGAGTAATAAACTCAAAAGAATCAATTATGGGATATGATGGAACAATTTATAAAAATAAAAATTGGAATAGAAATCTTAATTTAGAAGAGGCATTTAAGGAATCTTGTGTTTGGTACTATAAAAAATTATTAAATCAAGTTGACTCTAAATCTGTTCAAAAAACTCTAGATGATTTAAAATATGGTAACTGTGATATTAGTGAATGGGAAGGCGATTTAAAAAATGGAATGGGACATTTAAATGGATTTTGGTTAGAATCTTCATTACAAATATCTCCAAAGGAGCAAGCAGAAACAGTAGCAAGGATATTTGAAGGAGATACAAGCTTTAAAAAAGAGCATATTAATATTTTAAAAGATATTATGAAAATAGATATAAATGATAAAAACATAAATTTATATGGAAAAACTGGTACAGGATATGATAGAAAAAATCAATGTGCAGATGCTTGGTTTGTTGGTATGGTAGAAATTAAAAAAGATACTTATTACTTTGCTATTAAATCAGATGATTCTAATAAAGAAGTCACAGGTCCAAAGGTGAAAGAGATTGCAATTAATATAATTAAGAAATACTATGATGTCACAAAATAAACTTAATTTTATTTACAGGGATAGCCTATTTAGTTATTAAATAATTTTACTAAGTTAAACATAGATAGAGTATAAATTCTATAGTACATAAAATATTTACTATTTAATAATAAAATAAATCCTAAGAGATATTAAAATAAATGTTAATATCTCTTAAAGACTATGCAATGTATTAAAAGTCTAAATAAAATATGTTGCATAGTTTTTATTTTATATTATAATCTTAAATAATATACAAAAATATATAAATGAAATTAAAAAATGAAATAATATTTGGAGGATTTGAATGTTATGGATAGATTACTATGTATCAGACCTGTATGTGATGAAGATGTTAAATTGGTAGAAGATTGGATTAACCAAGAATATATACTTAAATGGTTTAAAAGTTCTGAAGAATGGATAAAAGAAATTAAAGCTAGATTTGGGGAATTTAGTTTTGTAAAACATTTTATTGTTATGTATGATAATATGCCAATTGGGTTTTGCCAATATTATGATTGCCTTAGTGCAAATGAAGTTTTTCATCCTAACATACCAATTATAGGTACATTTAGTATAGATTATTTAATTGGAGAGGAAGAGTATTTAAGGAGAGGTGTTGGAAAAGCAATCATTAAATTGCTTATACATAAAATATTTAATGAAACAGAAGCTAAAAGAATAGTGGTTAAACCAGAAAAAGAAAATCTAGCTTCTTGTAACTCTTTAAGAACGAATAATTTTGAATACGATGAAGAAAATGATTTATATCACTTAAGTAAGAGTAATTTTTTCGAGTAAAAGTGACTTATGATGATTAAAAATAGTTAAAAATATAAATGTATTTATGAAATATAATTTACCTGATTAAATTGGGTACTTTAATGTTAGCTGATATTTAGACATGTGTCACTATAATGTCATTTTAGGTTGATAAAATTTAACCATAAAGGAGATGATTGTATATGGAAATACTAAAATGTGAAAATCTCACAAAAATATATGGTTCAAATCAAACTAGGGTGACAGCCTTAAATAATGTGAATTTGTCAGTTCAAAAAGGGGATTTTGTATCTATTGTAGGAGCATCTGGCTCTGGTAAATCTACATTGTTGCACATGCTTGGAGGAGTAGATAGACCCACATCTGGGAAAATTTATATTGAAGATACGGAAATAGCAAGTTTAAAAGAAGAAGCTCTTGCAGTTTTTCGACGTAGAAAAGTGGGTCTTATCTATCAATTTTATAATCTTATACCAACTCTCGATGTTAGGAAAAATATATTATTACCAATGTTACTTGATAAAAGAAAAGTGGATGAAAATAGATTTTCTGAAATTGTATCAATATTAGGATTATCTGATAGATTAAATCATCTTCCGAGTCAACTTTCAGGTGGACAACAACAAAGAGTATCTATAGCTAGAAGTTTAATCTATAGACCAGCTATCTTATTAGCAGATGAGCCAACAGGTAATCTCGATAGAAAAAATTCAGAAGAAATTGTAGATTTACTAAACCTATCAAATAAACGATTTAATCAGACGATACTTCTTATTACTCATGATGAGAAAATAGCACTAGAAGCAAATCGTATTATAACTATGGAAGATGGTGTGATTGTCTCTGAAAAGGTGGTGAAGAAATGAACATTCTTCAAGAATACACCTTAGACTTTGTACATCGTAACAAACGCAGTAGTATAGCCATAATGTTAGCCATATTACTTACTACAACAATGATGTCTTCTTTATGTGGACTGTTGTATACTATGTGGAGTGATTTCGTAAGACTTTCAGTAGAGAAAGAAGGCAACTGGCATGGTGAATTATTTGATACTACCTATGGAAGTGACCTATCATTAATTGAAAACTTTTCTTCTGTTGATGATGTAATGGTGAAAGGGCAATGGTATGTAGGAAAAATCAGTAATGACAAAAGAGATTATATAATTTATAGAAATGCCACATCAGAATACTGGAACTCCATGCCAGAAAAAGACACTATACTAGAAGGGCGTCAACCAAAGAATGCTAATGAAATTGCACTATCAAAACAGTACTTTGAGAGTAATCCAAGTACAAAGATTGGAGATAAGATTACTATTCCAATAGGAGATAGAACCTTAAATGGAAATTCTCTTGAACCTGTAGCTCCAAAATCAAAAAGTGAGAGTTTCAAAAAAACTGAAGAAATTACATTAACAATAGTAGGAAAAATGGATGTTACAACATCATCAGTTGTACCTGCATATACAGCTCTAGGATATTTGGACAAAAAAAGCATAAAACCTAATGATAATATAACTGTGTACTTACGATTTAAAAATATAAGAAATACATATAAAGAACTCCCAAAACTTGCTAAGTCATTGGGGTGGAAAACTAATGAATATGGAAAATACAATCTTAAATACAATAGCAATTATCTTTTAAAGATGTTAGTCTTTTCTCCAGAACAGAAAGCATCTATGAATAGTATAGAAAAATTTGCAACTCCAATTATGTATTTTACAATAGCAATTTTTACAGTAGCAGTATTTGTAATGGTGATTTACAATGCATTTTCATTATCGGCAAATGCTAGGCTTACTCAATTAGGAATATTATCTAGTGTTGGTGCATCACCAAAACAAATTAAAAGGTCTGTAGTATTTGAAGGTTTTTTATTGACTATTGTACCTTTGCCAATAGGGTTATTTTTAGGCTGGTTGTTGTGTGATAGGCTCATAATTTATATTAATTCAATTAATTCTTTTACAGGTACTCAAAGTGTGGTATATACTTATGGTATTCCTGCTTTTTTACCAGCAGTTTTACTTACAATAATAACAGTATGGATTTCTGCACTTATTCCAGCACGAAAAGTATCAAAGATATCTCCTATAGAGGCAATACGACAAGGAGATAGTATTAAAATCAAAAAATCACATAAATATTCACTAGGAAAGATATTTGGAATAGAGGGAGAACTTGCAATAAATGCACTTCATGCACGCAAAAAATCATATCGTACTGCAACAATATCCTTAACACTATCTTTTCTATTGCTTACAGGATTTTTGCATATAATCGCAAATCAAGAAGGAGCAGAAGCTGTCTATGGAAGTGATGTTTATAAAGAACAAAGGGATATATCAATCAATTTAACAAATGGAGAATCTGTAGAACCTGATTTTATTGAAAAGTTAAGTAAAACAGAAGGTGTAAAGAGTTCATTATATTATCTTAAGATGTCTGCTACTACTTGGTTAACTGAAAAAGATGCCTCAAAAAAACTTGCAGAAAATGGCGGATTTAAAGATGTAGCTTCATCTAAAAAATACTCTCCTATAGAACGTAATGGTAAGTTTCGTATATACTCAGCTATAATTGGACTTGATGATAAGAGTTTTACAGAATATTGTAGACAAATTTCTGTAGACCCAAAGATATTCTACAATACAGAAAAACCAACTTCAATTGTATATAATAAAGAAGAGGATATTAATCGTAGCACACGAAGAGATAAAGTATATATAGATTATTTAAATCTTTCAATAGGAGACAATCTTAAATTAAATGAAAGAATATCTGATGAAGATAAAGGAGATTATACTTTTAATATGAAAGTGGGAGCTATTACAAATACACTTCCTCAAATAATAAATACTAATTCAAGATATACATTAATTCAAATAGTACCAATGTCTATAGTACAGGATATATCTAAAAATTATAATGAAGAAGGCAGACTACGTTCAAATAAAATGATGGGATTATTTAAAGTAGATAATCGTGATGATATTCCTAAAGTAAAAGAAAAATTAGAGTCTATTTATAATAAAGCTTATGGGTCAGGAGATTATAGTATTGAGGATGTTTTAGAAAATGAAGAAAAAGATGCTAGTGGAAGACAGACTATGAATTTAATAGTAAGCTTTATTACAGGATTATTAGCAATGATTGGATTATCAAATGTACTGGCTACAGTATCAGGAAATCTTAGAAGTAGAAGACAAGAGTTTGCTATGTTACGTTCAGTTGGATTATCACCAGGTGGTATAAAGAAGATGCTTACTTTAGAAGGCTTATTTTTAGGAATTACACCATTATTACTTAGTATCCCTGTACAAATAGCAATAGTGTATATTTTTCTGCGTATAAATGAAATACACTTTATAGAGTATTTGCCATTTGCACCTTTATCTACAATAATAGGTTTTACTGTACTGATTCTTTTTATTGTAATATCATCGTATATGATAGGATATAAACAGTTAAAGAATGAAAATATAGTAGAATCTATAAAAAATGAAACAATATAAATAAAAGTTATCCGAATTCATTTAAGGATAACACTTTAAGATTGTTTATAAGTATAGGTATGGTTTATCTGTTTAATAAAATCTGATTTATTTAATAGAGTATGAAATATAAATAGAAACATATTGTTTAAATAATATATAAGATACAAATATAGCTGGATTATAGGGTTTTACCTATAATCCAGCATTTTATGTGTAAAATTTAATTATGAATCTCGCACCACCATTGTAACAATTTTCTGCATGCAGAGTACCATTTTGACGTTCTATAATAGACCTTGATAGAGCAAGCCCTATACCAATACTATCTTTATTAGCATTTTTACCACGATAAAATCTATTAAAAATATATGGGAGTTCTTCCTGAGAAAAACCATTGCCATTATCTTCTATAACAATTTCAGTGTATAGAGGGTTTTTGCTATAATAAGCAATAATATGTCCACCACATTCTATATGTTCACTACAGTTTTTGAAAATATTCAAAAGAGCTTCTAAAGTCCAATTAATATCAACCTCAAATTCTACAGAATCAGAATCTTCTATAGAAAGTGTTTGATGTTTTTCTTTTAAAGAACCTTCTATAGGCTCAACTGCATAGGTAAGGAGAGAATGTACATCTATAAGTTTTCTTTCAAATATCAAAGTACTTGCATCCAATTTTGATAATGTAAGTAAAGATGAAACTAATCTCTCAAGTCTTGATATTTGATTTGTAAGTCTGTGAATATAATCTATTTCCTCATCAGAGCAACTTTCTGAAAGTAGTTGTGCCATAAGTGACATAGAAGTAATTGGAGTCTTAAGCTGATGTGCAATATCTGCAAGATTATCAGAAAGGGTCTGTCTTTCTTTCAAAGCCAATTCTTTTGAACAACGGAGTTCTCCTACTGTTTTATATATCTCATCTTCAAGGTGAGAAAATTCATCTTCACATCGTAAAAGTACAGACTCTTTTCCTAAATTTACTTCTTCTAAGTATCTAGTAAGACTATTTATTCTATTAGTTTTTTGTATATTTTGTATATATTTAAGTATATATACAAATAGAGCTATTGTTGAAATTATAATAAACGAAACCACTAAAAAGTAAAAAAAATTTTTAAACCAAAATGTATCTTTAGAGTATCCATACTTTAGTAAAATTTCATTTCCTATGTTAAAATCATTATCACCAGAATCTTTTAGAGATTTTAGTATATGTTCTGTAGACTCAGGATTGAGTTCATATGATGCACCAATAGATTTAGACATCATCTTATATTCATCAAAAGAAGTTATAGTTGTTAGAATTACACTTAACAAAATAGTTATAGCTAAGCAGAACACTATAAAAATAGCTGTATTATTGATATTTCTTGGAGTTTTCACTAATTATCCTCCATTCTATATCCTATGCCTCTCAACGTTTTTATACAAGGTGGATTTTTTAATTTTTCCCTAAGACGTTTTATTGTTACTGTAAGAGTATTGTCATTGACAAAGTTGCCATCTATATCCCATAACATTTCTAGTAACTTTGTACGAGTCAGGGCTTTATTTTTATTTTCCATCAAACTTAAAAGAAGCTTATACTCTCCTGCTGTCAAAAGTACTTCAACATTATCTAAATATACTTTGACTTCAACTTTATTTAATTTTATATTTTCACATGTAATAATATTGTTCATATCAGGTTGAGTTCGTCTAAGAACCGCATTAATTCTAGATTGGAGTACTGAAAGTAAAAATGGTTTAACTACATAATCATCTGCACCCATATCTAATCCATGTATAATGTCTTTTTCATCATCACGGACTGTCAAAAATATCACTGGAGTATTTTCTATACTTTTAATATATTGGCAAAAGTCATATCCGACACCATCAGGTAAATTTAAGTCAAGTAGAACCAAATCAATAGTTTTATCAAAGTTTCTCTTTGCTTCAGCAATTGTATTATAACAACATACTGTGTGATTTTTCTTTTCAAGAGAAGTTTTTATTCCAAACGTAATTGTATCATCATCTTCTAAAAGAAGTATTTTAGCCATTTACTTTTAATCCTTTCATTAGTTTAAATTATTAGTTTTAGATTTTATATTTTCTTACATTAAAAATAGTAAAAGTATCATTTAAGTGATATAAAATTTAATTTACAAACTTAAGTATAAGATTTAAGAGAATCTATCAAAAGAGAAAGTGTTGTTTCAATAAATTTCTCCTCATCTATATTAAAATTATATAGGTACGATTTTCCTGTTATAGATAATAAATTAAAAAATCCTGTAAGAGTAAATATCGATGAATACATAAGAGTAGGTATTTCAATATCATACCTAATACTTCCATCATCTTTCCCAATTTCAAACATTTCTTGAATTTCGTTAAACATAAATTTATTAAAAGAAAAAAACTTATTCTTAAATGGAACATCTGTATCTGAGTTTCTAGATTGCACAACACCAATCATTCCCATAAGAGATAGAAGTGAGGTATTCATACAATAAAATTTATGAAATGCAAAGTATGAAAATTTTATTTTTTCAAACCCTGTTTTACCTTTTGCACTTTCCATTTCAATACTCTCCCAAAGTTTCTTGTATCCTTTTAGAACAACAGCAAAAAATAAATCTTCTTTACATGAAAAATATTTATATATAGTGCGTTTAGTATATTCGGCTTCTTTTGCCAGTTCATTCATGGTTGTATTATCAAAGCCATTAATACAAAACAATCTTTCTGCCTTATCAATAATCTCATTTTCTTTTTGTACTTTTTCTTTATCCCTTTTTGATAACTCTGACATATAAATTATTCCTTTCTATTGATAATAAAGTATACTGGTAGTATACTTAAATAATCGTAATATATTTATATACGGATGACATACTTTTATGAAAATAAAATTGACATCGAATCTTATAGATATTTATAACTTCACTAATTAATTATATAGGCAAAATACTAAATAGGGGGAATTTATTTATGAAAATAACAGAAAATGTATTAATGTTAGATAGTACTCGTGGTTCAAACTGTTTTATTGTGTTTGATGAAGATATTATTCTTATAGACACAGGACTCCCTTTTATGGGTAAGAGCATAATTAAAGAATTAAAAACACTTGGAATTGAACTTACAGATATTAAGCATATTTTACTAACGCATCATGATGTTGACCATATATCTAATATTAAATTGCTAAAAGAACATACAAGAGCAAAAGTGTGGGCTCATATAGAAGATATACCTTTTATTACAGGGGAGAAAGATAGACCTGGATTTAAAAAATTTATAGGAAAGACAATGTCTAGAAGAATTATTAAAGATATTGAACCTTATGGAGAAAATATGAAGATTGGAAATATACAAATTATACATACTCCTGGTCATACTCCAGGACATGTGTGTATGGTTTTTGAAGATGTATTATTTGCAGGAGATTTAGTTAAAAATAAGAATGGAAATATAATTCCTTCTCCTAATTTTTGGAATTGGGATTCTGAAAAGATGATGAAATCTATAAAAGAATTAAATAATTTAAAATATAAATGGATATGTATGTCTCATGGAACTCCTTGCATTAAGTAACAAAAATAATAATCTATAATATGTATATCCTATATTATCTATTGACTATATACAATGTTGGTGATAATATAATATCCAAGATAGAGTATAGGTGGTGAATTTTATGATACGCACTTTAATTTTATATTATCTAAATATTAAACCGACACATGGGTATGAAATTCAGAAGTTTCTACAGGTGTCTGGTGCAGATAGATGGGCTAAAATACAGTCTGGTTCAATATATTATGCGTTGACAAAACTAGAAAAAGATGGAGCGGTTAGAGTTTTAAGAGAAGAAAAAACTGGTGCTAGAATTCGTAAAATGTATGAGATTACTCAAAGTGGTAAAGTAGAGTTAAAGGAAGAAATGCAAAAAGAGCTCCAGATGCCAATAGTTCCAACTGGTTCAAATAAATTCCTATTACATAATATTTTGGATATATTACCTAAGGAAGTTTTAGAAAAAAATCTTGAAAAGCATATAAAATATTTGATAGAGCAGAAGAAGTATTGGGAAAATTGGAAAGAAATTAAAAAAATTGATAAAAAGAGTCTTACAACAGAAAAAATTGCATTTGACATGACAATAGACAATCTAAATTATCAAATTCTATGGCATGAAGAAATATTAGATAATCTTGATAAGTATATATCTGTCGGTTCAGAGACGCAGAACATAATTAAATCTATAGACTTTTCAAATATAGAAGATGATTTTTTATTTACATCTGATACAACAAATGAATTACTAGAAGTTCAGAGACTTAGAGATGAAATAATTGATAATCCAGATAAAGCTATAGAGAACATAGATAAAATAATATTAAAATTACAAAATAAGCATTAAATTTCAATACAAAAACACGAGTAAAATACTCGTGTTTTAAAAAAATAATATATACAACATTGTATATATAACATTGGTTAAAATTTAGGAGGTTTTATAAATGAGTAATGTATTATTGGAGATTGAAAATTTATCTAAGAAGTATAACAATAAAGAAATTATATCAGGAGAAAGTTTTAAGGTATTGGAGGGAGATATTTTAGGTTTTATTGGACCAAATGGAGCAGGAAAAAGTACATCTATAAATATGTTTACTACAATTTTATCCCCTGACTCTGGAAGCATATATTATAAAGGAAAAAACATAAATAATCAAAAAAATGCTTTTAAGCGTTCGCTTGGTGTTGTACCACAGGAGTTAGCTATATATGATGATTTAAGTGCTTATGATAATGTTAAATTTTTTTGCTCATTATATGGATTTAGAGGTAGTGAACTTAAAAGTAGAGCTAAAGAGGCTTTGGAGTTTGTTGGACTTTGGGAGAGATGTAAGGAGTTACCTTCAAAGTTTTCTGGAGGAATGAAACGTAGGTTAAATATAGCCTGTGCAATTTCACATAGTCCTAAAATCCTTATTATGGATGAGCCAACAGTAGGTATTGACCCTCAATCAAGAAATAAAATTATGGAGGCAATTAAAGACATTAATGCTAATGGTACAACAGTTATATATACCAGTCACTATATGGAAGAAATTGAAACCTTATGTAATAAAATTGTTTTAATAGACAAAGGAATGATTATAGAAGATTTAGATAAGAGCTTATATAAAAATAAATATTTAAAATTTGGTTGTAAGACATTAGAAGATATTTTTTTACATCTTACAGGTACAGATTTAAGAGATTTGGAGGAATAAATATATGAAATGTTTTTTACCATTGTTCAAATTAGGAGTGAAACGAAGAAGTAGGGACTTTTTTATTTTATCTTATAATATTGTTTTTCCAGTAATCATCATCATTCTATTAGGATATTTAACATCAAAATCTTATGGAGATGAATTTACATCATACAATTATTATACTATTGTTACAATACCATTTTGTATTCTTATGGGAATCATTAGTGTATCATACGCAGCACAGGATGAAAAAGGTTCAAATACATCATATCGTTATATGATTTCCCCTATTTCAATAACAGATTTGGTTCTTTCAAAACTTTTCTCTTGTACAATAATACTCTCACTATGTAATTTGATAACTTTAGTGATATTAAGAGGTATTTTTCATATGAGCTTTGGTGGAAAATTTTTAGCTGTTATTTTTCTATTAACATGTGAATCAATTGTAGCATCATCTATTGGATTATTTTTAGGACTTGTTTGTAAAAATCTAGATATGTTACGTAATATTATCAATATGCCAATAGTGATTTTTGGTTTTTTGGGAGGTGTATTTTTTCCGGTTAGCTCATTAAATTCAACTATTTCATTAATAATCAATATATCACCATTAACATGGATTAATAGAGCTATAGTTGCTTGTATATATGATAATAATTTGCACCTCCTTTTTAATATATCATGTATTTTTATAGCCACAAGTATATTTATGACAATACTTACAATTAAATTTTTTAATAAGGCGGTCTTTATATAATGAATTTAATAAATATTTTTAATAATAATCTAAAAAGAAATATAAATAAGAAATTAAGTTTTTTAGTTACAATTTTATTTCCTATAATTGTAGTAATTCTTGGGATATTGGCAAATTACATAAGTAAGCCATCTTTCAATATTGGCATTTTAAATGATTACAAAAATGAACAACTTCTAAGAAAATCTGAAGAAAGAATATATGAGAATACAATAACAGCTTTAAAAAATACTCAAGGAATTAATGTAGATACTGCAGAACTTAAAACAGTTAAGACTGATATTATAACTGGAAAATATTCAGCTGTTGTACATTTTAATAAAAGTGATTTTAAATTATACTCTGTAAAGGATAAAAATACAAATGATACATTAAAGTATTTAATAGAAAGATATAAAGAAGACCCAACTCCTATAGATATAAGTAAACTACAAGAAAATACTTTAGGAGTTTTACAAAGGATAATTGCATTTATTGTGTTATTTCTGATGATAACATCTACTGTAACAGCATCAATGATTATTAAAGATAAAAACTCGGGAACATTTACAAGAGTACTGTATTCTCCACAAAATATAAAAGGATATGTGTTAGGAAATATGTTATATAATTTTACAATAACATATTTTCAGTACTTAGTTTCAATATCTATAATTAAGTTATTTAATGTTGATATTGGCATGGATTATATAGACTTGATTTGTCTAGGGATATGGGTATCGGCTTTGGCGACTTCTTTTGGAACATTTTCATCTTCTTTATTCAATAAAGAGATGTATGCAAATTTATTTTCTACATGTGTCACACTTATATTGTCACTTATTGGTGGTTCATTTATTCCAATTGAGAAAATGCCAACAATGTTACAAAATATCAGTATTATAAGTCCAATACGATGGTTTATTAGTTTTGTTACTTATATAGAAGAGAGAAAAGGAAGCTTTTTTAATATGAGTTATATTTGCATTTTAACAGCCATGACATTAGTTTTAGCTTTATTAGCCATGAAGTTTACTCAAAGAAGTAAAGACTTGAGTCATAATAATTGACTAATATAAAACTTTGTATAATACAAAAGAGCCAATAATCTCTAATTCTCAAAGCTTATTGGCTTTTATTATTATCTCTAATTCTTTTACTGGCATATTTTAAATCCAAGATATAAATTTTTAGTATAACCATTCCTTAGTATCAAAGCACATTTTTTGTATGTCATCAATAAGACAACTTACATGATATCCATCAGTAGATGCATGATGTACTGTTATAGAAAGAGGAAGAAGTATTTTTTCATCTTTTTGATAGTATTTGCCTGCTTCAATCGTAGGGAAAAAATAATTTTCAAGACCATGATTATGAACAGTAAAACTCTTAAAACTAATCCATGGAATACAAGAAACAGTATAACAGTTTTTTGGTGGATTTGGTTTTGCTAGAAACCCATAATTTTTTCCATATTCTTTAATATCAGATAAATAATTTTCATAGAATATCGAAAAATCTTTATCATATTCTGTCCATATTGATGAAAAAGTCTTATTATCATCATGGAAAATTGCGTAGAATGGTGTTAATGTGTTCCAATATCCAAGTTCATTTTCGTCATATGCAATTTTTAATTCTTTATATTGATTTAAGGAAGTAGTTATTATGTATAAATATGTTGGATAAAATTTAATATTTCTATTTTTCATTTCCTTAAGTAAATTAGTAATATCTATTTCTATAGTTAAATCAAATCCCACATTTGTCATTTTTGAAAAATAGTAAAAATGTGTATATCGTTCCCAGTTTTCTAAGTCAATTTTATGAAATTCTAGTTTATCCATATGAAATCACCATATCCTTTATAATATTTATTTGATTATCAATATCTTCATTTGTAAGATTTAAAACAGGAGAAGATGTTTTCATACTATCAAATAAAAAAGTTATGTGTATTGCGATTGTTTTAGAATCACATTTTTTAAATTCACCTTTAGATTGCCCATAATCAATTAAATTTGAAAGCATTGTGATAGCTGAATTATATCTTTTATTCATATAATCACGTTGGTCTTTTTCTACAAAAGCAAATTCATGTATTGCGAAATCTAAACCACAATATTTACTTTTTATATCATTCTTTTGTTGTTGTAAAAAATATTCTAGCATATGTTTAGCTGATATATTTTCCTTGATACTTTTATCTAATAAATTTTGGGAGTTATCTTTATGAGTATTTAGAATGCTGATAAAAATTTCTTTTGTTGAATTAAAGTGTCTATACAATCCACCACGACTTAAATTACATGCTTCACAGATATCTTTCATTGTTACATTGCTATATCCTTTATCAGCAAATAGCATTATTGATGTATCAATAATAAATTGTCTAGTTTGTTCTCCTTTTGTTAACATATATTTTAACCTCCTTATTAACGACATGAGTGTCACTTTTAATTATGAGACACAAGTGTCGCTTTGTCAAGACGAATTTATTTGTAAACTGAATGTACAATGTAATAATATTAATTTATAAAATGCTTGGAAAGTATAATAAACTTATTTATCTTTAAATTGATATAAAGAGTAATTAAATAGTAATAATATTATTGACTTTTAAAACTTACATGTGTAATATATAAGTTACTATTAATTATATATTAACTACATACTTTAGTGATATACTTAAAAACATAATAAAATCATAGAGTAGTTATGTTCATAAGATTATTTTAAATTTAAAACTTACATGTGTAATATATTAAACAGTAAAGGTGGTTTGTATGAGAAGAAATAAAAAAACAAGAAGACTGATAATTTATGGGTTTCTAATTTTTCTACTTATAGTTATTGTTGGCTTTTTAGCGAAATTTATATTAGACGGACTCAATAAAAGTAAACCAAATGAAGTATTTAAGCAATATATGTCTTTTGCAAATGAAAGAAAATATGAAAAAATGTATGATTTGTTAGATGAAAAGAGTAAATCAGAAAATAAAAAAGAAAAATTTATTTTAAGAAATAAAAAAATATATGAAGGAATCGATTCATGTAATATAAGTGTAAAAATTAATGAAGTTAAAAAAGAAAAAGATAGTGGTAAAATAATAAAATATGATTCTAAGATGGATACCTTAGCAGGAGAAATTTCATTTTCAAACGAAGTGCTATTAACTAGAGATAAAGATGGAGATTATAGAATAAGATGGGAGTCAGATGTTATATTTCCAGAGCTTAAAGAGGATAATACTGTAAGAATATCAAAGCTTAAAGCCAAAAGAGGAAATATTTTAGACAGAAATGGAGTAATGATTGCAGGACAAGGTCTTGCATCTATGATAGGACTAGTTCCTGAAAAAATGAGTGATAATACAGAAGACCTAAAAAAATTATCTACTTTGTTAAATATACCAGTTGAACAAATTCAAAAGAAATTAAATGCATCTTGGGTAAAAGAAAATTCAATGGTACCTATAAAAAACATTGAAAAAATAGAGGAAAATGCAGATGGTACTGTAAAAGAAGAGGATAAAGCATTACAAGACTCACTTCTTAGTATTCCAGGAGTTAAGATATCTAATACAGAAGTTAGACAGTATCCATTAGGTGAGAAAGCTGGTCATTTAACTGGATATGTTCAAAATGTAAACGCAGAGATATTAAAAGAAAAAGAAGGGAAGAGATATAATTCTAATAGTATAATTGGTAAGAGTGGTTTAGAGCGTTTATTAGAAGATAGGATACGTGGTATTGATGGATATGAGATTATCATAGCTGATAGATACGGAGATAAGAAAAAAACTCTAGTAACTGAACCTAAAATAGATGGAGAAGATGTGAAGCTAACTATAGATTCAAAACTACAAAGTAAATTATATGAACAAATGAAAAATGATAAAGGCTGTGCAGTAGTTATGAATCCTAGAACAGGAGAGATTTTATCTCTTGTAAGTAGTCCATCATATAATCCAAATGAATTTATACTAGGGATGTCAGAAGATAGCTGGAAGGAAGTCAATGAAAATGAAAACAAGCCAATGTACAATAGATTTAAGGCACGACTATGCCCTGGGTCTTCTTTTAAACCAATTACTGCTGGTATTGGTTTAACAACAGGAAAGATTAATCCAAATGAAAACTTTGGGCATAGTGGTCTTAGCTGGCAAAAAGATTCTAGTTGGGGAAGTTATAAGGTAACTACATTAAAAGATTATGGAAACACTGTAAACATGAAGAATGCGTTAATTTATTCTGACAATATTTATTTCGCTAAAGCAGCATTAAAAATAGGTGAAGATGTATTATCAAAAGAGCTATTAAAGCTTGGTTTTGATGAAAGTATGCCATTTGAATTTGGATTATCTTCTTCAAGATTTGGTACTGATAATAAGTTTGATACTGAAATACAATTAGCAGATAGTGGATATGGTCAAGGGAAGGTTCTAGTAAATCCAGTGCATATGGCATCAATGTATTCAACTTTTGTAAATAATGGAGATATGATAAAGCCATACCTTGAATTTAAAGAGAATCCACATGCTGAATTTTGGGAGAAAGGAGTGTTTTCTAAGGAGTCTGTAAAAATCATTCGTGATGATTTGATTCAAGTTGTGGAAAGTCCTAATGGTACAGGTCATAGTGCTATGACTAAGGGAGTTACCATTGCTGGCAAAACTGGTACAGCAGAAATTAAAGCATCTAAAGATGATATTACAGGGACAGAACTTGGATGGTTCAATGCTTTTACTGTAGATGAAAATAGTGATAAACAGTATTTGGCAATTGCTATGGTTGAAGATGTAAAACATCGTGGAGGAAGCCATTATGTCATACCTATTGTTAAATCAATATTTGAAGATTAATTTTACTCAATTTTAGGATTAATCTCATTCACTTGAAAATTTTATTTTCTATGAATTATTTTCTGAGTTTTGATGAATTTTAAAATACTTAAAGGAGTTGTCTTAAAATTGATTTTTTATAATTAAATTTTAAGTTCAACTCTTTTTTAAGTTTTTATATGTTATTTTTTATTACTTATTTTTAATATTTAAGAAAGTTTATTAAAAAAATAAAGTATATGTATTAAAAAGAATTCATTAAATAAATTTACCTAAAAATTTAATCGTAAGTGAAATCATGAAGTGGAATACTTGGTACATTTGACTCTAGAAATAGAAGTAAAATTGCTGATAGATTATAAAGAAATCTTAATTATTTCCATATAATTACAAATATATAATATTATATTATTAAAAAAATGTTAAAATAAGAGAGGCATTTATTGTTGAAGAAAGCCAAATAGAGGAGTATAATGGACAAAGATAACTAATTTTAGTGGTACTTATACAAAGTAATTATATCTGTTTAATAAATAATTCAAAGTTACCAACAAATTAGAAATAAGTTTTTATTCCTAAATGAAATTGAAAGGGGGACTGTATGAGAAGAAAAAGATTTCTAATCACTTTAAGTATAGGGCTTCTTTTTTCCAGCCTGCTATCTATCTACTTAGTCTACCATTTGCAAGGAAATGCCAAAGTAATTAATTATACTGGTATTATACGTGGAGCAACACAACGTCTGATTAAGCAAGAATTGAATCATAAGCCAAATGATAAATTGATAAAAAGAGTAGATGATATTATTCATGAGCTTCAAGGTAGAAGTGATGTGTATGATATAGTTTATGTAGATGACCATGACTTTCAAACTAACATGATTCAAATGGAAAGAGATTGGAAACGTTTAAAGCAAGAAATATATATTGTTCGTGATGGTGGAAAAAGTGATACACTCTATAAAGATAGTGAAGACTTTTTTGATTTAGCAGACAAAACAGTTTTATCTGCTGAAAAATTTAGTGAGAACAAAGTTTCTTCAGCTGAAAATGTTTTGATTGTTTTAAATATTTCATTTGCCTTATTAATTATTTTTATTTATATGTATGATACCAAACAAGATATCTTGCAAAAGAGGCTTGAACTAGCAGAAGAGGATACTCAAAGAAAAAGAGAACGTCTTATTCAATTGGCTGAAGACTTACAGGCTCCAATGAATGATATTTCAGAGCTTTTGTATATCAGTGATTTAGAGACTTATGATTTATTATTTTTAAATAAAGCAGGTATTGAAAGTTTTAAGGTTGACCAAATAAAAGGGCAAAAATGTTATAAAGTACTACAGGAAAAAGATGAACCTTGTGAGTTTTGTACAAATACTTATTTAAAAGAAAGTGAAAATTATACTTGGGAATTTACAAATCCAGTAACTGGTCGTCATTATCTGTTAAAAGACCGTTTAATTGAATGGGAAGGTAAGCCAGCAAGAATGGAGATTGCGTTTGATACCACAAAATCAGAAGAAGAAAAAATAATATTACGATTTACACTTGAGGCTGAAAAAATAATTACAGATTGTGTAGATATTTTATATAGAGATAGCGACATTGAAAAAGCAACTATGTCTGTGCTTGAAAAGTTAGGAAGTTTTTTATCTGCTGACCGTTCATATATTATTTATATTCGAGATGGTCTAATGTATAATGATTATGAATGGTGTGAGGAACATATTTTGTCACAAAAAAACTATCTACAAGACCTCCCACTATCTACTATTGAGCGATGGATTCCATATTTTAATAATAAGGAATGTATAGTTATAAAAGATTTAGAAGAGATTAAATCTACATCACCAGAGGAATACCAAATATTACATAATCAATCTATTACTAGTCTTGTTGTAGCCCCATTAGAACATAATGGAGAACTTATTGGTTATTTAGGTGTTGATAATCCACCTCCAGATAAAATTATGAATATTGCATCATTACTTCAAACACTTTGTTACTTTATTTCTCTTGCCTGTCAACATTCTAAAACTCAGGAACAATTATCAAAACTAAGTTATATTGATAAACTTACTTCATTCTATAACAGAAATCGATTTATAGAAGATACACAAGTACTTACAAAAATTGATATTTCTATAGGAATTATTTATTTGGATGTAAATGGTTTGAAGGATATCAATGATAAATATGGTCATGAAATGGGAGATAAGTTATTAATAGAATGCGCAAGACGAATGAAATTAGTATTTCACTATTCTGATTTCTACCGTTTAGGAGGAGATGAGTTTGTAATTATTTGTCGTGAAATTGAAGAAGATGTGTTTAGTAAGAAAATAATAGAATTGAAAGGTGAATTTAGAAAAAAACCTACTTGCCAAGTTGCTATAGGGGCATATTGGGCGAATACAGTTGATGACATAGGAGAGATAATAAAAAATGCAGATGCAGAAATGTATGAAGATAAAAAAGCTTTTTATCGTAAACACTCTGTTTCTCAGAGATATCGTCATCATAGTGATGAAATGTTACATTTAAGTAAGAGTGATGTTCTTGAAAAAGAAATACAGAACAATCGTTTTATTGTTTACTTACAACCTCAAATTTCTTTCTCAGACCGTTCAGTTGTAGGTGCAGAAGCACTCATACGTTATTTAGATAATTCTAGTTCACTTGTAGCTCCAAGTAATTTTCTTCCTATATTAGAAGCATCTGGACTATTAAGTAAAATAGATTTCTATGTATTTGAGTCTATTTGTAAAAAAATTAGCCATTGGATTGAAAACGATGTTCCAATCGTTCCAATATCTATAAATTTTTCAGAAGAATCACTCAAAATACCAGAGTTTGTTAATTGGTTAGTATCAACTTGTCAGGCTTATCATGTTCCTACTAAATACATAAAAATTGAAATAACAGAAAAAGTACATGATGAAAAGCACCTTGATGTGAAAAAAATTATATCAAATTTAAGAGATGTTGGATTTGCAATTGCAATTGATGACTTTGGAACTGAGAATGCAAATCTAGCATTACTCTCCGAAGTTGAGTTTGATATATTGAAATTAGATAAGAGTTTAATTGATAATATTGTATCAAACCCTAGAACAAAGGTGATTATGGAATATATTACAGGAATATGTCATAAATTAAATATTTATATGGTTGCTGAAGGGATTGAAACTGAGGAACAATTTTCCACACTATTACAATGTAGAGTCGAAACAGCGCAAGGATATTTATTTAGCAAGCCTATACCAATCGACGAATTCGAAGATAAGTATCTAATAAAAAGTCATCTATTGAGTTAGATGACTTTTTTTATTATTAATATATTTTCATGTTCTTGATAAAATTTCATAAAATTCTATTTCTGTTAATCTATTTCTATTTATCTAGTTTTTCTGAATAGATATAATATTGATTTTTACCTTGATTCTTGGCTTTATATAATGCAGTATCTGCATTTTTATAAAGTTTTTCATATGTAATTTTCATTCCATTACTTAATACAACTCCACAACTATAAGTAACAGAAATTTTTTCTCCTGCCAATATAGATTGGCTATAGAAAATATCTAAGAGGTCTTTTAATTCTTGAATAGAAATAAAATCATACCAGAATACACAAAATTCATCTCCACCAATTCTACCTATAAATGCATTATGAGTGAATGTATTTTTTAATTTATATCCTGTTTGAATGATTACATGGTCTCCCATAGGATGACCTAAACTATCATTTATATTTTTAAAGTTATCTATATCGAAAATCAGCAGGGCATAATATGAATCATTTGCAGTTTTATTTAAATATGATAAAGTTTTTTCAGTGAATACTTTTTTATTTAAAAGTCCTGTCAAAGAATCTAACTCACCTAATTTTTCTTTTGTTATATTTTCCATGATTCCTATTACACGAGTATGATAATTTGATTGTGAAGAAACTGAAACTTTATACCAAGCATAATTTTCATTTGGATAAATAACCTTAATTATACATTCATTATTACTTAGACCATTATTAATATCATCAAACATTTCTTGCAACTGGATAATTGATTCATCATCTATGGTACCATCTGATATAATTTGGTCTTTTACATCTTTTAAAGAAATTGATATAGGATTCAATTGTTTCGCATAATAATTTGTAATTCCTCCTGTTAAAAGGTCATATTCAAATATAATATTGTTTGTCTGTGCCATTGCAACTCTGAAGCGTTCTTCGTTAATACTTAAGTCTTCAGCTTGTTGCTGTATTTCTTGTTTTTGAATAAGTAACTCGTGTACATACTTTCTTTCTTTTCTTAAATTGTAATTTACATATAAAATCAGTAGTATAAAAAATGCTAAAGTAGTTATAAAGAAAGGGACACTTGACATAATGCTTGTCTTTGCACTTTTTTTTATGTAAGCATTCATTTTAGCCCCATAGAAGCCAACATAAAATCCCCAATTTGTTTTTTTCATTGGAGCATATACCAGATAATTTCTAGAACCTTGCCATATGTAAGAGCCACGACCACTTTTTCCATCTAGTGCTAATTTTTCTAAGTTGGCTACAGTTTTTGATTCTTCATTAGAATTGGCAAGTTCTTGAGCATTATACTGAGATGTAATCCAGTCATAGTTTTCTTTTCTTGATGCTGCAATATTCCTACCTTTGCTATTAACAATATAAGATACTCCTTCACCAGTATTAAATTGGATATCTTCAAGCCATTTACTAATACAAAATCCATCAAGATGAATAATGAGAACTCCTGTAATTTGGTTATTTTCTCGTAAAGGTGTTGCTATACTTAGAATATATTTTTCTTCTTTATTGAAATAAGGGTCTATTATGTGTGTTTTACCATTTTTAAAAATTGGTTTTAAATCAAGTTCTGTTTTCCAGTTATGTTCTTTACCATCAGAATCAATTGCTTTACCATCAGAGGTTGCAAGCCAATAATTAATGCCATATTGTGGAAGTGATAGTTTTGATAATTCCGAGACTTGTTTGTCAGATGAACTATTTACATTTTTTTCTGAATAATTTATTGCTGTTTTTTCCAAATTATTTTCTAAAATTCTGAGATTATCTTCTACTAAATGTATTCCTAAATCTCGTATCACCTCAGTTGTCTCCATAGTTTGGTTTACAGAAGCTTTAAAAAAAACTTTATTTATTGTATTAAAAGTAAATATGCATAAAAAGACAGTTAATAAAACCAGTAAAATTGATACGATAAGTGATATATATGATTTTTTATTTTTCATAATCCTCCTCTGAATACTCAAACTTAATATTTGAAGAATATTAAATTGATGCTAATGATAGAATAAGTGTATTGTATATATAACAGAAAATTAAGTTATTTTACATAAACTTGAAGTGACTATTTTTCTGTTTGTTTTTTAATATTTCTATTTAGTCTAAACTATATATAAAATATGTTGTAATACATCTTGCAACAAATATTTAAAAAGCTATAAATGTTTTTCCATGGAAGACTCCTCTTTTTTTATAAAAGGGGAGGATATATATGTAATATCTAATGATGAGTGTTATAGCTGGTGTCGTATCTATGATAAATTAAAAAGCCACTTGGAGCAACTAAATAAGAGTGGCTGAGAATTTAATATTAAATTACATAAAAACAAATATTAATAACTAATTAATGGAAAAATAACTCAAAGTTAAGTAAAATACATTCTTTATTTTTATTATAACACAAATATAAATGTTGAACTTAAAGCTTTTACAGGAATTGATGTCAGATTAGGAAATTTCTTTAAAGCTGATATATATATTATTATTCTTTACAGAGGTGTATTTGTTAGCATCTACTTTTATTTTAAAGCATCTAATTTATTATTTTATACAAAAAATTAAAATAGTGGCAACAATTGAGGATGTGAGGGAGAGTTGCCACTATTTTGTATAGGGTATTATATTATGTTTTTAAGCTAGTTTTACTATCTTCTATGTTTATATAATAACTCTTGTGTATGAATTTAATAGATAATTCATATGAAAATTATGTGAAGTTTTTAGGCTTTATAGTAAATATATTAGGGATTATAGATTTTTTTGTCATTTAATATAGATAATGTTATTTTAGCTGCTAAACTACCATTAGAATAATCTTTACTTTGAATATTTGTAGCAAAGAAATAAGTATTTTCGTTTTTTTCTACATAACCTATAAACCAACCATTTACATCCTTCCCATTTATAGTAGCAGTGCCCGTTTTAGCAGAAAGTGAGACACCATCTTTTTTTGATACTATCAATGAATCTTTTACAGTTTCTATATTTTCATCTTTAAAATTAAACTTATTCGTATAAAAATCTTTAAGTAGTTTTACCTGTTCAATAGGTGAGATTTTTAATGAAGATTCTAGCCAAAAGCTTGATATATCTCCTGAAACATCGCAATTACCATACTTAATTTGTTTAAGATAGGTTTGTATATCTTTTATGCCTGTTTTTTTATCTAGATAATGAAAATACCAGTTTACAGAGTTCTCCATAGCAGAAAATAAGTCTTGGTTTTCATTCCAAGAACTAATAGAATGATGTTTTCCATCCCAAGGGATATATGAATTATTTCTTGTTATTATCCCATTTTCTAATCCTAATAAAGCACTGTATATTTTATAAGTAGAATTTGGAGAAACTCTTTTTTTGCTTTTTTCCTCATTATAAATATGATATTGATTTGATTTTAAATCATACATAACAAAACTTCCGTCAAACCCCTTAAAGTATTGACTTAGGTCTTCATACATAGTTTGATTATCTAGAGGTTTATATTCCTCATTAAAATCTGCCATAATAGATAATGTGGAGCTATTTCCAAATACAATTAAGGTAATCAATGTAGAAATTAAAATGCTTTTGAGTTTCAAAAACTTTGATTCAGTATGAAAACTTGTTATTTTCAATAATCTTCTTTTAATTTGTTCTTTTGACCCACCAATATCTGATATAAGTGTGAGACTAGAGGGTCTTGAAATGTTATCTACAAAATTTATTAGTGTTTGACCATATTCTATATAATTATCTTTATCAAGTTTTTTTAAAACTGAAATATCACATGCAATTTCACGGTCTACTCGCATTTCTTTAAGTGCATACCACACAAGAGGATTAAACCAGTACAATATTTGGAAAAAACACATTATATAATTTATCAATATGTCTCTATTTTTAGAATGTTGTAATTCATGAAGCAAAATATATTTTAAATCTTTCAAAGATAATTTAGAGATAGATTTATCTGGTAATATAATATGTGGTTTAAAGTATCCAAATGTAATAGGTGTATTTATGGTGCAGGACTTACATAATATAAAATCTTTATTTATACCAATATTTTTTTTACATTGATCAAATAGTAAAACTATCTCATCATCATCTAAAATATGTGCAGATTTTTTCATATTTCTTATTTTGAAATTACAATGAATAGTAATAACTATCATAATTAAAACCCCAACTATCCATAATGTTAATAATAAAATATTTAAACTATCGAAATTAGATTGATTCATAGATACTGAAAAATCTTTTAATGTATTTGAGTTATTAATAATACTGCTTGAACTATTTTTAATTATAGAAGTATTAACAGTATTGTTTTCAATTTGAGTAAAACTATATAGATAGTTAAAGATATTTCCAAGATTAATATATTTAAGAGGTATAAATGGAATTATTAATGTTATAAGCAATATAAGTCCAATATTATATTGGTATTTTGCAGAAATGTGTTTATTAAATATTTTTTTAGTAAGTAAAATTACAATAATCAACAACGACAGGGTTAATGTACTGAATAAGAATCGTATAAAGAACGGAGCATACATATCTACTTATCCTCCTTAGTCACCCTTTTGTTTAAAATCTCTCTCAATTCCTCAATATCATCTTCAGATAGTTTATCGTTTTCTAAAAAGTTTAGCACCATAGAATTAAGAGCACCATTATAAAAACGATTTAAAAAAGAACGACTTTCTGTGGCTACATATTCTTCTTCTTTAACAAGTGGAGTATACACAAACACTCTACTATTTTTTTCATATGTTAAAGCACCTTTTTTAACTAATCGCAATAACATTGTTTGAATTGTTTTAGGACTCCATGTACTTGCTTCTACTAGTTTTTCAATTACTTCATTAGTGCTAATAGGAGCATATTTCCAAACAATCTTCATAACTTGATATTCTGCTTCTGAAATCTGTGGTAATTTTTTCATGTTATGCCTCCTTATACTTACATTTGTAATACATAAAGTATATTATCATTAATTTAGTTTGTCAATTAGTAAAAATAGCTCATTTATAATTACCTAAATAACTGGATATAATTAAATTTAAATTTTAATTGGGCTATATGAAGTATAGCTTTAAATGAAATAGATGTTTATATTGACAGTTAAAAATATAGTTGATATACTTATTGTTGATATAACAACTAAAAAAGGGGGGTATAGAAATGATAATCACAGTTATAAATGGAAGTCCTAGAAAAAATGGAGCTACATCAAAGGTTTTGACTTATTTGTATAAAGATATAGAAAGATTAATTCCAAATGTAAAGATTAATTATTTTGATTTAAGCGAAGTAAATCCATCATATTGTATTGGCTGCTTAAATTGTTATAAAATGGGGAAATGTATTAATCAAAGTGATAAAGTAGAGTATATTCATGATATAATTACTAAGAGTGATGGTGTTGTATTTGGTAGCCCGACTTATGGAAGTAGTGTAACTGGGCTTTTCAAAGTATTTACAGATAGAGCACATATGATGTTGGAAAGATTATTGTATCGTAAGCCATGTATAGCAGTTACTACATATGAAAATGCTCGTGGTTCAAAAGCAATTTCTTTTATGAAATCGATAGTCTTAGATTCTGGAGGTTACATTTGTGGTAATTTATCTATAAAAACAGGATTTAATCAAAATCCTATAACTAAAAGCGTAGAATCAAAGATACAAAAAGTATCTAAAAAATTTATTTATTGCATAGAGGAAAACAAAAATCCGCCTGTGTTTTCTCAAATCTATAATTTTATTGCTATGAATGTTGTTTTAAAGCCAATGGCTTTTAAAAATGTTGAGCAATACAAAGGAATAATTGATAGATGGGAGGCGCAAGGGATTATTTAAATGGAGGTAAAATGAAAGATTTTGAGGAACTATATGAAGTTACAACTAAGCTAGTAAGTACTTCACTGAAAGTAAAAGATGATTTGAAAAAAATGTTTAAACAAAATGGATATGATATAACAGCTGATCATTATGCGTTATTAAGATTTCTATGGGAACAAGATGGAATTCCTCAGATAGATTTATGTGAAAAATCATGTAAGGATAAATCTAATACTACAAGAATCTTAGATGTTATGAAAAATAAAGGATTGATTGTACGTAAAGTAGATGATAAAGATAGACGTAAGTTTCAAATATTCTTAACAGATTTAGGTAGGGAGTTAGAAGAACCATTAAATGAAATTGCAAATATGTATGCAGTAGAGACATTTAAATCTATTTCTGATGAAGAGTTGCCTTTGTTTGCTGAAATTTTAGATAGAATTGGAAAGTAAATACAAATTCTATTTTAGGAAGTCTTTTTAACTATTAATGATACAAAATGATAGAAAGAGGGATAAGGATGAGTTCTGAGATTTATTATTTTTCTGGCACAGGGAATTCTCTAGTGGTTTCAAAGACTCTAAAAGAAATGTTAAATGAAAATAAAGAAGTAATACCATTAGCTATATATAGAAAAAAGCAAAATATAGATATAAATGAAGATATATTAATAATTGTTTTTCCTGTTTATTTTGCTAACATTCCTGATATAGTAAAATCTTTTGTAGATAAATTAAATTTCAATAGTAATACTCATATATATGCTATTGCTACTTGTAATGGAGTAGCTGGACATAGTTTGTTTACTATAGATAAGTTACTTAAGAAAAAGGGCAAAAAATTATCAGCAGGTTTTATAATTGACATGCCTGGGAATGCTTTGACAACACCTTTAGATGTTGAAGAAGAGAGATTAAGAAATTTAACTAATAGAGTATCTGAGATTGCAAAATGTATCAATAACTTGGAGGATGGAAGTATAGAAGGGAAAAATAATTTAAAGTCATATATAGATAGTATTATGCTTCGTTTAGTAGGGAAGAATATGCAAATTGCAACTACTAAATTTTTTGCGGAGAGTAAATGTAATGGATGTGGGACATGTAAAAAGATTTGTCCTGTAGACAATATAAGTATAGTTGATAAAAAGCCAAAGTGGGGTAATGAGTGTGAAAGATGCTTGGCTTGTTTTCACTGGTGTCCTAAAGAGGCTATAAATATAAAAAAATCGTTTTTAACTGATAGAAAAAAGTATCATCATCCAGATGTTACTGTTAAGGATATATTTTTAGATAAATAGACATATTTGAGTTAAATTGATGAAAATAAAAGTGCCTCATAAATAAAAATTTTTGAGGCACTTGTTGTTTCTCTAAATTAGTATATATTATTTTATAATATCAACCATTTTTTTTATATCCTCTGATGCCATTTCAAACTTTGATTTTTCAATCAAGATGTTTCCACCAGTCATGATATATGATGGAAATATTCTTAAATTATCATAATAAAGTTCATTGTTACGAAGTTTATATGTTGAGATAGAAGGGATAGCATTCTTTCTTGTATGTTTTTTAGTAATCATATTAAAAGATTTCTTTGCAACATCACCCATCAACATTACTACTTCTAAATTATTGAATAATTTAATTTCATCTTCTAAAATAGGAATGTGTAATTTAATTGTGTCACTAGTTATTGTATATTCCGATTTAGGGAGTTTTACTGCATTGGTTATATAGATACCCATATCTAAAATATCATTTATATTAGATACTTCTATACCCACATTGTTGAATAAAGGGATAGTGGTCTTTAAGTAATCAGCATCTTCATCTACACTATAAAAATCATCATTAGGGTTATTTGGTACAACTTCATTAATCATGATAGTTTTTATGGCGTCTGTATCTATTGTTATATTAGGAAGATATGGTGTTATTTTATTGTCATCAAAAAGATTTTTCTGCTTAATAAATTCATTTAAAGTTGATTGTATATTTATTTTCATATAATGTATCTCCTTAGTCTAAAGCTTTAAATACTATAAAAAATAGTTTTAAAGTATATAATTTTGAAAATATAATAACATATTAAATACGACAACAGAATGTCATGTTTGATTAATAACCTTATCTAAATTTAGAATTTATTAGAGCATCTGCTTGTTCATAGTCATCTTTATGTACATAAATTGAGTACTCATAAGAAAAATCTTCTTTTTGTCCTAAATTTCCAAGAATCATTTTATTTGAAAAAGACCCTTTAGAGTAAGTATTATTCCTCACTTTATACTTATATTTAATTTTATTTACTGACAATATACTGCATATCTCATTAAATTTGTCTAAAGAATATCCTTTGAAAACCTCAGTTCTATTTAAAATCATAAAGAAAACCTCCTTATAAAATTAAGCTATTGAAAATAGTTGAGAAATGGACTATAAGTTGTTATAAATAAAAGGTAGCAAAATTAAATTGATTTGTAAAGTTTTTAAGAGTATTATACTAGTAATAAAATGAATAAGTTACAGATATATAATTTTAAATAAAATATGTAAATGTGATTACATAGACTCGAAGGAGAAATTTTAATGAAAAAAATATCACAAGAAAAAGTAAGTGCATATACTAAAGAAGTATCTCAAGAAAAGATTGAACAATGGAAATCGGTATATGAAAAATATAAAGATACTTTAAAAGTAAATTCTAAACCTATTTTAGAAGTAATAGAGTTTTTAAAACAAAAATATACTGTAAAGGAAGAAGATTCAGAAGAATTCAAGGATGTAATTATCAATAATATTAAATTTAATAAGCCTTTCTCAGAAAAGATTACCAATAACACAGAATTAAAGCCTATTGTATTTACAATTCAAAATGAAGGTAATGCAAAAAAATTATACGATGTACAAGAAGAAATTTATAGTGATTGTCCAATTATAGTGGGTATGGAATTTGAAACAGGATGTGTATTTGTAGAGGGTAGTGATGAGCTTAATGATGAGATAACTGCATTTAAAGGATTAGATAAATATGATATAAATAATTATTATTTAGTAGCAAACTATGTTAGATGTCTAAAAAAATATGAATTAATAGATTAGTAAATGATTTAAAGATTATAGAATAAATTTGAAGCTAGTATAATTATGAAATATCAGCTTAAGTCTAATACAATTAAGTTTAAATCTAATATAAATGCGAAACATAAATTTAAATAGAGTTGCCAAAATAAAATTGGCAACTCTATTTTTTTCTTTAAAATTTATTAAAACTGATAGCTGTTATAGAATTGTTATTTTTTCATGTTAGTATTCTCTTAGTAGCAGAAATTAATGTATTACAAGAAAGGAGAAATAAATATGAAAGATTTAATTCTTGAAACAAAAAATTTATCAAAAAGATATGGGGAACAAATGGCAGTTAACAATGTTTCTCTGCAAATTGAGCGAAACAGTATCTATGGTCTTTTAGGTCCAAATGGTGCAGGGAAGTCTACCACACTTAAAATGCTTGTTGGTCTTCTTCGTCCGACAGATGGACGTATTATTTTTGATAGGAAACTTTGGAAGCGAGAATCTCTTGCAAAAATTGGTGCCTTAATAGAATCCCCTTCTTTGTATGGGAATCTTACAGCAGAGGAAAATTTATTAGTACATACGAAAATTTTGGGAATTCCTAAAGATAAAATTTATGAGGTGCTAGAGATAGTAAACTTGAAAAATACAGGGAAAAAGAGAGCTTCACAATTTTCTATGGGGATGAAACAAAGGTTAGGAATAGCTATTGCACTTTTGAGTGACCCAGAACTGTTAATACTAGATGAACCAACTAATGGTCTTGACCCTTTTGGAATTCAAGAACTTCGTGAGCTGATTGCTTCTTTTCCAAAAAAAGGTATAACTGTAATTCTTTCTAGCCATATTTTGTCAGAGGTTGCTCAAGTTGTAGACAATATAGGAATTATAAATGGAGGACGACTACTATTTCAAGGAGTACCTGACCCTAATGAAAATCTAGAAGAATTTTTTACAGATGTTATTCTTAAAGGAGGACAAAACAGATGAATGCTTTACAATCAGAACTTTTAAAGTATAAAAGAACATTTATGGGAAAACTTATTGTTTTTTTCCCAGTATGCTTTGCAGCATATGCACTTATAATGCAAGGAACACTTATGCAAAATCCATTATCCCAATCAGATTCTTGGGAGTGGCAAAGTCTTTTAGCATTAATTTTTAATTGGTGGTCATTTATGTTTCTGTCTATTGGATTTGCATTGTTTGCTACTTTGGTAGCTGCACAGGAAAAAAAAGCTGGAAATTATCGTGCTTTATGTACACGCAATGTGTCTCCTATGATGCTTTGGATTAATAAAGTTATGGCTATGGCAGTTCACAGTTTTATTTCAACACTAGTTTTAATAGTTGTAACAATTATAACTGGTTTAATATTGAAAGCTGGACCAATTCCTTTTGGGAAGATTATAGAGGCAAGTATTATATGTTGGGTTGTCTCTCTTACTATACTTCCAATTCAGTTATTGCTTGCTACGTGGAAAGGTATGTTCTTAAGCATGGGAGTTGGGTTTTTAGGAATGATATTGGGTGTCCTTGCTGCGACAAAATCATTTTGGATTGCAGTACCATGGAGTTGGGCAATTAGGATAGTGTGTCCAATCCTTAATTTACATCCTAATGGTACTATATTACAAGCTGGAGACTCACTTTTGAATACTTCAGTAATTCCTATTGGGATTGTTGTTTCTTTGGTTGTGTTTCTAGTATTAACAGCTCTTACTGCAGTTTGGTTTAGTAGGAGGGATGACAAATGATAAAACTCTTATTATCAGAATGGCTTCGAACAAAGAGAACAGCCGTCCGAGGACTTGCTCTTTTTATGCCTGTTATTTTTTCATTATGTGTGGTTGCATATCTTGTAATCAAATCTGGAAGTACACAAGCATTTGCTTTTGAAGGATTTTTTACCGTATGGACTGTATTCATCATTCCTATGGGGGTAGGTGTTCTGGCAGGATTTATAGTGTATGAGGAAGAGCTTGCTGGAAATTTCAATGGTTTTTTATGTATAGGTATTTCTCGTGTTAGATTATATCTTGGAAAATTTCTTTTTCTTCTATTTTGCTTAACTGTATGCACATTTATTGCTACATTGATACTCTGCATAGGTATGAATATTGCAGTGCCATCTGGAGCAACGATATGGTTATTCATGTCAGCAGCAGGACTTGTGGTGATTGGGACGCTTCCACTATTAGCTATTCATCTTTGGATTAGTTTTGCATGGGGAATGGGCGCATCTATTGGTATTAGTATTGGTGGAATTTTAATGGCAGCAATACTTGGTCTAACAAATGTGGGCTCAAAAATTGGCCCATTTGTACCTTGGACATGGCCAGTAAAATTGGGTATGCTTCCAGGAACTTATTTTATTAAAGGAACTGGAAATATTCCAAATGATGTGATTTATTCTGAAATGATACAATCAGCTACTATATATTTTGTAGCTGTAGTAATAGGTCTGATTATATTCTTGATAGGAGGGGTTACTTGGTTTAAAATATGGGAAGGAAGGAAAAATTGCGAGTAGATATATATTACTTTAATACTTACCTTCCTATAAAAGAAAGGTGGTGTTATATTGAGTAAAATATTGATTATTGATGATGAAGTAGACTTAGTAATGTTACTTGAAGACGAATTGAAGGGAAAAGGGCATGAAGTATTGATAGCTTATGATGGACAGACTGGTATAGAGTTATCAAAAAAGCAGCCCGACCTTATCATACTAGATATTATGATGCCTAAAATGGATGGTTTTGAAGTATGTCAGGTAATTAGGGATGATGTCTTGTGTCCAATTATATTTTTGAGTGCAAAGCAGTCAGAAACTGACAAAATCAAGGGATTGACATTTGGAGGAGATGATTATGTAACAAAACCCTTTGGACTGCGTGAACTTATGGCAAGAATTGAAGCCAACTTGCGTAGGGAAAAACGGTCACAGTATATCAATGAAGAGAATAAACGCTCTACATTGTATTTTGGAAAGTTATGTCTATATATGAGGGAACGTACAGTTAAAATTGATGGTAAGGAGATTGATTTAACCAAAATAGAGTATGATATTGTTGAACTACTGGCACTCCATGCAGGACAGGTTTTCTCTAGAGAACAAGTATATGAAAAAGTATGGGGGTGTGATTCTGATGGCGACTCTTCAACTGTTGTTGAACGAATTAAAAAAATACGAGCTAAGTTTGCCACTGTTATGCCAGAAAGAGAATACATTTCTACAGTTTGGGGAATTGGATATAAGTGGAATAAAATGTAAGGAAGGAGAACATATTAAATGAAAAATCAATCACTTATAACACAATTCAGGCGCACCTTTCTCTTGATTATAATGGCTAGTATAGTCTCCACAGTAATTACTTATGTGTTTGCTATTTACTTGTTTATATATTCATTAAATAAAGACATTTATCCAGCAAATTACTATGAGAGGCAAGTTTCTGGAATTGAGGCATACATTAATGAAAAAAACATAGACTTGTTATCTCAATCGAATGAAGGCGAATTAAAAAGTGTTATTCATGGGAATGGGATTTTATATCAAGTTGTGGATGATAATGGCAATGTCTTGTATAGTACTAATCCACAAAAACCATTCAAGACAAAAGAAGAATTGTTTAGCAATTTTAGCAAAAAAACTTCTCGTAAAGGCAGTTATATCTATACTATTCCTATCAAAGATGACAATGGGAAGGTTGAGGGAGCTGTTATTCTATCCTATGAATTAAAAGTGACATTTGCAAATAATAGAGGGAAATTTATAGGTGTAATTATCGCAATAGCTTTATTCTCTCCATTTTTATATATTATTGGGTTTACTATATGGCTTTCTAAAGATTTTGTAAAAAATATCAATAAACCAGTACATCTCTTAATCGATGCATCCAAGAAGATAAGAGAAAAGGACCTTGATTTTGAAATCGGCTACTATTCAGATAATGAACTTGGGAAACTTTGCAGTGCTTTTTCTGAAATGAAAGATGAGCTTAAAAACTCTTTATCTGTACAGTGGAAAATGGAACAGGAGCGTGTTGAGATGGTAGAGGCTCTAGCACATGACTTGAAGTCTCCTCTTTCTATTATTTTGGGATATACAGATGCACTTATTGACAATAATTTAGATGGCAACGAAAAATTACACAGGTATCTTACAGTTATAAGAGAAAATACAGAAAAAAGTGCCTCCCTTGTCCAAAAAATGCAATACACATCTGATTTGGAGAAATCAAATATACAATTAAACTTTGTCCCTGTAAATTTACCTGAGTTTTTGGAACAAAAAGTACAGGACTATGAATTACAGGCTCATCAAAAAGAAATCAAGCTTGTTTTGAAAATACAGGGTAATATACAATCTCCAGTTCAAATAGATGTAGATAGATTGACACGAATTTTTGATAATATTATGTCCAATAGCCTACAATATACTCCAGTAGATGGTAGTATTAACATCATTGTAGGGGCTGAAGAAAATTATATCTATTATAAGATTTGTGATTCAGGTAGTGGGTTTAGCTCTAAAGATTTGAAAAAGGCACTTGATAAGTTTTATAGAGGTGATGAAGCTAGACAGACAAAGGGTGGTCATTCTGGTCTTGGGCTTTATATTGTAAAGCAATTAGTGGAACAACTTGGAGGTTCTGTCAAAATAGAAAATTCAAAATCAGGCGGGGCATGTGTTATATTTTGGCATGGGAGACAACCTACCTACCTAACAAACAATTAATTGAAATATGATAAAGGATAGACAATCAAGATTAAGTAGAGCAGTATTGCAAAATATAAAGAATCAGCAGAATAGAAGTTCTGGTGATTCTTTATATAATCAACATCTTTTCGCTTTGGCTTAACATTTCACAAAATAGATTTCATACCAGACAAGGAATGTATAAATCGTCCAAATCTTTCTCCAATTATCGGAGTTCCCAGCAAGATAGTCATCAAAAATTGCATTAATCTCGTCTATGTTAAAAAATTTCTCTGCTATCTCACTTTGAAATTTATGTCTAATATCCTGATTATACTGGTCATCAGCCATCCATATACGAATCGGAACAATAAATCCCAACTTATTTCTGAAAGCAATATCTTTTGGCAATATTTTTGATGCGGCTGTACGAAATGCAATTTTATTTTGTTCTTCTTTTACTTTATATTCTGATGGCATCCTTGATGCAATATCAAAAATTCTTGTATCTGTAAGAGGCATTATAATTTCTAATCCAACTGCAGTACTCATTTTATCTACATTAAGATAAATATCTCCTTCTAGCCATATCTGAATGTCTACATTTGACATATTCGTAAGTACATCCAGTTCTTCGGTTTCTTCATAGATTTTTTTGGTCAGTTTAATCGGAAGCACATCAGGATTGTATTTCTTAAGAATTTTTTGTTTATCTTCTTCATTCATAATGTTTGTATTGCCAATATAAAATGTCTTTAAATCTTCACCATAACATTCTGCCTTATTATATATGTTATATCCTCCAAAAAACTCATCTGCACCTTCTCCAGAGTAACAAATATTTGTGTGTTCAGCTGCTGCCATGCATCCAATTGCAAAAACAATAGCAGACGCATCACCAATTGGCTGTTCCATATTGTACATTACATAAGGTACTGCCATAAAATACTCTTCAGGTGTAATTATATGTCTAGAATTTTGACGACTAAGAATATCAGCTGTCTGTTGTGCTAATTTTGATTCATCAAACAACTTTTCCTCATAACCACATGAGCTTGTTGTTTTTATATCTGATATTGCTAGCACATAAGATGAGTCAACACCTCCTGAAAGGAATAAATCTGAAGTCTCATCTTCTGATTTCATCTCTAGCATGATTTTCTGAAGTGTTGTATGAATTTCATTTGCCCATTCTTCAAGAGATTTGCTATAGTCAGGGTGAAACTCAGGCTTCCAATAACGTTCAACACGCACTGTTCCCATCTGCCATATGAGATAATGTCCTGGCATAAGTTTCTTCAATTTATTGAAGAATGTATCTTCACCTGCTACATATGTAAAAGACAGATATATTTGCAACATTTCTTCATTTAACTCTTTCACAAATCCTGGCTGATTCATAATCTTACGAATAGATGAACCATAAAGAAGCTCTCCATTTTCCATCTCATAATAATAAAAAGGTTTTGTCCCAAACTGGTCTCTTAGGCAGAAGAGTTTCCTTTCGAGATTATCCCATAATGCAAAGGCAAACATGCCATGCATGTGATTTGCCATATCATATCCCCAAGTCTCATATGCTTTCACTAAAATTGCTCGTTCACGCTCTTCTCTGGATAATGAAGAATCGATTTTAAGTTCTTCACAGAGCACTTTCCAGTTTCTGATATGCCCACTATATTCCAGGATTTTTATCATATGTGTGTTTTTATGTATTAAATATTTTTCTTCTAAATTTATCATATGTATATCCTTTCGCATTAAAAATTTCTCTTCTGAATTTATTGGATATTTTTAAATATATTTATGTGATTATTTTAATAAAATACTAGTTGTTCAGCAGTCATTTAATATGACTTTTCTTAAAGTAAACAATATAATTATTAACTATTATCAGTGTTATAACATTGAGTTTTTTTATTCTTCATAAATACTGTCCTCCCTTATGTTAATCAGTTAAATATAATATATCTTAATTTACTTACAGACTATTTAAGAAAGTCTTAAGATTTTATGAAATTTTATGTAATATAGTCAATTGAAAGTAAAATTATAGTTATAATATATTTTTTTCTATTAAGTAATAAAGCACAGTTCATAATCGAACAAATTTGTTCCGAATTTAAAAATAAGTAGTAAAAAATAATACATAGAAATTAAAAAAAGGAGTTGAACTCAAATTTTGATTAAAAAAATCAATTTTGAGACAATTCCTTTCTTAAAATTTACTTAATATCTATACAGTCAATTATATTCATTTTTTTAACTTTTCTTAATGGAATAAGTGTAGCTATTATACATGCAAGTATAGAAACAAGTGTAGCTTGTGAGATTGAAAGAACAGGGACATTAGTAAAATCAAGTTTTTCTATAGTTGCCATGTTTATGATAATAGCACTGGCATATCCAGCAATAGAACCAAATATAGCAGCGAAAATTCCATAGTATGCACCTTCCCATAAGAACATCTTATATAGACTGCTATTACTCATACCAATAGCTCTTTTAACTCCAATTTCATTAATTCTAGTATTGATATTTGTATTAGTAGTGTTAATTATATTTAAAGTACCAATCAAGCCTACAAACAGGATTACTGCCCATGCTAGAAATTCTATTTGTTTAAAACTCTCTTCAAGTTGTTTGTCTGATTCAATATATGATATCCAATGAGAACCTGGATTGTTTTTGCAAGTCTGCTCTATAGATAATTTTATTTGTTCTAAGTCTGATTTATCTTTAGCATAAATGTTTATTTGATTAAACTTGTCCTTATTTGTCAAAGTATCATAAACAGAGTCATGTACAATAACATCAACACCATTTAACCAACCATTACCTTGTAAAATAAACATTTTATTTATTGTATTATATATTTCTAGTTGTTTTTTATTTATTATAATATTATCTTTTGGTTTTAGATTTGTATACTTAGTTTTTACACCTGGTGTAGAAATAGCAATTGGATTTTTTATAAAGCAAATAGAACCATTTTTAAAAGCTTCTAATGTAGAATCTGTAATAGAAGGAATAGAATCTTTTAAGGTCTGCTCATCAATACCAATGATTTTTAATATTTCACCACTATTTTTAAAATGTATATCTGTATCTATTTCTTCCTGCTTGTATTCTGAGTATTTTATAAAAGAGGTACGATTGACATCTTTCATGCTATTTATTTTATGTAGAGTGGATTTATCAAAACCAGTTATTTCGCTTGTTAAGGAGAAATCTCCTTCTTTTAAATTACTTACTGATTTAGATACATCTAATACATTAGAAAACTCACTCAGTGCAACGAATACTGTTATACTCATAAATAAAGAGAGTATAGTTATTATAGTTCTTCCCTTGTTTCTTTTTAAGTTTAACCATGCAAGATGTCTTTCAAAGTTTTTTATTGTTTTTTCTTTTCTAATCTTTCTTTTGATTTTAGTAGTATTACCAGACATAGCAGTTTTTGGAGAGACATGTGAAGCATATATTGCTGATGGTAATGCTGAAATAAATGAAAAAATTAATGACATCCCAGCACTTAATAATAATGGAAATAGATAAGCAGTTGAATTCTTATGTATAAGCTCGGTTATTTCTTTATTATTATTGGATAGAAGTATATCTGGATTTAAGATATTAGTTACCATTCCAGTTATTCCTTCAGAGGATATAATTCCAATTATAGCGCCAATAGGTATGGCAATAGTACATAAAATTAAAATTTGCAAAATAATAATCTTATAGAGTTGATTTGGTTCAGCTCCTATACCTCTTAGACATCCATATTCCTTAATTTTCTTTGTAACAGATATTTTTAAAATATTGTAAATTACAAGTCCTGAAGCCAATAAAACCAATAAAGCAACGAATAAAGATACCAATATAATAATAGAGATACTATCACCATCAGAATTATCTTTTTCAAACTGTATCCCAAGTGCGTTTAAATAAACCCAATTGTACTGAATTGAATCGTGGGGAATACCTATATCTTTAGCTAATTGGTTTACTATTTCTTGAAACTTATCTTGTTGTTTTATTTTAAAATCCAATGAAGATAAGGTATATCTTTTAGGAAGAAAATTTTCTGATGTACCTTTACCTACAATTCCATTTACTGTACCACTTGCATATCCTGTATAATCATCTTCTAAAATACCACTCAATTTAAAGTTAGCTGTGTAATTATATGCTGGTATAGTGTCTTTTAAAAGTGAAATATCCAAATTCATAGGTATTGTCATACCTAATTTTGGTTTTATACCCATAAGTTTTAGAGTATTTTCATCTAGGGCTATTTCATTCTCATTTTTAGGAAGATTTCCATACTTTAATTTCGTTAACTTTGGATAGTTGGAAAGACCTACTTTATCATACTCTTTTACAAGTACAGAGATACCAGAGTCCTTTATTTTACTAGTACCAAGGGCTATTGAAGTACCAGCTTGATAAATTCTATTATTTTTCTTTATTTTATCAATTTGATTTTTAGTGAGTTGGTGAAAGGATACATGTCTATCACCATTAAAAGAACGAGCTTGTTCAATTCTTAAATTTTGAAGTATAGCAATTGATTGCCCAATCACAGTCGTCATAATGGTTGATAGTACTATTGCTATAATAATAAGTGTAGTCATAAGTTTTTGATTTTTTAATTCTTTTATTGAAAGTGAAAGATAACTCTTCATTATTATTCCACCTCCATAAGCACACCATCAATAATTGAAAGTCTTCTATCAGCAAGCTTTGCAATTCTATCATCATGAGTGATTACAACTAAAGTTTTACCAAACTGTTTTGAAGTTTTGATAAGAAGATTCATAACTTCACTACCACTTTTACTATCCAAGTTTCCTGTAGGTTCATCAGCAAATATTATATTTGGCTTTGCAATAAGTGCTCTAGCAATTGCAACTCTTTGTTGTTGACCTCCTGAAAGTTCATGCGGAAGATGATGGAGTCTATCCGTGATTCCAAGTAATGATGAGATTTCACTTAAGTATTTTTTATCAGGCTGTTTCTTATCTAGAAGTACAGGCATTGAAATATTTTCTGATGCAGTAAGAACAGGTAAAAGATTAAATTGTTGAAAAACGAATCCAAAGGATTTTCTTCTAAGAGTAGATAATTCTTTTTCACTATATTTATATATATCTTTATCATCAAGCAATACCTGTCCAGAGGTAGGATTATCTAAACCACTTAAAATATGTAAAAGCGTACTTTTTCCACTTCCAGAAGGACCAATTATAGAAACGAATTCACCTGAGTTTATTTCTAAATTGACACTATTAAGTGCAATAACTTTATTGCTATCAGAACCATATATCTTTGATAATTGCTTTGCTTTTATAATCATAAAAAACACTCTCCTTTTCTATATAAGAAGAGTGTAAGTTTTAAAACTCAATTTTTTCTCAACTTTCTAAATTTATTTATTTAAGAGTTTATTTCAAAAGGACATCCTCTATAAATTCTAATTAACAAAATTTATAGAAGAGAAGTAATAATCTTATAAAATTGCTTTAATTTTTTGTTGAGAATTTAGCTGTAATTTTAGCACTATTGGCTGAGTTATTTTCAACGTAAATAGAGCCACCATGTTTTTCACATAATATTTTAGATATATAAAGACCCATACCAAAGTGCATGTTGCTGTTATTTGAAGTCTTATCTCTATAGAAAGGTTTTAAGGCTGATTTTAGAGATTCTTCACTAAATCCTATACCATCATCTTCAATTATAAATGTAAGGAGCTCTTGTTCAAAATATATAAGTATGGATATATTATTTTTAGCATATCTAAAAGCATTTGATATTATATTTTCAATAACTCTAAGAATAATATTTTCATCAAACAATAGGTTTATATTATTTATTTTGCTTGTAAGTGTAAAAGATTTTTTCTCTTGTTCAGCAATAATAGATAGATTTCTATCTAAGTTTTTTATAAACTTGTCTATACTTGATAAAGCTTTTGAAACTACTAAATCTTCTAATCGTTGAGAACTACTCATATTTTCCACATAACATTCGATTCTATTGATATGTTCAGACATAAGTTGTGTAGTTGATAAAATCTTTTCGTCAGTAAGCTTTCCTGTTGGTATGTATTTTGTTAAATAATTTGAGTAACCTTTTAGAACTGTTAGAGGATTTCTTAAATCATGAGAAAAAGCAGTATTAAGTTGTTTTCTATCATTAATCATAGTCCACATATTTATATTGTTTTTCTTTAGTTCTGACCTCATTTTATCAAAAGCATTGCATAGATTACCTAATTCATCCTTACTCTTGTATTCTAAGCAAAAGTCTAAGTTATTATTGGATATTTCCATTGCACCTTTATTGAGTATTTCAATAGGTGTTTTCAATTTTATCTTATAAAAAATTATATCAGCCAATAATAAAAAACCTATAAAAAATACAAGTGGAAGCACAAACTGAAGTGTGCTAATTATATTAAGTAATGTTTTATCATAATCACTGAACTGGTTAATATTATTCTGCATTATGGTTATAGTTCCTGTATGTAGAGGTGTTCCCAAATATTTATCTTGTATAGACTTATATATATTATTAAGTAAAATGTATGATAGAGCTGTAAGTATTGATGCTATAATTAGAGAAGATAAAGTAAGAACAAAGAAAGATTTTTTTAGTGACATGTTATTTATTTTATCCATTTGTAACCAACTCCCCATACTGTTTCTATGTAATTTTCAAGAGTATATTTTGATAATTTGATTCGTATCTTTCTAATATGCTCCATTATAACATCACTATTACCATTACTATTATATCCCCAGATTCTATCATAAATTCTTTCTCTATCAAATGCTTGACCAGGATTCATGGAGAGAAGCTCTACTATATCAAATTCTTTCTTCGAAAGTGATATATGATTATTATCTATAGAAATCGACCTTTTTTCATAATCTATTACCAAATTATTATAAAATTTAATTTTGGTTTGTTTTGACTTTCTTTGTTCGCGTCTTAAGTGAGCAGATACTCTAGCTTCAAGTTCGTCTAAGTCGAACGGTTTTACAATGTAATCATCAGCACCAGCACGAAAACCATTTATCTTATCAGTATTTTCAATCTTAGCAGTAAGAAACAGAATAGGGCATGATACATAATCTCTAATTCTGTTACAGACCTCAATTCCATCTATTTCAGGCATGTTTATATCAAGTAAAATAATATCTGGCTTTATAGATATTTTTTCTAATGCGTCTTTTCCACTTTGAGCAGTGTAAACCTCATAATCATTAATTTCAAAGTAATCTTTTAAGAGTGTTATTATGCCCTCCTCATCATCCACAACAAGTATTTTATTTTCCATAAAAATTCTCCTTTCTTAATACAAGTATTTTAAGTATGTTTATCTTAGTATAAAAATCTCAATAAATTCTCAAATCTTTAGGTATATGTTAGAACTTAATCATTAAAGTTAGTATATTTTGATATATTAAATAAATCAAGCATATGATTGTTGGGAATTCTAAATGAAAGATAGATGTATAGAAAGGAAAAGATTTAACTAAATAAGGAGATTAATTAAAAATCAGATAAATTATAAAAATGAATTAATATACATTAATTAGTTGATATATCAATTATTATTGTTTTTTATATTTGATTAAAATATAATTGATATACCAACTAATTTTATTTTATGTAGTTATGATAAATAAGGGAAATAATAAAGCCAAATAAACTAAAAAGAGCAAGTGTCCACAAAAAATAATCTTTATTTAGATACTATAATAACAACCAATAAAGTATTATAACATGATATTAGATATAAGTTTTTGATAATTTAAATAGAAGAATCTCATTAGAATAGATATGTTAAGTAAAAAAGTAATTTATTTTTCAAAGAGATTTTAGGAGGAGAAGTTATGAAAGATAAGGTTATTTACTATTTTACATCAACAGGAAATAGCTTGAGTGCAGCAGAAATTATATCAAACAAAATTGATGCAGAAATAGTTAGAATATGTGATGATACTGATTTAGATTGTAACAGTGATACAATAGGGTTTGTATTTCCATTATTTTTTTGGGGATTACCCAATCTTGTTTCTAAATTTATATCAAATTTAAACATTAAAAGCAATAATCCATATATTTTTGCTGTAGTAACTTGTGGAGGGTTTATAAGTGGAGGTTCACTTCCTGATGTCGATGTTTTATTGAAAGAGAAGGGGTACGAATTAAACTTAGGTTCAAGTATACAAATGGTTTCTAATTATATTTGTGAGTACAATATAAAAGAAGATAAAAAAATTAGCAATTTACTTAGTAAAGCAGAACTTAAAGTTAATAAAGTGTCAGAGGATATTTTAAATAAGAAAAGTAATAAAATTGGTAAAACCAATTTTATATATAAAAAGTTGTATCAAAAATATATTTCATCTTGTACAAATCAAGATAGTTATTTTTCTGTTGAAGATACTTGTGTAGAATGTGGTATTTGTTCGAAAGTATGCCCTGTAAATAATATTGATATTGAAGAGGGAAGACCAAGATTTTTACATAATTGTGAACATTGTCTAGCATGTGTGCATTGGTGTCCTAAGCAAGCAATTCAATGGAAAGATGTAACTAAAAATAGGAAAAGATATCATAATCCGAATGTAAAGCTGGAAGATATGATGAAAGAGAATATTAAGGATATTTGATTAAAAAATAGCTATGAGCACTCATGATTTTAGCCGTGAGTTAGTAGCTAAAGTAGTCAGCATGCAAAAAAACCTATAAGGTAAATGAAAATATTTATATTTATTAGCGGATAACTTAGTAATCAAGAGAGAAGTTACATACTATAAAAATGGTGTAGTGATATTTTCTAGTGTGTAACCTCTCTGATAAATTATTTTTCAGTATTTTTAAACCATTCTATTGTAGCTTTTTCCATCTCTTTAGGAAGTATGTTATTATATACTTGATTATATAACCATGATAAGGTCTTATTATTCAAGTACTTTTTCATTTCATTCTCTGCTTCTAGCATTACTACTTTTATTAAACAAGGACACTTAGTATGTGTATCTGGTAAATTTTCTTTATCTAATAATATGTTATTTTGCCTAATTTCTGCGCATTGGAAGAATGATTCTTTTCCTTCTACTGCTTCAATAACATCCCAAAATGTTATATCTTTTGCATTGCGAGCTAATGCATACCCACCCTTAACTCCTGGAACAGATTTAACGATTCCTGATTTACTTAATTTGGCATATATTTTTGATAGATAAGTCTCTGATATTCCTTGAAATGTTGCTAAATCTCTAATTCCAACAGATTTACCTTCTTCTAAATTTACCATATATAATAAACAATGTAGTGCATATTCTACTCCTATTGAAAACTTCATTACAACAAAACTCCTTCTCTAAAATAATATCTTTAATGATACATTATTATTAATTATCATTCAACCCATTACCTTAATATCGAATCTTATAAAATAATATAATTTTTATCATTGACATAGTATAAAAACTATTATATTATAATTAAAGACAATAATTATCGACGATAATAAATATCTTTGATATATCTTTTAAATATTTATCAATTTAAAAATTATTTTTAATATACAGGAGGAAATATAAAATGTTTACAGAAAAGTTTTTTGAAGTATTAAATAATGAAGGTGTAGTTTCCATAGTAACTTATAACAATAGCGAGGCTCATGTATCTAACACTTGGAATAGTTATATAGTTCTTGCTGATGAAAATAAAATTTTAATTCCAGCAGCTGCTATGATTAAAACAGAAGAAAATATTAATATAAACTCTAAAGTTAAGTTAACTATTGGTAGTCATGAAGTAATGGGATATAGATACATGGGGACAGGATTTTTACTTGAAGGAAAAGCTAGATTCTTAAAAGAAGGAAGTAATTTTAAAATGATGGCAGATAAATTCCCTTTTTTAACAAGAGTATTAGAAATTACAGTTGAGTCTTGTAAACAAACTTTATAAAATATATTTTGAACTTAAGGAGAGAATTATGCCAAGAAGAATTAATCAATCTAATTGCATAGGTTGTGGCTCTTGCGAGAGAGTATGCAAGGTTGGATGTATAACAAAATTGGAAGAAAAAAGAATAATTAACGAATCTGTATGTGTTGACTGTGGAGCTTGTCAACTTATATGCCCTAAAAAATGTATATCTCCAAATCAATAGAAATTTCATAAAGTAAATAGAGTTAACGATAAAATGATTTATTTGCTAAGGCAAAACTATTAAATATGGTGAGAATGGTAGCATTTGTTAGAGCACAATCAGAGGGAGCTATTGCAGAGCAGATTTAATTTGTTCTTGCAATAGCTTTATCTCTTATTTTTATTATTTTAAAGTGTTAAGTTCATATAAGTCTGTTCTTCTATGTTTAAGCAATGGTAATTGTTGTCTTATGTCAGGAATTAAATCTCTATCAATATCAGCATAAATAATACATTCCTTTTCGTTAGCCTGAGCAATTATTTTTCCCCAAGGGTCTGAAATTCTTGAATTACCAAAAGCTATGTAGGAAGCATTTTTATTTCTAGCAGGTGCAGCACCAACATAGAATATCTGATTATCTAAAGCACGCATTCTTATAGATAATTCCCAATGAGCAGGGCCAGTAGTCATATTAAATGCAGCAGGCAAGATAACGATTTCAGCACCTTTAAGTGCCATTAAACGTGATAATTCAGGGAATCGAATATCATAACAAATAGCTATACCAACTTTTCCATATTCAGTATCTATTATAGTAACATCATTTCCTGCTGTAAGAGTATCTGATTCTTTAAAGCTAACCTTTCCTGTAACTTCAATATCAAATAAGTGCATTTTACGATGTTTTCCAATTAGAGTTCCACTTTTATTAAATACATAGCAAGTATTATAGATTTTTCCATCTTCTAATTCAGGTATACTACCAGAGACTAGATAAATTTCATGTTTTTCAGCTAATTTACTCAATATCGTTGTTGTTTCACCTGGATATTCTTCAGCAAATTTAGGAAAATATTTATTTTCATATGGACAGTTAAACATTTCTGGCAAAATCACAATTTTAGCTCCACTGATGGCAGCTTCTGTTACCATTTCTACAGCATGATTGATATTTTCAATTTTATTTTCTGTAGTCATCATCTGACATACTGCGATTTTATAGGAATTCATAGAAATTACTCCTTTCAATATTTTTATGTTATTATAACATATTAAATAAAAATTAGATATTCTTAGATTCTTACAAAGGGGTATAGATAGAGTAAATAAGTATATTTAAAGAAATACATAGATAGTATTATAATTATGATATATATCCATATATTGACTTTTATTAGATATGTTGATAGTATTATATAAATACAATAGAATAATTAATAGAGTTTTATAGGGTTCCGCAATTATTAATGATTGGTCTGGTCCGAGATAAAACCCACAGCATAGTTTTGTTGTGAACACGGAAGGATAAAAACCTGGGAGATATTTTAGAATATTTCTCAGGTTATTTTATTGGTAAAAAAAGGGATATTTGAAAAGAGGGATGATTTTATGAAATGGTTATTTTTATTTATTGCAGGTTTGTTTGAAGTTTTTTGGGCTTTTCAACTAAAAAATTCTCATGGATTTTCTAAATTAACTCCAAGCATACTTACTATTGTTGGGATGATTATAAGTTTTTATTTTTTATCATTAGCACTTAAACATCTTCCACTTGGAACTTCATATGCTATATGGACTGGGATTGGTACAGTTGGTACAGCTATTGTAGGGATTGCTATATTAAATGAACCTATCAGTATAGCTAGAATTGCATGTATAGGTCTTATTGTTGTGGGGATTGTAGGTTTAAAGTTGTTGTCTACTAATTAGAATAAATTAATTTAAATAAGCTATGAAAGTAAAGATTCTCTAAATGTTTTAAGATAATTACATTTAACAAGTCTTTACTTCATAGCTTTTCTTTTTTATAAGTTTATTATATTTGAAAATTATATGTATATACTATGTATTATTTTGCTAATAAAAGAGCAGTTAAATCCATAGGGTCAACTATTACACCATCTTTATAAACACGCATATTTCCAGATGCTATTTCATCTATTAATATTACTTCATCATTGTAGAATCCAAATTCAAATTTGATATCATAAAGCTCAAGTCCTTTTTCAGCTATAGTATCACGAACTATATTAGAAATTTTCTGAGTCATACTTTTCATTGAATCAAATTGAGCTTGAGTCATAATATTTAAAGCTTCTAAACCTTCAGATGTTATAAGTGGGTCACAACGGTCATCATCTTTTAAAGTTGCTTCTACATAACAATCTAATTTAGCTCCTTCTTCAACACATGAACCATAACGACGTAAGAAACTACCAACAGCTCTATAACGACAAATAACTTCTAATCCATTCCCAAAAACTTTTGCTGGTAGAACTTCCATAGATGCTTCTTCTAAATTAGCACCTACATAATGAGTTTTAATTCCAGCATTGTTTAGAATTTCAAAGAATTTAACAGATGTTTCTAAATTAGCTCTACCAATTCCATCTATACTTAGGCCTACACTATTTTCACCTGGATCAAATACGCCATCTTTACCAGTTACATCGTCCTTAAATTTTAATAAGTAATTTCCATTATCTAGTTCAAAAACATCTTTAGTTTTTCCTTGATACACTTTTTTCATAAACAACCTCCAAAAAGTTAAATTATTATATTGAATAAGGCATTAGTGTCAAAAAAGTTCTGATATTCGCATGAAGATTTATGTTGATACCTTATATTTAATATTATATCACAAATAGAAGGAAAATTTCCGAACATTTTTGTAAAAATAATAAAAAAAGTACATTTTATAGATTTCATGATATAAGACCTAGTATAGAAAGTAAGTGTCATTTATATTGACACACATAAGATTTTATATGAAAAAGAATTGACACACTTTGACACACATTTAATGATAATCTAGTAAATCGCATGAAAACAGTATTTACATATATTGGCATGAGAATTGCTTTGTATATTTAACATATAGAATATGAATTTATATTTAAATAAAATAAATAATAGGGGTGAATGGTAGTGAAGTCAGTTAGATTCTATGGTATAAGAGACACAAGAGTTGAGGATGTAGAGGTACCAAAAATATTAGAAAATGATGATGTAATAGTTAAGGTAAAAGTGGCTGGCATATGTGGTTCTGATATATCAAAGTATTCAAAGACAGGTCCACATATGGTAGGAGAAATTTTAGGTCATGAATTCTCTGGAGAAGTAGCACAAATTGGTTCAGAAGTAAAAAATTTTAAAATAGGGGATAGAGTTGCTGTTTGTCCAGCTATGCCATGCTTTGAATGTGATGAATGTAAAAAAGGATTATATTCAAGATGCAATAATGTATCAATAATAGGAAATAAAGAACTTGGAGGATGCTTTGCTGAGTATACGAAGTTAAAAGAAAGAAATTTAATAAAAATACCAAATGAAATAAGTTATGAGACAGCTGCTGCATTGGAACCAGTATGTATAGCAGGACATGGCCTTTTTAGGTCAGAGACTAAAGTTGGAGATACTGTTGTAGTACTTGGAACAGGACCAATAGGATTGTTTTCAATACAATGGGCAAAGATATTTGGTTCTACAAAAATAATAGCTGTGGACGTATTTGATGAGAAATTAGAACTGGCAAAAGAGTTAGGAGCGGATATCTGTATAAATGCAAAAGATAAGAATCTTATAGAGGAAATAAAAGATTTAACGAATGAGACTGGAGCAGATGTTGTTATCGAATCAGCAGGAACTCCAATGACATGTGGTCAAGTGTTGTTGTTAGCTAAAAAGGGAGGGACAGTGTTGTATGCAGGCGTACCATATGGAGATGTAGCTTTGACTAGAGAACAATTTGAGAAGATAGTACGAAGTGAATTGACTATAAAAGGAACTTGGTTTGGAAATTCATTCCCATTTCCAGGAAAAGAATGGAGTGCTGGGTTATATCACATGAAGAAAGGGGATATGAATGTTGAAAAATTAGTAACACATAGAATAAACTTGGATGAAGTACCATCTTATTTTGAAAAAATATACAAAAGAGATATTTTCTTTGGTAAGATAATGGTTAATGTAGCTAATTAGATTAGAGTATTAAAATAGCAATTTATAATCTATATAAAAAAGTTTAGTTAAGAAAGGTATGATTCATATGGCAGGAATAGTTATAGCTGCACATGGAAATATGGCTAAAGCAATGTTAGAAAGTGCTGAATTAATAGTAGGGAAACAGGAAAAGGTGGAAACTTTAGGATTAAACCATGGTGACAGTATAGATGAGTTTAGTAAAAAATTAGAAAATGGAATTGAAAAATATAAGGATGAAGGTGTTTTATTATTGCTTGATTTTTATGGTGGAACTCCATTTAATACATCTGCTATTGTAATAAATAAATTTGCTAAAGTATGTGAATTAGAATGTTTAACAGGTGTAAATTTACCTATGCTTTTAGAATTGTTTTTAAACAGAGAAAATATGAAGCTAAAAGAGTTAAAAAATTTATGTGAAGAAGTTGGGATATCAGGGATTAAAGATGTGAAAGCAGTTTTAAATATATAAAATAAAAATCTGGAGGAATTATTATGAGTAATATAACATTAACAAGAATTGATGATAGATTAATACATGGTCAGGTTATTACTGCTTGGTGTAAGATTACATCAGCAAAAAGGATAGTAATAGTAGATGATTTAGTTGTAAAAGACCCATTCATAGTTCAAGTTTTACAAATGGCAGCACCATCAACTGTTAAGGTTGAGGTACATGATGTGGAGTCAGGTGCTGAGGTATTAAAATCATATAATGGGGATGAAAATTTAATAGTTTTAGTTAAATATCCTAAAACTGTTTTGGGTCTAGTGAATAATGGAGTAGATTTAAAAGAGTTAAACGTTGGAGGTATGGGAGCTGGACTTGGAAGAAGAAGCTTTTATAAAAATATATCTGTATCAGATGAAGAAAAAGAAATATTTAAAGAACTAATATCAAAGAATATTAAGTGTTTTATACAAATAGTACCAGATGCAAAAAAAATCGATGTAGGAACGTTATTATAAAAATACTATCTTGTGAATCTTTAGGAGTAGATAAGGAGGAAGTCTATGCAAATTTCATTAATTCAGGCAGTATTAATAGCAATTTTTTATTATCTTTCTTGGAGTCCATGGTTGACTTATGTTGGATTTTTTACATGGAATAGACCTTTGTTAGCTGGATTTGTAACAGGAATTATATTAGGAGACCCTGTTCAAGGTGCAATTATAGGAGCAGGTATAAATATGATATACTTAGGATTTATATCAGCAGGAGGAGCTCAAATGGGAGACCCAGCTTTTGCAGGATATGTGGGGACTGCTTTAGCTATAGCATCTAAACTAGATGTAAGTACTGCAATGGCAATAGCGGTTCCATTAGGTACTGTCGCAACGGTACTTTGGATTGGAAAGATGACAGTAAACTCTTTTTTTGCACATTGGGCTGATAAGGAAGTTCAAAAGGGGAATGTTGACAAAGTAGCATTTATAAACATAGTCCCTCCGCAAATACTATTATTTGCAATGAGTTTTATACCTGCATTATTAGTTGTTTATTTTGGACCAAATGCCATAGATGGGATGTTGGAAGTAATGAATGAGAATGTACTTCATGTATTTAATGTAATTGGAGCTATGTTACCAGCACTTGGAATTGCTATGAACTTAAAATTGATTGGAAATAAATTTACTATGCCTTTTTTCATATTAGGAATATTGATGGCTGTTTATTTTAAAGTAGATATAATAGTAATATCTGTTATTGGGGTAATACTTGCTCTTACAATTACTTCAATCAAGTACGGAAAAGATAGTGCTACATCTTAAATACATGAGAGGGGGAAAATATTATGTCAGATGTAAAAAGTGAAGTGGCTAAGAAAACGTTAAGCAAGAAAGATGTAATAAAATCATGGTTAAGATGGTTTTTCTTTGCACAGTCTAATTATAATTATGAAAGATTACAATCAACAGCATTTTCACATTCAATGTTACCAGTACTTAAAAAATTATATCCAGATAAAGAAGAGTTAAAACAAGAAGTTGAAACTCATTTGGCGTTTTTTAATACAGAGCCTATATGTGGATGTGTTATACATGGAATAACAATAGCAATGGAAGAAGAAAAGGCTAATGGTGCAGATGAGATAAGTGGAGATGGTATGAATGCAATAAAAACAGGCTTGATGGGTCCATTAGCAGGTATTGGTGATACTTTAACTCAGGGAGTTATAACACCAATAGTACTAGCTGTTTGTATTGGTCTAACTGAGGGTGGAGCATCAATTGCAGGACCTATATTATTTGTAATAGCTCAATATGTAATAATGACTTCAATTTCTTATGGAATGTGGACAAATGGATATAAGTATGGGAAAAAAGCTGTTGAAAGTATACTTCAAGGTGGAATAGTCAATAAGGTTATAGAAGGTGCTTCTATACTAGGTACTTTAGTTATGGGAGGGCTTGTAGGTAGATTTATTAATTTATCTACACCGATAAGTTATACTAGTGGAGATTTTAAGTTTAGCCTTCAAACGGATTTACTTGATAAGATATTTCCAGGATTAATTCCTTTAGTACTTACATTATTAGTACTTTTTGCCTTAAAGAAAGGTCTTTCTCCAATAAAAATAATGTTTATATTAATAGTAGTGGGAGCTATTACAGGTATTGTGGGATTATTTTAAATAAATGTATATGCTATATGTGTCAAAGAGGATTATAGATAGATTGATTAAACTTATAATATAGTAGTAAAAAGTATAGTAATTAGGGTAAATTAAATTTATAATAGATTAATTTTTAAGGTTATACAAGTTATGTGGAATATCATAATCTTTTAAAAAGTATCTCAGAAAGATTTTTAATCTTTCTGAGATACTTTTTTTATTTGTATATGAAGTTTTAAGTTGATTCAAAAAGATGGCAATTATAGTAATTAATATATTATAAATAATTGTAAACTTCTTGTAACATATATTTTATATAATTGAAGCAATGGATATAATATGAAATATAATAATAAATTTTAGGGATGTGGATAGATGAATATATTAATTGCTGATGATGAAATTAGTATGCTTAAGATACTTTGTGCATACTTTAAAAAAGAAAACTTCAATGTATTTACTGCAAAAAATGGGGAAGAAGCTTTAGATGTTTTTTATGAGAATAGGATAGATTTAGCGATATTAGACTGGATGATGCCAGTAATTGATGGAATAGAGGTCTGCAAAGAAATAAAGGAAAATAGTAACACAAAAGTGCTTATGTTGACTGCCAAAAGTCAGAGTGAAGATGAGATAGAAGCACTTAATATAGGAGCAGATGAATACATAAAGAAACCATTTGACCCTAGAGTTTTAATAATAAGAGCTAAGAAATTAGTAAATTATAAGAATACAATTAACATTAAAGATTTAAAAATAGATTTTGGCTCAAATAAAGTTTTTAAAAGTGGTAATGAAATACTGTTGACTAAAAAGGAATTAGAATTAATGCATTGTTTAATCAATAATAAGGGGATTATTTTGTCTAGGGAAAAACTTTTAGATTTAGTGTGGGGCTTGGATTATGATGGGGATTTTAGAACAGTAGACACTCATGTAAGACGGTTAAGAGCCAAGATAGGAGAAGATATAATAAAAACTTATAGGGGATTAGGGTATAGTCTGGAGGATTTTAATGACTAAACTAAACAAAAAACTGTCCATAAGCATATCAATAGTAGTTTTAGTTGTATATGTGATGTCGATAGTTATAAATAGTATGTTTATTCATAGATATTATTTACATGAGAAAAGAAATGTATTGGATGATATAGCAGATGAAATCAAATATAAAGACATAAACAAATTAAAATCAGATATTGATTCAATTGAAGAAAAAAATAATACCGATATTGTATATATAAAATTAGATAAAGATTACAAGGATAAAGGCAATATAGATAAAATAAATAATGATTTATTAAATGCATTTTGGCAGAAAGGTTTAAGTTTAAATAAATTTTGGATTGAAGAAGATAGCTTAAAGAACCTTGATAATAAAAGCATAAATAAAATATATAATCAGGGTAAAACCAAATATAGTTTACTTGTAAAATTTATAAAGAAAGATAATTACTTGTTTGCTATATCTATACCTATAGAACATTCTGAAGAAACTATTAGTATTGTAAATAGATTTAATATAATTATGGGAGTTTTTTCAGTAATCATAATAACTATACTTATATTTATCTTATCAAATAGAATTATAAGACCTATGGAAAAGCTAAAGCTTCTATCTAAAGATATATCTGAATTAAATTTTAGAACTGAATCTATAAAAACTAATGATGAAATCGAAGAATTAGCTTATAGCATAAACATAATGAGTGTCAAGCTTGAGAAGGCGCATAATGAATTAAACAAGAGAAATAAGAATCTAAAGTCTTTTATATCAGATGCATCTCATGAAATGAAAACTCCAATAGCACTTATAAAAGCATATGCTATAGGGATGAAAGATGGCTTAGATGATGGTACTTATACTGATACAATAATTGAGCAGGCAGAAAATATGGCTAATACAATAAATACTCTTTTATACTGGGCGAAATATGAGAAGAGAGAAGTTAATTTGCATCCAGTAGACTTAAAGGAAAGATTATATAAAAGTTTAAAAAACTATGAGCTTTTGATTAATAGAGGTAGTATAAATGTTAAATGTAGTATAGATGATAGAGGTTTTGTAATAAGCTCAGATAAAGATAGTATAGATATGATATTTAATAATTTGATTAGTAATGCGATAAAGTATACTAGCAATAATGAAATAGAGATTAATCTTTTTGAAGAGAATGAGAATGTTGTATTATCTATAAAAAATGGTATAGATTATGATATGGAAGATGATATAGAGAATATATGGAAGCCTTTTTATGTTTTAGAGAAGTCGAGAAGTAAAGAACTTTCTGGAACAGGTCTTGGCCTTACTATAGTGAGAACTATACTTGAAGAAAATAATTTTGGATACAGGGTTGAAATTTGTGATGGAATGATAGAATTTTATATTATCTTTATAAAAGTAATTTAAATTAAAATATAAATATAAAGAATAATTGAAAAAATATCATGATTATTTGTTTTTCATATGGAAAAAATTGGTTTTATAAGATATAATTACAAGTATAAATAATAAAATTTATTTGTAAAAAAAGTAGCACTTTTAATTCTAAGAGCTACTTTTTTTTATGTAAAATCCTCTTTTTTACTACAATTCATTAACAAAAAAATTAAATCCATTTTAAAGTCTAAATTTACTAATTTTTCAATTAATTAGAAAACTTCTTTATT
>JABBZI010000130.1 GCA_012955965.1 Clostridioides difficile
ATATAAATATATTTAAAAGAGATTATTAAAAAATATCTTAATTCATAGCTATTATTAAAAAGCATTTAACTTAAATTAAAAAAATTGAAATTTTATATATACTTTAAAATAATTTTCTGAATAATATATGAAATGCTTTAAGTTAGTTAATAATAAAAAATTATTGGTGAATTTTGCAATAAAACATGTTAAAAAATAGATATTAAATTGTTAAAAAAATAATTAAATTTATCTTAATTAAATTAAGTATTATAAATATAGACTTATATTCAAATTTTATGAAATATACTATTTTAGTACTTAAAATGTTTATTTCAGATAATTTTTAATTTAATAATTAATTAAAGCAAATATATGTATGTAGTAAATTTTATCCTATTTTTTAACCTAATTTTAGAGTATATATT
>JABBZI010000131.1 GCA_012955965.1 Clostridioides difficile
GCTATTAACACGTATGCTAATGATGTATAGTATTCATTTAAAATTCCATCTTGATGCCATACTATATCTATTAAGTCATTTCCGGCTACATTTCTAGGATCTTGTCCAATAGCTGATACTGATAAAATTAGCTTTGCTAAATCTCCACCTGACATTTTTTGATTGTTTGATATTTTATCTTGAACAAATGCCTCTACCTTGCTGTAATAAGTATCAAAAATCTCCTTTGGAACTTCTTTATCTGATCTAGCTAGTCCTATAATTGCCCATGAATCCCATGTTATATTGCTTGAGAATCCATTTTGAAATTTTTCTATATACTTTTGTATAGTTGTATTAAGTGCATCATTATAATCCACGTTTTCTGCTGCACTTATCCTTTGTGTTGGTAATGCAAATAACATTGT
>JABBZI010000132.1 GCA_012955965.1 Clostridioides difficile
GTATTAAATGAACTTTATTTCCATAGTAATGAAACAAAAGAAATAGGATTTAATATGTCATTTGGAGCTAATAACGAAAATGTCTTTTTACAAAAAAATATTATTCTTGGACAATATAGAGATATAGATTTAAGACAGAAGATTATTATTTCTAATAGAAAACATACATTAATATCTAGAGATATTTGAAAAAAATTTAGACTACTTATAAACTCTATTTAAATAAAAGAAATTAAAAAAATTGACTATTAGACAAATGTCTAATATAATAAAAATAAAGGTTGGTGATTTGTATTATGAAAAAAATGCCTAAAACTGAACATATGGTAATGAATTTTATTTGGAGTCAGAACAAATCTAAAGTAAGTTCAAAGGATATAGCAAATTATATGGCTGAAGGATATAAT
>JABBZI010000133.1 GCA_012955965.1 Clostridioides difficile
CCTTAACAAAGATAACAAAATATTTCTTAAGACAAATGATTAAAAGAAAAAGTGGAGGAATAATGATTGTAGCATCCACAGCAGCTTTTGTTGGAGGCCCTAAGATGGCTCTTTATTATGCAACAAAATCTTATGTATTAACTTTAACTGAAGCAATTCATGATGAAGTACAAGAATATGGAGTTAAAGTAAGTTGTTTATGTCCAGGTCCAGTTAAAACATCATTTCAAAGTAAGGCTGGAATAAAGAAATCAGAAAGTGCAAAAAAGTATTTAATGAATGCAGAGGATGTTGCAAAGATTGGTTATGCTAATTATAAAAAAGGAAAAACAATAATTGTACCAGGGATTAAGAATAAAGTTTTGATTATAGGAAATAAATTCATTCCTAGAGCATTAAGTAGAAG
>JABBZI010000134.1 GCA_012955965.1 Clostridioides difficile
CTGTTACTACTGTACCACGACCAGAAATTGAGAATACGTCTTCGATTGGAATCAAGAATGCTTTATCGATTGCACGCTCTGGCTCTGGGATGTAAGAGTCAAGTGCTGCTACAAGAGCAAGAACTGATTCTTCACCGTAAGGACCAGCTTCACCGTTAAGCGCTGCAAGAGCTGAACCCCGGATTACTGGAGTATCATCACCTGGGAAGTCATAAGTAGAAAGAAGTTCACGTACTTCCATTTCTTCTAATTCAAGTAATTCTGCGTCATCAACAAGGTCGCATTTGTTTAAGAATACGATGATGTAAGGTTCACCTACCTGACGAGAAAGAAGGATGTGCTCACGAGTTTGTGGCATTGGACCGTCAGTTGCAGCACATACAAGGATCGCGCCGTCCATCTGAGC
>JABBZI010000135.1 GCA_012955965.1 Clostridioides difficile
TAAAATATAAATGTTATGATATGCCATTAGATACGACTATAAATTACAACAAATCAACTGGGGCATATGAAGGAACTATCAATTATAATCAAGACCCAGAATATCAAAATGTTTGGGAGTTACAAGGAATAACGATAAATAGTGAAACTAATCCTAAAACTTTAAACAAACAAGACCTAGAAAAGATGGGATTAAATTTAAAAGACTATAATGTAACACAGGAATGTATAATTGAAGATATAACTTCAAGAAAAGACGTAAATAAATACTTGAGAAAGACTTCTGCACCTATCACAGAACTTACAGGAAGTGATAGATATGAAACAGCAGTTAAAATAAGTAAAGAAGGTTGGAAAAATGGTGCAGACAAGGTAGTTATAATAAATGGAAATGTAAGTATTGATG
>JABBZI010000136.1 GCA_012955965.1 Clostridioides difficile
GCTCGCGCGTGCGCGCCTGCACGCGGCTGTCCAGGGCCTGGTTGGCGAGCGACAGCAGCTGGTTCAGGCGCCGGCGCTGGCGCATGCGCAGCGCGAGCCCGGTGATGATGGCGAGCAGCACGCCGATGATGGCGGCGCTGGCGTTCACGGCCGGGCGGTAGCGCTCGTACAGGCCGGGCGGGCGGAACCGCAGCTCGCTGCCGGGCGGCAGCCGCGCCAGGTCGATGCCGAAGCGGCGCAGCTCGCGGTAGTCGAGGCGCGGCGCCGCGAAGCCGGCCTCGCGCACCGGGATGGCATCGGCCGGGGTGCCCGCGAGGATGCGCCGGGCAAGGTGCGCGGCTTCCTCCCCGTGCCGCCGCAGGTCGTTCATGATGCCGCCGGTGACGCCATGGCCGAGCATGGTGC
>JABBZI010000137.1 GCA_012955965.1 Clostridioides difficile
CACCATGGAAAGCACCAGCCATAAATGGGTTATCTTCAACTGCATTAGCAAATACAACTAATTTAGCACATCCAAATCCCTTAGTTTCCTTAGTAAGCTCTGCTGCTTCTTTTATTACATTTCCCATGTCCCTTACTGCATCCATGTTGATACCACATTTTGCTGAACCAACATTAACAGAAGAACATACCTTCTTTGCAACAGCTAAAGCTTCTGGAATAGACTTAATTAAAATTCTATCACCTTTAGTATATCCCGTTTGAACAGGTGCGGAGAATCCACCTATAAAATCTATACCTAAAGTTTCTGCAGCTCTATCAAATGTTTTTGCAAAATAGACATAGTTTTCCTCATCAGTAGCTCCTGCAATTATTGAAATAGGAGTAACGGAAACTCTGTTAT
>JABBZI010000138.1 GCA_012955965.1 Clostridioides difficile
CATGAAAGTGTAAGAAGTTCATAAGAGAACTGCATAGGTAGTAGCGAACTTATGTGAACGACAACCTCAAAAATGATAAAAGTTAGGACTTATGGTTCTTACATATGTTATTTAGAAATAAATATAAAAACCTTCAAAGTACTTGCTTTAAATAAAATTACATATGTTAATATTAGAATGAGTGATGAAAAATGCAGTTCTGATTTGACTAATTTTAAAAAAGAATTAAAGTGGCTTAAAGAACCTGACAAATTTTCACTACAAAACACCTTAAAAGATTTAGAAAAGTAATATAAAAAATTCTTTAAAGAAAATACAGGATTTCCTAAATTTAAATCAAAGAAAACTAATAGATTTTCATATAGAACTAACTTTACAAATGGAAATATTATGTACTGT
>JABBZI010000139.1 GCA_012955965.1 Clostridioides difficile
CTTCTGCAATTTTCTTTTTTAATAAAGGAACTACTGTACCTTTTTTACCTAGTACATTTCCCAATCTAACTGCTACCAATTCTGTATCACTTTCTTTATCTATATACTCTATAACCATCTCACACATTCTTTTAGTTTCACTCATTACATTAGTAGGGTTTACAGCCTTATCTTTAGAATTTACTCCTAATCTTCCCACCCCATATTCACTAGCAAGTTCTGCTGTGTTTAAAGTTCCTAAAACATTATTTTTAATAGCCTCTCCTGGACTATCTTCCATTAAAGGCACATGTTTATGGGCTGCTGCATGAAATACAACCTGAGGCCTATATTCTTTAAATATACTATTTAACCTTTTTCTATCTCTAACAGAACCTATTAATGTCTTTAAATT
>JABBZI010000013.1 GCA_012955965.1 Clostridioides difficile
TATCTTTTTCTTCATTATTGGAATCTGTTATATTATTAGAATCTTCTGGAATTTCTTCAGTAGTATTATCATTGTCATTATTACTATCTAAATCAAGTCCATCATTTTCTCTATCTGGGTCATCTCTACCTCCACCGCCACGGTCACCATCAATATCATCATTTCCCTGTTCACCATCTGGTGTCTCTTGATTGTCGCCACCCCCCATTATAAATCCTGGTTTAAAAACCATATTTGAATAACCTTCTTTTAATCCGCCTTCCACTTTTACTCTAAAACAACGTAGCTTAAAATCTTCAAAAAAAAGTATAGCTTGGTCTCTAATATCTTCCTGTTCCTCAGATATCCAATTGATTCCATCTGCTGAATATTCAACAAAAACTTTATTTGCATTGTATGGCATATCAAAATACAAAACAGCTACATATCCATCTCTTGTGTTTTGATAATCTAATTCCAAATTATCTATTGGTTTTTTCTCTGCAACAGATATGTCCAAAATAGGAACAACATCATCATTTATTACAATTTTTTCTCTATTTAATGTTTCTATTTTAAATTTTCCTGTTATGCTAAAAGTTTCTTCTTTTTTTAACTCTTCATAATAATCAGTAAAATCCCATTCTACATCTATATCAAGTTGATTACCACTAGATGTTTCTAATACCATATCTTTTGGAAATTTTATATCTTCTATTTTATCATCTTTACTTACTTTTATTTCTTTACTAAATACATCAATTCCCCTCTGGAAACAGGTTATAATATTATAGCCAGAATCTTCAGATATAGCTGGTATAAGCTCATTAGAGTTATCAATTATATAAACTTTCTTGCTTTCTGATACAATTGATTGTACAGCCTTATTATTAGTTCTTAATAATCCATTTTCTTTGTTACTACTATAAACTTTTATTGAAGATTCTTCTATCTCAACATCACCTTTAGAATAAACACCTATAGCGCTCTCTCCATTCACTTCAATATCCTTATTTAATATTCTAATATCATTTTCAGTATAAATTCCTATTGCATCTTTTCCATTTGCCTTTATTTTTTCAACAGATTCATAGGATGATTTAATATATAAGTCTCCTCCTTCTTCAACGTATAAGGCTGTCCCATCAGTAGCAATTATGTTATTTATACCGATACTTATACTTCCACCAGTTTCTACATGTATTACTCCTTCTTTTCCTCCTTCACCTATTATATTTAGTTCATTATCATCAATAATAAATCTCCCATGATTTTTTATCAGTATTTTATATTTGTTGGTATCTATTGTAAAATTACTGTTATAAGGAATATAAAATCTAAACTCTTCGTCTATTACCATATCACAAGGAAGAGTATAAACTATTTCTTCTTTATTGTTTTTATTTTCTTGAACCCACCTTTCAAAATCTTCAAAACAATTATCCTCTTGTCCAAACACCTTGTTTGGATAAATTATAAAACAGAGTATTATTATACTTACAAAAATAAATATTTCAGACTTCTTCATCTTTTTCTCCTAATATTTTTAATATAATAATGTTAAAAAATATATCTTATATATATAATATTTCCATAATTAGAACTTGTTGTCAATTTTTATAAATAAAAAGCTACTTAATAAAGTAAACAATCGTTTAACTTTAATAAGTAGCTTATATTCTTATAATAAAATAGTTATAATGTTAGAACTTCCTTCATTTACAATTTTTTGTAAAGTCTTTTGCATCTTAACTCTTATCTCTTCTGGCATAGTATATAATTTACTCTGTAATTGTTCTTTTACTAAATCATGAAGTGACTTACCAAACATATTTGATTCCCATAAATCAGCTGGTTGCTCTTCAAATACCTCCATAAGATATTTTATCATTTCTTCGCCTTGATTCTGATTACCGACTATTGGAGAAACCTCTGTAGATATATCCGCTTTTATAATATGAAGTGATGGTGCATTAGCTCTTAGCTTGATACCATATTGTTTTCCTTGTTTCATTATTTCTGGCTCTTCTAAGCTAAGTTCTTCTAGTGAAGGTGCTACTACTCCATATCCTTTTACCTTAGCATCTACTAAAGCACTTTCTATTTTATCATACTCATTTTTAACTTTAGATAATCTAGTTATTAGGCTAAGCAATTGATAATCTCCCTCAATTTTAAATCCACTCTTTTCTTCAAGGACATTATAGAATAAATCTTGCTTTGTCTGTAAATCAATGTTTATAACACCTTCTCCTAATTCTACATTATCAACACCTGTATCTTCTAAAAATTCTAATTCAGAAAATCCTTGCATAATTCCTTCTATATCTCTTATTTTACCTATATCTATAATGCTTTGTTTTAATGTTGTTATTATACTGCTTTTTATCCAATGATTTCTCTCTAGCCCTTCAACCCATTTAGGTAAATTGATTCTTATTTCTGTAAGTGGAAAATCATACAATACAGCTTCCATAACTTCCTCTATGTCATCTTCCTCCATTTCTACTACATTCATTGGGAGAACTGGGACTTCATACTTTTCTTCCAATTCATTTCTAAGCATACTTGTTTCCTCACTTTTTGGACTTAGTGTATTTAAAACAACAGCAAATGGTTTTTTAAGACTTTTTAATTCCTGTATAACTCTTTCTTCTGGTTCTACATAACTTTTTCTGTCAATACCAGTAACTGAACCATCTGTCAATACAACTATCCCTATTGTAGAATGGTCTTTTATAACTTTTTTAGTTCCTATTTCTGCTGCCTTTTCAAATGTCATAGCTTCTTGTGACCAAGGAGTTGATACCAATCTTTGTTTTCCACCTTCCTCATGCCCTAAAGCTCCTTCAACTATGTATCCAACACAATCTACCATTCTTACTTTCAAAGATACTGTGTCTTTTATTTTAATTTCTACTCCATCTGCTGGTACAAATTTTGGTTCTACTGTCATTATAGTTTTACCTGAGCCACTTTGAGGTATCTCATCTCTTGTTCTATCCTTCTTAAACTCATTGTCTATATTTGGTATAACCAACTTTTCCATAAATTTTCTTATAAAAGTTGATTTTCCTGTTCTTACAGGACCCACTACTCCAATATATATATCCCCCTGAGTCCTTTTGGATATATCTTCGTATATGTTATTATTCATATTATTCCTCCTATACATCTAATCTTATTAAATTATATTTAGAGTTAGGGGTTAATATTCTTAAAATAGAAAAATAAAGACTAGCAATATTAATTTCCCCTACATACAGAAACTAGTAAACTTCAAGGTGAATTAAATTTATTAAAATTCATTATATTAAAAAGATATAATGACAATCATGATAACTATAAATTGCATATAAAATAATTTATTATATCGTATATACATAGACTATGCTAGATAAAATTAAAATAGCCCTCTTTATATAAAGAGGGCTAAAATAAATCTATTATATTTTTATTTTATATTACAATAGTTTATATATCATCACCTAAAACTACTTCTTCCATTTCATGCTTTTTACTTCTCATCATTAGTTCTATTCCAACTTCCTTAGGATTTGAACCTTTATTTATTACAGAATATATGGCATTAGTTATTGGCATGTCTATATTCAATTTTTCAGCGACATCGTGTGCTACTTCAGTAGCAGTTATACCTTCTACAACCATCTTTACTTCTTTTAAAGTATCTTCTAAGCTCATACCTTGACCTATAAGTATACCTGCTCTTCTATTTCTACTATGCATACTTGTGCAGGTAACAATTAAATCTCCTATTCCTGAAAGTCCTGCAAATGTAGGCATATTAGCTCCCATGGCAATTCCAAGTCTACTCATTTCACTAATACCTCTTGTCATAAGAGCAGCTTTTGCATTATCACCATACCCTAACCCATCACAGATTCCAGCTCCAAAGGCTATAATATTTTTTAATGCTCCTCCAAGTTCTACTCCAACTATATCTGGATTCGTATAAACTCTAAGCTTGGGACTCATAAATAAATCTTGTATCATCTGTGCTATTTTTAAATCTTTAGAAGCTACTACTACTGTGGTAGGAATATCTCTTGCCACTTCTTCAGCATGAGATGGCCCAGATAGTATTACATATGGATTTTGTGGTAATTCTTCTTCACAGACTTGAGATAGTCTAAGTCCAGTACCTTTTTCAAGACCTTTTGCTACATTAACAATAACTTGTCCCTCTTTTATAAATGGTTTTATCTTTTGACAAGTACTCCTTACGGCCTGTGATGGAACTGCTAAAACTATCACCTTACAATCTTTTATAGTTTTTTCTATATCAGTACTTATAGTTATATTATTTGGAAATAATACTCCTGGTAAATAGTCTGTATTTTCTTTAGTTCTATTTATTTTTTTAGCTTGTTCCTCTTTTCGAGTCCACATACTTACATCGTTACCTTTTTTTGCAAGACCTAAAGCTAATGCACTTCCCCAACTTCCAGTACCTAATACACATACTTTCTCCATTTTTAACACCACCTGAGTATAATATATTTACTATTCTTTCTTTTGACCAATTTTTCTCTCTGTCCCATTTAATAATCGCTTTATATTTGCTCTGTGATTATATATTACTGATGCAGTTAAAAACAAAGCTACTATTAAGCCAGCTTTATTTTTTACTATAATCATAAATATTGGTGAACATCCTATTCCTACAACAGAACCTAATGAAACATACTTTGTTATAACTACCACCAATATAAATACTGCTAGACACATTAGTGTTATTACTGGATTTACAGCGAGCATTGCTCCTAACGAAGTTGCAACACCTTTACCCCCTCTAAATCCTAAAACTGCTGGCCAATTATGACCTGCTACAACACATATAACTGCCAGATATCCAGCTAAAAGAGTATCTATACCAACTAATCTTGCTGCAAGCTCTGATATTAAAACAGCCATTACACCTTTAAGAACATCTCCTAAAAATGTCATTGCTCCTGCTCTTTTTCCAAGTGTCCTAAGTACATTTGTTGAACCTGCATTACCTGAACCTTGAGTCCTTATATCAACTCCAGCAATTCGCTTTGCAACTATGTATGAAGTAGATATATTGCCTAAAAGATACGCAACAACAGCGATAATTATATAACTAAATATCTCCACTGAATTTCCCCCTTTTAGTTATATTTTAAATATTTATTTCTTATTTTTTTGTCTATACTCAAATTTTATGGAAGTTCCTTCAAATCCAAAGTTTTCTCTTATCTTATTCTCAAGATATCTTTGATATGAGAAGTGAGTCAAGTTCTTATCATTTATAAACAGTGTAATTTTAGGAGGTCTAATATCTGTTTGAGTTCCATAGTAAATTTTTAATCTTCTACCTTTATCAGATGGTGGTTGATTTAACATTACTGCTTCTCCAATTACTTCATTTAATGCTGAAGTCGATATTCTCTTAGAATGTTCATTTGATACATACTCAACTGTATCCAATATCTTATTCATTCTCTGATTAGTCTTTGCAGAAACAAACACTATTGGAGCATACATCATAAATGGGAATTTTTCTTTTATGTCTTTTGTATAGTTACTCATAGTTTTATTATCTTTCTCTATTAAGTCCCATTTATTGACTACAAATATACATCCTTTACCTTCGTCATGTGCTATACCTGCAACTTTTGTATCTTGTTCTGTTACACCTTCTAGGGCATCTATTACTATCAATACTACATCTGCTCTATCTACAGCACTCATGGCTCTTATTACACTATATTTTTCTATTGTCTCATATATTTTACTTTTTCTTCTAAGTCCTGCTGTATCTATTAGAAGGAATTTCTGTCCATTCTTTTCAAAGTAAGTATCTATTGCGTCTCTAGTAGTCCCTGCAATTGGACTTACAATTACTCTTTCTTCTCCAAGTATTTTGTTAAGTATAGAACTTTTTCCTGCATTTGGTTTACCTGTTATAGCTACTCTTATTATATCTTCTTCATACTCTGTATCTAATCCTGCTGGAAAATTTTCAACTATCTCATCTAATAAATCTCCAAATCCCATACTATTAGCTCCTGAAACTGCAAAAGGAGTTCCAAACCCTAACTCATAAAAATCATATATATTATCAAATTGACTTTGACTATCAATCTTATTAACTACCAAAATTACTGGTTTTTTTGTCTTTCTAAGCAACTGCGCAATTTCTTTATCTGCAGCTGTTATCCCAGCCTTACCATCAACTATAAAAAGTATTACATGCGACATATCCATTGCAAGCATGGCTTGATTTCTCATTTGAGATAATATTATGTCTTCACTATCAGGTTCAATTCCTCCTGTATCAACCAATGTAAAATACTTATCTAGCCACTCTACTTCAGCAAATATTCTATCCCTTGTAACTCCAGGCGTATCCTCAACTATTGATATCCTTTTTCCTGCAAATTTATTAAATATTGTAGACTTACCAACGTTTGGTCTCCCAACTACAGCTACAACTGGCCTACTTATACTCATGTTGTTTCTCCTTCCATCTTTTGTTTTCTATTTTAAAATTTTATCCACAAAGTCTTTTCCTTCATTCAAACATGGGATAATTTTTATTTTCATAAGTTCTTCTAATTGATTTAATTCAATATTATCTAAGAAAATTTCTTCATCTGCTTTTAGCATACTTCTTGTTATATAAAGAGCTTCTCCTAATTCTTTATTTTCAAGTTGCTCTCTTAAATCTTTAGCTGTTAAAAGACCTGATACAGTTATTGTCTCTCCAAAAAATTTATTTTTTATTTCATACACATCCACTTGAAGATTTTTAAACTTGTCCATCATAGCATCTGCCATACTTTGTATGAACTCATATGCAGAATGACCAGTAGCTATTGATACCTTTTTCTCTCTTTTAAGAATCTTTTCTGGTAATGTATTTAAATATTCTTCAATTTCTGATTTTAGCCTACGTATCATTCCAACACCATCTTCAAATTGTAAAAAACCTTCATATTCTTCATATGTAGGCAACTCCCTACTAGATAATATATAAAATTCATCTGATAAAAAAGCAAATCGAGTCCCTATTTCATTAAAATGTTTTTTTTGCATCTTGTGTATCTGTTCTATAGTTCTACTTGCACTTTCACTATCGAAAATGTCTAGGTTTGCTAAATTTTCTCTGTGTTTTGTAATTCCAACTGGCACTATAGCAACACTATTTACATATGGATAAAGTTGCGCTAATTCTTTTATCGTTCTCTCTAATTCTTTTCCATCATTTATACCTGGACATAAAACAATTTGACAGTTCATTTCTATATGAGCATCTGCCAATCTCTTCATTATACCATATAATTTTCCTGCAAATTTATTACTTATCATTTTTTGTCTTAATTCTGGGTTAGTCGTATGCACAGATATATTTATAGGACTTATTCTATATTTAATGATATTATTTATATCTTCTTCACTCATATTTGTAAGTGTAACAAAATTTCCTTGCAAAAAAGATAGTCTTGAATCATCATCTTTAAAATAAAGAGTTTCTCTCATTCCTTCTGGCAGCTGGTCTACAAAGCAAAACATACACTTATTTCTACAACTTTTAGCTTGGTCTATTATCGGATTTGTAAATTCAACACCCAAATCTTCGTCATAGTCTTTTTCTATCTCGTATATGTAAACCTCGCCATCTTTTTTTTGTACCTCTACCTCTAGATATTCATCACTTAGTAAGAATCTATACTCTATTATATCATGTATTGGTTGTTCATTCACAGATATAAGTAAATCTCCTACTTCTATGCCTATTTCTTCTGCAATACTATCTTTGTAAACCTTACTTATAATATTATTTATTTTTTTTACATTTACTTCCAATTTTTTCACCACTCTTTTGTATTCATCAAAGCTTATTATAATATGTTTTCATATACAGTTTGTAAGTTTATTATATTTTATAATAGCATTTTTAAGCATTTCATGTCATAATAACACATTTTAATTCTAATAGTCAATATAAGTAACTAGCTATAAAAGAGATTAAAACAAATAATATTCAAATTTAAGTATTTTAAAAATTTGAATACTATTTGTTCTCAGAAATATTTTATAACTTTAATGTTTTACTATGATTAATGTCCCATTTGTCATATCATGAACCATTCCACCTACACACTTTGACATTAACATTGCCTTATTTTGTAAGTCTTTCTCATCGTTTGCATAAAATATTGGACAACCTCCACCATTTTTCATATTCTTATCTAATGTAACTATAGCTAGGGTATATTCATTTAAACCTATATCCATTCCCATCTTATGCACTTCCTTTCTTTCCTATTTTATAATTTTTTAGGGATAAGTTTTTACCTTTAGAACTTGAAAGTATTGGACATGACTTTACAGCTTCCATTACTTTTTCTACATTCTTATCTATTGGTAAATAAGCAATCATTATACTTTCATCATCCTTATTTCTTCTAGGCAATGGTACAAATGAAGGTTCTCCATAATCTCCATATAGACCTAACCTTGAATATATATTGTATACTATTGCTTGTCTTTGACCTGAATCAAATAATATTCCTGCATTAGCATAATCTTTATTTTTAGGAATTATTTGTATTCCTACACCTCTATTAATATATACTTCTCTATCACTTTTTAGACCTATATTTGTTATACCTTTTAAATCTCCTACCTTCAATATCGACTCATTCACAAAACTAATCTCAGCAGGCATTACATCAGCTATATCTCCAATACTTTTTCTAGTAAGGAGTTTTTTTAGTATAAAGGCTAATACTAATCCACAAACCGAACTTATTATCAAACTCATGCCTTCACTTATCTTTGTTTCTGCAAGTATTACATAATACAATCCTATTGTTAAAAAAGATGTAACTATACACATATAATTTCTTACTTCGTAAGTTCTAGCTATCTCTTCTATAAATGCAGCTCCTCTCTTTACAAGCTGAACTTCCTCTAAGTTTTGCAATGTATTCCTTCTATTTGCTCTTACTTGTCTAAATTGTTCTGCTGCTAGAGATAAAAATGTTATAGATGTATAAGAACGATTTATAAGAGCTGGAACTAATAACGCTCCTAATGAAGAAGCAACGAATGCTAATATAAGCTGAGATAGCAAAACATTTGGTTGTGTTGGGTACTGTTTTTGGTCTAAATTTAGCATTATAATTCTAGATGTCATACCAATAATAACAGCAACAAAAAATACTCTATCCATTAAATCACTCCTAAAATATTTAGTCTAAAATTTTACATGTAAATCTACAAAGTTTTCCTAGAAAAATCACTCTGTTTCCCTTTTGATGTCTCTATGATAGGTGTACTCTTTACTACATTTATCATGACATCTATATCTTTGAGTATTGGCATATATGGTATGACCACGGTACTTTTTTCTAAATTAGTCTTAGAAATAGCTACAATATCAACCTCATCTACATCTTTATCTATACCCATATGAATAAATAGATTATGTATTATAGCTTGCCTTTGCCCTACATCATTTACTATTCCAAATGCACCTAAGTCTCTTGGTATAACTTCTACAGCTAGGCATTCATTTTTATATTTTTCTCTTGTACTTTTTAGACCTATATTAGTTATTATTACATCATTTACCATTAAGATAGGTCCTTCAAAACTTATTTTAGCAGGAACTATATCTGCTATATCTGCTATGCTATTTCTTCTTAAAAACCTTCTAAAAATTACACCAACAATAGCTCCTGCCACAACAGCTAATACTGTACAATAAAAAAAGCCAAGGTCATACTTTCTTGCAAAAACAATATAAACTATAGAAGATACTAATGCAGAAAAGAGACTTATATAACTTCTAGATTCATAGGTAGATGCTATTTCTTCGACATAAGCATCTCCTTTTGGCACTAATTCTTCATTATCTATATTCTTTAATGTTATTCTTTCTTGCTCTGCAAGACCTTGAAATTGTTGTATTGCTACTGCAAAAAATGTCAATGCCGAAAACTCTTTATCTATAAGTGCAGGCAATGCTATCGCACCTAATGAAGCTGAAAGCCCTGATATTATTATCTGTTCTAAATAATCTTGTGGTCTTGATGGGTACTGTTTGTCTGTAACTCTTAAAACTAATCCTCTACATAATATTCCTACAACTAATGCAACTATAAAAGAGTGTCTAAATAAATTTGCATTCAATAAACTTTCTTCCATTTTCTCAGCTCCTTCTCTTATATAGTTTGTGCAAAAAACAAAAAAAATTTCCTTCTATTTAAGGAAATTTTTTTGTAGTATTGTAACAATAAATTCACTACCAATACCAAGCTCACTTTTTACTTTTATACATCCATTTAGCGATTTAACTATATGCTTAGTTATAGCCAACCCTAAACCCGTTCCTCCTACATCCCTACTTCTTGCTTTATCTACTCTATAGAATCGTTCAAAGATGCGTTCTACATCTTCTTTTGGTATACCTACACCATTATCTATAACCTTGATTACTATTTTTTCTTCATCTTTTAAAACTACAATTTGTACAATCCCATTATCCTGAGTGTATTTTATAGCATTATCTACTAAGTTTAAAAATATTTGTTTTATATAATCTTTATTAGATAATATACTTATTGATTTATCATCACATTTATATAGAACTTCTATATTTTTTTCTCTAGCTGAATGTTGTGTTATTTCATATACTTCTTTAAACACATCATATACTACAACATTTTCCATAAGAAGGGTATCTTTATTTTCTACAAATGATAATAATAATATATCATCAATCAATCTCTTTAATCTATCTGATTCACTTTCTATTATTTCTAAGAATCTATTTCTAGTGTTTACATCTATGTTTTCATTCGATTTTAGCGTTTCAACAAACCCACTTATAGAAGTTAGAGGTGTTTTAAGTTCATGACTTACATTTGCGACAAAATCACTTCTCATATTTTCAAGCTTAACTTTTTTAGTAATATCTTCTATATTTACTATAGAACCTATTATTACATTATTGGTATTTTGAAGATACACTGGGTCCACTTTTATTTTATACACTATATCATCTTTAGTCGTAATATTTGCAGTTTCATTATCTTTAGAGCCAATAAATCTAAGTATTTGTTTTAATATTTCTTCTTCTTTTATTACAACATTAATATTATGTCCTTCTACCAATTGATTTGGGTCACTTTTTATCATTTCTTTTGCTTCATCATTTATAAGAAGTATACTTCCATTTACATCTATAGCTAGGATTCCATGTGATATACTCTTTAATATAGACCTTAACTGTAAATGTTTATACTGTACTTCTTCTAATGTCTTATCCATATTTTTAATCATATGATTAAAATTTCTAGCTAATTCTCCAAGCTCTCCTTTAGCTGATATATTGAGTCTAGCGTGGTATTCATTATTACTTACTTTTTTTGAGACATATATAAATTCTTTTAAATATTTTCTTAAAGTTATTGTATACCTTACAGATAATATCACAATAGCTATTGACAACATAACAATAAAAAAATATATGCTATTTAATTCTTCCACAAGATAACACTCCTAAAATATAACCTTTTTAATCTATTTTATATCCTACACCTCTTATAGTCTCTATATATTTTTCTGATTTATCTTCATCTTCTATTTTTTTTCTTAAATACCTTATATGAACATCTACTGTTCTAGTTTCTCCATAGTATTCATACCCCCATATTTTATCCAAAAGATAATTTCTTGAAAGTACTTTACCTTTATTTTGAATTAATAATTTTAACAGTTCAAATTCTTTAAGTGTTAACTCTATCTTTTCAGAACCTTTAGTGACCTCATGCTTTGATAAATCTAATTTTAAATTACCTGTAGTAAGTATATTATTTTCTTCACCTAAGCTAGTCAGGTTATATCTTCTTAAAACAGAACTAATTCTAGCTAACAACTCCTTTATACTAAATGGCTTAGTTATATAATCATCAGCACCTATTTCAAGCCCTTCGACCTTGTCATTTTCCATATTTTTAGCAGTAAGCATTATAACAGGAATATTTTTTAAATCTTTATCACTTCTTATTTTTCTCAAAACTTCTATTCCACTTATATTTGGTAGCATCCAATCCAAAAGTATTAAATCTGGCTTAATTTCCTTAGCTTTTATAAATCCATCAAACCCATCATATGAGTAACTAACTTCGTAATTTGACACCTCCAAATTGAATTTTAATAGCTCAACTATATGCATTTCATCGTCTATAACAAGCACTTTAGTATTCATTAAAAAGCTCCTCTCTATTTTATCTGTAGTACCGTTCCTATTCGTTCTGATGCCTTATTATGTTTTCTATAAGAGTGGAATTCATCTGCTCTACAACTAGTGCATAAATTTAAATTTATTATATTCTCCTTTTTAACTCCACTACATCTCAGCATATACTCATTAATTTTCCATAAATCTAAATAGTAACTTCCCTCTTTTATTATATAGAACTTTTCATCATTATTTGTAAGAATTGTGTTAAATTTTTCTACCAAATCCTCAGACACTTCATAACAACAAGGTCCAATTGATGGTCCAATTATACAAACTAAATCTTCAGGAACTGTTTTATAACATTCAGACATTAATTTAATTGTTTTATGACCTATATTACTAAAAGTACCTCTCCAACCTGCATGAGCCAGTCCTATGGCTTTATTTTTAGCATCTATGATTGACATAGGTACACAATCTGCTGTAAATAATAAAAGTGGTACTCTCTCTAAATTCGTTATAAGTGCATCTCCATCTATTCTTCTTCCTATAGTGTCTTTATTTACTATATTAACTATATCTGAATGTATTTGAGAATTACTAGTCAAGTTTTCAAATGTCAAATCACTTTCTTTACATACTTTTAACATATCTTCTTTACTTTTTGCATCTATATTCTTACATGTTATAACTAGGTTTATAGAATTTAATTTTTCATCAAGTTCTTTACAATTACCATTTAAATTAACATACTCTTTAATATCTTGTACATTTTTTATATTTATATAATCTTTCATCATTTGTCTCCTTTTTCTATCAATATACTCTTAAGCTCATTTACAAAAGTGTTTATGTCTTTAAATTGTCTATAAACAGAAGCAAATCTTACATAAGCTACTTCATCTAAATCTTTCAATTTATCCATCACCATCTCACCAATTCTTTTGGTTTCGATTTCTTCTATAAAACATTTATTTATTTCATTTTCAATATGTACAACGATACTTTCAATTTCTTCTATAGATACAGGTCTTTTTTCACATGCTTTTAATAACCCGTACTTTATCTTTTCTCTATCAAAATACTCTCTACTGTTATCCTTTTTGATAACCATTAAAGGAGTTGTTTCTATTTTTTCATAAGTAGTGAATCTCTTTTTACACGATTCACATTCACGTCTTCTTCTGATAGATTTTAAATCCGTATGTCTAGAATCTATTACTTTTGATTCTTTATAATTACAATAAGGACATTGCATATATATTCCTCCTTTGTTTTAACTATATCTCAAATTCATCTAAGCTTAATTCTGAACCTATATTTACTATTATTGTATCACAACCTATTTTAAGTATATCATTCCAAAATATAACTTCTTCATCCCCTCCTCTTGAAAAAAAATTTCTACTTCCATCTCCGAAAATGGTAAATGAGACTACCTTTCCCTCATGAATATCCATATCTATGTCTATTATAAATCCCATCCTTTTTCCATTTTTTACATTTATAATTTCTTTTTCCATTATATCAGAAACTCTAATCATATTATACTCACCCTTTCTTTAAAAATAAATATGTATTGAAGTAAAAAAAAATGACCTATATAGGTCATTTAAATTTAAAATAATGTTTACAGTCCATGGATTACTTATACATATTTTCTCATATTTTTTAAAGCATTTTTTTCAATTCTTGATACTTGTGCTTGAGATATACCGATTTCATCAGCAACTTCTATCTGAGTTCTTCCTTTATAAAACCTTAAATCTAATACCAACTTCTCTCTACTATTTAATTTCTTGATAGCTTCTTTAAGTGATATTTCTTGTAACCAGTTTTCATCAGTATCTTTTTTGTCTTGAACCTGGTCCATAACAAATATTGCATCTCCATTATCTTGATATACTGGGTCAAATAGAGATATAGGGTCTTGTATGGCATCTAGTGCCATTACAACTGACTCAACTTCTAATTCTAATTCTTTTGCTATTTCTGATACTGTAGGTTCTTTAGAGTTTGTTCTAATTAATCTTTCTCTAACTTGTAGTGCCTTATACGCTATATCTTTTAATGACCTACTTACTCTAATTGGATTATTATCTCTTAGATATCTTCTAATTTCTCCTATAATCATAGGAACCGCATAAGTCGAAAATCTTACATTTTGACTTAAATCAAAGTTATCTATAGCTTTTATAAGACCGATACAACCTATTTGAAATAAATCGTCTATATTTTCTCCTCTGTTGTTAAACTTTTTTATTACACTCAAGACTAATCTTAAATTTCCTCTTACAAACTGTTGTCTAGCTTCTTCGTCACCACTTTTTATTTGTAATAAAAGTTCCTTCATTTGCTTATTTTTAAGAACTGGAAGTTCCGATGTATTAACACCACATATTTCAACCTTATTAACTTGCATACATTTTCAGTCCTCTCTCAAAAGTATTCATCTATTGAAATTATTTACATTTCCAATTTTTTTATACTTTTTAAGAAGAATTAATTTAGCATTATACAAATTTTTTCATTTCTTTCTGTAATCTTGAAATTATTTTCTTTTCAAGTCTAGATATGTAAGACTGAGATATCCCAAGCATTCCAGCAACTTCTTTTTGTGTTTTTTCGATACCTTTATCTATAAGTCCAAACCTTAATTCCATAATTTGCTTTTCTCTGTCACTTAATCTGTCTAGCGCCATAACCAGTAAATCTCTATCTATTTCTTCTTCGATTATTTTGTATATTTCATCATTTTCTGTACCTAGAACATCAGACAGCAAAAGTTCATTTCCATCCAAATCTATATTTAAAGGCTCATCAAATGATACTTCTGTTTTCTTTTTATTATTTTTTCTTAAGTACATTAATATTTCATTTTCAATACATCTTGAAGCATAGGTTGCTAATTTTATATTTTTATTTAGTTTGAAAGTATTAACTGCTTTTATCAAACCTATAGTCCCTATAGAAATCAAGTCTTCTACATCTATACCTGTATTTTCAAATTTTCTCGATATGTAGACTACTAATCTGAGATTTCTTTCTATCAAAATCGATTTTACACTTTCATCTGTTTCTAGTTTTTGTAAAATTTCCATTTCTTCTTCTGGTTTTAATGGTGGAGGAAGTATATTCGCTCCTCCCATATAGTATATCCCTTTTGGCTTTATTATTTTTAATTTAATACCTAACATAGTAATAAAGCTTATAATTCTTTCTTTCAATCGTAACATTCCTTGTCCCCCTTAAATTTTCACCTAAAATCCAGGTAATATATTTGGATTCATTATTGCTCCATATTCTCTATCATTAAAATTTGAGATACCAAGTATTATATTTCCTATCTTCTGTTCATCTACTTCTACATAATCAGCTTTTAGACCTATTATTATGCTTGTCTTATTACTTCCAGCATGTTTATAAGGTATTATCCTCACTCTTCCTGAAGTTTTATCATCTAGGCTTCCTATAATCTCTTGTGCTTTCTTCATATCTATATCTTCATAATTAATATTTAATAGATTTTCTGGAATAAACCCTTCTAACACACTTGACTTAACTATTATTACATCACTTTGACTTATTGGGTCTTTTAATAAATTCCCACTATCTACTAAGGCTTTACAACAAAAACTTTTCTCTAATAAGTTTATATTTATAGTCTTTGTAAGTTCCTTGATGTATTTAAGCATTTTCAAGTCTTTATAAATGTACTTTAATAATTCACAACTTACATAAGTACATGCAATTAAGAAAGATATTTTTAAGTGACTTATTCCTGTAAAATAAATTATAAAATAAGTGCTTCCAGAAATAAAAATGTTCACCAAATAGAAAACTAATGCTACATGAACATAATCTTTTTTACTCTTGCTCCTGAATGAAATTAAAGTTATTATACTCATGATTATTATTTTGAATGGTACTGTGAATAATATGTTCATTGATGGATACAAATAAGCAACGGAATAGGCACCTCCTAAACTAGCCCCCAATAACTTATTTTTTTTAGGATTGTATTTTTTAGTGAGAATAGAAGTACAACTTATAATAATATAATTTATTACTAGGTTTTCTATAACATAGTACTCAATATACACCATGTATCCCCCCTTAAAACCTTTAAACATATTATAAGATAGTATGTACAAAATTTTATGTCACTTTTGATGGTCGAATCCAAAACAAATTCTATTTAAAAGTAACAATGATATATGTCTTATACTTTATGTCGCCAAAAGATATTTTTTTAGTATCAAACAAATAAGCTTTTTTGTAGAATCTAATATATCTAGGTAGAAGTTATTAGTTCTTTTTGGGGTATATTTTTATAAAAAAAGACTATGTAATTTAATAATATATCAAGTAAATTTTTTACTTGTATAAAATCAAATTACATAGTCTATAAATTCAAATTTATATTATTGTGCTAATAATCCGTTTGCATATTTTGCAGAATCATCTAGTGCTTGTTCTGGAGTTATGTCTCCAGCTATCATCATTTGAAGTTGTTTCCATAAGTATTCATATATCTCTACTCCATGAGGCCCAACAGTTAATGGTCTATACATATCTTTATCTTTTGTTACCATTTCTTCAAATCTTGGGTCTCCTTGGTATTTTTCCCCTTTTGCAACTGGTGCTCTTGGTATTTCTTTATGGAAAGCTTCCATTGATTCTTTGCTTAACATATATTCAAGAAGTTTAAATCCAAGTTCTTTATTTTTACATGCTGACATTAATGTTAAATCATCTACTGAAGCAAAACTACCAACTGTCTTATCTTCTAATGAAGTTACATATCCCCAGTTTAAATCTGGAAATGATTTATCAAAAGTACTTGTAGCCGCAGAAGATAACATTATAGTGAATGCAGCTTTTCCTGGACCAAATACACTTTCAACCATTTCATTACTATCTTTTGATAGAGCATTGTCTGGTATATATTTTTTCATATCATTTATAAAGTTTGCAGCTTTTAAACCTTCTGCATTATTAAATTTAACTGATTTTAAATCATCATTATATATATCTCCACCAGCTTGCCATAAATAAGGATACCAGTTCCAGTTTAAGCTTCCAAATACTTTAGAACCCCAACCTTGTGCAAGACCCCACTGGTCGATTTTTCCATCTCCATCAGTATCTTTTGTTGCTTTTTCACAGATTCTTTTAAAATCATCCCATGTTTTTGGAGGCTTCTCTCCTAATTTTTCTAGTATATCTTTATTATAGTACAGTACACCTGGATTAGCCGCTTCTATAGGTAATCCATAAATACCACCCATCATTTTTGCATTATCCAAGTATATATAATTATCTGAAGTTCCTGATTTTTCTAGATATGGTGTCAAGTCTTCAACTGCACCCATTTCTATAAATTGAGGAAACATCTCTGCATACATGTATCCTATGTCTGGGCCTTCACCTGCACTTATTGCAGTTGCATATTTTTCTGCATAATTATCCCATGGTACTATTTGGAATTCAATTTCACAATTATTTTCCTTTTCAAATTTCTCCAATATTGGTTTCCATGCATCTGCATCATGGTCTGTCAATGGTGCAGACCACACAACTAATTTTTCTTTACCACCTTTACCTTTAGAATCTTCTTTTTTTGAACACCCAGCAAGAATTGATGTTGATAGGATACCTACCATCACTAAAGAAAGAATTTTTTTTAGCTTAATCATGCTTAATCCCCTTTCAGACTTTAATTTGTCTTTTTCCTCAAATATTTACAATTTAATTCAGATTTAATATTAACAAATAAGACTACCCTTGTCTAATCGCAAAAAACTATACTGGTTCTTGCAACTATCATTTTTTCCTATATGTATTGTTTTAATTCATTTATTAAAAAACTTCTTTTTATATTTCAAAATATTGCAATGTATTTTTACGCTTTAGGAGCTTAAATTAGGCAAAATAAAAAGAAGTCTACTGACTTCTTTATAAATTTATATATTATCTTCTTCTTCTTAGGAATGTAGGTATCTCCATGCTCTCATCATCATCTTCTTCGATTATGCTTGCTTTTTTAGGAGCTTCTATTTTTTCCTCAACAATTACTTCTTCTTCAATTTCTTTTACAGCTTGTTTTACTGTTGTATTTAATGAAGAACGTATGCTTGACTTAGGCTTAGTATCTAAGTCTAATATCCCACTTTGTAATCCTTCAAATCCTGTTGCGATTACTGTAATCATTATCTCATCACCTAAATCTTCTTTTATAGAAGCACCAAATATAACATTCGCCTCTGGGTCACAGGATTCCATAACTAAAGTAGATGCTTCATTAACTTCAAATAATCCTAAGTTAGGTCCACCAGTAACGTTAAGAAGAACTCCTTTAGCTCCTTGTATTGATGTCTCTAAAAGTGGAGATTGAATAGCTTGTCTAGCAGCATCTATTGCTCTAGTCTCACCACTAGCACTACCTATACCCATATGAGCAAGACCCTTATCTTTCATTATAGTAGTAACATCTGCAAAGTCTAGGTTTATTAAGCCTTCAACTGCTATAAGGTCAGAAATTGATTGTATACCTTGTTTTAATACATCATCTGCAACTGCAAAAGCGTCTAACATTGAAGTATTTTTTTGTACTATTTGTAAAAGCCTATCGTTTGGTATTGTTATAAGAGTATCAACTTTTGATTTAAGTTCTGCTATTCCACCTTCAGCATTTTTCATCCTTATCTTACCTTCAAATGCAAAAGGTTTTGTAACTACACCAACTGTAAGTATACCCATTTCTTTTGCCAAGCCTGCAACTACTGGAGCAGCTCCTGTACCAGTACCGCCGCCCATTCCGGCTGTAACAAAGACCATATCAGCTCCTTGAAGCAATTTTACTATCTCATCTTTACTCTCCTCAGCAGCTCTTTTTCCTACTTCTGGATTTGCTCCTGCACCAAGTCCTCTAGTTAATTTTTCTCCTATTTGAACTTTATATTCAGCTTTTGATGTATATAAAGCTTGTTTATCTGTATTTACTGATATAAATTCAACGCCTTTTAGTTGAGCTTCTACCATTCTATTGACAGCATTGTTTCCACCGCCACCTACACCTATTACTTTAATTTGTGCACATTCTTCTAATTCTACGTCAAAGTTTAGCATCATAAACCCCCTTCTCTCATGATTCAAAGTTATCGTATGTATTAATTATATCATTTTCTTCTTTTATTTTGTTAACCTTTAAGTAACATATTCCACAAAAACGTAAATTTTCCTTTTTAATTTTCTTACTTATATTGTCAAATATTACTCTTGAGTATAAAATAATTTACATATATATCAAATGCTCTTTAATTTCTACGTTTTTTATTCATAATATTGCTAACGACATAACGTCTAATTATGGATAAATTATTAAATAATCTCATACCAAAAACTAATACAGCAACATAGTAAAGAGAAACTCCTAATTTTTCTCCTATATAAGTCAATAGTATAGCTAATATAGCATTACCTATGAAACCAGTAACAAAAATTACATTATCATAGTTATCTTCAAAACTGGATTTTATCGCTCCAAAAATAGAATCCATTATTGCAAGAATAGCTACTGACATATATATAGAATAATCCATAGAATATGTAAATGGAATGTAGTAACCTACTACCACACCAAATGCCAATCCTCCTAAAACCCATATCATAAATCCTCACCTCTTTATTTTACTTTGAAACACAACTATATTACAATCCTTTTTATTAAATTTTCTTATTTTTTCTTTATTTTTTTATATTTTTCGCTTTATTTTGCGAATAAATCCACTTTATTTCCATTATTTTCCACTATTTTTATGTTGATTCCATATATCTCCTTAAGAGATTTAGCATATGATTCTGGAGAATTTATAGCAGCACTCAATAAATCTATATCTCCTATAGCTTTTATTATAAAGGGTTGTCCATATGTAGTATCATTTACTGTAATAGTAGCTCCTGAACATTTTATCTTACTAGTTGATAGTACTCTTTCTCCATTTATAGAAATTGCTTTTGCACCAGCTTTTTTTAAATCATTTAAAACTCTTAAAATATCAATGTCATGTATAATCAAGTCATTTGGGTTCTGCCCATCTTTTAGCTCTCTATCACTATCTTTCATAGTAATAGTTATACCTGGCCCTGTAACAGTTGAATAACCACTTAATTCTTTAACTTCTTCAAGTTCTTTTTTCATAAGTGTCTGAATAGATTCATTTCCACTCTCTTTTGCTTCCTTATATTCATTCAAAGTTTTCTTGTTACTTTTAAGCGCTTCTTTTAAATGTTTTATTTCTTTCTTTGTATTTTCTATCTCACTTTCAATATTTTCAGTCTGACTCAATGTTATATATACTTTATTTGGGTCTAGTGACTTTGTATAAGTTGATATGAAAATGCCTAATATGAACGCTCCTAATATAACCATTTTCTTTTTCATACTATTATTTCCTCTCCACTTTGTTTATATCACCATGTCCATCTATTTCTACATTCTCTTCTTTGCTTACTTTTACCTTAGCATTATAATACGTTTCTATTTCCCAGACAATACCATATTTTATATTAAGTGCAGAAGCTAATGTATCAGAATCACCAATTGCTTTTATTATAATTGGTTCTTTTATAACAGTGTCATTCATGTAAAGCTTATCCTCTTTTAAATACATATATGTATTAGAAACTATTCTCTGTCCGTTTATAGATATAGCACTCGCTTGTGCTGAATTTAATTTATTTATCATTGATAGTAATAAATCATAATTATATAGTATACTATCATTTTTATCAGAGCTTCCTAAATCTTTTACAGAATTTATCTCAACTTTTATACCTTTGCCTTCAACATCTGTATATCCAGCCAATGTCTCATATTTTTCTATTTCTGACTTAAGTATATCTTGCTCTCCTTCATTACTTTTACCTCTATAAGTCTCTACATCTTTCTTCACACTATTAATTTCTGATTGTAAATCCTCTTTTTCTTTTTTTAAAGATTTGAGTTCTTCTGTAAGTTGCTCTCCTCTTTTGAAAGTTGTCATACCTCTATTTTCTATATTAATAATTTTAAGTTGTAAACTAACAAGGACACCTAATACAATACTTCCTATGACTATGCTTTTATTTATAAATCTTTTTTTCAATATATCACTTCCTTACGATTGTCTATCCTTCAGGACTATACACAGCTAATTTCCCATAATTAAGATTTATAGTCCCGCCCTTGGTATTTTTATTTTGCAGGTCAATCAGAATTTTACTTACCCTAGATATATTATAATCTAAGTTATCATCATTAGAAAGTAAGATTTTTATATTACTTCTTGTGAGCATATTTATATTGCTTTCTTTTCTTAAGTTTACATAATTTATTTTTCTATAAAGTCCCTCTTCTTTTAAAGAGTTTAAAGTTTTAAATACATTCTCTTTAGTTTTGTAATTCTTAAATTTTATTGATTTATCATCATCAACACTATAATCAACATCTACTATTAAGTCCTTTTTACTTTCATTAGAACCTCTAAGTTCCTCTAATAAGTTGCCTTTCTTATCTATATAACAATAATTATCTACATTTTTTAATACTGCAAATATTTCTTTTTCTTTTAAACTTATAATTATTTTATTTGGAAATTTTCTTTTTATTTCTACATTCTCTATATATGGATTTTCCATAAGTTTCTTTTTCATATCTTTAAAATTATATGCAAAGATATTTTCATGTGTATTTATATTTAGTTCTTTCATTATATTTGATTTAGTGACTCTCTTATTTCCTATTACATCTATCTTCTTTACATCAAATAAATCACTTTTTACAATCATACATATTCCAAAAGATAGCATAAGTATAAAGACTAAAACTATCATGACATTATTCGTATTTAGCTTCCTTTTCTTTTTCAAATATAATCAACCCCTTTGGTTAATAAATACACCTTTAGAGCTTATTTTCCCTACAAGAAAATTATAATATTTAAAGTCAAATTTTTTCATTTTCTTACAAAACATCTAAATAAAGTATAAATAAACATAAATAAATCAATGCTTCACCAAAATAAATATAAAAGGTTATATATATTTCAAACATTTAAACTTGTGTACATACAAATAAACCCCTAATTTATAATAATTTAGAAAATCTAATATATTATAAATCAGGGGTAAATATTGATTTACCTTTTCTTTATTCCAATTACTTTGGCTTGACCTTCTATACTTGGAGTTACTTCTTTTTTTATTTCTTTTACTTCATCAACAACCTTTTCTTTTTTTGTTTTTTTAGATGACGATTTTTGTGTTGAATTATATACTTTTATTATCTCATCATATATAAGGTCTATGGCTTCAGGTTTCCCTATAGTTTTACTTGCATTTGCCATATCAACCAAAAGTTCTCTATCCCCTAAAAGTTTAAATACTGCTGTATTTAGGCTCTCTGGAGTTAGATTTTTTTCTAAAATTGCAATCCCTGCACCTTGCTTTTCTATACTTTTAGCATTATACTCTTGATGATTTTCGGCAGTATATGCTTTAGGTATTATTATAGATGGCTTTCCAAGAGCAGTTATTTCAGCTAATGAAATTGCACCTGCACTACCTATAACTAAATCGCTTGCTGCAAGTGCATTTGCCATATCTTCTAAGTAAGGTACAACCTTTTGGTATGGCTTAAGATTTACATCACTAATACTTTCCATAAACTCATCATAATAGCTTCTTCCTGTAGCAAATATAAAAGCTATATCTTCATTTACCATGTTCTTTATTACAAGTCTCATTGCATCATTTATTTTTCTTGAGCCTCCACTACCACCATAGCAAAGAACCATTCTTTTTTCTTCACTTATTGCAAGATTCTTTCTTGCAATATTTTTTCTTGATAATAAAATTTCTTTTCTAACTGGATTTCCTGTAAAAACTAATTTTTCTTCTGCTGTTTCTGGAAATCGTTTATGTGAATCTTCAAAACTTGTAAGTACCTTTGTAACTGTTTTGGATAAAATCTTATTAGTCACGCCAGGAAAAGAATTTTGCTCATGTATTATGGCTGGTATTTTCCCCATAGATGCATTAAATAAAACAGGTCCACTAACATATCCACCAGTTCCTATAACTACATCTGGTTTAAATTTCTTAACAATCTTTCTTGATTGTTCCAGACCTTTGAAAAGCTTAAAAACTCTTTTTACATTATCGAAGTCTATTTTTCGCTTAAATCCTTGTACTGTCACAGTCTTTAATTCAAATCCATACTTAGGAACTATTTCTGATTCTATTCCTTTTTCCGTCCCAACAAAAATTATCTCAGCGTCTGGATGCTCATCTCTTATTTTGTTAGCAATAGCTATAGCTGGATACACGTGCCCTCCAGTTCCACCGCCTGATAATAAAACTTTCATCAAATCATCATCTCCTGTTAATTAATTTTGACATGCTTTGAGATGTTTAACACTATACCCACAGCTCCCATAAAGATGGTGAGCGAGGTTCCCCCATAACTTATAAATGGTAGTGCTACACCTGTAGCTGGCATTGATGATGTTGCAACTGCTATATTTAAAGCTGCTTGTATTCCAATTTGTGCTCCTATACCTATGACAACCATACAAGCAAATACATTAGAAGTCTTCAAAGCTATTCTTACACATCTGTAGACTAATGCTACAAATAGCATAATAACTATTATACAACCAATCAATCCTAACTCTTCTCCTATTATAGCAAATATAAAGTCATTTTGTGGCTCTGGTATATAAAAATACTTTTGTTTACTCTTTCCTAAGCCTAGACCAAACAATCCACCTGAACCAAGTGCATATAAACCTTGTATTACCTGATACCCCTTACCAAGAGGGTCTTGAAAAGGGTCTAAAAACGATGTAACACGGCTAAGTCTATAAGGTTCAGCAATTACTAATGCAGCAAATAAAGCAGCCCCACTTCCAATCATAGCAAATACAATTTTCATATCCATTCCAGCAACAAATATCATTACAAATGTAACTAAAATTACAGTACCTGCTGTTGATAGATTTGGCTGAAGTATTATCAACGCAAAAAATATCCCTGGAACTACGAGAAGTGGTACAACACCTTTTGTCAAAGATTTTATCTTATCATAATTTTTTTCAATTAATTTTGCAGTCAATATTATTGTAGCAAACTTAGCTATTTCTGCTGGCTGAAATGTTAAAGCACCTATTCCTAACCATCTTTTTGCTCCATTTGCTTCTATCCCTAAAGGGGTTAGAACTAACAATAATAACACTACTGCTATAGCTCCAATCGCTGTAGCATTTTTCTTCCAAAAACTATAATCTATCCTTGATGTAATAATCATCACTATAAACCCAAGTATAGCATATATTACATTCTTTTTTAGAAAATAGTACGCATCATTGTGTTTAAATGAAGATTGTATAAAACTTGCACTAAACACCATGACTATTCCTACAAATACTAAAAGCATAGTAGTATAAAATACTACTCCATCAAATTCAGTCTTCATCCTTATGTCAATTTGTTTTTTCAAATTTTCTTTAGGCATCCAACTAATCTACCTCCATTCTTCCATTCAAGTAAGTTTAGAGGTAAGAGATTATTTTAAATTGTTTACATTATCTTTGAAGTCTTTCCCTCTTACTTCAAAACTTTCATACATATCCCAACTTGCACAAGCTGGTGAAAGAAGCACTATATCTCCACTTTTTGAAATCTCATGAGAAGTCTTAACTGCTTCTTCCATATCTTTTACTATATGTATGTCATTAAATCCTTTATTTTTGGCACAATTTTCTATCTTTGATGCAGTTTCTCCTAACAAGACTATTGATTTAACATATGACTTTGCAGTTTCAAAAAGTTCATCAAAATTACTGCCTTTATCCATTCCTCCTGCTATAAGTATTATAGGTCTATTGTAAGACTGCACAGCTTTTATAGTAGAGTCTGGATTAGTTCCTTTTGAATCATTTACATAGATTACATTATCTAAGTTTCGTACAAACTCTTGTCTGTGTTCAACGCCTTTAAACGTCATCAGTACATCCTTTATAACTTCTAAGTTAACTTTACAGACATATGCTATTGCTATAGCTGCCATACAGTTTTCTAAATTATGACCTCCAGGTAAACTTACATCATCTTTATTTAGAAATTTGATTTTATCATCTATATCTATTATTATGTCATTATTTTCTAAATATACTCCTCCATTTACTTTTTGAGTTCTTGAAAAGTAAATTACTTTAGCATTACATTTGTGAGTTAGACCTTTCACTATCTCATCATCGTAATTTAATATACAAAAATCCTCAGCAGTTTGATTCATAAATATATTTGCTTTTGCTTCTATGTATTTTTCCATAGTGTGATGTCTATTTAGATGGTCTTCTGTAATATTTAATATTGCACTTACTTTAGGTCTAAATTCATCTATACTCTCAAGTTGAAAACTGCTTAGTTCAGTTACAAGCACAGAATCTTCATTTGAAGTTTCTATAGTATCTATAACAGGATTTCCTATATTACCAACTACATATGTATCTCTTTTTGCTCTCGAAAAAATTTCTCCTACCAGGCTAGTTGTAGTTGTCTTACCATTTGTACCTGTAATCCCTATAAAAGTTGGATTATTTGATAATTTAAAAGCTAGTTCCACTTCACCAATTATATACTTGCCCGAATTTTTTAATTTCAAGATAAATGGTAGGTCTAGTGGTACCCCTGGAGATACTACTACCATATCTATACTATCTACATCCTCTGGATGATGTCCTAATATGTATTCTATGTCATTTATAGATTTCAATTCATCAAGTATGTTTTTCAATTTATTTTCATCTTTAATATCATTCACTATTATACTTGCACCTAATTTATCTAAATGTTTAATTGTAGATATACCAGTTTTCGCAAGTCCTACTAATAAAACTTTTTTTCCTTTTAAGTTCATTTTTAATTCCCCCTAGACCTCTAAAATACTGCTATTATACTTATCCAAGCTAAAACAACTGTTATAATCCAAAAAACAAATACAACCCTTGTCTCTGGCCAACCACATTGTTCAAAATGATGGTGTATTGGAGCCATCTTAAAGAATCTCTTTCTTGTCGCTTTAAAATAACCAACTTGAATCAATACTGATAGAGCTTCTGCAAAGTAAATTCCTCCAATTATAGGTATTATAAGCACTGAATTAGTTAGAACTGAAAATGCTACAACTGCTCCACCTAATGCCATTGAACCTGTATCTCCCATAAATACCTTTGCTGGATATGAATTAAATCCTAAAAAACCTAAACATGCTCCAACAGTTGCTGCTGCTAAAACTGCAACTTCTGTGTTTCCAGCAATAGAACTTGCAAATAGCATAAAAAATACAGAAACTATTAAAGTTACTCCTGATGCCAATCCATCTAATCCATCAGTTAAATTCACAGCATTTACTATCGCTACGATTATAAACATCATTATTGGTATATATAATATTCCAACATTTATTACAAAATCTGTAAATGGTATCATAAGTTGTGAAGCACTTGATGATGATGTATACTGATAAAAAGCAACATAAAAAGATAATGCAACTTGAAGGATTATTTTTTGATATGCTTTTAATCCAAGTGATCTTTTTAACTTTATCTTTATAAAGTCATCTAAAAAACCAATAAAACCAAAACCAGCAATACATATAAGACCTACTGCCATATCATGACTAACTTTTACTCTTGTAAGTCCAGTTATTAGAATTGCAACTATCATTATAATTCCACCCATAGTAGGTGTTCCATTTTTTGCTAGATGTGTTTGAGGTCCATCATCTCTAACTGTCTGACCAAATTTAAATTTTCTAAGCATTGGTATAAATATTGGTCCTATTATAATTACTATTAAAAACGCAATCAATGCGGTGTACGTAAGCTCTGTTATTCCTAACATCGTAAAACTCCTCTCCCTTGTCAATTAACTCATTAGTTTAAGCTTATTTATTTAGATATTCGACTATTTTTTCTAATCTCATGCCTCTTGAGCCTTTTACTAAAATAGTGTCTCCTGTTTTTACTAATTCATCTAACTTGTTAAGTACTTCTTCTCTATTCTCAAAGTGATATATATTGGCTGGATTAAATCCTAATTGTTTTGCCTCTTCTCCAATAAACACTGAATTTTCACCTATAGTTATTATAACATCAGTATTATTCATAGATGATTTTCCTACTAATCTATGACCATACTCTGAAATTTCACCCATTTCTAGTATATCTCCAAGTATTGCCACCCTTCTACCTTTATATCTTCCAAGTATCTTTAAAGCAGCATCCATAGAATCTGGACTAGCATTATATGAATCATTAATTATTGTTAATTTTTCATTTTTTATTATGTCTAGTCTCATTTTTGTCCCTTTAAAATTTTTTAAACCTTTTTTTATATAATCTAAAGAAATATTTAGACACATTCCCACCAATATTGCAGACATAGCATTATATATATTATGTTCTCCTATTGTTGGTATAAATATTTCCTCTTTTTTTCCATCTATAACACATATAAATGTAAGACTATCTTCTTCCATAGTGTAACTTTCACAATAAATATCATTATTTTTGTTGAATCCAAATGTTTTTAGTTTATATACATGTTCTTTTTCTTTTAATGGAGATAAAAACTTATCATCTCCATTTACAATTAAAGTATTTGTTTCGTTAAAATTAGAAGTAATTTCCATCTTTGCTTTTAAAATACCTTCTTGTGAACCTAGTTTTTCTACATGTGATAATCCTATATTTGATATTACTGCAATTTTTGGATTTACTATATCTACTAAATATTTTATTTCATTAAATCCAGACATTCCCATCTCTATTACAGCACACTCATGTTCTTTATTTAGATTAAATAAAGTCAACGGAACTCCAAAATGATTATTTAAGTTCTTTTCATTTTTTAATATGTTTAATTTTGCAGATATAGCAGAATATATCATATCTCTAGTAGTAGTTTTTCCTACACTACCTGTAACACCTATAAATGGAATATCAAATTTTTCCTTATAATATCTTGATATATCTCCTAGGGCTAAAGATGTATCTTTTACCTCTATTAAATTTATATCCGAACTTTCTAATTTTATTCCATTACTTTCACTTTTTATAAAAGTTTTGCATCCACTATCATATGCAGACTTCATAAATGTATGTCCATCTAAATTTTCTCCAACTATGGCTACAAATGCATTTTGAGCATTTGCTTCCCTGCTATCTATAACTATATCACTTACACAGTCATTATAATCTCCATATATTAACTTCCCATTAGTTGCAAGTACTAACTCTTTTATTGTTAAGCACTCCATTATCAAACTCCTCCTTTAAAACCTTTAGTTATATTGTCTTAGCAACAAAAGGCAATGTATACCGTTATATATACATTGCCTACGATAACTCTTAACTTTATAATTATATACTATATTTCTGTTTTTTTGAAGATGTTTATGGGTATATGTTAATTATCTGTTACTTTTTACTTCTCAAAATATAGTGTTATACTTGAATCCTCATTAACTTTTACTCCAGGTTTTGGGAATATATCTTTTACCTTTGTATTCTCTGGAAGCTCTATATCTGTATCTAAATCTGGTTTTAACTTAGCATCTTCTAAAGCCTTCACAGCATCACCAATTTTTAGGTTTCTTACATCTGGCACTTGAACCTGTTTCTTTTCATATTCAGCTTTCTCTTCTTCTTTATATACAGGTTTAACTCCTAAATATTTTAAAGAATCATTCATTATTTCTTTTACTATTGGACCTGCTGTAGTACTACCAAATGCGCTCACTCCTGTTGGCTCATCAACAATAGCAAGAACTACAATTTGTGGGTCATCACAAGGTGCTATTCCAACAAAGGAACATATATATTTTCCTTGTGCATATTTCCCATCTATAACCTTTTGAGCTGTTCCAGTTTTACCACCAAGTCTATAACCTGGTATATAGGCTATCTTTCCTCCACCTTCACTTACAACTGACTCTGCAATTTCTAACATTTTCTTAGATGTTTCTTTAGATATAACACTTCTTACTTTTTTTGGCTTTACTGTTTCAGTTATATTTCCTTTGTTATCAGTATAAGATTTTACAACTCTTGGTTGCATTAAATCTCCACCATTTGCTATTGATGATATAGCAGTTATAAGTTGTATTGGAGTCACTGATATAGATTGACCAAATGATATTGTAGCCAATTCAACTGGACCTACATTTTTTTCATTATACAATATTCCTTTAGCTTCTCCTGGTAAATCAATGCCAGTCTTATCCATAAGACCAAAAGATTCTATATAATCATACATTTTTCCAACACCTAATCTACTTCCTAACTCAACAAATACAGGGTTACAAGAGTTTTGTACTGCTTGTTTAAACTCTTGTGTACCATGAGGTCTATAGTGTCTCCAACATTTAATCTTTCTTCCTCCAACAGTTACACTACCTGTACATGTAAATTTCTCACCATCTTTAATCACTCCTTCTTCAAGGGCACTAGAAGATGTGATAAGTTTAAATGTAGAACCTGGCTCATATGTATCACTTACTGCTGGATTTCTCCACATTTGATAATAACCTTTTATTTTCTCTTTATCATTATACTTTTCAAGTTCTTCTTGATAGTATGGATATATTGGTGTTCTAGAATCATTAGGGTCGTAGTCTGGTTTTGATGCTAAAGCAAGTATGTCACCAGTTTTAGGATTCATAGCTATTGCAGTGACCTTTTTTGCATTGTTTATCTCATAAGCTTTTTGTACTGCTTTTTCAGTATAGTGTTGAATGACTTCGTCTATAGATAAAACAAGCCCATTACCTTGAACAGGTTCATAATACTTTTCCATTCCTTGTGGTATTTCTCTTCCTGAAGCATCAGTACTCACTATCAATTTTCCAGGCTTTCCTTTTAATTTTTTATCATATTGCATCTCTATACCAGATATACCTGTTGCATCTGAAGAAGTATGTCCTAGTACATATGGTGCAAAGTTTCCATATGGATAATATCTTTGATTATCTTCTGCTACCCATATTCCACCCAGTTTAGCATCTCTTATTTGGCTTGCCTTATCATCATCTATCCATCTTTTGACTTTTACAAGAGCCATATTTTTTTTACTTATTAAAGCATAAATATCTTTATAATCTTCATCCAAAATGTCAGCTACTTTTTGAGCTGCTTCTTTTTTATCTTCCACTTCTACAGGTTTGCACCAGACAGTATACTTAGTTACACTTACTGCTAACTCTTTCATATTTCTATCATATATAGTTCCTCTTTTAGGCTCTATTGGTATATCTCTTGTTTGTTGTTCTAATGCTTTTGTACTTAACCAATTTCCTTTCATAAGTTGTAGGTATCCAGTCCTAATAACAAGGCAAAAAAACAATGCACATGATAGAATAAGAACGAGTACCAGTCTTTTTTTACTTATCCTCTTTACTTTTCTCAAATCTATTCCCCCTAGTTATCCACATCTATATACTTTATTTGTCCATCTTTTGGATAGTCCATATTGAGCAAGTCTTTTGCCTTTAGCTCAATTTCTTTTATCGATGTTTTTTCAGTTTCTTTTGCCTTTAGTTCTTCTAGTACTATCTCTTTTTTTCTTAAATCTTTTTGTAAATAATAAATGTCATACTTCATTTCTGAGATTTTCGAATAACCACATAGATTCAATATTATTACTGTAAAGGTTGCAATCAATAAAATACATTTAGTCCCTATTTTTTTATTATTTCTCTTTTTATAATTATTCTTTTTCTTATTTTTATATTCATTTAGATTATGTATTTTATAATTTTTTTTCAAATTATCACCCCGATAATATATATTTTAAATTTTCCTCTATTACTATATTTGTTCTTAATCATATCTCTTCCTCTAAAATTTCATCGCTAAATTAATACACTAATACACAATCTAATTGTAATTTTTTCTATACACAACAAAAAACCTATAAATTCACTTATACTCTTATATTGAATCTATAGGTTATACACTAATTTTATTTATTTTTATTAATTATATTATATTCAGATAATCTTTTCCATAAGTACAATATGTAACTAGTTTATCTATTTTTTATTATTAATCTCTCCATAATATATTATTTATCTCCATATTTTTATATCTAAATCTTCATCACTTATATCAATAACAAAAACATACCTTATAGTAGCAACTGTTTCTAAATTACTTTTTAATACAACATAATCTATCATACTTTTTAATTACTTATAATAGACCTTCTTTACATAAACGTACTCTTTAGCCCTAAGTTGTATAAGTTATATTTTTTCTGCTACTCTTAACTTAGCACTTCTTGAACGTGGATTTGCTTCTATTTCTTCATCACTAGGTAATATTGGTTTTCTAGTTATTATTTTAACCTCGGATTCTTTGTCACACTGGCATATAGGTAAATGTTGTGGACATATACAATCTGATGCTAGATATTTAAATGCATTCTTTACTATTCTATCTTCTAATGAATGAAATGTTATTATACATATTCTTCCACCTTCATTCATTATAGAAGAAGCATCATTTATCATCTTTGTAATTACTCCAAGCTCATTATTTACTTCTATTCGTATAGCTTGAAAAGTTCTTTTAGCTGGATGAGGTCCATCTATTCTAGCTTTTTTAGGAATAGCCTTTTTAATTACATCTACCAATTCGCCAGTAGTTTCTATGGGTTTATTTGCTCTTTCTTCAACTATAAATTTAGCTATACGTTTAGCCCAGTTGTCTTCACCATAATCTTTTATTATCTTAGCAAGTTCATCCTCTGTATAAGTATTTACTACATCATATGCAGAAAACTCACATCTAACATCCATCCTCATATCAAGTGGTGCATCTTGCATATAAGAAAAACCTCTATCTGCTTCATCAAGTTGATGAGATGATACTCCTAAATCTGCTAATACACCATCAATCTTGTGAACACCTATTTTTTCCAATTCTTCTTTTATATTTTCAAAATTGCTATGAACAAACTTTACTCTACCTTCATATTCACCCAATCTCTCTCTCGCTGTATTTATAGCATTTTTATCTTGGTCAAATCCTATAAATAATCCTTTATCTGATAGTCTTTTTACTATCTCTCTAGAATGTCCTGCTCCTCCCATAGTACAGTCTACATACACTCCATCTGGTTTTATCTTTAAATTTTCTATACACTCATCTAAAAGAACTGATACATGATGAAATTCCATAGTTACCTCCCTTAAATTCACTATTTAAACTATTATTCACTAATATTTTTTTTATTTCTCTTTGACAAATAAATATGTGCAATTATACCACCAATCACTCCAACTAGGCTTATAACTTGTGCCATTCTAAGTGGCCCTAACATTAAGCTATCGGTTCTTAATCCCTCTATAAAAAATCTTCCTATTGAATATAAAGTTATATAAGTAACTATAACTTGACCTTCATACTTTTTATTTTTTCTAAACAACAGTAAAACTATAAATATACCAAAATCCCATATAGATTCATATAGAAAAGTTGGATGTACCTTTACTCCATCAACTATTATTCCCCAAGGTAAATTAGTTGCACCTCCATGTGCTTCTCCATTGATAAAATTTCCCCATCTTCCTATAGCTTGTGCTAAGGGCATTCCAAGTATAACTGTATCAGCCATTTTTAAGAAGTTAATGTTTTTAACTTTAGTGTATATATATCCAGCTAATATTCCACCAATTAAACCTCCATGTATAGCAAGTCCGCCACCTCTAAAATTAAAGACTTGAGATATATTTTGAGCATAGTAACTCCAATTAAATACTACATAATAGATTCTTGCACAGATTAGTCCTGCTGGAATTGCTATTATAGCTATATTTAATACATCATCCTCTTTAATTCCTACTCTTTTTGACTCTTTTATTGCAATCAAAGTCCCTAGAATCATTCCACATGCCATAAGTATTCCATACCACATGATGTCTATTCCAAATAATGTAAATGCCACTCTATCCATAACGTCACCTCTTCGTATTAATTAAAAATATTTCCAAAGCAATATACTTATTTTTACAATTAATTGTAATTATACTAAATTATGATAACATATTAATGTCAATTCTACAAAAAATATTAAAACTAATCCTACAAATACCCATAATATATTACATATATTATACCAATATAATTGCTATAAAATTCTTTAAAATTAAAGAGATTGGTACATTTATGCACCAACCTCTTATACATTTTTATATCTGATTCTTAAATTTTTCAACTTAATTTACATAAATATATTTTATAAATTTATTTTTTATTTAAATAAGATAAATATTCAAATTTACAATTTAGTATTTATCTAGTTATTCTTATTATAATTAAATCTTTATTTAGGTTCTACAATAGAAATAACACAATACTCTTCTTTAAAATGTTCTTTTAATCTTTCTTCTACTTCATCAAAAGTAATATCTTTAACAACATCTAAATAATCCAATATATTTATATCCTTAAATACATAAGATATAAAACTGTTTGCTATAAAATTTATTGAATCAAAGTATTTAATAAATGAACCAATCTTTTTCTTTTTAGTTCTTTCAAATTCTTCTTTAGATAAACCTTCTTTTTTTGAGTTTTCTATATACTCAATAATTATATCTTTTACTTTTTTAGGTTCCTTAGAGTCTCCAGCTATTATACTAAAAGCATAATCTACTTGAGATGAAAATCCTGCTCCAAAATTTTCATTTATTAATCCTTGCATATACAAATCTTCATAAAGTTTACTTCCTTTTTTAAATAACATACCCACAAGTATGTCAGTTACAATCTCTTTACGTAGAAGTTCTTTTCCTTTTAAACCAACATTACTATCCTTAAAACCTATATTAAACATAGGCATAGATATTGGGAATTTTTCTATGACTTCTTTGTCTTTTACACTTTTAGGCTCTTCTGGATAAAATCTCTCTATACTCTTAGAAAGCTTATCTACATCATAGTTATTTGCTTTTTTAGTTACATCTATAACTTTCTCTACATCTAAATCACCAACAACAAATAAAGCCATATTTCCTGGATTATAAAAAGTATTGTAACATTTATATAGTTCTTCTTTAGTTATCTTATATATACTATCTACTGTACCTGCTATATCAATTCTAGCAGGATAATTTACATACATTGCCTTCAAGCAATTAAAGTATACATTCCAATCAGGGTCATCATTGTACATTTTAATTTCTTGTGCTATTATACCTTTTTCTTTTTCAACATTCTCATCTGTAAAATAAGGTGTTTGGACATAATCAATTAAATGTTCTAAACTCTCATAAAAATTTTCAGTAGCAGAAAATAAGTATGCTGTCATTGTAAAATTAGTAAATGCATTTGCATTTACTCCTAACTTAGAAAATTTATCAAATGCATCTCCTCCATCAGGTTGTTCGAACATCTTATGTTCTAAAAAGTGCGCTATACCTTCATTTACTTTAATTTTTTTATCTTCTCCAATTGGTATAAATTCCAAATCATTTGAACCATAATTAGTAGCCAAAATAGCATACTTTTTAGTAAAACCTCTCTTAGGCATAAAGTATACATCTAGCCCATTTTGCAATTTTTCATAATAAACTTCTTCTCTCAATATATCATTAACTATTTTTTCCATAGACATTTCCTCCATTAATTTCTCAAAAAGTATATAGTATCAAGTTCTATACCCTTTATAGCTGCGACTATATCTTCTTTAGTAACTTTTTCTATACTAGATATTATGTCTTCTACTTCAGAATTTGTCTTTGACATAGACTGAGAAAAAGCAAAGTCAGACATCCCACCTATATTATCTGTTATAGATTTCATAGAGTTAACTAAAGCAAGTTTGCTATTTTCTAATTCTTCATCAGATATATCCCCTGCTTTTATACTTTCTACTTGTTCTTTTATCAATTTCACAGCTTTATCATAATCTTTAGTTTCTATACCAGAAGATATAAACATAATACTTTTATACTTTTCTATTGAAGAAAATACATAATAACATAAGCTTTCTTTTTCTCTTACATTCACAAATAATTTAGAATGAGGTCCACCACCTAATACATTACTTCCAACAACAAGAGCATAATATCTATCTGTATCTGCATAATCAATATTTGCTCTATAACCCATAACTAACTTACCTTGAGTTATTTCCATTTGTTCATCTACAACTTTTACTTCATCTACTTTTTTTATAAAATCTGCTCTTGGTATCTCTATAATATCTTCTCTTTCAAATTTTAGATTCTTGCTTATTATATCCACAACTTTATCTTCATCAAAATCACCTTCTACAACTATATCTATTGGTGATGTTTTAAGTATATTTTTATAATGTTCATATAAATCTTTTGAAGTTATACCATCTATTTCATCTTCATAGCCAAATTCACTTATACTGTATCTTTCTCCTTTACACATAGCTTCAATACATTTGTCTTGTGCATACTCTTTTTTATCATTTATCACTGATTGTATTTTTTCTCTTAGATTCTCTTTTTCAATATTTAAATATTCTTCTTTAAATCCTCCATCTACAATAAGCGTATTATTTATTACTTCATTAAAAAATTCCACTACTTCTTCAAATATACTCTCATCTAAATATTTTTCACTTATATTAATTATTTTGAAACTCAATACTTGTCTTTCTCCACGCTTTACAGCATCAGCTCCCATAGATGAGCCATATAAATCATCTAGTTTATTAGATATAGCTCTAGCGCTAGGATATTTTTCACTTCCACTTGCTATTATTGCTGGAAGCAAAGCATTTTTTGTAGTTTCTTTTTCATCAAGTATTCTTTGAACATATAAACTTATAAGATTTGATTTAAACTTCTCTGTTTTTATCAAAGTAAGATTAATATTATTACCTAAATTTATTATTTTCTTAGTATTAACCATATGTACCTCCTATTTTTATTTAAACATCAATTTTTAAATTGAAATTTATTTATTTTCTAATTGTATATACTAACATATAAAAACCTTCTATTTAATTATATCCTTTTTATTATTTTCTAAAAGCAATATTTTTATTTAAATTAAATTCAAATATTATTTAAATCAATCTGCTTTAAAGTCTAGTTTACAAGCTTAATATATATGATGTATAATCAATATGTATGTCTATAATTAAAACAATTTTGCAATCCTATAGATTGATTGTTTAAAGTTATATAAAGAATATAAAAACGAATAAGAGAGAGGACGATTAATATGAAATTAGGTATAGTTGGTTTACCAAATGTAGGTAAAAGCACACTATTTAACGCAATAACTCAAGCAGGTGCAGAATCTGCAAATTACCCTTTTTGTACAATAGACCCAAATATTGGAGTTGTATCTGTTCCAGATGAAAGATTAAACAAGCTACAAGAATTATATAATTCTGAAAAAATAGTCCCTACTGCTATAGAATTTTGTGATATAGCTGGTTTAGTTAGAGGTGCTTCTAAAGGAGAAGGTTTAGGAAATAAATTTTTATCACATATAAGAGAAGTTGATGCAATAGTCCATGTTGTTAGATGTTTTGAAGATGAAAATGTTATACATGTAGATGGTTCTGTAGACCCACTTCGTGATATAGAGACTATAAACTTAGAATTAATTTTCTCTGATATAGAAATTCTTGAAAGAAGAATTCATAAAACTCAAAAGGCTGCTAAAGCTGATAAGACTTTAGGTTCTGAACTTGATTTATTAAAATCAATTATGTCTACTTTAGAAGAAAGTAAGTGTGTAAGAACTATGGAATTTACAGAAGATGAACAGGTATTCGTAAATTCACTAGATTTACTTACATCTAAACCTGTAATATATGCTTCAAATGTATCAGAAGATGATTTAGCTGATAATGGAGAAAATAATAAGTATGTTCAACAAGTTAAAGCATTTGCTGAAACAGAAGATGCTGAAGTTGTTGTTGTATGTGCACAAATAGAAGCAGAAATTTCTGAACTTGATTCTCCTGAAGAAAAGAAAGAATTTTTAGAGACATTAGGTCTTGAACAATCAGGGCTTGATAAACTTATAAAGTCTTCTTATGCTTTACTTGGTTTAATTTCATTCTTAACTGCTGGTCCAAAAGAAGTTAGAGCATGGACTATAAAAGTTGGAAGTAAGGCTCCTCAAGCAGGAGGAAAGATACATTCTGATATAGAAAGAGGATTTATAAGAGCTGAAACAATAGCTTTTAATGATTTAGTTGAGCATGGTACTATGGCTGCTGCTAAAGAAAAAGGGTTAGTTAAACTAGAAGGTAAGGAATACATAGTTAAAGACGGAGATGTTATATTATTTAGATTTAATGTTTAAAATAATTAACTTTTTGCACTTTAGCTATTGCAAGGACTATGATTAAAATATTATAGTTATAATAATGAAATTTTTTATTATCTTACAATAATTAGATAGATTTTTTGTAAAAAAGAGAGTTATTCTAAATGATTTATAATAATCATGATGAAAAACTCTCTTTTTCATATAATAAAACCTAATATATCACATATAATAAAATCTTAACTTCAAATCTTAATTCTAAAATTATATCTCTAAAATATGTATAATATACTTATAGAAATTACTACTGTTGCTACTGAAAATATTTTACTGTAATCCCAAATACGCCTTCCACCAAAACATTCAAATGGATAAAAAGGTATGCTATGTAAAATCAATAAGGTTTTTCCAAGTGAAACTATGTATTCACAAAAATCTGATTGTCCTACAACTGCTACCCATAAAACAAAACACAATAATCCTAACCATTCAAATAATCCTTCAATAGCCATGTTACGTCTAAATCTAGCAGTTAACTTGTACTCTTTTGGATAAAATCGACCTATCATTGGCCATATACCACCTAACATTGTAACCAATAATGATATAAACAATCCACCTCGTGTAACAATAAATGTCCATTTTTCAGGTAAAATTAAAGTTGCAAACATTCCACTAATTAAGGATATCATCAACAAAGAAAAAAAAGCTCCTACCATGATGCTAAAATCAATTAAATTACTATTAAACAATAAGATAGGAAGTAATATCAATAAGTTTAAAATCATATAAGTTACTAACTGTTGAATTGTTGAATTACTTTTTTGTACTGAAGTACTCCATAGATGAAATCCAGATGCAATAAAAAGCGTACTGTGTATCCATAATTGTATAGTACCAATTAACCCATAGTTTTGTAACATCTGTGTAAAACTCATAATATTATATCCATTATTTTCAAAAAGCTTCCATGATGCAACATTATCATCTTTTACAGTGGCAGTTACTGTTTTGCAACCTTGCTCTTTTAAAAATATAGTTACTTTTTTATAAAGTTCGCTTCCTATTCCTTTACCCTCATAACCTTTTTTTACATAAGCTGTTTCTAGATAACCAATATTTTGACTATTTTTCGCAGAAAAAATCCTATAAGAAGCCATCCCAACAATATGTCCATTTACTATAGCAAGAAAAGCTTCTTTTGGTTTCTTGAATGCCAACCCTTCAACTAATCCAAAACTTGATTTACCAAGTTCCCACACAAACCTTCTTTCATCAGCTTCCATTTCTCTAATTATTATATTATCCAAATTTACCTCCTAAGTTTTCAAATAATTTTTAATATGCTTAATTGCATAAACAATACTATTAGACTAAAAATTTATATCAGAATATTTCATATATTTTGTATAAAATATCATTTTATTTCTATAACAATTTATATTCTTATAATAGTGTATTTTTATATAAAAAAAGTGAGCATTGATTAAACAAGGTTCACTTTTTATAAATTTTTATGTTATATTTTAAAACTTATTTAATTTGTTTCTTTACCTTTTACATTATATCTATCTAATATTAGTTTTTCATATTTTTCGATTGGCATTGGTCTAGCAAATAAAAATCCTTGAGCCATATCACAACCTATAACTCTCAAAAACTCAGCTTGCTCCAACGTCTCAACGCCTTCTGAAACAACTTTTATATTAAGTTGTTTTGCCATTTGGACAATACTTGAAACCACAATTTGACTTTTCTTCATATCTCCCACTGTTATAAAAAATTCTCTATCCAATTTTAATACATCAATTGGCATATCTTTAAGCATATTTAAGGAAGAATAACCTGAACCAAAATCATCCATAGAAATTTTAAATCCAACAGATTTTAAAGCCTGCATTATTTTAAACAGTATTTTTGTATTATCAAAAATTGCACTTTCTGTTAGTTCAATTTCAATTAAATCTGGTTCAATTCCATATTCTTTTGTTATGTTTTCAAGCTCAAATATAAAATCTGGATTTTCAAGATGCACTCTTGATAAATTTATTGATATAGGAAATGTAGGGAAACTTTCATTTTCCCAACGTTTAAAATTTTTACAAACTTGAGTAAACACAAACATATCTAATTCTGTTATAAAACCATTCTTCTCAAAAATAGGAATAAATACACCTGGGCTTATTAATCCTTTTTTAGGATGCTGCCAACGTACAAGAGCTTCAGCACCTACAATTTTAGCAGTTGATAATTCAATTTTCGGTTGTAAGTAAACTTTAAATTGTTCATTCTTTAAAGCATCATGCATTTCTTGTTCAATATCACGTTCTTCTATGAGAGTTTCTTTTAAATTTTCAGCATAAATTTCATAAACTTTTAAATATTTTCTTTTTACTGTAGTTTTTGCAATCATAGCTTTATCAAGACAGGTAGAAATATTTGTTTCTCCTTCTTCAACAAAGTATACTCCTATTGATGGAATTAAATTTAGCTCTACTCCCAAACTAGTTTTTAGCATTGATAATTTTTTACGTATAAGTTCACAAATTCCAATAACTGATTCTCTATTATTTTTCTTTTCAAATATTATAGCAAAATTATCATTTGAAATTCTTGAAAATACAGATTGCTCTTTGAATATATTCTTAATTATATCCGCTATTTCTTTTAATACTCTATCTCCTTCTTCATATCCAAATCTATCATTTACTAGCTTAAACTTATCCACATCAAAATAAATTAAAACTAGATTCTTCTTATCATGAGATGATAAAAATTTACCTCCCTCAAGATTAAATTTATTTGAATTTCCTATACCTGTAACGTTGTCCTTAAAAGCAAAATCTTCTAATTTTTCCTTACTCTTTTTCTGTATAAGCAATATATAAATTGTTAATGCAGTAAATATTATAATCAAAACTATACAAGCTGATAATGTAAGTTTTATAATAGCATATGACTTTTCAGATACAGCAGTTTTAGGTACTTCAGAAAAAAGATACCAATCATTGATTCCTATTGGTGCATAACTCAAATAATATCCTCTTCCAGACATATTATAACTAAATGAACCAGACTTAAAATTCTTTATGTTTGACTTCATGTTATTGAGATTAGACTTTGATAAAGAATCACTTTTACCAATATAAGTAAATAAATTTTCCTTATTAGTGTTGCCATTTTTACTACTTGGATTTAAGACAATATCGCCATTACTCTTAGCTATATAAGAATATCCTCTTCCATTAAAGGTTGGTACAGAAAGTATCTTTTCATACAGCTTGGTATTATGTGTGGCAAATATGACTCCTTTAACCTCATTACCTTTATAAATTGGTACAGAATATACATTAATGTCGTTATTAACATTTTCGTTATCTTTTATTACATCTTTTAACTTACCTGTTATGGCTACTTCTCCCTGCATAGATTTTAAGAAATAATCCCTTTTAGAGAAATCTTCTACATGACCATCTGTAGTATATGCTGTGCCATTTGGTAAAATAACTCCCATTCTTTTAAATGAGCTATTAACAGCTTCTCTTTTAAGTATAGAAAGGATATTATCTACTTTAAAAGACCCTTCTCCTTCAACAAATATTGAAATTGATTGCAATAACTTTATATCTCCATTAATTTGTTTTCTTAACACATTGACGCTTTGATTTGCTATTTCTGAAAGATATTGATTCGTTTCTTCACCTAATGTCTTATTCAATCTTGAACCATAAATCAAACAGGAAATTGTAATTACTAAGATACTTGTTACGGCAATTATGGACAAACCATGCCTATTATTTTTTGCATCACTTAACATTATGCTTCCTGCCTTTCTAGAATCTATATATAATTATTATTTTATGTCAATTACTGTAAGCATTTTATAATGATACTTATTTTTCCATATTTACTGTAATTATACAAAATTATAAACTTTATTACAATAATAAATTAATTAATGTAGCTATTAGAACTGCTATTATTGTATTACCTATTTTACAATAATTTCCATATACAAAATAAAAATGTAATATCAAAATAAATTTTGATATTACATTTTTAGAGGTCATATTTTATTAAATTCTCATACTACATTTTACTTAAACATTCATTTGCAACTTCTTTATCATCAAAATGATGCTTAACTTTACCTATAACTTGATAATTTTCATGTCCCTTACCTGTTATTATAACAACATCATTTTTCTTTGCCATGCTTATAGCCTCTGCTATAGCTTGTTTTCTATCAGCAACAACATGATAATTTTCTTTTTTCTCATCAATTCCTTCAAGTATGTCTTTTATTATTGCTTCTGGTTCTTCAGTCCTTGGATTATCAGAAGTTATAATACATAAATCAGAATACTTTTGTCCAATAGCTCCCATTAAAGGTCTCTTTTCAGTATCTCTATCTCCACCACATCCAAATACAGAAATTATTTTTCCCTCTGCAAATTGTTGAGTTGTTTTCAATACATTTTCAAGTGCATCAGGAGTATGAGCATAATCTACAATTACACTTATTCCCTTATCATTTGGAACTGTTTCGAACCTTCCTGATACTCCATTAGAAAGTCTAAGACCTTCTTTATATACTGGCTTCGGTATGCCAAGTACATAACAAGCAGCTATAACTGCCAATGTATTATATACTGTAAACATCCCTGGAACAGGTATAAAGATAACTTCTTCATAAGAAGGTGTTATCAATCTATAAGATACTCCATCCGAATCTGATTTTATATCTCTAGCCATAAAATCAGCTTTAGTATTAACACCATAAGTGTAACAAGGTACATTTAAATCTTTTATATTTTCGTATATCTTTTTGCCACCTTCATCGTCTATATTTATTATGTTTGCCATAGTAGTCTTAAAAAATAATTTTTCTTTAGCTTTTCTATAATCCTCTAAATCTTTATGAAAATCTAAATGGTCTGGTGTCAAGTTTGTAAATATGCCTAGTTTAAAGTCTGTCTCATCAACTCTATTTAATGCTAATGAGTGTGATGAAACTTCCATTGCACAGTAATCACATCCATTATCTAACATATTATTAAAATGATATTGTAAATCTATACTTTCTGGAGTCGTTGAACTAGAAACAATGTCTTTTTCCCCATCAAAAATTTTTATAGTTCCTATAAGACCAACTTTATTTTTATTTAAAGTTAATATCTCATTTAGTATAGTAGTTATACTAGTTTTTCCATTAGTACCTGTAACTCCTATAACATTAAATTTCTGAGATGGATGATTGTAAAAATTATCAGCTATTTTTGCCATATCTTTTCTTGTATCTTTTACCTTTATAAATGTATATCCTTTTATTTCTACATCTTCTTCAACAATAAAGGCTTTTACTCCCTTTTCTATAGCATCTTTTATATATTTATGACCATCTGACACAAATCCTTTTATACATACAAATAATGTACCTTCTGTAACCTTTCTTGAATCATATTGTACATTATTAATATCTATATTTAATTCACCTTTGACATTGATTACATCCAAACCTTGTATAATATCATTTAATTTCATAAATGCTTTCCTCCCTTTAAACTCTTTCTGCTAAAATTACACTACATATAATATTATATTAAGAATTTTTTACTATGTGAATGGTTAAAAATGCTTGAAATATTGCAAAAAATGCTCTATAATTTTCTATAATATAACTCAAGAAAGGTCTTACACAAAAGCTATGGATAAAAAAATTGGGTACTTAAATGATAATTTCAAAATATTTAATATTAGAGATAAAAAAGATATAAAATTTGAATACCATAATCATGATTTTAATAAGATAATTATATTTATAGATGGAAATGTCACTTATTTTGTTGAAGGAATTCCTTATAGACTAAAACCTTGGGATATACTTTTTATCAGTAATGATGAAATCCATAAGCCAGTTATAGATTCAGATGTATTTTACGAGAGAATTGCAATATGGATTAGTCCAGAATTTATGAAAAAAAATAGTGATACTACTAGTGACTTAGAAAAATGTTTTAAAATAGCTACAGAAAGTAAATGTAATAGATTACGTTTAAATATACATGATATTCAATCCATTAAGACTTTTATCGAGCAAATAAATATTTCTGAGTCTAATAATGAATTTGGAAATGAACTATTGAGAAATACATTGTTTATACAACTCATGATATTCTTAAATAGAATTTTCTTAAAAAGTGAAAGTATAGAATCAACAGAAGATGTTTTTTATGATGACACAATAAAAAAAATATTAAACTATATAAATTCAAATATAGATAATAAGCTTTCAATAGACAGTATATCCTCTGAGTTTTTTATAAGTAAATATTATCTTATGAGAAAATTTAAGTCTTATACTGGAACATCCATACACAATTATATAGTTCAAAAAAGATTAATTTTGGCAAAATCATTAATAATAAATGGTAATCTTATGAGTGAAGTTTGTAGTAAATGTGGATTCAATGACTACTCTAGTTTTGTAAGAGCATTTAAAAAATACTATGGTGTATCTCCTAAAAATTATATAAGCAATAAAAATCCTTTAGATATTACTCTTTTAGATGAGTAAATTATTTATTATAAATTTTATTTTAATGAATACATGAGATATTAGTATATTTACCTTACTAATATCTCATGTTTGCTAGTATTTCAAATTATGTTAAGATATAAACTTATGTGGTCTTTATCTGCTAAAATATATTATTAAGTAAATTAGAATATTATGTATCTATCCAATCTTTTCAACATTATCCTTTAGGATACTTACACGATTTTCTTCTTTTGCTATGATTCTTCCTTTTTTAATGCTTAGTTTCTGATTTTGTTCTAAATTCGTAAATACTACAGGACTTATTGTTGATAGACCATTTTTCTCAACATACTCTAAATCCATTTTCACCAACTTATCCCCTGCTTTGACTTCATCCCCTACATTTACGAATACTTCAAATCCCTTTCCTTCTAAATTTACAGTTTCTATGCCTAAATGTATAAGTATTTCTGCTCCACTTTTTTTAGATTTTATTATTATTGCATGTTTGGTTGGAAATACAACTCCAATAGTTCCATCAACTGGTGAGTATATTAATCCATCATCAGATTTAACTGCAAAGCCATCACCCATCAATTTACTTGAAAATACGGAGTCTGGTACATCTTCTATATCTAGTAACTCTCCATTTGTAAGGGAATAAATCTCTTCTTCTAATAAAGTATCTTTCATGTTGATGATTTCTGTGTTGTTTTTTTTCACTTTATCTTTATATGTATTTTTAACATTTTTGTCTTCAACTTTTATTTTTCCTTCTATTATATCTTTTATGTCAGATTTTATTGCATCTGATTTTGGTCCAAATATAGCTTGAACATTATTACCAATAACCATAACACCTGCTGCTCCAAGTGATTTTAGCTTTTCTTTATCTACTTTATCTATATCATTTACAACCAATCTAAGTCTTGTTATACAAGCATCTAAACTTTTTAGATTTTCTTTATTTCCTAGAGCAACCAAAATCTCTGATGCTAATTCATTTTTAGACATTTCGATAACCTCAACATTGTTTTCTGACTCATTTTCCCTTCCTGGTGTCTTTAAGTTAAACTTTCTTATCATAAATCTAAATACACTATAGTATAATACTGCAAACCCAAGACCTACTAAAATAGCCAAGTACCATGGAGTTCTATTAGGAAGTACACCAAATAATAAGAAATCTATTAATCCACCTGAAAATGTAAAACCAATTTTAACTCCTAATAATTGCATCACTGCATATGATAAACCTGAAAATAAACAATGTACTGCAAATAATGCTGGTGCGACAAATAAAAACGCAAACTCTATTGGTTCAGTTATTCCTGTTAAAAAAGAAGTCAATGCTGCTGATGCCATTATACCTGCTACAAATTTTTTCTTTTCTGGTTTTGCTTCATGTACCATAGCAAGAGCTGCTGCTGGAAGACCAAACATCATAAATGGAAATGCTCCTGTCATAAAAGTACCTGATGTAAAAGTTACTCCATCTTTAAGTTGAGCAAAGAATATCTTTTGGTCACCCATTACAAGCTCACCAGCTTTATTTACATATTCGCCGAATTGATACCAAAACGGATTATGAAAAACATGATGTAAGCCAAAAGGTATCAATAGTCTTTCTAAAGAACCTTCCATAAATGCTGCTAATGTTTGATTTGTCTCTATGACATTTTCTGAAAAACTAAGTAATCCCTCTTGTATTGGAGGCCAAACAAAAGACAATACAATCCCTATTGCTATAGCTGCCAATGAAGTAACAATTGGAACAAATCTTTTACCTGCAAAAAAACCTAAATATTGAGGTAATTCAATTTTATAGAACTTTTTGTAAAGATAAGCAGCCACTATACCTATTATGATACCACCAAATACTCCGGTTTGAATGGTTGGTATTCCAACAATATTTGCATACATAGAATTATCTATCATATCTGCTGTAACTCCTGCCATAACACCCATAGATGTATTAAGAATTAAAAAACCTACTATGGCTGCCAATGCTGCAACACCTTCTCCTTCAGTCAAACCTACAGCTACACCAACTGCAAATATAAGTGGTAAGTTATTAAATATAATTTGACCTGAACTTTCCATTATACTTATTATAAGTTGAAATGTAGGGTTCGCTAAAGCCGGAAAATGAGCCAATAATGCTTCTCCTGCTAAAGCATTACTTACACCAAGTAATATACCTGCTGCTGGAAGTAATGCAACTGGTAACATTAGAGATTTACCTACTTTCTGTAAAATACCAAATATTTTTTTCATTTACTCTTCTCTCCTTATTATTTTGTATTTTTAAATAAAAAAGACTTAAGTTTATAAAAAATTACATTAGTACACTTAATTCAAAAATACAACTTATGCTAATATAAATAGAACTATATTAACCTAATTTAAGAATTAAAAATAAACTATTATAATTTTTTTATAAACCTAAGTCTTGCCTGCATCATCAGTAACAATCTTAATGTTTTAAAATTATTATTTTGTATTAAATTTTAAATAATATATTAAACCTATGTACTTTGTATCAAATTACTATTTTTTATGAATTCAATACAGATATAACTCTCTTGATATGTAGTGTTAAATACAGTAATTCATCTTGACTTACATAGTAATCGTAATTCTTTTCTACATGAGTTTTTATTTTATATGCACAGTTATAATCTTTTTCATACTTTATTTTTATTATGTCTATAATTTCATTACTTGCATCATTTATTTCTTCCCTTTTTACCAAGCGATTTGCAAAAAACTTCAGATGAGTAAGAAGCCTATCATAATTTATATCATCTTCTTTGAATTCAACTCTATAGTAATATCTTATAATATTGAGTATATCTTTTACAATTTTAGTAATTAATAGAGATTCCTTTGAACTTCCTTTATAATTTGAATTTACTACATGCATAGCTATAAAACCAGCTTCATCAAGTGGAAATTCTACATTAAATTCTTTATTTATATAATCTACAGCCCATTTACCAATCTCATATTCTTTTTTATGTATTCTTTTTATTTCATGTAGTAAGTCATTCTTTATGGTTATATTTTCATTATATCTCTTAATTGCAAATGCAATATGGTCAGTAAGTGCTACATAAATATATTCATAAAGTTCAGTATTCAAAATTTCCTCTGCATAAGCAATTATATCTGTGCTAATCTCAAAAAATTTCTCATCAACCTGGCTTGCTAGTTTTCCAATTTTATCTACAAAATTTTCATCCTGTATTATAAAAGTTCTTTCAATTTTACTTTTGTCTACTTCTTGACCTTTCTTTCTCTGAAATCCAATTCCACATCCTGTTAATATCAATTCTTTTTTTATATTTTCATCTAGAACCAATACAACATTATTATTATAAATTTGTTGAATAATCATAATCAATATCTCTCCCAAAATACAAATTCCCTTATTCATAAAAAAACACCTAAATTAAGATACAATTCACCTGTATATCTTAACTTAGGTATTGCCTGCTTTCCAGTAACAATCCAGTTTGTTAATGCTTATAAATATTGTATTCAATTTATGGTTTTATTCTATTATAAATAAATATATCTGTCAAGCAAATTATTGAAAACTATTTCCTATTTTTCCAGATTAATTTTAATGTCAAAGACCACACACTATATTCCATTGTTTTTATGATTCTATCATCATCATTTCATCATAAAGGATATTCTCCAATAATTCCTTAGCTACTTCTCTTGATATTTGTTTAGTTTCAACTAATTGTTGAACACTATCTCTTTCACTTTGGATTGCCATTAATCTGTAGTGTTCTACTTTCGCTTCAAATTTATCATCATTTTGAACCTTTCTAGTCAGCCAATTCAAATAACGATTATAAAATCTGATTACTATTAAGGACTCATGTCTGTTGTTTTCATCAGTATTTTCATTTATATAAGACATAGCAGTTTTAGTAGAAAGTGCATATGCATGGTGAAATTCTTTAATTATTTCTTTATTTTCGGATATTATTTTTGTAATTTTTTCTTTTAGTTCTAATTTTACTTTTCTATCTATAATCCACATACTTATTTTTAACCTTGCAATCTTAAATATAGATTTCTGAACAGATTTTCTTGATTTTGTAATATAAAATCTATACAATTTAAATGCTCTGTCAGAAATTTTTCCATCTTCTAATAGTTTCTGAACAGCCAACAAACCTTGATGGTCTGCTTGTGCAATCATCATACTTATAAGTTTGTTATCCGGAGTATTTAATATTCCTTTTTCAGAGTCTACTAACTGTTCATTTAAATCATGTATAACTGGTTGCACTTCTTGTACTTTTTCATTGCTAAGTTTTAAAATAGCTTCTTTTAAAATTAGTTGATACGCTTCTTTATCAGATAGTAAATGTTCTGATTCTTGTATATTATTTTTTAATAATCTTGGCAATAAAATTGTGGCCAGTATTAAACTTATAAGAATAACTTCTGATGATATAAATAAAACTGTATCTCTCATCGGAAATATATCTTTATTAGCTAGATAAAATGGTATGGACAGTGCAGTTGCTAGTGTAAAGGTACCATGAACACCACAAGTGGCAACTATTAATGAGTATTTACATCTAGAAATACTATCTTTTACAAGTTCTTCATTCTTAAAACCTAAAAATCCTATAAAGAAATTATTTAATGGATTCTTTTTAGTCTTTATAAAAGAATCCTGCCACAAATATACACATATAAATCTTATTAAAAATAAAATAAGTACAATTAAAACAGCAATAAAAGTCAATTTCAATGCCATATTTTCATTTTTAGTGCTAAGTCCTATATATATACTTGGTAATAAAAAACCAAGTAATGTAAATACAAACCCATTCAATACATACTCTAAAACATACCATGTATTGTCTGATATTATTCTTAGTTTAGTAGTTGTATTTTGTAAATGTTCTTTTTCAATTCCATGAGCTATTCCTGCCATTACAACAGCTAGTATTCCAGATACACCCACTTCTTCTGCCACAAAATACACAAAAAGTGGAGTCATTATTTGTATAACTATTACCATTGGAATTTCTTCCAGATTCCACTTATGTAAACTAAGTCTTATTTTTATAATTATGTATCCTAAGAGACTTCCTAATATTATTCCTCCAAAAGCAGTAATTATAAATTGAATGCCTGCTTCTTTTATTGAAAATGCTCCTGTAACTGTGGCAAGTACTGCTACTTTAAATGCTACTACTCCAGCAGCGTCATTTAATAGAGATTCACCTTCAAGTATATTCATCATATTTTTAGGAAAATCCAATCCCTGCGTGATTGATTTTACTGCCACTAAATCAGTTGGAGATATCACTGCTGCCAAAGCAAATGAAACTGACAGAGGCATCTCAGGAATAAGAAAATGTATAAAAATTCCACCTGCAAATACTGTTGTAAGAACTAGTCCAAATGCAAGAAGTAAAATTGGTTTTCTAAGTTCCAACAACTCTTTTCTCGACACATTTTGCCCTTCACTAAATAATAAGGGAGCTATTATACATATTACAAATATTTCTGGATTAAATGAAAATGAAAATTTAAATGGCAAAATAGACAATATTACACCCAATACAATTTGATATATTGCAAGAGGAATATTGTTCCACTTTTTGCTAAGTACAGTTGAAATTGTCGTACAAACCAATAACCCTAATAATGTTACTAAAATTGACATGCCTACCCCCCTTTTTAAGAAATTATACATCAATTGAACTTCTATCAAATATTTTAATATCTCTAGTTTAATATGAAATCCAACTAATAAAATTTTTATTTTATTCTATTATTCTTATTATAATATGTCAAACTTATTTCTAAAAAACTTAAAGCTAGTATTATCATTTAACTGATATGTAGTTGAAAAATTAATAGTCCATTTCAAATAAGATTAAATTTTTTTATTTCTATTGTTATTTAAATAACATATTATATTTTCTTTTTACTAAAGAAATCTATAATAAATTTAAATACATGTTCATCTACATGACTATAGCGTTCTTTCTTAGGTCTACATAATACAACTTTCCATGTAATGGGATGATTAAATGGTCTTTCTATAATTTTACTATTCTCAAAGAAATCATGGACTGGCGATGGTAGAATGGTTATAAAGTCAGAGTTTGTAGTTGATAATAATAAAAAATCCCATGAACCAGACATGATATATCTTTTTAATTTAACGTTTTCATCTGTAAATTTTTGCATTAACTTATGATGTATCATAAAAGTAGAATTAAATATTGCAAGCAACTGCTCATTCAAATCGTTCCAGTCTATCTTATTTTTTTTAGCAAGTGGATGATTTACATTTAAAAAAGCTGTAAGTTCATCTTCTTGAAGCACATGTTCAGTTACTACACTTTTATCAATTTTATGTGGATGTAACAATACTGCATAATCTAATTCTTGTAAGATAAGCATTCTACTTAAATCATATGCCCCCTTCTCTACTATATCAAATTCTATATCTGGATTGTTTGCAACTAATTGTGCAACTACATCTGAAAAGGCTATTCCAAGTATAAGTGGAGGTATTCCTATTCTAACTTTACCTTTAAATTGAACTGAATCTTCCCTTAAATCTTCCATCATGTTTTTGTATTCATTTATAATATGTTCTGCATTTACATAAAATCTTTCTCCTGCTGGCGTTAATCCATTTAACCTGCCTTTGTACCTCTCAAATAAGTATACATCTTCACTCTCTTCAAAATTTTTAATGATTTGACTTAGTGCTGGTTGAGATATGTGAAGTGTCTTAGATGCTATTGATAAATTAAAACCAGATTTCACTATCTCAACAAAATATTTTAATTGTTTTATATCCATTTTAAACCACCTTTCTCAAAAGTATAGTTTAGATTATATTTTTCTTATAGTAATATTCTATAGGAAAATCAACATAATTTCATTAATATTTTAACAAAATATTTTTCTAAATATGATATAAATTTTTGTTCTATAAATTTTTCTTATACACTATATAAAAAATTAGACTTAGACAAAACACTTTTTTCGCCGTAATCTATAATTAGAAACAGGAAAACCTAAAGCATTAGAAATAAAAATAATTGAAATGCTTAAAAGCAAGCTTGTATTAAAAGTACTTTATTATAGTTTTCCATATTTTTTTTATTCAGAAAATTTTTAATTATCATTCAAGAAAGGTAGCTATTAGACATGAGAGATGTAGTAATCGTATCAGCAGTCAGAACACCTATAGGCAGTTTTGGAGGAGTATTTAAAAATACTTCTGCTGTTCAACTTGGAACCACCGCTATTAAAGGAGCGATATCACGTATAGGTCTTAATTTATCTGAAATAGATGAAGTAATAATTGGAAATGTATTACAAGCAGGACTTGGACAAAATGTCTCTAGACAAATTGCTATAAACGCAGGTATACCAAATTCTATCCCAAGTTATACAGTAAATAAATTATGTGGCTCAGGACTTAAAAGTGTCCAGTTAGCTGCTCAATCAATCACATCTGGAGAAAATGATGTAGTCATTGCAGGTGGTACTGAAAATATGAGTCAAGCTCCTTATATTGTTCCAACAGCTCGCTTCGGTAGTAAGATGGGCAATACAACTATGGTAGATAGTATGCTAACTGATGGTCTTATTGACGCTTTCAATCAGTACCATATGGGGATAACTGCCGAAAATATTGCCACTAAATTTGAATTTACTAGAGAAATGCAAGATAAACTAGCATTAGAAAGTCAGAACAAAGCTGAAAAAGCTATAAAAAACAATCGTTTTAAAGATGAAATCGTTCCAGTAGATATTTTAGTACGCCATGGTAAAGTAGAGACTATTGATACAGATGAATATCCTAAGTTAGGTATAACACTTGAAGGTTTATCCAAACTTAATCCTGCCTTCAAAAAAGATGGTACTGTAACAGCTGGAAATGCATCAGGTATTAATGATGGTGCAGCTATGTTGATATTAATGAGTCAACAAAAAGCAGATGAGCTAGGAATTAAACCACTTGCTAAAATAAAATCATATGCATCAGCTGGTGTTGAACCTGAAATAATGGGGACTGGTCCAATCCCTGCAACTAGGAAAGCACTAGAAAAAGCTGGACTTAATATTAATGATATTGACTTAATAGAAGCAAATGAAGCATTTGCTGCTCAATCACTAGCTGTTAAAAATGAACTTCAAATAGATTCTTCGAAATTAAATGTTAATGGTGGTGCAATAGCATTAGGACATCCAATAGGTGCAAGTGGTGCTAGAATACTTGTTACCCTACTTTATGAAATGCAAAAACGTAAAGCTAAAACTGGTCTTGCAACACTTTGTATCGGTGGTGGTCAAGGAATATCAATGGTGGTTTCACGATAGGAGGAAATATGAATAAAATAGTTAGCATCAATGAAGCTCTATCTCATGTAAAAGATGGAGATACAATAATGGTTGGTGGATTCATGGCTAATGGTTCACCAGAAAATTTGATTGATTATTTATGTAATAAAAATATAAAAGATTTAACATTAATTTGTAATGATACTGGCTTTATTGACAAAGGCGTTGGAAAAATGGTTGTAAACAAACAATTCAAAAAGATAATTGCTTCCCATATAGGATTAAATAAAGAAACAGGTAGACAAATGAACAATAATGAAACAGATGTTGAGTTGGTTCCTCAAGGAACTCTCGCTGAACAAATACGTTCAGCTGGTTATGGTTTGGGAGGTATATTAACACCTACTGGTATTGGTACTCTTGTTGAAGAAGGAAAACAAAAAATTGTAGTAGATGATAAAGAATACCTTCTTGAAAAACCAATTCATGCAGATGTCGCTCTTCTATTTGCATCAAAGGTTGATAAGGCAGGAAATCTAGTTTATAAGGGTTCTATGAACAATTTTAATAATTTAATGGCCTCAGCTGCCAAAATTACAGTAGTTGAAGCAGATGAAATCGTTGAAATTGGTAATATTGACCCAAATGAAGTTACTACACCAGGTATTTTTGTGAATTACATCGTTGAAGGAGGTAATTTATAATGGATAAATTAGAAATACAAGAATATATTGCAAATAGAGTTTCTAAAGAATTAAAAGATGGAGCTGTTGTAAACCTTGGCATAGGTCTACCAACTAAAGTAGCAAATTATATTCCAGATGATGTAAACGTTATCTTGCAATCTGAGAATGGTTTTCTAGGTTTAGGAGTAGCTGAAGACGGCAATTTAAGTGATGAAACTATTGTAAATGCTGGTGGCCAGCCAGTTACGATACTTCCTGGCGGATGTTTCTTTGATAGTGCTACATCTTTTGGAATAATTAGAGGAGGCCATGTAGATATAACAGTTCTTGGTGCACTTCAAGTTGATAAATATGGCAATATAGCAAACTATATGATTCCAGGCAAGATGGTTCCAGGTATGGGTGGAGCTATGGACCTAGTAACTGGTGCTAAGAAAGTTATTGTAGCAATGGAACATACTTCAAAAGGTTCTGCAAAAATATTAAATAATTGCACTCTTCCACTTACTGCAACCAATGCTATAGATTTGATAGTTACCGAAATGGGAGTTATGGAAGTTACATCAGATGGGATTTTACTTAAGGAAATAAATCCTGCTTTTACATTAGATGATGTTATTTCCGCTACTGAAGCACCTTTAATATTATCAGACTCATTAGAGGGAAACATATCAGTTGTTTAAAGTAATTAAAAATAAAAATGTATTAGATGCAAATTTATATTATTTAAAATATTAATATAAAAATAAAATAAAATTGGAGGAAATGAAAATGGTTAAAGACAAAGTTGTATTCGTAACAGGAGCTGCAAGCGGAATAGGTAAACAAATAGCTGAATCATTTTTAAAAAGTGGTGCTAAAGTAATGTTTTCTGATATAAATCAAGAAGCTTTAGACAAGGTCACAACAGAGCTACAAAAAGAAGGCTATGATTGTATGAATGTAAAGTGTGATGTAACTAAAGAAGAAGAAATTAACCAAGCTATAGACAAAACTGTTGAAAAGTACGGTAGATTAGACATATTAATAAATAATGCTGGACTTCAACATGTTTCTATGATAGAAGATTTCCCAACTGATAAATTTGAATTTATGATAAAAATAATGCTAACAGCACCTTTTATAGCTACTAAAAAAGTATTCCCTATAATGAAAAAACAAGGCTTTGGTCGTATAATAAATATGGCTTCTATCAACGGTGTAATAGGATTTGCTGGTAAAGCTGCTTATAACTCAGCAAAACATGGACTTATAGGATTGACAAAAGTTGCTGCCCTTGAAGCTGCTGATTCTGGTATAACAGTTAATGCTTTATGCCCTGGATATGTAGACACTCCGCTTGTTAGAGGTCAGTTTAATGACCTTTCAAAAACTCGTAATATACCATTAGAAAATGTCTTGGAAGAAGTTTTATATCCACTTGTACCACAAAAACGTCTATTAGATGTTCAAGAAATTGCAGATTATGCTATGTTCTTAGCAAGTGATAAAGCTAAAGGAATTACAGGACAAGCTTGCCTACTAGATGGAGGATATACTGCACAGTAGTTATTATATTTAGGGCTTGAAGAAACTATTCTTCAAGTCCTTCTACTAAGGAGGGATATTTATGAGTATCATCGCACCAATTGGTATAATTATTGGTATCATAGCTATTATATATTTTTCAGTTAAAGAAATTCATATAACTATAGCTGCTCCAATAGCAACCTTAATAGTTGTTCTTTTAAATAAAATGGATGTTGTAACATCGATGCTAGGTGCTGGCAAAAACAATTACATGGGGGCACTTGGAAATTATATAATGAGCTATTTTGCAATATTCTTATTAGGCTCAATACTTGCTAAATTTATGGAAGAAAGTGGGGCCACTGTATCTATAGCAGATTTTATTTTAAATAAATTTGGCTCTAAACATCCTTATAGAGTACTAGTTGCTATATTTATAGTAAGCTTTATATTGACATATGGTGGTATAAGTTTATTTGTAGTTATGTTTGCAGTCATTCCACTTGCAAGAACTCTATTTAAAAAACTTGATATTTCTTGGAACCTCATTCAAATACCTCTTTGGCTTGGAATTGCGACAATTACTATGACTATGATTCCTGGAACACCAGCCATTCAAAATGTTATTCCTATTCAATATCTAAATACTTCTCTTACTGCAGCTATTATACCAAGTATTGCTGGAAGTATAGGTTGTGCTATATTTGGACTTGCCTACATGAAATACGCTCTGAACAAAAGTATTAAAAAGGGTGAAACTTATGCAACTTACACTTCGGAATCAGAAGAAGAATCTATAGATAGAGAATTACCAGGATTTTTTGCAAGTATCTTTCCTCTATTAGCACTTGTAATTATAGCAATAGTTGGAAGTACTTTTGGTTCAGAGTTTTTGAAAAAAAATATAATTTACATAGCTTTAATAGTTGCAATTATTCTATCTGCCTTTTTATTCCGTAAATTTTTATCATCCAAGATACAGACATTGAGTATAGGAGCTAGTGGTTCTATTGGACCTATATTTGCTACATCTTCTGCTGTTGCATTTGGAGCAGTAATAATGACTGCACCAGGTTTTAATGTATTCAGCAAACTTATTATGTCAATACCTGGAAGCCCACTTATAAGTCTTACTGTATTAACTTCAACAATGTCAGCAATAACAGGTTCATCTTCTGGTGCATTAGGAATAGTAATGCCAAACTTTGCAGATTATTATTTAAGCACTGGTCTGAACCCAGAGTTAATCCACCGTGTTGCTACAATAGCGTCAAATATATTGACTATAGTTCCACAAAGTGGTGTTTTTCTTACTTTCTTAAGTTTATCTAAATTAACACATAAAACTGGATTTAAAGAAACTTTCATTGTAGTTGCAGTTGGCTCATTAATAGCAGAAATTATCGTAATTACATTAGGATTACTAATGTATTAAACTAAAATATATTATAATTTACCATATAAAAAGTCATCTATTCCAATAGATGGCTTTCTTATTTTGCAAAGATTTCAATAAGACTAATTTATTGTTGGCACTAAAACGTATATTGAATAAATTTCAATAACTATATAATTTTTTTTTCGTAACCACAAATTTACATTATAAAATTATTATAAAAATACATTTTTTTCAAAGCTAGTGATTTCATACTATGTAGCTTTATGATGCAAATTATTAATCTTTCTTAAATATACCTATTTATTCCATGTATACTCTTTTTACATATCTTTACAGTGAAAAAATGCTTGTTCTTATGTTAGTATAGATGCACGGGTACCCCCTACACTAAAGGTTACAAATTAGTAACATTTTTAGAATTTTTAGATTGAGAGGTGTGTATAATGAAAAAAAATATACCAACAAAATTAAAAACTATGTTAGCATTGGGAGTGTTAACCTTAGCTACAGCATCTAGTGCTGTTACTGCAAGTGCTTCATCACTTGAAAATAATGTAAATCTAAGTAACAAAAGTTTAGTATACAGCAATACTAAATACAAGTTTTCAGCAAAACCAAATTGTTCTGTAAAACCAGAGCTTAAGCCTGATAAAGACAATTCTTGCAAAGATAAGAACCATAATGACAAGAATTGTAACAACAATAACAAACCTGAAGACAATAATAATTCAGGTTCTACTAATAAACCTGAGGACAATAATAATTCAGGCTCTACTAATAAGCCTGAAGATGATAATAACTCAGGCTCTACTGATAAACCTGAGGACAATAATAATTCAGGCTCTACTAATAAGCCTGAAGGCGATAATAACTCAGGCTCTACTGATAAACCTGAGGACAATAATAACTCAGAATCTAACAAACCTGAGGATAACAACAACTCAGAATCTAATAAGCCTGAAGATGATAATTCGGGTTCTACAAATGGAAATTTTTCAGCTTACCAAAAAGAAGTCGTTGATTTAGTAAATATAGAAAGAGCTAAAGCTGGATTAAATCCTCTTACACTTGATTCTTCTGTATCAAATGTTGCTACTAAGAAGTCTCAAGACATGATTGATAACAATTATTTCTCACACAATTCTCCAACTTATGGTTCTCCATTTGATATGTTGAAAAAGTTTGGGATAAGTTATAAAACAGCTGGTGAAAATATAGCTATGGGTCAAAAAACTCCAAAAGAAGTTGTAAATGCATGGATGAATTCTGAAGGTCACAGAAAAAATATACTAAATCCAAATTTTAGTAAAATAGGCGTTGGAGTAGCACAAAAAAGTGGTGGTTCACTTTATTGGACACAAATCTTTGTAGGATAAAATACTCTTTTAGCATATAAATCAAAAGAGTATCTCTAAATGATTAAATAAAATCACAAATGAGATACTCTTTTGTATCTATATTCAAAAGCATTAAATACAAATAGATACAACATAAACATCATTTAGTAATATATACTTTAAAAATCATTCGTAAAAAAATCAAAGCTTCCTTTAGGTGCAATTAAAGTTCTTTCTAAAATTAAACTTAATGCTTTTAATTTACGGTTTCTTTCTTCTTTATCCCAAGTGAAAATACCTGGGTCAAGTAAAAATGTAAAAACAGATAAAATTATTTCTGAAATTTCTAATGTATATTCACACTCAAATAACCCTTCTTTAACTCCTTGTTGAAAGATTTCTGCTACAATAGGAGAAAGTGAAGTAAGTATTTTTGCAAGAGATTTTTGATGAATTGAAGCGTTAAATTGTTGGTGTAAATATTCGTCAATAGATGATTCAACAGTTGATGTAACGTAGCTTTGAAACAACAACATTAATTTTGATATTGAATCTAATTGACTTTTATCCACAATAGCTTTACATTTATCTATAATTTGTTTATAAGTATGTTCAACCACTGCATCAAAGATTTCATCTTTAGACTTAAAATAATAATAGATACTCCCTTTTCCAATACCTGCTTTCTTTGCAATATCACTAACTGAACAAGTTGCCCCTTTCTCTTCCTTTAATAATTCCTGCATAGCATTTAAAATCAATTCTTTCTTGTCCATATACTCACCCCCTTTATATTGTATTATAACATAGGCTCAAAAAGTTGACCACTGGTCGAAAACATGATACAATAAAGAAAATCTGACCACCGGTCGAAAAATATTGTTAATAGATTTATTAAGATAACACTATTTTTCAATACATAATTAAAATTTGTTTATTTTTCTAAGGTAAGTTAATACTATCTAAATCTTTGGGGGTAATTTTATGAATGATATGGCACTTTCACATTATGGTAATTGGGCTGGCGTAACTATTTGGATACTAATATATGGAGTTTTTCTATTCTTTCTGCCTTTTTACAAAAAAAGTCAAAGAAAACCTACTACAGCTTATCTAGCATTTATAATAGCCTATGCTCTTGAAATGTTTGGTATACCAATGAGTATGTACTTTGTAGCATGGTTTTTTGGCAAACAATTACCAGATGGCATCTTATGGGGACATACACTAAATCAATATATTGGTCACTTTGGAATGTACATATGTATAATCTTAAATATCATTGGCGCTTTACTAGTAATTTGGGGTTGGAGAACAATATATAAAAAATATTGGCAATATGAGGATGGAAAAGGAATATTGGTGACTACAGGAATTTATAGGCATATAAGACATCCACAATATACAGGATTTTTAATAATAACTCTTGGCATGATATTTGAATGGGCAACTATTCCTCTTTTAATCATGTGGCCTATATTAGTAGTTGTATATTATAGATTAGCAAAAAAAGAAGAGAATGATATGATAAATGAATTTGGAAATAACTATATTGCTTATCGTAAAAAAACTGGAATGTTTCTTCCTAAAATATCACTAAAAAAAATACTCAAAAGATGTAAACAAAACTTTAATATTTTATGTTAAATCAAATATATTTTCATCATTTCAACAATAAAAAAGAGGCTTATCTCTATTTTGAGATAGCCTCTTTTTATCAAATCTATATTTTATATAAGCTTATAATACTTTAATATTATTCAGCTAATTTTTTATATCCTTCATATCTTTCTCTAGCATCAGCTTCAGCTTTAGTAAATAATCCTTCAGCTTGCTCTGGGAATTGTTTAGCTATAGCAGAGTATCTTACTTGTGCAAGTATGAAATCTCTGAAGCTTGCAGTTGGTTCCTTAGAGTCTAAAGTGAATGGGTTTTTACCTTCAGCTTTTACTTCTGGATTGAATCTGTATAAATGCCAGTATCCGCAAGCAACAGCTTGTGCTTCGTTAGCTACAGTTCTTCCCATACCTTCTTTTAATCCGTGGTTTATACATGGAGCATAAGCTATTATTAAAGATGGTCCATCATGTTTTTCAGCTTCTAGAACAGCTTTGATAAATTGGTTTTTATCAGCACCCATAGCAACTTGAGCTACATATACGTTTCCGTAAGTCATAGCCATCATTCCTAAATCTTTCTTTCTAGATTGCTTACCTGCTGCAGCAAACTTAGCCATAGCAGCAGCTGGAGTAGCTTTAGAAGCTTGACCTCCTGTATTTGAATATACTTCTGTATCAAATACAAGTACATTTACATTTTCACCAGATGCAAGAACATGGTCTAATCCACCGTAACCGATGTCATATGCCCAACCATCTCCACCTAGTATCCATTGAGATCTCTTAACTAGATAATCTTTTCTATCTTCTATAGCTTTTACTAATTCTTTAGCTTTTGCATCTGTACAATCACAAGATGGTTTTGCTAATAATTCAACAACTTTAGCACTTGCTACTTTAGAAGCTTCTCCATCATTTCTAGAATCTAACCATTCTGTAAATACTGCTTTAGCATCTTCACAGATATCCATAGAAACTAATTCTGTCATAGCATCTACTATTTTTCCTCTTATTTGTTTAACAGCTGTGTACATACCAAATCCGTATTCAGCATTGTCTTCAAATAAAGAGTTTGCCCAAGATGGACCTTTACCTTCATGGTTACAAGTATAAGGAGTTGATGGTGCAGAAGCTCCCCATATAGAAGAACATCCAGTAGCATTAGCTATCATCATTCTATCTCCATATAATTGTGTAACTAATTTGATGTAAGCAGTTTCTCCACATCCAGCACATGCTCCTGAGAATTCCATTAATGGTTGTCTAAATTGACTTCCTTTAACAGTATTTGCAGGCATAACATCTACTTTTGGAGCAACTTTTTCAGTATCTACTGCAAATGCCCAGTTATCTAACTCTGTATCAAGTTGAGTATCTATTGGCTTCATAACTAAAGCTTTTTCTTTAGCTGGACATATGTCAGCACAGTTTCCACATCCTGTACAGTCAAGTGGACTAACTTGAATTCTATATTTTAATCCTTCTAATCCTTTACCTAATGCTTTTTTAGTTTCAAATCCTTTTGGAGCATTAGCTAATTCTTCTTCAGTAACTAATACTGGTCTTATACATGCATGAGGACATATAAAAGAACATTGGTTACATTGGATACAGTTATCTGTTATCCATTCAGGAACATCAACAGCTATACCACGTTTTTCGTAAGCTGAAGTACCACAAGGGAATGTTCCATCTTCTATACCATTGAATGTACTTACTGGTAAGTTATTTCCTTCTTGTGCAGTCATTGGTCTTAATATATTTCTTATAAATTCTGGCTCTTTTACTTCTTCTTTATCTGCATCAACAGCATTTGTCCAAGCAGCTGGAACTTCAACTTTAACTAAAGCATTTATTCCTGCATCAACAGCAGCATAGTTCATGTTAACTATTTTTTCACCTTTTTTACCATAAGCTTTAACTATAGAATCTTTTAAGTATTTAACAGCATCTTCTTCTGGTATTATTTCAGCTAATTTAAAGAATGCAGATTGCATTATCATGTTTATTCTATTTCCAAGACCTATTTCTTGTCCTAGTTTAACAGCATTAACTGTATAGAATTTTATATCATTTTTAGCTATATATTGTTTCATATGAGCTGGTAAGTTTTCTTCAATTCCAGCTTGGTCCCATATAGTGTTAAGTACAAATGTACCACCTTTTTTAAGACCTTTTAATAAATCATATTGATAAACATATGATTGTTTATGACAGGCAATATAGTCAGCTTCATCTATTAAATAAGTTGCTCTTATTGGAGTATCACCAAATCTTAAGTGAGACATAGTTATACCACCAGATTTTTTAGAGTCATAATCAAAGTAAGCTTGAGCATATTTTTCAGTGTGGTCACCGATTATTTTTATAGCTTGTTTATTAGCTCCAACAGTACCATCAGAACCTAATCCCCAGAACTTACATCTTATAGTTCCTTTAGAAGCTATTTTAATTGGCTCAGCAGGAGCTAAAGAAGTATTAGTTACATCATCAACTATACCTACTGTAAATCCATTCTTAGGTTGTTCTGAAACTAAGTTATCAAAAACAGTTTTTATATCTGAAGGAGTAGTGTCTTTTGAACCTAATCCATATCTTCCACCTATTATCATAGGAGCATTTTCTTTTCCATAGAATACATCACGTACATCTAAGTATAATGGCTCACCAGTTGCACCTGGCTCTTTAGTTCTATCAAGTACACATATTCTTTCAACAGTAGATGGCATAGCATCTAAGAAATGTTTCATTGAGAATGGTCTATATAAATGAACTTTAACTAAACCGTATTTTTCTCCTTTAGCATTTAAGTAATCTATAGTTTCTTCTATTGTCTCTGTTACAGAACCCATAGCTATTAATACATACTTAGCATCTTCTGCTCCATAATAATCAAATAAACTATGTTTTCTACCTGTTAAATTACTCATTTTTTCCATGTATTTTTCAACTATACCTACTATATTTTGATAGTATTTGTTAGAAGCTTCTCTAGTTTGGAAATATATATCTGGATTTTGAGCAGTACCACGAGTAACTGGATGATTTGGAGATAATGCGTTATCTCTAAATGCTTGAACTGCTTCAAAATTTAATAAACTTGCATAATCTTCATTTTCTAATAATTCAACTTTTTGGATTTCATGTGAAGTTCTGAATCCATCAAAGAAATGTATAAATGGTAATCTACCTTCTATTGCAGCTAAATGTGCAACTGGTGCTATGTCAGCTACTTCTTGAACTGAACCAGAAGCTAATAATACACATCCAGTTTGTCTAGCAGCCATAACGTCTTGATGATCCCCAAATATTGATAAAGCTTGAGATGCTAAAGCACGAGCACTTACATGGAATACTCCTGGTAATAACTCTCCTGCAACTTTATACATGTTTGGTATCATTAATAATAAACCTTGAGATGCTGTAAAAGTAGAAGTTAAAGCTCCTCCTTGTAAAGAACCATGGAATGCTCCTGCTGCTCCTGCTTCTGACTGCATTTCAACAACATTAACTTCTTGTCCAAATACATTTTTTCTTCCTTGTGATGCCCACTCATCAACTACTTCAGCCATAGTTGAAGATGGTGTGATTGGATATATAGCTGCTACATCTGTAAACGCATAGGCAACGTGAGCTGCAGCTGTATTTCCATCAAGTGTTTTCATAAACTTAGCCATAATATGTATCCTCCTTGATAGCTACAATTGTACTTGTTTATAACAAGTCTATTTTTTATATTTACATATAATTTACACAACAAAAATATAAACACACATATAGTCGCGCAAATACTCTATCTTCTAATATAATACTACAGATTAGATAAAATTCCTTTGAAAATTGTAAATTAATTACATATTTAAGTAGATTTTTTTTTAAATTAAATATGTTAAGTTTTTTTCATAATTTTGTATACAATATATAATAAATTAAGTTAGATTTTTCAAACTTTTTCATCTATTTGTGTATATTTAATATAAAAGCAAAATATTTATCTTTATTATATGTAAATTTTTATATATATAATTTTACCATATTACATCATATTTTTGTAAGTTTTTATTATATTTTTCATAATACCCCTTTATTTTATAAATTAATCTAATAGATTAAACTTATCAGATAGAAATTTATTACATTTAAAAAAATATGCTAGCAAATATAGCATCCACTAGCATAAACTTCATTTATAATATTAATCAACTATTAGTTCTACTAACTCTCCATTTTTAACACCTGCTGCATTTCCTTCTTCCATGTCAACATGCATTTCTAGATTAAAGCTATCACTAGCTCTTACTAGTACATTTTCAAATACTAATGCTCTTGGTCCAGATGTTTTAACCTTTACTATTTGTTTATCTGTTACACCAAACTTAGCAGCGTCTTCATTGCTCATATGTATATGTCTAGAAGCAACTATAACTCCTTCTTTCATTTCTACTTCTCCAGCAGGTCCTACTAATTTAACACCTGGAGTCCCAGCTATATCACCAGATTCTTTTATTGGTGCTTTTACTCCTAATGGGAAACCATCTGCTAAAGATATTTCAACTTGAGTGTGAGCTCTAGCTGGTCCTAGTACTCTAACTCCTTTTAAAGTTCCTTTTGGACCTACTAAATCTACTTTTTCTTCACAGGCATATTGTCCTGGTTGAGATAATGGTTTAAATTTAGTTAATTCATGACCGGCTCCAAATAATACGTCTATATCAGCTTGACTTAAATGAACATGTTTATTAGATAATGCTATTGGTAATTTCATTGAAATTCCCTCCTTTTAATTATTTTAAATTATTGCAATACAATTATACATAATATTACCTACAAAATCAAATTATATTGAATCAATATATATCTTTAAATTTTTATATATTATATCTTTAAATTCTTGATTATCTGTATAAGGTACATTATCTGTATTATTTAAATATATATTGTGTAAAAGTTTAGTATTTATACTCTTAAAGAAAAAGTCCATGACAATCTGTCCACCTTTAAATTGTGAATCATAAGATTTACTACCTCCTACCGCAATATACATACCAACACGTTTCTTATTCCTATCAATTGAAGGTTTCTTTAACACATATTTACTTGCATATATAGCTTGAGTCCTATCAACAACAGTTTTTAATTTAGCTGATATTGAATCAAAATGCACAGGACTTATTACGATAGTTCCTTTTGATTCATCAAACATTTTATATAATGGTTTCATATCATCATTAAACTTACAAAAACCTGTTTTTTCACAAAATCCACAAGCTGTACAATATTCAATATACATATCATATATATTAAATATTTTACTGCTCAATCCATTCTCTTCTAATTTAACCTTTACTTCATTTGCTATAAAACTGCAATTTTTATTATTTCTTGGACTTCCATTTATTATCATAATCTCTGGACTTTTAAGTTCTTTTTTATCATTTAAATCCATAATCAGTCTACCTATCCTTTAACATAACTATTAAAATATCATCATCATAATTATCTTTTGATGAGAATTTCTTTAAATCTAATTTTAAATTTTCTACTATCAATTGCTGATTTAACCTAAAGTTTTCTTTTAGGAAGTTTTCTAATCGGTTTATACCATATTCTTCTTTTGATGTGTTTTTTATCTCTAAAATTCCATCAGTGTACATACATACCATTGCATAATCTTCCATTAAAAGAATATTATTTTCATAAGTAGCGTCTTCCATTATCCCAATAGGTATCCCCTTTTTACAACTTAAATTATTTTCTATTGTCCCATCCTTTTTTACAACTACAGGACTATAGTGACCAGCATTAGATACTGTAATAATATTTTCTTTAGTATCTATAATGCCTATTAAACAAGTTGTAAATACACCCATTTTGTCAAACTCATCATATAACATGCTATTTAAATGTGTCATTATTTCTCTTGGAGTATTATATTGATTGCATAATACTTTAAAAGCACCTTTTATCATCGCAACAACATAATTTGATACCATTCCATGTCCCATTACATCAGCAACAATATAGACTATATGCTCATCATCTACTCTTGTAGCATAATAAAAATCTCCTCCAACTACTCTTGCTGGTTTATGATAAAAATAAAGTTCTTTGTCTTCATTACAATCCATTTTTCCTTTGTCCATAATAAGTTGTTGCTGTTTATTTAATATATTCAACTCATTTTCAAGAACCTTATGCTTTACTTCTTTTTCATTATGCTCATATAATTGCATCCCAACAGAAACTTGTTTGGATAATATGCTAAGAATATTTAAATCATCACTAGTATAGTTTTTGCTGTTTGCACAAACGATACATCCTATAGTCTCATTCTTATCTTGAAGTTTATAATATATATAACTTTCCAAGTTTATGCCTTTTTTTGAACATGGTTTTAAGTTATTTAAGTATCCTCCCAGTGACTCTTTCTTTAAAAACGTGTCAAGCATAGGGTATAAATTAGTTTTCTTTTTTTGCTCAGTATTGTAACAGCTAAATATTTTATCCTTATTATCATGACCAGTTATAATTATTAAAGCTTCTTTACTATTAGTAATATTGCAAGCTTGTTTACTTAAATTTTCTAAAAACCCATCTATACTCTTATTAAGGTACAATTTTTTAGTAGCTTCATTTATAGCACTTATTGAACCTCTTAACTTGTCAATTAAAATTTGCACATTATTATTTTTATTAGTTATTTCTATTGATAAACTTAGAAGTGATGCAACAGAAGATATAAAGTCTATATCTTGTTCTGTTAAATAATCCTCTTCTTTTAAAAAACAAGTCATAAATCCAACAACTAAATTGTTTATTATAAAAGGAAAAACTATTCTCCCAATATAACCTTCTGATTTTGCTAAATCTCGTTCACCTTCTGCTCTAGAATCTTCAAATACATTTTTTACATATATTATCTTCTTTTCATTTACAGCTTCATGTATATATTCTGGATATGTGTCAAAATCAATCTTTGCACCTTTAAGACTATTGATTGGAAAAATTTGAGGTACATATTCTAAGGTTTGTGAACATACTAAATAGGCATATTTAGAATCATTTTTATAGAATAGATTTACACATGCCTTTGTAGGGTGAACAACCTCTAACATTTTTTCTATTATGTCATCTTTTATATTAAAAAAATCTGTAGATTCAGTCACCATAGCGGATATTTCCACTAAATTCTTCATTTTATAACTGCCATTAGTCATACTCAATTTCTCCCCCTATATATTAAACTATTTATTAGTATTTTAACATACATTCTTCATAGTAAAAACAAAAACAACGACAAAACTAGCAACTAATATCCAGTTAAATCCTGTCAATAATCCTATAAGAAGCAATGTAATTAATGCATTTAGACCTGTTCTCCCTTTTTCATCCATAAAAGTAATTTTAGATATATCTATATTGTTCTTTACATTATTTATATGCTCTTTTACTTGTTCTTCCATATTTCTTTTATAGAGAATATAAACTACACCAACTAAAAATGCCCCCATCCCTAAAACCAAGTTTAAATTAAAGGCTACCATAAGTAATATTGAACCAAAAACTAACTTTAAAAGTTTAAAAAATACACTATCTATTTTTAAAGTTATATTTCTGATTTCTTTACACTCATCTCTTAAAGAATATCCACTTGAATCTAAATTATTAATCTTTGTTTTTACAATTTCAGAATAAAAAAGCTTTATTATCCCATTTAACATTTTCATCACTCCTAAATATTTTACATATATTTGTAAGTTTTACAATTATAATATTTTTTATACTTGGTAATAATAAAAAATAACAAATATTTTATAATTTAGTATTTATTGTAAATAAGTTAGTTAAACTTTATAGACTAAGTATGAATTTTTAAAAATAAATATTTTTACAATTAAAAGGAAGTGGTTGTGTGCAAATAGAACAACTTGATTTAGAAACAAGAAACAAAATATATTGCTATACTAAAAAAATACTTAGAAAGTACCAAAAAGGTATAACATCTGGGAAATTAACAGCAGATAAATTTGCAGATAATATATTATCTCAAGGTTTTATTAGTAATATACTTGATGAAAAAATAATCAAGGAATACGACTTTAAGTCATCTTATATAGACTATATAGAAACTTTGATAAAAATACAAAATGAAAATTTATCTAATTCTAGAAAAAAATCTACTAAGACTGTAAAGTGTTTTGACATCTCTCAGATACTCAAATTAAAAAACTTACTAAATGATACTGGTTATAATTTATTGATTCCATATAAATACTTAACTTCTAAGGATATAGAAGGAATCGTCACTCTAATTAATACTGGGTCTATTGAGCTTGGAAATGAGAGAATATATAACTATATATCAAAAATATGATAATATGAAGCTATTATAAAAAGGCAATTTATTTAATAAAAACTATTTTTAATATTAAATAAATTGCCTTTTTAATTTTTTAATCAAAGATTATTATCCAAGAGCTTTTTCTAATTTAGATAAATGTTGTATTGGATAATATTTTAATAGTTCTTTAAATTGTTCTACTGATAATCCTTCTGTTGTTGTGTATATTCTTATTTTTTCATCTAAGTCACTATTAATAAATTTGTTTTTTAAATCCTCAAAATTTACACTACTCATTTTACATCACTCCTTATGTAACATATTCATTTGTATTATTTTATCCAAATTCATAAAATTTATTACATAAAAATGCACCTATGTAAAATTTAATAAAAAAAAGCTATCTCAATTTAGAAATTACTTTCTATATTTGAGATAGCTTTAGCTAAACTAATAGCCTAATAGTTATAAATAATTATTTATTAACTATCTGTTGCTTTTTCCAGCCATTTGTTGTTCAGCCATTTCAACTAATTTTTTAGTCATGTATCCACCTACATAACCATTTTCTCTTGCAGTAAGGTTTCCTTTATCAACTTGTTGATAATTACTCATACCAAGTTCGTTAGCTATTTCTAATTTCATTTGGTTTAAAGCCTCTTTTGCTCCTGGTACTACTGTTCTGTTGTTGTTATTGTTACTTGCCATGTTGATTACCTTCCTTCTGTTTAATTTATTTTGTGTTGCTGATAATATTATGTGATTTTAAACATTTTTAATTCAGGTAATTTTTAGCAATTAAAACCTGCCAAATATCCAGTAGAAAAAGCTATTTGCAAATTGAATCCTCCTGTATATGCATCTATATCAATTATCTCTCCAGCAAAAAATAGACCTTCCACTAATTTTGATTCCATTGTACTTGCATTTATCTCATTTACTTTTACACCACCAGAAGTTATTATAGCTTCATCAATAGGTCTGTATCTTTTTACAGTAAATTTTAAATTTTTTAGTAAATGCACTAAGTTTTTTCTCTGTTCTCTAGAAATTTGGTGAACAACTGTATCTGGATTAATCTCACTCAAATCTATTATTACAGGTATAAGTTTTTTTGGAAGTAAATCATCCAATGCTTTTTCAAATTTTTTATTTGTATACTTTGCAAAATCTTTTTGAATTCTTTTATCTAACTTTTCTTCATCTAGCGCTGGTTTTAAATCTAACAATATAGTGTAATTTTCTTTAGTTGTATCTTTCATTCTACAACTTGCAGACTTAATTATAGGTCCATCTAAGCCAAACTTAGTAAATTCAAGTTCTCCAAAATCACTGTAAACTTTCTTTTGTTTGCTATTAAACACTTTTATTTCAACATTTCTTAATAATAATTTTTCCAAATCTTTTATAAAGCTTTCTTGTACCTCAATCCCAATTAAAGATGGTTTTGTATCTACAATGGTGTGCCCTTGTGAAGCAGCAAATTTATATCCATCACCAGTAGAACCAGTAAGTGGATAACTTAATCCTCCAGTTGCTACTATAACTGAGTCACACTTAATCTCTTTTTTATTGGCTAAAACTACTTTTTCAATTTTATTATTTTTAGATATTATTTTTTCTACCTTCGAATTTAATAATATATCCACTTTTTTGTTTTTGAGTTGTTTTTCAAGAGCTTTTACAACATCAAATGCTTTATCACTTTCTGGAAATACTCTTTTTCCTCTTTCTGTTTTAGTTTTTACACCAAGATTATTAAACATGCTTATTACATCATCATTTGTAAAAGTATAAAAAGCACTATATAAAAACTTTCCATTTGTAGGAACATTTTCTATTAATTCTTCTATATCACAAGCGTTAGTTATATTGCATCTACCTTTTCCTGTTATTGCAAGTTTTTTACCTAATTTATGATTTTTCTCAATCAATGTTACATCAAATCCTCTTTCACATGCAGTTGATGCTGCTATCATCCCTGCTGCTCCACCACCTATTACTACTACCTTCTTCAAATAATCACTCTTTTCTTCCCTTAATTTTTTAAGTCAAATTATTGATAAAGTAATTTAACTTAATTTAACTTCAAAAGTTTAAATAATGCAGGAGCTCCTGCAACTCCATAAAAAACAACTACAGTATTCTTAATAAAATTCATAAAAATTATACTCATATTAGAATCACTTAGATTTAAAGTAACAATTAACATTGAAATAAATACTTTAATGCCAATATATAACATGCCTATTGTTACTATCCCAACCAAAAATCTACAAATTCTTGAAAATATTATATTTTTACTATTTTTGTTCCTGCTACTAAAATTAATTTTTTTATTATTATTATCTGTATTAAATTTAACAAATACATCTTCAACTATATATCCAAATACAAACCCTACTATAATACCAAACTTTTCAAAATAGTCAGGGCTATTTAAAAATATAGCTACTATTACAAATGGTATAAGTAAAGCCACAAGAAAAATATAATTTTTATTATCATCAATATAGTCAAATATTTTTACAAATATTACTGTAAAAAATATACCTAATGTCCAGCCAGCTATTACATCTATAGGCCAATGAACTGCCAAATATAGTCTAGACAAACCAACACCTAACACCATTACTGCACCAATCAAATGAATGTATCTCTTTTTAAATATAGTCATAATACTAACCCAAAATGTAGTTGCAGTTTGAGTATGAGCACTTGGAAAAGAGTAACCACCAGCAGTAGAAACTCTCAATGACTCAAGACCTTTTATTCCTATTGGTCTAGGAGCTTTTACAAATTCTTTGATTCCTAAATTCACAACAAAATTTCCAATTATAGCAAACAATATTTTCTGTCCACATTTCTTGTTTATACACCAGTAAATGATTGTTGTAATTAATATTAATAGTGGTGCTTCTGTACTTATTGTGAACACAAGAAATATAAAGTTCAAAATTGGATTTCTTAAATTTTGGAAAAATAATAATATACTTAATTGAATATCCATATAGATGTCTCCTTCACTAAGATTTTATATACTTAATTAAAAAGCACTAAATCCCTTAGAGATTAGTGCTTTTAATTCACATTTAAGTCTTATTCTACATCCTCAACTATACCTATATAAGGTAAATTTCTATACTTCTCAGCATAGTCTATTCCATAACCAACAATAAATTTATCTTCAATAACAAATCCTACATAGTCTACAGGTATATTAGCTTTTCTTCTTTGAGGTTTGTCAAGTAAAGTACATAGTTTTAGACATTTTGGACTTCTAGTCTTCAAAGCTGCAACTAGGTTACTTAATGTTAATCCAGAGTCTATTATATCCTCTACAATTAACACATTCTTCCCTTCGATGTCTACATCTAAATCTTTTAATATTTTAACTGTTCCAGAAGATTCTGTTGAACTGCCATAACTTGTAACACTCATAAAATCTATATTTACATCTAAGTCTATACATCTTATTAAATCTGAAACAAATACACTAGCTCCTTTAAGGATACCTACTACTAACAAGTCTTCACCTTTAAAATCTTCTTCTATTTTTTTTCCTAATTCATAAACTTTTTCTTTTATTTGTTCTTCTGTCAACATTTTTCCTGTAATTTTGTACATCTTGTACCCTCCCGCTTTCCATCTATTAACCTATATATTATAGCATACCAAAATATCAATTAAAATATTTTTCATCATTTTTAAACTTAAAGTAACAGCTTATCCATACTTTTTTGCTTTTTATCTTAAAAATTTGGAATAAACATTCCTTTGTATTATAATCTATATGTACATATATTAATCAGCTATTTTTATCAATTATATAATTTTATTTTTGGAGGTACTTTTATGAGCACAAATCATGGAGCTAATTTATATAGTTTATCTAGTAAGTATGGCTTTTCAAAAGAAGAATTTATGGATTTTAGTTCGAATATAAATCCTTTTGGTACATCAAGTTTAGCCAAACAATACATCGTAAACAATATAGATATGGTATCTATGTATCCTGACCCCGATTACATAGACTTAAAAACTTCTATATCAAGTTACTGCAAATGTTCTATAGATAATATAGTCCTTGGCAGTGGAGCTACAGAATTAATCTCATCATTCATACATACAATTAATCCTAAACAGGCTCTTTTACTTTCCCCTGTATATTCAGAGTATGAAAAAGAGCTATCTAAAATTAATTGTTCTATAGATAAATATTTTTCCAAAGAAGAAGATAATTTTAACATAAATTTAGAAAATCTTATAGAAACTATTAACTCTAAAAATTATGATTTGGTTATAATCTGCAATCCTAGTAACCCTACTGGATTTGCATTTACTAAAATAGAAGTGAGAGAAATTTTAAAAAATACAGATTCTTTTTTGATGATTGATGAGACTTATGTAGAGTTTACTGATACAGACATATACTCTTGTACTCAATTAGTTGATGATTATTCTAATTTATTTGTTATAAGAGGTACATCAAAGTTTTTTTCAACACCAGGCATAAGACTTGGATATGGACTTATATCTAACACTAATATTAAAAATGAAATAAATAAAAATTTAGATTTATGGAATATAAATATAATAGCTTCCAAAATGGGAGAAATCATGTTTAGTGATTCAAATTTTATATCAAGCACTATTTCTTTAATGAATACTGAAAGAGATTATTTACTTAAAGAACTTAAAGCCATAAAGAACTTAAATGTGTATGATACTAAAGGTAATTTCATATTGTGTAAAATCAAAACAAAGGAATTTACGGCTAAATCACTTCGTGACATGCTAATTCCTCAAAAAATAATAATAAGAGATTGCTATTCATTTGAAGGTTTAGATGAATATTTCTTTAGAGTATGTATACTAAAACCTAAGGAAAACAAATTGTTAATATCATCTCTTAAATCAATTTTCAAATAGAAAAATCACTTTATTTTTTAACTCTATATAATATAAAAAATGAGTTATCTCGTATACGAGATAACTCATTTTTATTTATTAACAAACTAAGCACTTTGCTTTTCTTTTTTTCCTTTTTTACTCATTCCATCATTTATTTTATCAACAACTGCTGCTATTGCATTATCTCCTGATACATTGCATGCTGTACCAAAACTGTCTTGAGTTAAGTATAAGGCTATCATTAAGCTCGCAAGACCACCATCTGATGGTATTCCAACCATTGGTAAGAAAGGAAGTGCACTCATTATAGCTCCCCCTGGTGCTCCTGGTGCTGCAACCATTGCTATACCTAACATTGCAATATAAGGGAATAATACACCTATTCCATGTGGCATACCATTCATCATTAAAACTGCTGTTGTGAATCCTGTTATTGATATCATACTACCTGATAAATGTATTGTTGCACAAAGAGGCACAACAAATTCTCTGATTTGCTTACTTACTCCGTTTTTTTCTGCACAACCAACGTTAACTGGTATAGTTGCTGCTGAAGATTGAGTACCTATAGCTGTTAAATATCCAGGTACTTGATTTTTTAACATTTTTACTGGATTTTTTCCTGAAAACATTCCTGATGCTGTAAATTGACATGCCATATATACAAAATGTAAAGGTATTACCACCAAATATACTTTCCAGAATACCCCTAATATTGTCCATACTTGCCCTGCTATAGTTATATTTGCAAAAGTTCCTGCTATGTATAAAGGTAATAAAGGTATAATTACTGTTGACAACGTTTTCGTTACAATCTCTTGGAATTCTTGGAAGAATTTAAATAAAACTTCTCCTTTTCCATGATTTCTTAAAGCTGATATTCCAAGTCCCATTACAAATGCAAACACAATTGCTGCTGTTACATCCACCATAGGCTCTAATGGAATAGTGAAGATTGGAGCTAACATTCCCGCTTCTGGGTCTCCAATTTGACTTGCTACACTTGCATCAATAAAATTTGGGAAAATTAGCATAGATACTGCAAATGATAATAATCCAGCAATTAGAGTAGAACCATATGCTATTGCTGTAGTTATTCCTAATAATTTTCCTGCTCCTGTTGCTAAATCTGCTATACCTGCTGTTACAAACCCTATAATTATAAATGGTATGACAAACTTTAGGAATGCTGAGAATAGAGTACTAACTGTTACTAATATTTGTACAAGTATTTCTGGTGCATAACTTCCGATTAAAATACCGACTATGATACCGATGATTAGTTTGGGCACTAAACCTATTTTTTTCTTCATAATATTTACCCTCCATAATTTTTTTAAATTAAGCATTCTTGTACATTGAATACTTAGCTAAATATTGGATATCCACTTATTATGATAATAGAGTTTTACCTCTCCGTCAACAATTTAACCATTTTTTGTTAATAAAAAAAAGAATAACATATATAAATTGTTATTCTTCTTCATCTTTTATAGAAAATTCTACATTTTCAATTATATTTGAATGTTTATCCTTTTTGGTAATATTTCTATATCTATTAATTTCTTCATTCACAATACCTATACTCCAAATTAATACTATAATATCGTCTATAAATCCAAATGCTCCAGTAAGCATCTCTGGGATTATATCAATACCAGATACAAAGTACGATATAGTAAAAATTAAAACAGAAACTACTTTTACTTTATAAACTATATTGATTCTTTTATCAGTCATAAAATCAGGTAGTTTAAGTAAATCAAATATAAAAAGCAAACCAAATTTAGAATTTTTAAATCTCACTAAAATTTTTTTTAAAAAATCTAAAATTATATTAACCACTCTTTTTAGAAATTCCATATTTATCACCTCTTATAATTATAGGTTATTCTACATTATAACCGATATAATTAATTTGATGAGTATATTATATATAAATTTTATCAACTAGTATATATTCAAATTATAACAATTCAATTCCTGCACTACTACAATTTTTAATCATATCTTGTGGCCATACTCCAACCTGTACTTCTCCTATATGTGCCTTTTGTAAGAAATACATACATATTCTTGACTGACCAATACCTCCACCAATTGTATATGGAAGTTCACCATTTAATAGCATCTTATGATAATCAAACTCTTTTCTCTCTTCACATCCAGCAAGTTTTAATTGTCTCTCAAGAGATTCTCCATCAACTCTAATTCCCATTGAAGACAACTCTAGTGCAGAATCTAAAATAGGGTTATAAAATAATATATCTCCATTCAATTCCCAATCATCATAATCAGGGCTTCTTCCATCATGTTTTTCTCCTGATATTAGAGTTTTTCCTATTTGAGTTATAAATATAGCTTTCTTGTCTTTTACAATTTTATCTTCTCTTTCCTTTGGAGATAATTCTGGATACATATCTTCTAACTCTTGTGATGTTATAAAAGTTATTTCTTCTGGCAATATTTCTTTTATTCCTTCATACATACTACATACAAATATTTCAGTATCCTTAAATACTCCATATAGTCTTTTTACAACATCTTTTAAAGTTTTTTCATTTCTACTACTTTTATCTATCACCAATTCCCAATCCCATTGGTCTACATAAAGAGAATGTATGTTATCTAATTCTTCGTTTTTTCTTATAGCATTCATATCTGTATATAAACCACTGCCAACTTCAAAACCATATTTTTTAAGGGCTAATCTCTTCCATTTTGCAAGTGATTGAACAATTTCTGCATTTTTATTCATAAATGGTATATCAAAACTTACAGCCTTTTCTCCATTTAAATTATCATTTGCACCAGTCTCAGGTAACACAAATAATGGAGAAGAAACTCTTATTAGATTTAATTCATTACTCAATCTCATTTCAAAAAAATCTTTTAATTTTTTTATAGCTACTTGTGTATCAATTACATTCAAACTGCTTTTATAATTTTTTGGTATTATTGTACTCATATTATTTCACTCCCTATATTTATATATTTTTCCATTAAAAAAACCTTTCATCCCTATATAAAAGGGACGAAAGGTTGTCTTTCCGCGGTACCACCCTGATTAGTTTAAAATAAATTTAAACCCAGCTCATAATGTACAGATATTACTCGATACATCCCAATCTGATAACGGTTTGGTTCCGACTAAGCCTACTATTTTAAAATTTCGGTTAGCAACTCCAGGATGTTCTTCATTATAGACTTCATATTGGTCTCACACCATCACCAACTCGCTTTAACTACATTCTATAACTACTCTTCCTTTCAAAGTCTTTAAGAATTTAATCTAATAAAATTTCACTCTCTTATGTTTTCTATTTATTCATAATAGTATGATAAGTGATTAGTTAAAATTTGTCAAGTTTAATATTTTTTTATTTTTCTACACTCTATAACTTTTTACCTATACTTATAAATTTTCAAATGTAACCTTTAATCTATCCATACATTCTTTTAATAAAGACTGTGGGCATGCTACATTTATTCTTTCAAATCCTATTCCTTGTTTTCCAAATATATAGCCTTCATCAAATAATACATTAGCTTTCTTAAACATTAAATCTTCAAGTTCTATTTCATTCAATCCATAGGCAGTAAAATCTAACCATGCTAAATATGTTCCTTCTGGATAAACAAGTTTTACTTTTGGTAAATTTTCTTTTAAGTATTCATCAATAAATTTTATATTATTATCTAAATATTCATTCAATTCATCAACCCAATCTTCGCTTTCATTATATGCTGCTATAGTAGCTACAATAGCAAAAGGATTTGGTGAAGTTCCAACTCCAACAGCTGTGACTTCTTCTTGATATTTCTTTTTTAATTCATTATTATTCACTATTATATTGGATAATTGCATTCCAGCTAGATTAAACGTTTTACTTGGTGCTATACATGTAACTATCTTATCTTTGTACTCTGGGCATAATGATTGTAAAGGTGTATGTTTAAATCCTTTTCTAATTAAGTCAGAATGTATTTCATCAGCTATTATCCATAAGTCATATTTTTTACATATTTCTACAACCTTTTTTAATTCTTCTTCTCTCCATACTCTTCCAACTGGATTGTGAGGACTACAAAGTATAAGTACTTTATTACTACTACACTTAGCCTTTTCTTCTAAATCAGCATAATCCATTCTATATGTCCCATTCTCATATATAAGAGGATTGTTTACAACTTCTCTACTATTACTTTTTATCTTGGCTTCAAATGGATAATACACTGGTTTTTGAACTATTACACCTTCATTGGAATCTGTTAATATTCTTACTAAAATAGCAACCGCTGGTACAACTCCTGGGCTAAAAATAATATCTTTTCTATTTATTTCCCAGTTAAATCTTCTTTTATACCAACCACAAACTGCATTAAAGTATTTCTCACTATCATTAGAGCTATATCCAAATATTTTGTGGTCAACTTTTTTATGTAATGCTTCTATTATTGGCTCTGCACATTCGAAATCCATATCTGCAATCCAAAAAGGTAAACCATTTTTTTGAGCTTTTGGTGAACAATTAGTTCTAAAATCCCATTTTACACAATCTGTCCCTACTCTATCTATTACTCGGTCAAAATTATATTTACTCATTTTACTCCTCCTAAAAATACAAATTTTATAATTATTTAAGTATATAACTAGATGTAATTTGGTGTTATTTTACAATTCTACATATTATAATAGTAACACTTTTTTGTCCAATAGATTTAAAATATACTTATTTTTATCGTTATAGTTTTTTTCAATGTTGTAAAAACAGTTTCACTATATTAAAACAAGATTGCTCATATTAATTATATTTCAACTGACATAAGCAATCTTTTCTATAACTTCTAAATTTGTAAATGTAGAATCATTAGTTTAGATATTACCCCAATCTCTTTTCAACTAATCTACACCATATATCAACTCCATATTCCAAAGCTTTTGTATCAAATGTCACATTTGGATTGTGAAATCCTGGTGTAGCATCAGCTCCCAATCCAATATATGTAGTTTTACATTTTAGTTTTTGTGTATAGTAGTGAAAATCTTCTCCACCAGAATTCTTAAATATACCTATAGACGCATCTTCTCCCAATACATCTTTTATAGTTTCTTCAGCCAAGCTAACAAGTTCTTCATCAAATTCTGCTGCTGGTACTCCATCCTTTGAAATTAACATAGCTTCTGCATTTATAGAATTTGCAGCAGTTTTTATAGCATGTATGGCTTTTTCTTTTAATTCTGCTATTATCTCATTACTTTCTGCTCTTATATCTAAAGCCATAAATGCTTCATCTGGTATATTATTATATGTTTCTCCTTTAACTGATATATTTGTTACTTTTATTGAATTTGGTATAGCTGGATTTACTCTTATTGCATTTATTGCATTTACTGCTAAACAGACCGCATCTACTGCATTTACTCCCAAGTGTGGTTTAGAGCCATGACAAGTAACACCTTTAATCGTAAACTCCATTATGCAACTAGCACAATGATACATTGCAGGTATTGCCTTTCCCAATCTACAATCTTGTCCAGGTCTTAAATGCATACCCACCATTTCTTCCACATCATCCAACAAGCCAGAATCAATTACTCTTAATGCCCCATATAGCTTTTCTTCTGCTGGTTGAAAAAGTATTTTTAAGGTTCCTCTATTTACTAGATTTCTTTCTTTTATTAACTTCGCAGCTGTTAAAAGCATCGAAGTATGACCATCATGCCCACAAGCATGTATCATTTTCTTTTCTCCATCTATTATAAATTCCAGTGCATCCATATCTGCTCTTATAGCAAATACTGGCCCTTCTTTTTTCGAATCTATAGTTACTATAATACCAGTTCCTGCAATACCTTTATGAATATTTTCAAAACCCATTTTTTCAAGTTCTTTTAAAACAAATTCAGATGTCTTATATTCTTCAAATCCTTTTTCTGGTATAGTATGTAAATAATCATACACACTATGTACATACTCAATATAATTTTTATTAGTTTCCATAATATAATTCCTCCTTAGAATGTAAATCTTATATTTATATTAAATTTTTATTATAACTACCTATACTACGAAATAATTCATTATGAGCATTGCAATACAACCGTTTAAAGTTGCTATCACAAACATATGTGGATAATATTTTGTCTTTAATTCAGCAGTTCCTAAGAGTCTACCCATAAATTGTATCTGGGCACCTGAAAGCAATAGCATTGGTAAAAGAATTGCAACATGTGCTTGGCTTATCTGACCTGCTGTAAACAGACCTGCTATTACTCCAGACGCTCCCCCCATTGATATAAATATTGTCATTATTGCAGTCGCCGCAACACCTGGAAGTCCAAATATACTCATTACAGGTGTAAATATTGTTCCTATCACATCCAAAAGACCTGTTAAATTAAATATAGAAATTATAGCAAAACCAAAGATAACATTTGGAGCCATTGAATTTGTACTTATTTGAAATCCATTTCTAGCCCCTCCAATAAATGCGTCTATCACATTCCCTTTTTTAACCCTTACTTCTTTTTTTGCTACCTCACTCATATTAAGCTTCCTCCTTGTCAAATTTATTTAAATATAGTCTAAGTAAGTTTGCTCCAACAAATTTCATAATTAATATTAAAGCAAGTGGTATAAATATTGGGACATCTCCGATAAATGGAAACAATGCAGCTCCAGAAGCAAAGAAGTTTGTGATTGCTGATGCACCTGAAAATTGAAATGCACAAAACACAGCCTTTTGTTTCTCGTCTATATATCCATCATCTTTAAGTTCTTTAGTCATGGATGCAGCTGCATCAGTAGATTGTAAACTAGCTATCAAAGTTAATCCTGCAAATCCAGGTAATCCTAATAGTGGTTTTAATAGTGGGCTAAGAAGCTTCTGTGCTGCCTTCATCCCATCCAAATGGTCTATAACCCTAACTATTCCTAGTGCAAACATAACAGATGGTATTAGTGTCAAAGCATATAGCCATCCATCTCTAGGACCAGTACCTCCATCACCTCTAAAATTTGCAGCTAATGTGCCTACACCATCATTAACTGTTCCTAACGTACCAAAAGAACCCAGTACATTGTTAAAATCCAATACTTTTAATGGACCTGACGCATCCTTGAATATTCCTGAAAAGAATAGTGCACCCAAGATTAATGCTACATACCCATACCATTTTACTTCTACTTTTTCTGTTGTTGATTCCAATTTGCTCATTTAAATTCTCCCTCCTGTTTAAATAAAATTTATTAGTATATCTCTTTAATAAGCAAAAGTTATGCCAATAACTTAATAATAAGGTCTTTATATTCACTTTTTTATTGTAAATTTATTCCATATAATAAAACACTTATAATTACTAACTTATAAAGTATTTAAATACATTCTTTTCTTTATTGATTATAAAAATACACTTCTTAATATAAAAACATGCTTTAGTCATTCATCAAAATATATTTATAAAAAGGTTTTTACAGGATAAAATCCTACAAAAACCTTTTTTAATCAAATCTCTAAATTTATCATATTATTTGTTGTATAATATAACTTACCTTGTACTTTAAAAAATAAAATAAATACTACTTTGTTAGGAGAAATAAAATGGATAAAAAGAAATTAATCCTTATAACATACGATAAATTAAATAGCAATCATTACAAAGAAGAGTTAATAAACTTTTTTGGAGATGAGATAATCATAGAAACACAAAATATAATCGATGGCATAAAAGAAAATTTAGAAGGAGATGTTGTGCTTTCTCTATCACCTTTAACTAGTAATTTTTTAATAAAACATTTTAAAGAAGATATTGAGATTATTCATGGAACAAAAGCACTTTCAAAACTTGGATATGAAAAGATGATGCAATTACCTCCTGGCACAAAATCCTTACTTATGACAACTAATAAAACATCCGCATTTGAAATGGCTACTTATCTATATAAGATTGGTATAAATCATATAGATTTTGTACCAACATATCCAGATTGTGATGAAATATATGATTTGGATACAGCTATAACACCAGGTCAAATTAGATTTATTCCAAAATACATAAAAAACATAGTTGACTTAGGATGGAGAAAAATCTCGTTAGATACATATATGTCATTACTAGTGGTATTAAAATTAAAGAATGAAAAATTTATAGAAAGATTATATAAATTATCTAAGGAAACACTGAGTCATGATTTTTTAAATACATCATTAGATAATATATCTAAGTTAAAAACAATACTTTACATGACTATCGATGAAATAGGGGATGGTTTAATATTTTTTAATACTTTCAACAAAGTTACTTTTGTAAATAAATCCTTACTTAACATGTTGGAACTAGATGAAAAATTTATAAAATCTCCGTCTTTAATGGATTATCTCCCAAAGAGTTTTTTACATAAAATTACAAAGAACTTAAACATAGACAATATGATTATATACATAGATGAAATAGATAAAAAATTCATACTTTCTAAAAAACCATTTTACCTTTATAAAAATATAGAAGGTTGCTTAATTACATTAAAAGATGTAAATGATATTGAGATATTAGAACAGAAAATAAGAAGTGATTCTGTTAAAAGAGGTTATGTAGCTAAATACAAGTTCAATAATATTATTGGAAATAGCTCAGTTATAAAAGATTGTATTGAAAAGGCAAAGAAAATGTCTCTTACAGATAATCCTATATTAATAACAGGTGAAACAGGTACAGGTAAAGAGGCCTTCATCCAATCAATACACAATCATTCCAATAGAAAAAATAAACCTTTTGTGGCTATAAATTGTGCTTCATTACCAAGTGAGCTACTTGAAAGTGAGCTATTTGGATATGAAGATGGTTCTTTTACTGGTGCTAAAAAAGGTGGGAAAAAAGGATTGTTTGAATTAGCTCATACTGGAACTATATTTTTAGATGAAATAGGAGATATGCCACATAATTTACAAGTTAAACTTCTGAGGGTTTTACAAGAAAAAGAAATCAGAAAAATTGGTGGTACAAGCATTATTCCAATTGATGTAAGAATATTAGCTGCCACAAATAAAGATTTAGAAAAATTAATTATAGAAAATAAATTTAGGATGGATTTATTTTATAGAATAAGTATGTTTACTTTAGACTTACCTCCTCTTAGAAATAGATTAGAAGATATTCCACTTCTTTTAGAGTCATTTTTAAAAGAACTTCCTTATAAAAATGTTAAACTAGATAAGTATCTTTTAGATGCTTTAAATTCCTACACTTGGATGGGTAATATCAGGGAATTGAGAAATTGTATTGAATATATGGCTTACATGGGTTCTAATTATCTTACAATAAATGATTTACCTCAAAATATATCTTCAAAATTAAATAATTATCCTACATCAAATAATATCTCTATATTTAGTGATTTAAGTCAATATGACAAAAACATATGTATTTCTATTTTAAAATCATTATACATGAAACCTATGGGAAGAACAAAACTAATGAAATTTATGGAATATAATGTCACAGAATACGAGGTAAGAAGTATGTTAGAATATTTAACACTCAATGGATACTTATCTTCTAGCAAAGGAAGAAAAGGCTCCTCTTTAACTGAAAAAGGCATAAAAATAATAGAAAATAATATAACTTAAACCTATAGTAATTCATATTTACTTTATCAAGTTTTATATAATCCTAAGATTTTGTTTTTCTATAAATCCTCATATTAAATAATCAAACTTATTTATTATCACAAAAGCTATGAAATTAGTGTTTTATTACTAATTTCATAGCTTTTAATATTAATATATTAATTGATTTAAGACTATTAATTGATAATTATAAAGTACTTCTGTTAAAGGTGTAAATTCTGAACCAATACCAAATTTTAATTCTACAAATCCCTCTAAATAATCTCTAGCACTTACATCTTCTTGTGTTAAGTCTCCCTTTACCATTTCAGTAGCAAGATGGGTTGCTAATGCTGGTATAAAAGCATCCATTGGCATAGGATATCCTCCAAGTCTATTTGACATACCAGCAGCTTTAGCTTTTTCACTTATCATATCATTTATTTTATTATAATTTTGAGCATCTTTTTTAGATATTTTTAGTCCCATAACCTCAGGATATGTTTGCGTTGGTGATGGATTACTTTGCTCTGCAACTATATACTTTAACTCTAAAGCCTTAGTTAATATAACTTCGTCCATAATCGCATTTACGCCAAATACATTTATCTCTTTTCCATATTTTTTAACTTGTTTTTCAATGTCTTCATTTAAAAACTGCTTAACTTTATTTTTATCTTCTTCATTATTCATATTTGGTGTATCCACTTGTACAAATTGTAGTCCTATATTTTTACAAGTCTCTTTAATCTTTTCTAGTCTTTTGGCTATATTAGCGTCTTTCAAGTCATCTTTAGAAGCATAATGAATAAAAGCCTTTGCTCCCATTTCTTTCGAATGTTCTGCTAATAACTTTCCTCTTTCCTCTATATTAGCCCCTAAGTTTACATCAACATACTGGCTTAATTGATTCTTGTCATCTCCCATAGGAGCAGAAATAGTTATTATTTCTGGACGCTTTTCCTTTACCTTTTGTAAAGCTGGTAAAAGACCTGCTTGGTTTGTAGATACTACAATTGCCTGAATTTCTTTATCATCAGCCAATTTTACTATTTGATTTATAGAGCTATCTATATTAGAAGTAAAGTTTTCTGGTAATACAACGTGTTTTATAGTTTGTTTAACTTTAGCTTTACCATCTTTGTCTTTATCAATTTTATTCTCTTCTTCATACTCTTTTGCCAAACTTTCTACTATATTATATTGTACTTTGTTTTCAGATAATGGTTGCGTTACTACTGCAACTTTAAAGTCATCTATAATTTCCTTTTTATCTTTCTTGCCTGCAATCAAACTACAGCCTGTAAGTCCAATAATTAAACATATGGATAGCATAAATGCTGTTATTTTTCTAAGCATTAATTAAAACCTCCTAAATTTGTACTTTCTTATCACTATTACTAATTTTATCATACTTCAAAGAAAAATTATATTATAAAAAAATTATATACATACTATTATACTTCAATCTAAAAAGTACTATGGGTAGATTAGGTTTTGATTAAACCTACCCATAGTACTAAAAAATTATATATTATAAAATTAAATTAATTACAAATCATTATGCCACTTGTTTGTTGCTTTTTATGAAATTACCAACTATTCCACCCAATATAGCTGGTATCACCCAGTTAAAGCCCAAACCTGCAAGTGGTAAACTTTGTATAAATGGAACAGCACCTGTCATTCCATTTACAGCTGATAGTACACTAACCACTAATGTAACATATGCTGCACCTTTAAATGCATTATCATTTTTTATATTTTTACCAGCCAATTCCATGATAACTATTGCTAATAAGACAGGATATATAGTTTGCAATATTGGAACTGATATAGCTATTATAGAGTCAACACCTAAATTTGATATAAGCATACTAGCCACACATATACCTATAACTAGTTGTTTGTAAGTTGCCTTACTTATCCCTTCAAAATAAGTTGATATTGAAGCTGTTAAACCTGTAGAAGTAGTAAGACAGGCAAGTGCTACAATTATACCTAAAATTATCTTTCCTACTTGACCATATAATAGTATACTAGTTATTTCAACTAATAAAGATGCCTGAGGTACACTAGTATCATATATTGTTGAAACTGTTGCACCTAAATAAGTAAGACCACCATATACTAATGCTAAAAATACACAAGCTACAAAACCAGCTTTAATAGTCATTCCAATTTGGTCCTTATCTGATGTATATCCTTTACCCACTATAGACATCAACATTATAGTTGCCATAGAAGCTGCACCTAGAGCATCCATTGTCTGGTAACCTTGTGATATACCTTCACCAAATAGGTTTTTATCTATCATATGCTCTGGACTCATAGGTCCTGCTGGTGAAATTATACCTTTTACTATTAAAACAAATAATACTAATAATAACGCTGGAGTCAAATACTTACCTATTATGTCTATAACCTTAGAAGACCTAATTGTAAATGCTAAAGTTAATCCAAAGAAAATCACTGAAAATATAGCTTTAGCTGCTGGTCCATGGTCTCCAAATATAGGTATAATACCCATCTCATATGTTGTTGCACAAGTTCTTGGTATAACAAGAAGTGCCAAACATGCTAGAGCAGCTACACTCATTACTCTTGCTAATCCTTTACCTGCTCTCCTAAGTACATCATCCATGCTTCCCTTACATCTTGCTGTTGCTATAATAACAAGCATTGCTATACCAGCATCTGCAGCAACAAAGCCAACAAGAGGAATTAACCAGTCTTTGCCGGATTCCATTCCTAAAAATGGAGGGAACATAAGATTTCCTGCGCCAAAGAACATAGAAAATAAAGCAAAACCAACTACAAAAATATCTCTCATCTGCTTACTCACACCAAACTACCCCCTTTGAAAATATTTTGAATATTAAGATAATCTTACTTTATTTTCAGAAAAATGTCAATCTGGTAAAAATTCACATATTGTTAACGTTTTCCCAATTTATTTTATGAATATTTTTTTCATTTTATTATAATTCCCATCAATTTCGTTAAATCAATTGCTTGTGACACATCAAAAATAGCTCCTCTAATATCATTTATTCCAACTTCAATTCCTTCAATATTATTAGTAGTAAAATCTACACCAGAAAGTTTAGTTCCATTAAAATTCGCTTTTTTAAAATTTGTATACTCGAATACCAGATTATCACTTTTTAGTTCTTGAAATACAGAATTCTCAAAATTTGAATCTAAAATAGAAACTATTTTAAATTTAGAAAAGGAAAAATTAGAATACTTACCTAAAACATCCTTAAACAAAACGTTTTTAAGTATACAATCATCAAATCTAACTCCTATCAATTTACTGTCTTTAAACTCAACTCTATATATACTTCCTTCATCAAAAAATGTATTTGATAAATTACAGTTTTCAAATACCACGTCAAGTAAATCAATCTTTTTTAGATTACAATTTTCAAAAGATACATTTCTAAATATACAAGACTCAAAACTAACTCTTATAGCATCCAAATCACTTATAATTTCATTTTCTATAATTTTATTAAATATTTTTTCATCATTAAGTATATCATCAATCATATTTTCAAGATTTTCAATAGTTTCTAATTCCTCTTTAAATTTAGGTTTTTGCACTTTAATAATTTTAGTCATTTTCCCCTCCACTATAAATTATATTCTTTTTATTGCTATTTTATTTAAATATATTAACTTAATATATATATTTGATATATTAAAAAGTTTTTACGAAATATCCTTGTATTCAGTACATTTATAATTATATCACAAACTTATATATAATAAACTTCCATTAATAGTATAAGTCATTTGAATATAACTAGTACTCTACCTGTAAATATTTTATTATTGAAGATAATAATTTCCAACAATAAATAACCTTAATTTTTTATAAAATCGACAAAAAAACGAATAATTTTATTAAATTTATTGTAAATAATACAATATTACGATATAATACAACAGAAAAACAAATAGAAAATGTTCATATAATATTAGTAATATGGTCTAATAGTTTCTACAAACTCACCTTAAATGAGTTTTCTATGAATAGAATGTCAACTTTGAATATATATTCTATTCTATCTATATGAATATATATTTTTTTGTTTATATCTTAAAGTTTTTTGGAGGTAAAAATGGTACCAAACACTAACAATGTACAACCAGATGGAAATAATTCATCATTAAGCTTTTTAGACAAAATGTTTAAATTCAGCGAACGTGGCTCTAATCTTAAAACAGAAGTGATAGGTGGGGTTACTACATTCTTAACAATGGCATATATAGTTTTCGTAAATCCAGCTATATTATCTGAAGCTGGTATGGATAAAGCCGCACTTATAACTGTTACTATATTAGCTACAGCCATTGGTACACTTATATTTGCACTTTTAGGAAATGCACCATTCGCTCTAGCACCTGGTATGGGATTAAATGCATTTTTCACATACTCTTTGGTTATAGGAGCAGGAATACCATGGCAAACAGGTCTTGGGGTAGTCTTTTTATCTGGATGCGTATTCTTTACACTCGCAGTAACAGGGCTTCGAAAGACCATTGCAGACGCAATTCCTAGGGAATTAGCAGTAGCTTCTTCAGCAGGTATAGGTCTTTTCCTTGCTTTTGTTGGTTTGAAAAATATGGGTGTTATAATAGCAAACCCAGATACTATAGTTTCACTTGCAGATTTTACACCAACAGTTTTAATAGCCCTTTTTGCTCTTATCTTAATGGCAATACTGGAATATAAAAAAGTTAAAGGCGGAATATTAATAAGTATAGTTATTGCAACAATAATAGCTATTATATTTGGATTTGTAGAATTACCAACAGCAATAATTTCAAAACCACCAAGTATAGCACCAATTGCTTTTAAATTAGATATTGTAGGAGCATTAAAATTCTCATTAATTGGACCTATATTCTCTTTCATGTTTATAGACATGTTTGATTCATTAGCATTTCTTATTACTTGCTGTAAACAAATGGGTCTTGAAGATGAAAATGGTGAAATAAAAGATTTAGGAAAAATGTTATATGCAGATGTTTCTTCTACTTTAATAGGTTCATTCTTAGGAACTAGTACAGTTACAACATTTGGAGAATCTGCTTCTGGTATAGCAGCAGGTGCAAGAACTGGACTTGCTTCTGTAGTAACAGCAGCATTATTCTTAGCCACACTTATATTCACACCATTACTTGGTATAGTTCCTACTTACGCTGCGGCACCTGCACTTGTCATGGTTGGTGTCTTCATGTTCGAAAGTATAAAACAAATTGATTTTGCTGATAGTAAAATAGCAGTACCTGCTTTTGTCACAGTTTTATTGATGCCTTTGACTTATAGTATAAGTATTGGTTTATGCTTTGGATTTATTTCATATATAATAATGCATGTTGTAGCTAAAGAAACTAATAAAATCAGTATTACACTTTGGGTTATAGGTTTACTTGCAGTTGTAAACTTAGTTCTAAGTTAATATTTTAAAATATATAAAATAAAATCTTATTTATTTTTAATTTATTAATAGCAAAATCAATTTTATATATAAAATTGATTTTGCTATTAACTTTGTATAGAAAATTTATTATCATAATATGTGGATACAAAAATATATAAAAAAGGAAGGATACTTATGTCACAATTACTTATAAAAAATGCATATCTAATTACTATGAATGCAGATAGAGAAGTATACGAGAATGGAAGTATACTTATTGAAAATAACATTATAAAAAAGGTTGGCAAATTTGATAGCAATATTGCTGCTAAAGATGCTGAGATATACGATGCTAAAGGAAAAATATTAATGCCAGGATTAGTAAATACACATGTTCATTTATCTCAACAATTAGAACGTGGTCTTGCAGATGATGTTGTCCTTTTAACTTGGCTTAGAGAAAGAATCTGGCCATTTGAAAGTAGCTTTAATTATGAAGATTCATTAATTTCATCCACTGCATGTTGTATTGAGTTGATAAAATCTGGTGTTACTACATTCTTAGAATCTGGTGGTCAATATGTAGATGCTATGGTTGAAGCTGTTGACAAAACTGGACTTAGAGCGTGTTTAGCTAAATCAGTTATGGATACGGGGGATGGTCTTCCTGAAGCATGGCAAAAAACTACTGATGAAGAAATCAATACTCAATTGGACTTATTCCATAAATTTAATAATACATCTAATGAAAGAATCAAGATATGGTTTGCATTAAGAACTATTTTTAATACAACAGAAGAATTGCTTGTTAGAACTAAACAACTAGCTGACAAGTATGATACAGGTATACATATGCATATTGCTGAAATAGCTGATGAGATTTCATTTGTAAAACAGAATAATGGAGTTGGAACAGTTGAATATCTTGATAGGTTGGGTGTATTAGGTCCAAATCTTTTAGCTGCTCACACAGTTTGGCTTACTCATAAAGAGATTGATTTATTTAGATTACATGATGTAAAAGTTTCTCATAATCCAGCTGCAGCTATGAAAGTAGTTCTAGGGTTTGCATCAATTCCTGAAATGTTAGAAAAAGGGATACCTGTTTCAATTGGTACTGATGGAGCACCTTCAAATAATAGAATGGACCTTATGAGAGATATGTATTTAACTTCATTAATACATAAAGGTAGAACTTTAAATCCAACAGTTATTCCTGCTGAAGAAGTATTAGAAATGGCTACTATAAATGGAGCAAAATGCGCTCTATTAGAAAAAGAAATTGGTAGCCTTGAAGTAGGAAAAAAAGCAGATATGATTATTCTAAATCCAGATACAATTCATTCTTTACCAATGCATAATCCAATTGGGAATATAGTTTATTCTATGACTAGTGAAAATGTAGATTCTACAATTTGTGATGGTAAATGGCTAATGAAAGAAAGAAACGTATTAGTTGTAAATGAGTCTGAATTGTTAAACAAAGTTAAAGAACAAGCTTCTAAAATAAAAGAAAAAGCAGAAGTTAAAATTCCTTCTAAATTTAAAATAATAAAATAATACAAATTTCAATTGTTTTGTATATATGAATATATAGCTTTGATTATACATAATATATACAAAACAATTGTTTTTATTTGATTTAAAAATAATTTAGTTATATATTAAACTTTGCATTCATTAACTTTATACTTAGTTATATCATTACAACACATTAGACAAGCTCTTTTTTCTTCATTCCATTCTATATATGAAGCATTTGCACTACTCCAAACATTAAGATTATCGTTATATATCTCAATTGTACAAGACCTTTTTTCTTCATTAAGTCCATTCATTGGACAAATATCACAAGGCTTATCTCTCCCCCAAAAAGCCTTATAACACAATTGATTTATCTTTGCATTTGGAGCAATACTCAATGTCTTTTGATTTATGAATAATAGTTCATAAGTATTTTTGTTTATTACATAAGTCCATGAATTCAAATTGTCCATAATTACTTTTGTAGTCTCATAAGATTTCATTAATTTATCTTGTTTATGTTTATTAATCAAAAATACACTTAATATCTCTGATATAAAGGTTAAGGATTCTATTTCATCCTTTGTCCAAAACCTATTTCCATTACAGTCATCAAATCCTACATAACCACTGAATTCTCCTTCATCTAAGATTGCACACTGCAACATAGAAACAATTCCCTGTGCTTTCAACATTTCATATAATTCACCGTCAAGTGTAGATATATCTTTACAATAAAAGATTCCTCTCTCATTAAAATATTTCTTATAATCTCCAATTAAACTATATGATACTTCTCTAAGATTCTCTATTTCTGCTTCAATTCCATCATTACACCATTCAAATGTATTACTACAATAAGTACTATCATCTGAATTTTCAAATACATATGCACGACTTACATTATAAGACCTACCAACCAGTTCCAAGATAAAATTTACTGCAGTATCAACATCTTTAGATTCATATAAAATTCTAAATATATACTCAGAAAGATTTTGTTTAAATGTAGATTTTGTTTTATATGCTTCATCAATATCTTCTTCTCCACCTAATACAGAAGTAAAGTTTTTAGTTCTTATTATTTCACTATCCATAGATTGACTATTACTTTCACATATCCAATAGCAATCCTTTCCCTTATCTTTTGCAACATATAATGCATTGTCTGCACTTCTAAAAAGTTCATTAAAATTTTTACCATGTTGAGGATAAATAGCAATTCCTATACTTCCAGAAATTTTATAGCCTTTATTTTTCCCTGTAAATGAGCGTCTAAATAAATTCATTAATTCATCTGCCTTTTGTTTTAATATTTCTTCTGAATTCAGATTTTTTAGAAAAATTAAAAACTCATCTCCTCCTATACGTCCAATAATATCACTTTCTCTAAATATATTTATAAATTTAGATGCTATATCATTTAAAACTGCATCTCCAAATAAATGTCCTAGATTATCATTAATCCCCTTAAAGTCATCAACGTCTATTATAAACAATGCACTACTACATTCCTTGCCTTCATTCTCTAAATAAGTTCTAACTAAATCTTCTGTTGTAATTTTATTATATAATCCTGTGAGTAAATCTCTCTGTGCTTTATTTTTAAGTTCATCGTTTTTCCTTTTTTCTTTGTCTATGTCTGCAATAGCACCTATAACTCGTGTACATTGATTGTACTTATCAATAATACTAGATAATCTAACTTTGCACCAAATATATTCATTTTTTCCTTTTCTAAATCTAAGTTCTGTTTCATTATATTCATTGTCACCATCCATAGCTCTAGTAAAAAGGTCTATATACTTTGCTATATCATCTTTGTATATCATTTCTTTTTCTAACATGTTATCAATCAGATTATTTCTTACTGGTTTGTATCCAAATTTCTTTTCCCATTTGTCAGAAATGTTTACTGTATCTGTATTTAGATTCCATTCAAAGACAATGTTATTATCTTGGTCCATAACAATTCTATAGCACTCTTCACTTACATCTAATTGTTCTTGCGCCGACTTACTTGATGTAATATCAATAACAACACAATATACCCATGAATCTCCATACTTATCTTTTACTATTTGTCCTTTATCCAATAACCAACGTATCTCTCCATCTGAATGAACTACTCTATACTCAACTTCAAGTATATTTCCATTTTTTAGTTGCATTTCTAGTTCATTTTTAACTATTTCACGGTCATCTTCATATATTACATTCAGCAATTTATTATCGAAAAATAATTCAAGCTCCTCTTTTGTATATCCCAATAGATTTTGATATCCTTCATTAACAAAGTTAAATATGTAATTTCCATCGCAACTGTATTTATATACTCCTCCAGGAATGTTTGCAGTCAGCACTTTCAAATCATCATTTATTCTTTTTAGCTCCTCAGAATTATTGACCATATTGTCAATCAGGCTATTGAAAGCAGTAGTAATTTTAGCATACTCATTATTTGTATTAAGATTAAATCTTATACTCGTATCACCATCTTTTATTTTTTCTATCCCCTCAATCAACTTACCCATAGGATTTAAAAAGTGTTTTTTTACATATACAGAAATTACGCATATAAAAACTATAATTAAAACCATAAAAAGTAGTACAACAAATATAGCCCTGTCAATTGGCTTCATTATCTCTGATGCTTCTACAGTACTTAATATAAACCATCCATCTGATACTTCAGAATAATATCCAATATTTTTGATATCGTCTTCAGAGTAACTTATAAAACCATCTGGATTCTTTTTAAAATTTTTAGACTTCCATTCTTTAAAAAAACTTTCATCATCTATTATATTTTTATATTTATATTTACCATCATTAGCAACTGTATTTCCTATAGAATCAATTACAATCATTTTACCTGTATTAAAAGAAGGTATATCATTTATTATATTTTTAATATAGTCTGTATCTACAATAAAGGATACAAAACCTTGATATTCATTATTAATCCAAATTGGATATCCTATTACAAAGTTTCTTTTACTTATATAAAAACTCCTCTTATTATTTATATTAGAAATTTTCAAACTATCTTGTGCTAATCCTTTAAATTCTGAACCTGACATTAGTGCTTTTTTATTAATAATATTTTCATCACTTGATGCAACTACTATATCGTTTTTATCTATAAGTGACATTCTAAGCAAAAACTTTTCCTTATTATTAATATCTCTTAATATCTTGTTTATATTTTCTTGTTTTAATCTATTATCTAAAATTTCCTTATTTTCACTGGATAGATACTCTTGAATTTCAGAAATTTGAGAAGTCGTTTTTAATGTTACCTCTTTTTGACTAAAAAAACTCTTTAATCGTTTTGATTGTATTATTGTAGCTGTTTTGATGTTATTTTCCATCAAATCATTAGAATTTTCAGTAAATTTATGTATACAGATTCCAGCAATGATTATTGACGGAATTATTGAAACTAATATAAGAATAATAAATATTTTTTTTTGTATCTTCATAAGTTCTCCCCCTATTTTTAATAAACAATATAAATATAAATTTCTTTAGATATTTACTATTCATTTATTTTACTTATAAACTTATGTATTTGCTCCCCAAAATTAAAACCATATTTACAAATTTCACATTAAAATTATTTATATATTCATTGTATTTTAAATTTTTCTATATTTCAACCAGATAATATCAAATGTTACTGTTTATAATTTAATTCTTAATAAATATATAGAATTATTAGTTTATAATTTTTACTTTACTCTTATCTAATACCATTTTTAGAGAGTTCTCAACCGTTTCAATTACATCCTTATAACTTAAGTATACATTTACATAAATATAATCTTCATATAAATTGTATTCAGTTACTCTACAATACAATAACTTTCCTCCATCTATTAAATTGCTTAAAATATAATTATCTTTTCTTGGGACATAACCTATTACATAACCAGTTTTCCCAACTATTTTAATAGCATTTTCATCGTATAGATTATCTTTCTCCCTATTTAGATAATATATCTTACTCTCTTCTAATTCTTTTTCCAGACATTCTCTATTTCTAAATCTTGAACCCGCAACAGCTACTGAAGTTAAGTATATGTCCTTACCATGTTCATCTACTTTTATTTTTTCAATATTTATAAATTCTTTCTTCAAATTATTACTTTCATATAATAATCTTCTTAGTTCATCCTTCAACATTACATTTTTTTCCTTTTCATAAGCTTCTTTAACTATTTTCAATTCTTCAAGAGATAATTTTTCTCTATATCTTTTTAAAATATTTATAGATTCTTTTCTAACTTCATTTATATTGCCAAATATACCTTTCAAAGATATATCTTTTCCTTCAGGATATAGAGAATTACTGCCTTTAGTGACAATAAAAAATAACATATCATCATAATATTCTTGTGTTAATCTATCTTTTTCTATATCTTCCATTTTTCCGGTTAAATCATCTAGGTTAAATGTATTTTCAAAAAAGTTTAATAACTTTAATCTAGAGCTTTTCTCCCCCTTTTTAGATATGTACCAATATACTTCAAAATCTCTAATATCTCTATCCAAATATGGTAATAAATCATCATAAGATAAATTCACATCATAAGTTTTTGACATTTTTATCATATCTTCTGTCTTACCTCTTGCATTTTTTAATCCTTCAAAATATACATTCTTCCACTTTTCACTAAGTAAGACAGCATTCATTTCTTTCTCAAATTCAATTTTATCGCACTCTATATTTTCATCTTTCAAGACATTTATAGCTATTAAAAAAATTGAATATAAACTTTCAAAAGTAGTTCCATAGGTCACTACAATTGGTAAAAATTGATTTACTAATTGGACTTTATTTCCTATGTATTTAAAATCTACACTTAACAAGTAGTTACATATCAGATAGGCTAAGTTATTTATCTTTTCTCTATCTAAATCTCTTCTTTCAAGATATTTATCCAAATCAATAATAGAAATAATATAATTCATCAATAATCGTTCATGTTTCATATCTTTGTAACCCTGTTCAATTAAATAGGAATTTATTTTAGAATCCAAAATTTCCATGTTGACAATAGCAAATACTTTTATCGAGCCTGTAGCTTTTTTAGATAAATTAAATAAATATGTATTGTAAAATTCTAGTTTCTTAATAGTATTACTAAGATAAAATACATATTCTCCAGATTTAGAAAAAGTATCCACAACTTCTCTTATATTTTCCACCTCTAAATATCTCTCACTTAAAACTAATCCAAGTTTTACATATTCAGCCTTTTTACTTTTATATATTAATTCTTTAGTTAATTTATATAACCATTTCTCATCAATAATCATTTCTTTTACTAAAGTATTTATCTTTTTTATAAAAATTTCAAAATAGCAAATTAGAGGTTTAAAATTATTATTCTCCAATAAATAGATTTCATTAGATTGACTTTTATACATATTTAAAATTCCATCTACTAGATTATTTGAAAGTTCCACTTGTTCTCTTAAAGGTATATTTTCATATATGCATAGGTAATTCATTTCAAATGATTCTTTATATCCATCATAACCCTTAAATCCCTGCAATTGTTTAAAAATACTTTCCATTAAATTATCCTCCTTTACATGATGTAATTTATATTGATTATACTACTTATTTCAGCAAGTTTACATTTTTACACAAAAAAATATTACTAGAATTTGAAATTCTAGTAATATTAGTAAGATTTATTATGTAAATACCTTATCTTCTAACAGTAAATAACATCCTTATTAGTTTAAATGCCAATTTTTTTAATATAAACCTGCTCTAATGTTAAATTTACTTATCAAATTCAGTTAACTTTACAATCATCTCTTCACAAATTGCTTTTATTGTCTTATTGTCTGTATTGATAATAATATCCGCAGATGCTAGGTATTTTCCTTCTCGCTTTTTCATTAGGTCAGATATAAATTCTACATTCATATTATTATTAAGTATCGGTCTTTCATCACTATGTTTAACACGTTGAAGAATAGTTTCTGGACTTGCTGTCAACAAGACAACCCTTCCATTCTTTTTTATATATTCTACATTTTTATCTCGAAGTACAATTCCTCCCCCACAGGAAACAACAATACCTTTCTTTTTTTGTAAATCTATTAGTGTTTGGCTTTCAAGATTTCTAAAATACTCCTCCCCTAGTTTCTCAAATATTTCAGAAATACTCATTCCTTGTTGTTTTATTATATATGAATCCGTTTCTACTCGTTCCATCTCTAATAAATGGCCTAAGTATGATGATATAGTACTTTTACCTACACCCATAAATCCAACAAGCATTATATTATAAGAAAATAAATTTTTAGCTTGTATTTTCTTACTTGTTTTAACCATGTATCTAAAAACATCTATAATTTCATTTTCAAATTTATTACCCTTTAATTTGTTAATCAATGCCACTTCTTTTTTATTTTCATACTCTGACTGTAAAATAGGCAGACATTTTTCTTTTTTAATATCTATAATATCCTTTATACATTCCATTCTTTTTTCAAGCAAATTTATAAACTCATCATCATATAAATCTATTTTTTTTCTTATCTTTTCTATCTTTTCCATAGTGACACCTCAGCTTTCAAACTGGTTAAAATTAAATATCATAATCACACACTTTTTCTTTTCCGTATCTCATATTTACAAATAATGCAAGTAAAATTCCAACAAAAGTTATAGCCACATTAAATAATACAACATATTTTGGTCCATTCACTCCACCTGATTTTGTGATAATACCTGCTATATTTAAAATAACATAGTTTGCTATACTCGATGCAATCATAACTATAGATGTTATTTTTCCTTTATTAGTTGGAAACATTTCATTTGCTGTTGACGTTGTTAATTGAAGGACACCACCTGCTGCTGAATAACCTATTACAAATCCTCCTAGCATACAAATAGTTGGAGTTTGGACAAAATATACTACTAATAGCATAATTAAAGCTATTATAGGATATATAACTAGTATTCTTATTGGCTTAATATACTTTTTAATAAGTACAGAAGTTATTAATACTGCACATATTACTCCCATTGAGTAGAAAGACTGAATTTTTGTAGGGTCAGCCATGCCATATAATTTTCCCAATTCCTGATTGCAATTTAACCATAATACAAATGTTGATGTACATGTAAATCCAATACAAACAAGAGCTATACTTGTTGGTGTAAATTTCATCTTTTCTGATTTAACTATTTTTCCTTTATTATCAGTAACATCATTAGCTGGTGGAAATGGTAATATAGCTATTAAAATTGCATCTATGACAATAAGAATAGCTGTCACTATAAAAATAACTTTAAATGATATTGAATTTACTGCGACAAAACCAATTATAAAAGGAAGTAAAAATTGTGCTAAAGCTATTGTAAACTTAGTAAACATATTTGCTATTGTTCCCAAACTAGCAAATATCTCCATACAAGAAGGAGTTACACATGTATCTAAAAATGAGTTAGCGGCTCCTCCAATTATTGCAAATACATACGCTACATAAAAATTTGGTGAAAATACAATTCCAACAAAGAAAATCGCATGTAAAAAATTTCCTATAAGCCCACTTACTTTTCTTCCATACTTATCTGATATAGGTCCTGCAAATGGATATGATATAAGTCTACCTAATCCCAATGCAGCAATAACTGCTAAAACAATACTTACATCTAATGTCCCATCTGATAACGTTTTAGCCCCCCACATTGATGAAAATTCTGGTTTATATTGTCCTAAAATTGAAATTCCAATACCAAGTAAAAAATATGAAAAATACAATGCTATGGCAGTAGGATAATATTTTTTATTATTCATAATTCTTCTCCTATTCTTGTTAATTTATTAACATTTTTATGTACAATAAACTTATCACCATAATGGGTTTAAAGTATAGTCAAATCTTTAAATTTAACTAAACTATGATACATAACCCACTATGATAATTTATTTGTAAATTATTATTTAAAACACAATTCCTTAATCTCTTCTACAGGCATTTCTAATCCAGTATATAGATTAAAAGCTTCTGCTCCTTGATATAATAGCATTCCTAATCCACCAATGGCCTTACATCCATTAGCCTCAGCATCTTCAATCATTTTTGTTTTCTTTGGATTATAAACAACATCTGTTACTACTAATTCTTTTCTTAAAACACTGACATCTTTTATGTTAGTTTCATTATCATAAGGTTTCATACCAATAAGAGTTGCATTCGTCAATATATCACTTGATGCTATCTCTTCATAAAGCTTTTCTGTATCTTCTAAATCATATAGATTAACAACACATTCTGGCACCTCTTTTTTTATATTCTCAACTGTCTTTTCTGCTCTTTTATAAAAATCATCCTTAGCATTAAAAATAGATATTGCTCTTGCACCATCTAATGCACATTGTACTTGTATAGCAGTTGCAGCACCACCAGCACCCATAATTGTAATCTTTTTGTCTTTAACTTCTACTCCATTTTCTTTTAAGTTACGAACATAACCTACTCCATCTGTTATATGACCAACTAACTTTCCATCTTCATTTACAATTGTATTACATGCTCCAATTATACGAGCTGCTGGAGAAAGTTCATCCATATATTCTGTAACAGCAGACTTACATGGCATAGTTACATTAGCTCCTTTTATATTAAAAGTTTTTATTGCTGAAAGTGCATCTTTTACCTTATCTACTGTAATATCAAAAGCTAAATATCTATAATCTAAATCTAATTTTTCAAAACTATAGTTATACATCACTGGTGATTTAGAATGACCAACTGGTGTACCTATTAATGCAAATAATCCTGTTCTACCTGAAATTTCCATAACTATCTTTTCCTCCCAGTATTATCATTTTCTTTGCAAATAGTCTATCCAACTATTTGCAAAGAAAATTTATTTATTATTTATATATTTAATGCTGCTTCAAAGGCTTCTTTTGTTGCGTCTAATGCTCTACGTGCTTTTACGGCGTCCCCAACAACGTGAGTTTCTTTTACAAACTGTTTTACAGATTCACTTAATGGGTCATAATTACGAGAACCCATAGCAAGTACTACTGAGTCAAACCCTTTTAAATCATGTTCTGTACCATCTGCAAGTAAATAGTCAACACCATTATCATAGAATTTAGCGACTTTTGCACCAGTAACAGTATGTATATTATAATTTTCAAAATCATTCATAAGGAACTTGCGATGCTCTGAAATTACATCTGCACCAACTTCTTCTCTAAGCTCAATAACCGTAACCTCATGCTCTTGTTCTCCAAGGAAAGCTGCTACTTCACAACCAACCATTCCACCACCAACAACAAGTACTTTTTTCCCACAAGATTTCTTACCATCAAGAAGGTCTACAGCATGTATTAATCCTGAATCATTAATTCCTGGTATAGGAAGTACAAGTGGAGTTGCTCCAGTGGCTATAATAACTGCATCAGGTGATTTTTCTTTTATAAATTCTACTGTAGCTTCTGTATTAGTACATATTTTCACACCATATTGATTGCATTTTGAAACATAACTTCTAACTAAATTAGTGATATCGCCCTTACCTGGAGGATATGCAGCTAAACGCATTTGACCACCAAGAATGTCCGCTTTTTCAACCAAAGTTACATTATGCCCTCTTTTAGCACATACCCATGCTGTAAGCATACCTCCAACACCTCCGCCAACAACAAGAACTTCTTTACTTATTTCAGCTGGTTTAAGTTCTGCTTCATGACCTAATATAGGATTTGCAAGACAGGCTATAGGTTTACCTTGGAACATATTTGGTACACATCCTTGTAAGCATGCAATACATGGTATCATTTCATCTAGCTTTCCATCTTTAGCCTTATTAGGCATTTCTGGGTCAGCTAAACTTTGTCTACCAAATGCTACTAAATCACATCTACCTTGTCTAACCATTAATTCAGCAAATTGAGGTTCTGTATAACGTCCAACTGTTATTACTGGTATACTAACAGCTTTTTTTATTTCTGTTACTAGTTCTGCACTGAATCCAGCATGTAAAACTGTAGGAGCCCACATATATTCATCATGTATATGTATACTACGAGAAACATGAAGTCCATCTACTCCACAATCTTCTAAATATGCTGCTATTACTGAACTATCATGTACATCAATTCCACCTAAAATATCATCTGTACTGTTTATACGACATAATATTGCTAGAGAATCTCCTACTTTTTTACGTATATTTTCAATAATAAGGCGAGCTAATCTCATTCTATTTTCAAAACATCCACCAAACTCATCTACACGCTTATTTGTTCTTGGTGATATAAAGCTACTAACTAAATATCCATGAGCACAGTGAACTTCAATAGCATCTGCACCAGCTTTTTGTGCACGTAATGCAGCATTTCCATAAGATTCTATAAGTTCATATATTTCTTCAGTCGTTATTGCTAGTGGTGTGTTACGACCATTTGATGAAGGTATTGCAGATGCAGCTTTTAATGGATGACCTGCTATTTTTTCATTCCCCTCAGAACCAGCATGTTGTAATTGTATAGATACTTTTGAACCTGCATTATGACAAGCATCTATTACATTTTTAAAACTATCTATTGTACTATCATCATATAAACAAGGTTTACGAGGACCTCCTTTTGCTTTTTTGTCTACAACACTCGATTCTATTGTTATCAATCCAAAACCACCTAAAGCACGTTCAAGATAATAAGCCTTAGAAGTTTCACTTAAAGTCCCATCTGTATTTGCAAAATTATTTCCCATAGGAGGAACTACAAAACGATTTGGAACTGTCATCGAACCAATTTTTATAGGTGTAAACATAGAACTAATCTTCATAAGGTTTTCCTTCCTTTCAAGTTTCAATTTTAAATTTTCATATTATAAATACTTTGTATATTTTTATATTGTATAGATTTATTTTGGAGATACTTCAGGCCATGCTTTATCTAAAACTTTCTTAGTTGTATTAAACACAGTTTCAGCAGCAGTTGATAATCCCTTAGATATTAAAGAATCAGATATTACTTCTGCTCCTATAACTCTAGGTGATATGTTGTGTTCTTTTATTATTTTTACAAATTCTTCTGTGTTTCCATATCCTTCACCTGGAGCTAAACGGTCATGTAGTGATTCATCTCTAAGTTTTTCATAAGGAGTTTTTAAAACGTCACATACTTGAATTGATACTATTTTCTCTGCTGGAACAGGTGCAAGATCTTTTGCTGTCTGTTTTGCTCTAGCCCAGTGCCAAGTATCTAGTATAAGCATTGCATTTTCACGATTACATTCCTTAACAACACGCCATGCAGTAGCTAAGTCTGGAACACCACTATATGGCATAAACTCAAGACCTATAAGAAGTTCTCCTGCTCTATCACATAATTCTCCTAATGCTTTTATAATTTGTTCTTCTGGTATCATTTCTAACAAACCACAATTTATATGTTTAACATTAAATAAACGAGCCATATGATAAACATTTTTCTCTTTTTCTCTTTGAGCTTCTGTTCTATCTTCTTCTGTTCCCCATTGAGTTATGTATTCTACTTCTGTAACCTTCAGATTGTATTCATCAAGAATTGCAAGCATTTCTTCATCTGTAACACCAGCATTTTTTGCATCTACATAATTTTCAGCTCGTAATCCAATTCCATCAAAACCAGCTTCTTTCGCAATACGTACTCTATCATGGAATGAAACTTCTGTACCTAATGTATAAGAACTAATTGTAATTGGAATATTAAGATTTTTTTGATTATTCATGAGTTAAATTTCCCCCTTTATTTTCTTTAAAAACAACAGTTTTTTTGATTTTATATTTTTAATTATCCTACTAGTAGTATTATTTAGCTTTAAAAACAAAAGTGTTTTTTGATTTATCTTTATCTAGATTTTATAAATTTATTGTACCATGAGACTTTATTAATAACAAATTGATAATTTCCTATCAATTCATAGATTTTGTTTATAGATTTTATTTATAGGATAATTCTTTTGCTTTTCTAGTACATTATATAAATATCTTTCTCCTATAATTCAGACAAAAAACGATAAATTTCTTTAAAAGCTTTTATTCTTACTGCATAATCATATATAATAAAAATGTGAAAAATATCTTAAAGGTCAACTTCTCTAAATATATAAATAAAAGTACTCAGGAAAGGATGAACAAAAATTGAATTTATACCACCTACGCTATTTTGTTACACTAGCACATTTAGAACATTATACAAAAGCAGCAGAAAATTTATCTATAACACAGCCAAGCTTAAGTCATGCTATATCTTTGCTAGAAAGTGAGCTTGGAATAGCTCTATTTGAAAAGGAAGGTAGAAATATAGTTCTTACTAAATATGGAAAAATATTTTTAAAAGATGTGGAAAAATCATTAGAAATTTTAGATTCAAGTGTAAAGTCATTAAAAATAACTGGTACTGGTGAAGGACAAATAGATTTAGCTTTCCTTAGAACACTTGGTACTGACTTTATACCTGATATAGTGCATAAATTTTTAAAATCTAATCCTGATAAATCAATAGATTTTAAATTCCACACTGGTGTAACTACGGACATTATTCAAGGTCTTAAGGAAAGAAAATACGATATTGCATTTTGTTCAAAACTTGAAAAAGAAAAGGGAATTGAATTTATACCTGTTGCTAAACAAGATTTGGTGCTAATTGTACCATATAGCCACCCTTTGGCTGCAAAAGATACTATAGACTTAAAAGAAACCATACCTTATCCTCAAATAGTATTTAATCAGAGAAGTGGGCTTAGATATATAATTGATGATATGTTTAATAAAATAAATCAACAACCTAACATAGTTTATGAAGTGGAAGAAGACCAAGTAATTGCTGGATTAGTTGCGAAAAACTTTGGAATCGCTGTAGTCCCAAATATGAATATGCTTAGCTTTACAAAAGTGAAAGTAATTCAGATTGTCCACCCAAGTTGGGAAAGAAATTTCTACTTAGCATTTATAAAAGATAGATATTTACCTCCTGCAATTAAAAACTTTAAAAATTTTGTCATTAAAAACGCTCAACTATAATTTATTAATAAAGGGGTTATTTTTTAATATCCTCTTTTATTCTTTTTATAAAATAAAAAAATCTATACTCTTAAAAGTATAGATTCCTAACTGACAGTCGGCATCCGAGTCTCAGCAATTATCGTTATACAACAGCAACTGGATTTCAGTTCCTGAATAACTAATTCATTTATATTATATCAGACTTTATAATACTTGTCAATACTATCTATCTCATTTTTTCAAGCCATGGTCCAACAGGCTCTATAATAGGAACTTCTTTGAATCCCCAATTTCTTATGTCATTCACACTAGTTGGAGTATATATCTTATTTCTTACAGATTTAAATATTTTATTTTTCTCTCCATATTGCATGCACTTAGGATTAGCTTCTATTAATCCTCTTCTTGCTCTACTAAGAGGATTACATAAAATATCTGCTATCTCTAAACCTTCTCTATAATCTCCATCTTCTTTTTTAGCGATTATAAAACCTTTAACCTTATCTCTTAATTCTTCATCTATGTCTAGATATATTGTTCCATTATTAAAAACATCAAAAAACGCCTTTTGTACTTTTAAATTTGATACATCATCTCTTGATTCGATAACTATTCTTGCAGATTCCACAGTTTCATTATTTACAAACGAATAAAAGTTCTGAAGTACATGTATAAAAGCCACTACATAAGGTTCCTTTGAAGGTGCATAATATTTTTTTAATCTAGCTTTATCTACTGTTACTGATATTATAGTGCACTCTAATCTCGATAGAAATAAAGGCAACTCATCGTAAAAAAATTTAATTTGTGAATCATCAAACTTCTCAAATGCTCTTGATTTTCTTGATATATCCGTAAGATGTATTCCTATATTGCTAGTTCCAAAACACTGTTCTTTAAATACATCCATTTCCTTTCTTAAAGAACAGACATAATCTCCTTGACTCACTGCATATTTATATTCAAAAATTACTCCTGTTAATGTAAATGGGTCTTCATGATTTATATCAGCTCTTCCACTTTCATCGATAAACATTATATATTTTTTCTTTGTAATCTCACTCACCCTCTTAACTTATGATGATAGCATCTATATCCATTTTATATGAGTTTTAAAAATATTCCAAGATTTTTATACAACTTAAATTTAAATTTGGACTAAAAAATTGAGATGTAAAACAATCAACGCTTTTGGCGATTGGATTTCACATCTCAATTATAGTTATTTCTCAATATATAGTTTTATTATTTTCCAATAATATCCATTAATTTGTCCATTACTATATAAGATACTCCTCCTCCAATTTGATAAGGAGTTTCAACTTTTTTATTTGCAAATACTCTTTGTTGTTCTGATGATAATCCTGAATTATCCACTAGAACTATTGGTGAATGTAACTTTACAGCTAATGGTCCAGCTGATAAAGCATCCACTAAAGTATCTGATTTACTAACTAATATAGCTTGTAAATCAACATCTCCATAGAACTTCTCTATTACTTTAGCATTAGTATCTAATCTGCTATTTCCATATATTCTATTTCCTGAAACATCTTCAGTAGTTATCTCATTCATTTTTGCTATTGCTGAATCACTAATTGCACTTGGTCCACCTATAAAGTATGCATTTTCTAATTTTCTTTCTGTTAGCCATGCATAAGATTCTTCAGTAATTCCATCTTTTTTAACTAATATTATAGGTTGCTTTTCTTCTCCAGCTTTAGAAGCTATAGATAGCGCATCTGCTTCTCCACTTCCAGAAACCATATAAGCTGTTTTTATTTCTTCTCTACTTCCAAGTTCTGTAGCTATTTTTGTAGCAGTTTGGTATCTGTCTTGACCTGCTATTCTCTTTGTTTCCACATTAAAAGTAGTTTTTATTTCTTGTTCTAGTTTAGAGCTTATTGCATTTTCTCCACCTATCAATATTACTGTTTTAGGTGCTAATGAATTCATTTCTTCAATAGTCTGAGCTGGTAATTTGTCTGCATTAGTAAGAAGTATTGTTGAATTATAGCTACTTGCCAAAGGAGTAGCTGTTATTCCATCTGCTATTGCGTTACCATTTACTATTACAACAGTATCTGAGCCAGAAGTCTTCCAATTTCCAACTGAACTTATCTCTTTAGCTGTGTCAAATCTATTTGCCCCTATGATTGTATTCCATGTAGGATTTATAGTTCCATCTTCATTGAAAGTATAATCTTTTGAATCTATTTTTTGAGTGCCAGTTAGCATTTTACCATCTTTATCTAAATAGTAAGATTTTCCTTCTATTTGTTGCCATCCTGTCTGCATTACTCCTGTTTTGTCAAAGTAATATTTATTACCATCTATTTCTTGCCATCCTGTAACTGCTAATCCATCTGCGTCTAGATAGTATTTCTTGCCATCTTTTTCTTGCCATCCTGTTTGCATTACTCCATCTGCATTAAAGTAATAAGTCTTTCCATCAATTACTTTCCATCCAGATACTCTTGCTCCATCAGTTCCTAAGTAATATTTCTTGTTGTTAATTGTTTTCCATCCTGTTTGCATTACTCCTGAAGCATCAAAATAATACATTTTTCCACTTACTTTTAACCAACTATTTTTTTGATATGTTCCATCAGATTTTACATAATACTTCTTACCATTTTCTGTTTTCCATCCTGTTTGGTTTAAATTTATCTTATATTTTGCAGCTATTTTTATATAACTGTCATTACTATAATCTATAATTACATCTGAACCCACTGGAACTTGGTCAAATAACCATCTAACTTCTTTATTATGCATTCTTATACATCCACCAGAAATATGCTTTCCTATAGAACTCTCATCATTATTTCCATGTATTCCATATGTATCTCCATAAGTTCCTTTTAATGCTAACCCCATCCATCTATCTCCTAATGGATTTCTTGGGCTTCCTCCAGGTATATTACCTTTATAATATGGTCTATTTTTTATCTTATTAACCACCTTAGTTTTTCCTGTTGGTGTCTCTGATCCCTTTTTCCCTGTTGCAATTTTAAATTCTTTTATAAGTTTACTGTTTACAAAGTATCCTAGAGTATTTTTTCTTGAGTTTACTATAATTACATGCTTACTAGCAGCACTTGATTCTGGCACGCCACATGCAAATACTAGAACTAAAGTCAGTACTAGTACTAAATACTTTTTTAGACTTTTTTTCACTATAACTTCCCCCTCTTTTAGAAACATTACTACATGTGTCTAATTATAACATAAAATTACTAATACCTTATATTTACAAATTTGTTACATTTATACATTTAATTATATTCTATTCATCGTATCCATTTGGGTTCATACTTTGCCATCTCCAAGAGTCTTGACACATTTCTTCAAGCTCATATTTAGCCTTCCATCCAAGCTCTTTTTCTGCCTTAGAAGAATCTGCATAACACATAGCTACATCTCCAGCTCTTCTTCCTACAATCTTGTATGGTATTTCTTTTCCACTTGCTTTAGAAAATGCTTTGACTAAATCAAGAACACTATAGCCCTTTCCAGTTCCTAAATTATAAACAACAAGACCTGGATTTTCTTCTAGTTTTTGTAATGCTTTTACATGACCAGCAGCTAAGTCTAATACATGTATATAATCTCTAACACCAGTTCCATCATGTGTTGGATAATCATTTCCATACACACTTAATTCTTTTAATTTACCTACTGCTATTTTTGTTATATAAGGCATTAAATTACTTGGAACTCCATTTGGCTCTTCACCTATTCTACCACTCTTATGAGCACCTACTGGATTAAAGTATCTTAGAAGTGCTATATCTAATGACTCATCTGCTTTTGATATATCTACTAGCATCTGCTCTATCATAAGCTTAGTTCTTCCATATGGGTTAGTTACAGAAAGTGGGAAATCCTCTAATATAGGACAAGTGTGTGGGTCTCCATATACAGTAGCTGAAGAACTAAATACAAACTTTTTAACATCATATTCTTTCATTAATTCAAATAAATTTAAAGTACTTATTAAATTATTGCTATAATACTCAATCGGTTTTTCTACTGATTCACCAACAGCCTTTAAAGCTGCAAAATGTATAATTGACTCAATATTATTTTCTTTAAATACAACATGCATTTCATTTTTATTTCTGATATCAATATTATAAAATTTTATTGGTTTTCCAGATAACTCTTTAATTCTATCAACAACTATTGAACTGCTATTACTTAAGTTATCAACTATAACAACTTCATAACCTGATTCTAAAAGTTCTATTGCTGTGTGGCTTCCTATATATCCTGCTCCCCCAGCTACTAAAACTGCCATAGTAATTACCTCTTTTCTAATATTTATTTTTCACTTACTTTTTTTCTCATATAATCCATTAAATCATCTTTTAAATTTTCCCTTTTTAATGCAAAATCTATTGTTGCTTCTAAAAAACCAATCTTATCTCCTACATCATATCTTTTTCCCTCAAAGTTGTATGCGTAAATAGCCTCTTGCTTTCCAAGAGTTTGAAGCGCATCTGTAAGTTGTATCTCTCCACCTTTACCAGGTGCTTGCTTCTCTAATATGTCAAATATTGCAGGAGTTATTATATATCTTCCAAGTATAGCTATATCTGATGGTGCTTCTTCAATTGCAGGTTTTTCAACCATATCCTTAACCTTGTATACTCTCTCTTCTATATGTTTTACATCCAATATACCATATTTATTAGTATCTTCTTTAGCTATTTTTTGGACACCTAGAACAGTTGTTTTATACTCATTATAAGTATCTATTAATTGCTTTAGGCAAGGAACATTTGAGTCTACTATATCATCACCTAATAATACGGCAAATGGTTCATCACCTATAAAGCTTTTTGCACAGTAAATTGCATGTCCAAGACCTTTTGGCTCTTTTTGTCTTATATAATGAATATTCACCATGTTTGATATATCTCTTACCATTTCTAACATCTCAGTCTTACCTTTTTGCTCTAATTCTAACTCTAATTCAACTGATTTATCAAAATGGTCTTCTATAGATTTTTTATTTCTACCTGTTATTATAAGAATTTCTTCAATTCCTGATTCTATAGCTTCTTCTATTATATACTGTAAAGTTGGCTTATCTACTATAGGAAGCATTTCTTTGGGCTGTGATTTTGTTGCTGGTAAAAACCTAGTCCCTAGCCCTGCTGCTGGTATTATCGCTTTTTTAACTGTCATCTGCATTTTTTCACCCTTCTTCGTAAATTTTCTCTTGTACCAAATTAATATACCATATTTATACTTTTTCTTCAAACTCTATATTATCCCAATAATTAATGCCTTAAGACCATATAAGGTAGATGAAATTTCATCTACCTTTAATTTTATGAGTTAATATATTATTGTTTATATTTTATCTAAAACTTATATAGATACTAAATTTCATCTAAGATACCTTTAATATCACTATCTATATCATCATCCAAGTAAGAATCTAAATCTTCTAAATCAACTTCTAATTCTTGATATGTCATATCAACACTTACATCCTCATCTATATCCATTTCTGATATTAATTCTCCTAAAATACTATTTCCATTAGCATCTAAATCTCCATCTATATCTTCACCTATATAATTTTCATTTAAAATTTCATCTAAATCAATCTCATAATAAACTTCATTATTTTTTTCATCCCCTGAGTTTAATCCTAAAAACTCATAGTTAAAATTCCAAACATTGTATTTACTTGACATATTTTATTCCTCCTGTGAAAAACATATTTTCATCTAGTTTATTGGCTCCATAATCAACAGAATTATATATTTTTTCAATTATGTCTTTTCTTCTTTCATTTGTACCATTATTTAATGTCAATTGTCTAAATACATATGTATTTGTTATTCTTTCGAATAATATTTCTTTTATACTATCGTCATTGATATTTTTATAGTTTTTCCATAAAACTTCAAATAACTTAAACATTTCCCTACTAGTTTCATCCACATAATAAGGATACATATTTTCTACCAAATGATTTAATCTTGATATAGCTTGTTTTAAAAATACATCAAGACTTGCACTTTCACTTTCCTTTAACATTCTATAATTATATTTCTTCTTATCTTCTCCTGAAATTACAAATATAATGTTATCTAAGCTTTTTTCAACTTCATCTAAATAACTACTAATATTATATGATAAATCAAATAATAAGTTTTTAACCTGCTTAAATACCTGTATATCAAGTTTAACATTATATTTTTCAAATAACTCTATTTCTTGATTTTCTAATATCCTTGGCATATAGGCTGATAATAAATCTAAATTGTTTCTTTGTTCTTGTACTTGCTTATAAAGTTCATTTATAACATCTATTCTTATTTCATCATTTAATTCTTTTTTTAGAACCTTATCAAACTCATATTTCATATAATAAATATTTCCAAAGAAATTAAATATTATCATATCATTCATAGCTTTAGACCAGTTTTTATATAATACTTCAACAGAAGTATCTTTAAGTAGAGGTTGTTTTGCGTATATAAATACATCTTGCATAAGTTTTTGAACCATATTTTTACTTAGATTCAAAGTTATTTTTTGATTATTAAATTTTATTTCTGTCTCTACAAAGTTAGAATTTTCACTTTCAAGCTCTTTATTAATTACAATATCTTTTACATCACTATTTTTTATAGATATGATTTCTTTTTGAAAAGACTTTAGAATAGTCAGACTATCAAAATCTTCTTGAATAAAAAATGGAGCATGTTTTAATGTATATCCTACTATTTCATTTTCTATATCATTTAAATCATCTATTTGCATAAGCTCTTTATTTTTATCATTTATATGTAAGTTGAATACATTTTTATTGTCATATAATATAATATCTTCTCCAAAATTCAATTTTGAACAGTTATCTCTTGCTGACTTTACAATAGTCTTTTTAGACTTTTTGTTTATAAAAATCAATTGGTCTTGATATTTTACTAAAAGCATATTTGTATTTTTGTAATCAAACCCATCTATATTACCTGATATCTTACAAAATACTATATCACAATCTTTAGGAAGGTTTCCTATTTTTTTATTATCTCTAACTTTTTCATTCAAATCAGATGGAACTACATTCTCTATATTGTTATTAAATATAGAGACAGTTCTTACTATAATTCCTTCTCTTTCCATATGAAAATAACCCTTTAAAGAGACTCTTTTATCTTCTAAAATATATCTTTCTATATCATCAAAGTTTATTTCAAATCTATTTTTCCCACTGATAAATATGAACTTCTCATTATCTTTATTGATTCCACCCATATAAAACTTATTGTCATCTAAACTTAATATAGTCATATTATCTTTTAAATAAAATATAAATTCTCTTTGATTTTTGCAGATTAAATCATATTCATCCACAGTTATTTTCATAGTTAGATTTGCTATAACATTCTTACTTGAATTTTCACTTTTTATATAAAAAGGCAAGTTATTTCCATAGACAATTATATTAGAGCCCTCTAAAACTGCTTCTAATTTTTCTTTATTGTCTGAAAAACTATATATATATTTTACTCCTGTATCATCATTAACTTCATCCGCTTTGCTAATTATTATATTACCTAAATTTGTTATATGAAGTTTTTTATATTCTTTTGAGTATCTACTGATACCATTAAGCTCAAAGCCATCTGAAAGCTCATATATGATTTTTTCTCCTAATTTCAACATACCTTCACCACCTAAACAAAATTATAAGTATTATCTAAAGGTGAACAAAATGCCTCAAAATAAATAATATCTTTTAATACTCTTTATTCTGAGACATAATTTCTCCTTATTTTTTATAATATTCTAAGCACCTTTAACTATTTCTTCATAAAGTTTATCTAAATGTTTAACATATTCACGATATCCAGATTTATTTTTTAACTCACTTCTTAAATCATCATATTTTTGTCTAAGTTCTTCAGCACTCAATGAAGGAGCTGATTCTTTCAAATCTTCTAATTTATAATCATAGTACTTATCATACATCGCTATATATGTATCAATAGATTTCTTAGCTAACTCATTACATTTTTCTTGTGCTTCTCCATATTGAGAATAATCACCTATTTTTATTTTATAGTATCCATTTTCTTGAATTATTGTTGAAGAGATACCTTTAGCTTCATATTCTTTTGCTGTTTCTTTTGCTGTTTTTTCAACTTTAAGTGAACCAGCGTAAACAGTGTAATACACACCTTTACCATCTTTATATGCTTCCATTTCTGCTGCTTTCTTTTCAGCTTTCGCCTTCTCTTCTGCTTCTTTTTCAGCTTTTGCTTTTTCTTCTGCTTCCTTTTTCTCTTTTTCAGCTTTTGCTTTTTTCTCTTCCTCAGTTAGTTTATTATTAGCTTGTTGCTGAGTTGATGTTTTTGGAGTAACAGCTTTTTCATTTTTCTTGTTATTACCTACTGTTATAAAGTAACCCACACCAACAATTGCTACTATAACTACTGCTATAATAGTTTCTTTTACTCTGCTCTTCTTAGAACCAACTTCTTCTTCATCTACAAAATCATCCTTATCTGATTCCTGCTTTTTCATTTCTACCTTATTATCTTTAGGTTTATTATTAGAAGAATGTTTTGATTTTTTATTACCTCTTTCTTTCTTATTAATAGGTATTATTACTGACTTTTCATTTTCTAATTTTTCTTCTTTTATTTCATCTTCTGAGTCTTTACTTACTTTTTCAGTTTTAGATTCACTATTTAAGGATACTTTTTCATCTAAATCATTATTTATTGGTTTTTCTATTTTTACACTACGTTCTTCTTCTAGGTCTTGTTTTACTTCTTCTAATTCTTCTTGCTTCACTTCTTTTAACTCTTCTTGATTATTTTCAATAGGTTCATCTAAAGTTACATCAGAAGAAATATCATCTAAATTAGTTTCTTCCTGCTTAATTTCTTCTTGTTCAATCTCTTCTTCAATTTTTTCTTCTTTATTTTCTTTTTTCATGAATCCAAATAATTTAGTTTTCCTTTTACTCTTTTTATTTTCTGATTCATTTGTATCTTCTTTGTCAATATTGTCTTCTTTATCTATATTTTCTTTTTCTTCTACAACATCACTTATATTTTCATCATGATTATCTACTTCTTCTTTTGTCTCTTCTTTAATATCATCTTCTATAGAAATACTACTTCTAAAACAAATATCTTTATCTGCATTTTTTATCATATAAATATATTCTTCAATGTCGATATCTTTATTTTTTCTAGTTCTTTTTGACGCAATTTCATGATTTTCTAATTCATTGTAGTTGTCTTTTATCAGATTATTGGCTTCATTCCATACATCTTCACTAATTTCTGTTTTGTTTTTAATTACATAGTCTACAAATTCCTTAAAATTTTCAGCACCAAATTCTCCAATTATAGTTAATCTCATTGCACCTTCTATAAGGTCTCTATTTCTTCTCTTTAAAAATTCCAATGCAATTGTTGCACAAGCAAAATCTTTAATAGCATCTTTGCCAAAGCCATATCCTTCAACAGAATGAAGCTCTTCTAATCCACATAACTTCTTATATTCATTGTATATTGTTTGAGATATACTTTCATCATTTAAACTATTTAACTTGTCCATAAACTTTGAGTCTACATCATTTGTTTTTAATTCTGGTCCTACGTTTGATTTTTTAGCTTCATTTAATAATGTATCATTTTCTGAATTATCTTTACCTAATTGTAAATCTTCAATTTCTGTTGCTTTTATTTCCACTTTGTCTTGTTCATTGTTTTCTTCAACATTCTTAGATACTATATCTTTATTACTAGCCAATATCTTATTTACACAGAATATAATCTCTCTTTTTAATTCTCTTTTTGCATCAGCCTGATTTTTAAGAAATAAACTTCCACATTCTTTCTTTTCTAAACTTATTTTTCTAAGTGATATATTAAGAAGGTCTTTATATAAGTTTAAAACCTTATAATCCTTTTCTAAACGTCTTCTTCGCTCTGATAGTTCCATTTTATCATATGCTAAAAAACTATTTAAATCATTGGCTTTTAGAGAGTCTAAACCTTCTTTCATCGCCTTATTTACATACTTTCTACATTTAGCTGTAGTTAATTCTAAATCCTTTTCTAACTCATCTATCTCAGGTATGTACTTATCTACTATCCATTTTCCAATAAGTGGTTCTGTATTTCTTGCTAATGTCTTATAAAACAATATATTAAATTTTAAAAGCTCAGCATATTTTGCTTCATTAAATTCTACTTTTTCAAATTTCTTTTCCAAAACACCATCTAATTTTTCATTTATCTTAGACTCTTGTTTTAAAAAACTTGCTGTGACATTTAAAACAGTGTTTCTTATTATATTATTTTCACTCAAAACCTTCACTCCTTAAATCAATTATTTTATTGTAATATTTACATTGTGCAAAGCTGCTAATTTGATTATGATATTTAAATAATTATCTATTAAATTTGCTACATCTTATATCATATCATATTATTTACATCATTTTACTTTTTCTTTTTATATCTACCTTATATTATACCATTTTTAATATCTGTACTAACTTATATTACAATATTCCTCAAAATTTTAAAAGTAAATTAGACAAATTTACAAATAAAAAAACATCAGTTTAAACTGATGTTTCGACTATCAAAATAATTAAGCAAGTCTATAAGCGGAGTTCTGTATTAGATAATCATCTTTCTAGGCTTATTGTCACCAATAAGCTCAAGCGACCTACCTACCGGAGAGTACGAGCAGCACTCTTCATTCCTATCTTGGTCTTGCTCCAGGTGGGGTTTACATAGCCAACTAGTCTCCTAGCCGCTGGTGAGCTCTTACCTCGCCTTTCCATCCTTACCACATAAAGTGGCGGTTTATTTCTGTTGCACTATCCTTAGGATCGCTCCCACTAGGCGTTACCTAGCACCCTGCTCTATGGAGCTCCGACTTTCCTCATGTAAAACTACATGCGATTATCTGGCTTACTTAATATTCATTTTACTTAGTTATGTTAACATAAATTTTTCAATATGTCAAAGACATATTATACTAAAAATTTAAATTTCTTCAAAAATAGTGTAATATAAGTATATAAACTATTTTGACTTGAGGTGAAATATTGAAAAAATCATATAAAATGATAATTAACATTATACTAATATTAGTAATAATTTACAGCGGATTTAATATATACTCAAAACTTACTAAATACAATCATGATACTAAAACATCCTCTGAACTTCAAAAAAAAGAAGATAAAAAAGAGGACTTATCAAAAATAAATAGTGATTTTAAGTTTTGGCTTTCTGTTAAGAATACAAATATAAATTATCCAGTTGTACAATCTAAAGATAATTCTTATTATCTAGACAAAGATTTCTATAAAAAAGAGTCTATTTCAGGTACATTATTTATGGATTATAGAAATAAATCTCTTGATGATCAAAATGTCATAATATATGGACATAATATGAAAAATAAAACTATGTTTAATAATCTAAATAAGTTCAAAGATGAAACATTTTTTAAAGAAAATAATCAAATAAAAATTCTCATTAATGGAAAAGAGTTTTTATATGATGTATTTTCTGCTTACATTGTAGAATCAGATTATGACTATTTAAAAACAAGTTTTAACAGTGAATCAGATTATCAAAATTATATAAAAGACATTACTTCTAAATCTTTACACAAATCACCTCTTAAGGTAAGTAGTAATGATAAAATAGTTACACTTTCTACTTGTACTTATGAATTTGATGATGCTAGAATGGTGATTCATGGTAAATTAGTTTCAAATTAAGAACATTTTTAATAGATATTTAAATATTTTTATTAAAAAATTTCTGCATTCAAAACTTCTAGACACAGTCTAAAATGCGTATTTTAGACTGTGTTATTTTCATTAGACAATAAAAAAAGACTATGTTAAAAACATAGTCTTTTACTGGAGCTGGTGATAGGAATCGAACCTACAACCTGCTGATTACAAGTCAGCTGCTCTACCGTTGAGCCACACCAGCAAACTTATTTTTTAAAATTAACACTCTAAAAACTGCACATATATCTTACTGAATGAACATCAAATAATTTGGTCAAGTCCTCGACCTATTAGTATCGATAAGCTAAATACATTGCTGCACTTACACCTTCGACCTATCAACCAGATAGTCTTTCTGGGGTCTTACCCTTGCGGTGGGAAATCTTATCTTGAAGTC
>JABBZI010000140.1 GCA_012955965.1 Clostridioides difficile
TTTTGGATTACATTAGCCATTTTATAAACTGCATTTACACCTTTTTCTGGATTAGCAGAGTGAGCTGGTTTACCAAAAGTCTCTACTACTATTTCTCCTCTACCTCTTTGACCAATCTTTAAGTTTAGCTCTGAAGATTCACCTATTACAACATAATCAGGCTCAACAGCCTTACTTATTTCTCTAGCTGAAACTCCTTCAAATATTTCTTCGTGAACAACTCCTGCTACGTATAATTCACCTTCAAAATCTTTGTTAGTATCTTTTGCAAAGTATGAAACAGCCGCCATCATAGCACTTACTTGCCCCTTCATATCAGAAGTTCCTCTCCCGTATATTTTTCCATCTACTATTCTCGCTTCAAAAGGAGGAACACTCCATTTACTTGCATCT
>JABBZI010000141.1 GCA_012955965.1 Clostridioides difficile
ATGTTATTGGTTCATTAATTCCACAAAATCCTGAAGGAAATGCTAAACTACCAAGGGCTTTATAACGTTTACTTTTAGCAAATAGGATCATTATAACACATAATCCAAGTGTGCCTCCTGCGCCACCTAATGATGCATAAGCTGGCCACCAAGCTTTAGTTATTACGTTTGGTAATTCTGTTCCTGCTGCATAAGCTTGTAAATTTTCAAGACCTGCACTAGCATATAGCATAGTTAAGAACGGCATTACAATCATTCCACCATGTAATCCAAAAAACCATAATAGCGAACAAAGAATTATAAACAATACGAATGTAAATGGACTAGCTCCTAATCCTGTTAGTGGCTTTTGTAACATTGAATATATAAATTGATTTGCACTTCCATAACT
>JABBZI010000142.1 GCA_012955965.1 Clostridioides difficile
ATAAATATCCTTACCTAATTAATAAATATACAAATAAAGAGCAAATACATAAGTAATCACTGTGGAAACTATACTGGCTATTATAATAAAAATAAAAGTACGTCTAAATTGTGCAGTAAGGGATTGATTTTTCATTTAATAACCTCTCTCTCTTTACATTTTATTCCACTTATACCCAATCCCCCAAACTGTGGAAATGTATTCTTTTTCTGGTGTCACAGCAGAAAACTTAGCTCATATTTTTTTGACTCGTTCAACAACAGTTGAGGAATCACCTTCAGAATCACACCCCCATACTTTTTCATAGATTTGTTCTCTTGAGAAAACTTGTCCTGCATGGAGTGCTAGTAATTCAACAATACCATACTCTATTTTTGTTAAATCAATATCC
>JABBZI010000143.1 GCA_012955965.1 Clostridioides difficile
CTTTTAGAGTATCAAATCTTTCAGAAAACATTACAAAACAAGCAACCAAAATTCCTACTGTTATAGATATAGGATAAGAATCAAATCTCCCTTTAGGATTAAACTCTGATATTATAGTCGATATACCGACACCCATTAGTATTCCACCTTTAATAGAATTTGGTATCTTACTAACTAACTTTCCAGCTACACCAGTTATACCCATTAAAATAAATATTATTCCTAAATCTATTTGTAAAGCTGTTAATGCTTGTATTCTTTCAATGCCCATGCTGAACTTTAACAAATATGCAGTTGTAAGAGTTATAGAAGCTGTAATCCAGCCAGGTACAACTGGGTCTCCCATAAAAACATGCAAACAGTATAATATTGAGTTAATAATAGCCATAC
>JABBZI010000144.1 GCA_012955965.1 Clostridioides difficile
TACTGCTGGATTTGCTGTTCCTGATACTGTTACTGTTATTGTATTCGCTGATGTATTCCCTACTGCTGTATAATCTAATCCTGATGGTAATCCTGTTACTTCAACATTCGCTTTTACATCTCCATTTGTTACTGTTCCATTTGTTAATGTTAGTACATATTCATTATCTGATGGATCTACCATTTCATCACCTGATGCCATTTTTATTTGTTTATCTGTTGCATCAAAAGTTAATTGACCTACTGCTGGAGCTGCCACATATTTTTTAACTTCAAATGTTGTATTTGCTGTTGAATCTGTAGCAGTTGCTTCAGATACTGCTCCTGCTTTAACTAATACACTTACATTGTCTAAATCATTTTGTACTGCTGGATTTGCTGTTCCTGATA
>JABBZI010000146.1 GCA_012955965.1 Clostridioides difficile
CTGCGGCGTTGTCCGGAGGAGCGCAGCGGAGGAGGAGAACGTCGTGGGGTGAGTTCATGCCGCCTGCTCCTTCTGGTCCACGAGGTGCAGGAACGCGTGCTCGATGTCCGTGGTGCCGGTGCGCTCGCGGATCTCGTCGGGCGAGCCGTCCGCGATGATCCGGCCCTCGCGCATCAGCAGCAGCCGGTGGCACCGCTCGGCCTCGTCCATCACGTGGCTCGAGACGAGGACGGCCGCGCCCGCGTCGGCGATCCGGTGGAAGAGCTCCCACAGGTCCCGGCGCAGCACCGGGTCGAGCCCGACCGTCGGCTCGTCGAGCACGAGCAGGTCGGGCTTGCCGAGAAGCGCGACGGCCAGGCTGGTCCTGCTGCGCTGGCCGCCCGACAGC
>JABBZI010000147.1 GCA_012955965.1 Clostridioides difficile
TGTTATTGTATTCGCTGATGTATTCCCTACTGCTGTATAATCTAATCCTGATGGTAATCCTGTTACTTCAACATTCGCTTTTACATCTCCATTTGTTACTGTTCCATTTGTTAATGTTAGTACATATTCATTATCTGATGGATCTACCATTTCATCACCTGATGCCATTTTTATTTGTTTATCTGTTGCATCAAAAGTTAATTGACCTACTGCTGGTGCTACATACTTTTTAACTTCAAATGTTGTATTTGCTACTGAGTCTGTAGCTCCTGTTCCAGATACTGCTCCTGCTTTAACTAATACACTTACATTGTCTAAATCATTTTGTACTGCTGGATTTGCTGTTCCTGATACTGTTATTGTTATTGTATTCGCTGATGTATTCC
>JABBZI010000148.1 GCA_012955965.1 Clostridioides difficile
GAGCAACAGGCCCAACCGGAAATACAGGAGCAACAGGGAACACAGGACTGGAAGGTCAAATGGGAGCGACAGGTCCAATAGGGAATACAGGGCTAGAAGGCCCAACGGGAGCAACAGGTCCAACAGGAAATACAGGGGTAGAAGGCCCAACGGGAGCGACAGGCGCAACCGGAAATACAGGAGCAACAGGGAACACAGGACTGGAAGGTCAAATGGGAGCGACAGGACCAATAGGGAATACAGGGCTAGAAGGTCCAACGGGAGCAACGGGTCCAACCGGAAATACAGGAGTAAAAGGAAACACAGGAGTGGCAGGTGCAACAGGAGCGACAGGAACAAAAGGAAACACAGGGTTAGAAGACACAACGGGAGCAACAGGGCCGAA
>JABBZI010000149.1 GCA_012955965.1 Clostridioides difficile
AAATAAAAGCAAGCAAACAAGCTGTTTACTAGCTTTATTTATATTAGAAATCAGATTGTCCTGTAGTTCTTGGGAATGGTATAACGTCTCTTATATTGCTCATACCAGTGATGTACATTATTAGTCTTTCAAAACCAAGACCAAAACCAGCATGTTTAGTTTCTCCATATTTTCTAAGTTCTAAATACCACCAGTAATCTTCTTCCTTAAGACCTAATTCAGCCATTCTGCTCTTTAATACATCAAGTCTTTCTTCTCTTTGACTTCCTCCAATGATTTCACCTATTCCAGGAACTAAACAGTCAGTTGCTGCAACAGTTTTTCCATCATCATTTAATCTCATATAGAATGCTTTAATGTCTTTTGGGTAATCAGTAACGAATAC
>JABBZI010000014.1 GCA_012955965.1 Clostridioides difficile
AAATCTTTCAAAAAGTTTCCCTAATCCATATGGTCAACCTAATACTATATTTGAGAATTTATCAATTGATATAGAGGATGGTGAATTTGTAAGTATCATAGGTAGTAATGGAACTGGTAAATCTACTCTATTAAATATAATATCTGGACTTATAAAAGAATCTTCTGGTCAAGTATTATTAAATAAACACAACTTGTCTAACCTAGCAGAACATAGAAGAACTCAAATAGTAAGTAGAGTTTTCCAAGACCCAAGCCTTGGAACTTGTCCTTCTATGACAGTTAGAGAAAACTTATCTTTAGCTCTTAATAAAGGTAAATTATTAAACCTAAGAAAATGTCTTCGTTACAAAAGAGATTTCTTAGAAAATTTATTAGAAGGTGTGTCTCTTGATTTAAAAAAATATCTTGATGTTCAAGTACAGTTCTTATCAGGAGGTCAAAGACAATCACTATCACTAATTATGTCATGTTTGACAAATCCTTCTGTTTTATTACTTGATGAACATACAGCAGCACTTGACCCCAAAACATCAAATGAAGTAATTGAGTTGACTAATAAGATTGTAAGGGAAAAAAATATAACTACACTTATGGTAACTCACAATTTAAAACATGCTCTTCAATATGGAGATAGATTAATAATGCTTCATAAAGGTGAAGTTGTATTGGATGTAAAGGGTAAAGAGAAAGAACAATTAACAGTTGAAGAAATCTTAGAAAAATTTGAATATGCAGTTTAAAACATATCTATTATATTAATTTAAGTTTAGTTTATTTCTAAAATAGGCTCAAAAATATAATAATTCTGCTAACTCTACAATAATTCATATGAATATATGAACATATATAATAATAAAATTCTTGAGGGGGATATAAAAATGATTAATAAAAAAAGATTGGCAAGTTTAATTTTAGCTGGTGCACTTAGTGTATCTATGCTTACAGGATGTTCACAAGGTGGAGATTCTGGTAATTCAAAACAAGAAAGTACTTCTAAAAATAAAGACGTTAAAAAAATTGGGATAACTCAATTGGTTGAGCATCCAGCATTAGATGCTACTAAGGCAGGATTTGTAAAAGCATTAGAAAAGAATGGATTTAAAGATGGAGAAAATATCGATATAGACTTCCAAAATGCTCAAAATGATATGCCTACTACACAAAGTATTGCAAGTAAATTTGCATCTGACAAGAAAGATTTAATATTTGCTATATCTACTCCATCAGCTCAGGCAGCTTTTAATGCTACTAAAGATATACCTATACTTATGACTGCTGTAAGTGACCCTGTTGCTGCTGGATTAGTTAAAACACTTGAAAAACCAGGTGGAAATGTGTCTGGTACATCAGATTTTGTTTCTGTAGACAAAGGCTTAGAACTTCTTAAAATATTTGCTCCTAAGGCAAAAACTATAGGTGTTATGTACAATACTAGTGAAGTAAATTCTAAAGTTCAAGTTGATGCTTTAAAAGAATATGCATCTAAAAATGGTTTTAAAGTTGTTGAAAAAGGTGTAACTACTTCAAATGAAGTTAATCAAGGAATTTCTAGTTTAGTTGGTAAAATAGATGTCTTATATGTTCCTACAGATAACTTAGTAGCTTCTTCTATGCCTATAGTTTCTAAAATAGCTACTGAGAATAAAATTCCTGTTATAGCAGCTGAATCTGGTCCAGTTGAAAAAGGAGCTCTTGCTTGTCAAGGTATCAACTATGAAAAACTAGGTTACAAAACTGGTGAAATGGCAGTTAAAATTTTAAATGGAGAATCAGTTTCTGATATGCCTGTAGCTACATTAGATGATACAGATATCATAGTTAATGAAGATATATTAAAAGCTTTAGGTATGGAAAAACCTTCTAATGATAATATTTCTTATGTAAAAACTAAACAAGAATAGATATAATAGATTTTTTGAGGGAGTGGTCAAAATGAAATGCAGTAAACTAATAAAGTTAACTTTGATTGGTGTTCTTAGTATATCCACCATTACAGGTTGCTCTAAGAATAATGAAGGTGATTCAAATGAATCAACCAGCAAAAACAATGATATAAAAAAAATTGGCATTACACAATTAGTTGAGCATCAAGCCTTAGATGCCTCCAAAGAAGGTTTTGTTAAAGCTTTAGAAGATAATGGTTTTAAGGATGGTAAAAATATAGAAATAGATTACCAAAATGCTCAAAATGATATGCCTACTACACAGACCATAGCAAGTAAATTCGTCTCTGATAAAAAGGACTTGATATTCGCTATATCTACACCATCTGCTCAAGCTGCATATAATGCAACTAAAGATATACCTATACTTATCACTGCTGTAACTGACCCTGTTTCTGCTGGATTTGCAGATTCTTTAGATAAGCCAGGTAAAAATGTTTCTGGAACTTCTAACTTTACACCGATTGAAAAAAGTATGGAAGCTCTTGATGTACTTGTTCCAAAGGCAAAAACTATAGGGGTTATATACAATACTAGTGAAGTAAATTCTAAAGTTCAAGTTGATAATTTGAAAAAATATGCTGACAAAAAAGGGCTTAAGATTATTGAAAAAGGAATTAGTTCTTCTAGTGAAATAAATCAAGCAGCTTCTAGTTTAATGGGAAATATTGATGTTATTTATGCTCCTACAGACAATTTGCTTGCATCTTCTATGCCTATAGTATCTCAACTTGCTACTGAAAACAAAGTGCCTATAATAGCAGCAGAAGAAGGAATGGTAAAAGGAGGAGCATTAGCTTGCCAAGGTATAAATTACGAAAAATTGGGCTATAAAACTGGTGAAATGGCTGTTAAAGTACTAAAAGGAGAATCTAAAGTTTCAGATATGCCTATAACAAGTTTAGATGAAACTAATTTAATTATTAATGAAGATACATTAAAAGCACTTTCTATAGATAAACCTTCTGACAATAAGATAGTTTATGTTAAGACTGAAAATAAATAATTTGACTACTCTAGTTTGAACGATATAAAATTAAATATAATTTCTCTATACAATTAATATGCCTGTTTCTATGAGTTTTCTAAAACAAGAAACAGGCATATTTTTACAGTCTTTCCATAATAAATACTTATTCTTCTATTCTCTTCATTACTCTACAAGGATTTCCAACAGCTACAGTATCTGATGGAATATCTTTTGTCACTACACTTCCTGCACCTATTACTACATTATCACCTATAGTAATACCTGGTGTTATGATTACTCCGCCACCTATCCATACATTATTACCTATTTTTATAGGAGAACCATACTCTATGCCTGAGTTTCTAAGTTGTGCATCCATTGGGTGATAGGCTGTATAGATTTGCACATTTGGAGCTAACATTACATTATCACCAATTTCTATTTTACATACATCTAAGAAGATACAATCATAATTTGCAAAAAAATTTTCACCTACATGTATGTTATATCCATAATCACATCTTATATTTTGTTCTACATTTATTTTACTACCTGTTGAGCCAAACAATTCTCTTAGAATCTCTTCTCTTTTCTCATATTCATCCTCTAAAGTATTATTAAATAATCTAGTTAGTCTTTTGCACTTTTCTCTTTCTTTTATTAGAGTTTCATCACTTGCATAATAGCCTTTACCTGACAACATTTTTTCTTTTTCAGTCATATAATTTACTCCTTTTCGTTATAATTGTATCTAAAGCAAAATAAATATTCCTGTGGAAAATCTAAATAAATGCTGTCTCCTTTCTTAAATCTCATTTTACTTTTTTCTAATTCTATTTGAATAGGCATACACTTGTTAGATAAATCATGTTTTCTAACGTATATAGTATATGTAAATGGATTTTCTATAATGTTAATCAATTCAAAACATAGCTTTCCACTTAAATCTTCATTAGAATCCAAGACTTTAATATGATGCTCTCTGATTCCCACATATTCTATATTATCACCTATTTCTCTATTTAATGTCAACTCACAGCCCCAATCAGTAGCATAAACAGTATTTTCATCCATTCTATTTAATTGAGATATATTTTTACACCCTGTTATCTTTGCTTCCATAAGGTATTTTGGAAATTCAAACAATTCTTTTTTAGGTCTTTTGGGAAGGCCTTCCCCTTTGTTATATACCATAATGTCATCACAAACTCTATAAGCTTCCTCGATATCATGAGTGACAAATAATATATCTCCTTTGTAATCTTTTAACATATTCATAAGTTCTTTTTCCATATTACTTCTTAAATGATGGTCTAGTGCTGAGAAAGGCTCATCTAAAAGTAATATATCTGGAGATGTCGCCAATGCTCTAGCTAGAGCTACCCTTTGTTGCTGACCACCAGATAATTGCCAAGGATATCTCCCCTCAAACCCATTTAACTTAAGTATATCTAAGTATCTTTCTACTATTTCCTTTTTTTCATTCTTACTTAGTTTTAAAAGCCCAAGCTCAATATTTTGACCTACAGTCATATGTGGAAACAAGGCATAGTTTTGAAATAGAAAGCCTACTTTTCTTTCTTGAGTTGACAAATTTATCTTTTTTTCAGAATCAAACAGTACTATATCATTTAATACAATCCTACCTTTTGTTGGTCTCTCAAGCCCTGCTATACATTTTAATGTCATGCTTTTTCCAGAACCAGACTCACCTAAAAAGCCTAAAATTCCTTTTTCTTGTTCAATTTTTACCTTTAATTTAAAAGAGGATAAATCTTTTTCAATATCTACATATAAACTCAATTATCTACACCTCTTTCCTATAATTTTTTGCTGAAATTCAGACCAATAATTTAATAATAAAATCATTGCTATAGATATTACTACAATAATCATAACCCACATCATAGCTTTATTCATATCTCCACCCTCAACAGCAAAAAATATAGCTATTGGCATAGTTTGAGTTTTTCCAGGTATATTACCAGCTATCATAAGTGTTGCACCAAATTCTCCAAGGGCTCTAGCAAAGGACAACACCAATCCACCAATTATTCCAGGCCATGCCAATGGAACTGCAATCTTAAAAAACACTTTCCATTCATTAAGACCTAATGTTCTTGCAGCTGACAACATATTATTATCAATCTGTTCAAATGCTGACCTTGAAGTTCTGTACATCATAGGAAAAGACACCACTACTGCTGAAATTACAGTTGCTGTCCAGCTAAATATTAAAGTCTTATCAAAACTTAATAAAAATTTACCTACAAAACCATTTTTCCCACATAGCAATAATAAAAAGAATCCTACAACTGTTGGTGGTAAAATTAATGGGAGTGTAAATAATCCATCTATAAGACCCTTCCACTTGCCTCTATAATTAGCCATAATATATGACACAAATATTCCTATTATAAAAGTTATTACTGTTGACAAAAAAGATGTCTTAAGTGATATCCATAAAGGTGACCAATCTGTTCCCATCTTTCCCTCCTTAATTTTAAATGGAAATAGTGAAATTAATATATCTATTAATTTCACTATTTCCATTTTATTATAATATACAATTATTTTCAATTTTCATTTATTTATATATAATTTATATTTAAATATACATAATTTATTTGTAAACTTATTCTACTTTTTTGTATCCAAATTCTTCAAAAATCTTTTGCCCTGCATCACTTAACAAAAATTCTTCAAATTTCTTAGCAGCATCTGCATTTTTACTAGCTTTAATTACTGAAACTGGATATGTAATAGGTGAATGAGTTTTTTCATCTGTTTTTTCAACTACTTTTATCTTATCATTATTAACAGTATCACTAAAGTAAACGAATCCAACATCAGCATTTCCTGATTGCACCCATGCTAGAACTTCTTTTACATCCTTTGCAAATACTAATTTGTCTTTTAATTTATCTTTTAAATCTAAATTAGTTAATACTTCATCTGCATATTTACCTGCTGGAACACTTTCAGCTTCACCAACAGCAATTTTCTTTACTTTATCTGATGTTAAATCTTTCATACTAGACACATCACTATCAGCAGAAGAAATAAGAACTAAATCATTTTTTACTAAGTCTTTCATAGTATCAGAAACTAATAACTTTTCTTCATCTAAAGCTTTCATTTGTTTTTGACCTGCTGAAATAAATAAATCACATGGTGCTCCTTGTTCTATCTGTTGTTGTAATGAACCTGATGCTCCATAGTTAACTGTAAGTTTTACATTTGAATCAACTTTTTTGTACTCTTCTTCAATCTTTGCCATTGCTTCTTTTAAACTTGCAGCAGCTGATATATTTAACTCCACTACCTCACTACTTTTATTTGTTTTTTCTTGTTTTTCATTATCTTTCTTACTTTCATTACTATTGCATCCAACTGTCCCCAAAGTTAAACATGCAACTAGCCCTAATATTCCCAATATTTTTTTCATAACAATCTCCCTTTTTGTAAATTTGATACATATTTTAACATGTTTTATTATGTTTTATCACGTTTTGTTATGTATAACTTAATTATATATACCTACTAATAAATTTTCAAGTAAATTATTTATATTACTTTTAAATATTTTTCTACATTTTTCTTTTTTTAATGTTAAAATAACCTTATATGGAGGTGTATTATGGACTCATTATCATCTTTGACGCCTGTCGAGGTAGCTGAATTATTAAAAATAACAAAAAATACTGTATATGAATTAATTAAAAGAGGTGAACTTCCTTCTTATAAAGTAGGAAAAAAAATAAGAGTTGATATTAAAGATGTTGAAGAATATATCAACAGTCAAAAGACTGGTAAAATAAAAGATATACAATTTAACAACAAAAATATATCTATAAATAATAATTTTAAAGTTATTATTTCTGGTCAAGATGTAATATTAGATATTTTAGCTAGGTCTGTTGAAAAAAAATTAGATGGAGTAAATACATTTCGCTCTTATATAGGCAGTTATAATGCTTTATATGAATTATATAATGGCAGAGTTTCTATAGCATCATCTCATCTATGGGACTTTGAAACAGATGAATATAATAGCACTTTTGTTAAAAAACTATTGCCAGGAATCCCATGTGTGCTTATAAATTTAGCTTATAGAATGCAAGGTTTTTATGTTGCTAAAGGAAATCCTAAAGAAATAAAAACTTGGGAAGATTTAACTAGACCAAACATAACTCTTGTCAATAGAGAAAAGGGCGCTGGTACTAGAGTTCTACTTGATGGTAAGCTTAGACTTCTAAATTTTAATGGTAACTATATAAAAGGTTATGAAAATGAAGAATTATCACACCTTGGCGTTGCAAGTACTGTTTCTCGTGGAATAGCCGATGTTGGATTAGGGAATGAAAAAGCAGCATTACAAGTAAATAACATTGACTTTATTCCTCTTCACAAGGAACGTTATGATTTAGTCATCAAAAAAGAAGACTTACAAAATCCGGTTTACCAAACTATAATTAACATAATAAACTCAGCTGAGTTTAAGGCTGAACTTCAAGGTATTGGTGGATATGACTTAACTGATATAGGTAAAATCATAGCAGAAGTATAGAATTAAAATCGCAATCTATTTTATAAGATTTATAATTTTTCACAAAATTTATAACTTAAGGTCAAAATAAATTGCGATTTTTTATGTGTTTTTCAAAAGATTTACCTTATTAAGTTTAACATTTGATACAAATTTCAATATAGTAAATTTTACAGTACTATTGTATTTAATAGATATTCACATAATAGTACTTTTCCTTAACATAGATTAGCATATGATGTATTCTAACAAGCAACACTCTTCCTGTATTATATATATGTGGCAATATGTATGAATTTAATACATTATATACAATATTGCTTTCTTCTTGTATTTTTTCAACTAATAAGTTATTTACAAAAGTATCCTTTTCATTTTCAATAACTTTACACCAATTTATTTTAACTTTTAAGATATATCTTCCCACTAGGTATATACATTCTATAATAAATAATAAAAATACAATATAATCAGCACCTCCTACCTGATATAAGCTTCCCGATACTAATGGTTTGGCAAAGAAATTATAAAAATTTAAAGTATCCCCTGTATAATCAAAAAGCATTAACAGTAATCCTAAACCCCTTAACACTTTCATATTCAACATATCTTTATTATTTTTGTTTTTCATATATACTACCTCTCTTTTCTTTAGATTTTATTGTAATATAATACTAACTCTTTCATTTGAGGTATAAATGAATTTAATTGGTAGTTATTTTCATTTTTACTAGAAATTAATTCACATTACTAAACATTATTTATATTTCAACATAAAAATAGCTTATCTATTTTTACTAAATACCAAAATAAATAAGCTATTAATATACAACTAATTTTTATCACTAACAACATTACTATGTATGAATTTTAAAATTTTATTGAAGTACACTGTTTTATCATGCTCATATCCATCAACATGACCAACACCTTCTATAAGCCATATCTCTTTTTTATCATGTTTAACTAAATCACACATGTTTTGGCTGTTTCTATAATCACAAACTTTGTCTTCTGTTCCATGTATAAATAGTATAGGAACATTAGACTTTTTAACTGCCTCATCTGGTCTTACATCATTGTACCAAAATCCAGATTTAAACTTATTATATAAATCTCCACATGTTATTACATAATTGACTAATATCTTTGGTATACGCTTTTCTATTATTCCCATTCTAATAGCTTCTCTCATTTCAGAATAAGGAGAATCTAGTATATAAAAATCAACTTCTTTATTTCTAGAATTTATCTCTGTATGCATAGCAGCTGTTCCTGCTCCCATAGAAAATCCATGTATTCCTAATCTTCCATCTGGAAATTTATTTTTTACAAATTTAACCAAACTATCCAAGTCATACCTTTCATAAAGACCAAATGTATAATTATCCCCTCCACTGTTACCTGTGTTTCTTTGATTATAAATTAATACATTATAACCTTTGTCCAAATATCCATATGCTACCTTTAGCATTTCATAATGACAACTTCCTATTCCATGAACAAGTATAATAGTATCTTTTGTCTTTATATTTGAGGTTATAAAAATACTTTCAAGTTTGTAATTATTAGAACTTTGTATCATCAATTCATCGGTCTTATAATTTTTTAATTTTTCTAGTGGTTTGTCTTTTCTCTCAGAAAATACTTTTATAACATCTTCTTTTTTTATTAATTGCTCTGAACCAACTGAACTATTATAAACTAATTTACCAAATATATAAGATACAATTAATAGGATTAACAGAAACACAACTGATATAATTATAACTTTATCTCTTAAATTAATATAATTTCTAAAATTATTTTTCATATTTATTTACCATACAATTTCCTAGATTATATTTTTTAAGTAATAGAATTATTCCTTATATTACTCTTATGATTTCTATTATACCCATTAACATACTAAAATTACAAATTTTATTTAGTATTAATAAATTGTTATATTATATAATAAATAGTCTTAGAATCTCATTATATAATATTATTTGAATATTCTTCTATATTTTTCTTCTTCTTCTTCAGTAAATACATTAAATACAACTTTCAAGTTTTTTTCAGGATTTTCTTTTAACCATAATCTAACTCTGCTTACAGCAAGATTAGCTGCTTCTTTTTTTGGATACCCAAATACACCTGTAGAAATTCCACAAAAAACAATATTTTTTATTTCTTCAATTTCTTTTATTGTGTTTAAGCATGATTTATAGCAATGAAGAAGTTGCTTTTCTTGTTCTTTACTTGGTTGACCACCAGATACAATAGGACCAACAGTATGTACTACAAATTTTGAAGGTAGGCAATAACCTCTTGTTATTTTAGCATCTCCAGTATATTCTAAATGACCTTGTTTTTTTATTATTTTATCACAATCTTCTCTAAGTCTAGGACCTGCACATGAATGTATCTCATTATCCACACATAAATGTAATGGTTGTAAACATCCTAACAACTTATTGTTTGCAGCATTCACTATTGCATCTGCTTTTAAACTTGTTATATTTCCTCTCCATATAGCAATACCTTCCTCTACTTCTTCTATATCATTTACATCTACTAACTCTCTTTCTTCACATTCAATTAACAATAAATTATGTAACATACTAAGTATTTCTGGAGCAATTTCTTTTGGTGGATATACATTCAAAAGTCCTCTAAGTATATCTCTAGGCTTAATTTCATCATTTGATAAATTGTATATTTTAGAAGGAACTTCTTTTGAAAAATATGCAATTAAAGTGTTTATATTTTTCTTTCTTTGTTCGTCAGTTAGAGGCTTGATACTTTTATCAAAATCCTCAAATAAATTTACATCATTAGCATAGTCTCTCCACTTCATAGCCATCTCTCCATTCTCATATTTTAGGATTGTAAAATAATTATGTATTATGTACATGTTTATTTATTTCTATAAACACTTACATAAATCCTGTTAAAAGTGTAAATTTTTTAATATTATTATATTTAAATACAAAATATAGACTATTTTAAATGCTTTATGGTATCTTATGAATAATATATTTTCCTTGTTTTTAATTTTATTAAACCTGAAAAATAGAAATAAAAAAATCTATTTTGAGAATGGTTTTAAAATTTATCCAAAAATAGGTTTTTAGTTCATAATTAATATAACTATCCATTATTTAAAATGACCTTATACTAAACAACTTTTAAATTTTCTTGGTATTTATCTATCTCTGATTTAGAAGAATATACAAAATGACCATCTGAAACTTCAATCCAGCTCAATGGCTTCTCACTTGAACAATCACATACATTAGAATTATACTCTACTCTATTTCTTGACTTAGCATATTTAGGGTCAGGAATAGGAATTGCAGAAAGCAAAGATTTTGTATATGGATGAATAGGATTATTATATAATTCATTTGAACTTGCTAATTCTACTAATTTACCATTATACATAACTCCTATACGGTCACTAATATGTCTAACCATAGATAAATCATGAGCTATAAATAAACAAGTTAAATTCTTTTCTTGTTGTAATTTTTTAAATAAATTTACAATTTGTGCCTGTATAGACACATCTAAAGAAGCTATAGGTTCATCAGCTATTATAAAGTCTGGGTCTACTGAAAGAGCTCGTGCTATACCAATACGTTGTCTTTGCCCACCTGAGAAATCAGAAGGATACTTATTTGCATAACTTCTATCAAGTCCAACTAGATTTAACATCTCATATACTTTATTCATTCTCTCTGTTTTATTTTTACAGACACCTTGTATTTTCAGTGGTTCTGAAATTATATCTGCAATTGTCATACGTGGATTTAATGATGAAGTAGAATCTTGGAAAATAATCTGCATACTTTTATTTACATCTTTTTTTATAAATTTATATGTTTTTTTGTCTGATATGCAATTTCCTTTGTAAATTACTTCTCCACCAGTAGATTCATGTAATCTTATTATAGTTTTGCCAGTTGTAGATTTTCCTGAACCTGATTCTCCCACCAATCCAAATATCTCGCCTTTATATATATCGAAACTTATATCATCAACTGCTTTTACAGTAGTACTTTTATCCAAATGAAAATATTGTTTTAAGTTCTTTATTTCTAGTATTTTTTCTCTATTCATTAGAAATCACCCTTCCACAATTTACTCTAACTGGTATATCCACTTTAGGTGCATCTGGATGCAATAACCAAGTTGCTGCACTATGTGTATCATTAATTTTAAACATTGGTGGTTCTTTTTCATAATCTATTTTAAGAGCATTTTTATTCCTTACTGCAAACGCATCTCCTTTTGGAGGATTCAATAAGTTTGGAGGCATCCCAGGTATATTATATAAATAATCGTCCTGTGAATCCAAAGTAGGTAATGAACCTAACAATCCCCAAGTATATGGATGTCTAGGGTCATAAAATATATCCTCTACTGTTCCTATTTCTACAATCTTTCCTGCATACATGACTGCAATTCTATCAGCTATAGTTGCAACTACACCTAAATCATGAGTTATAAATATTATTGATAAACCTATCTTATCTTGCAAGTCCTTTATTAAGTCAATTATTTGGGCTTGTATAGTTACATCTAGGGCTGTTGTAGGCTCGTCAGCTATCAATACTTCTGGATTACAAGCAAGTGCTATAGCTATTACTATACGTTGTCTCATTCCTCCAGAAAAATGATGTGGAAATTGTTTAAATCTCTTTTCAGGATTATCTATTCCAACCAATTCAATAAGTTCTAGAGCTCTTTTTTTAGCTTCACTTTTACTTATATCTTGATGAATCAATATAGTTTCTGATATTTGCTTTCCTATAGATATAGTTGGATTAAGAGATGTCATAGGGTCTTGAAATATCATTGATATATTCTTTCCTCTGATAGACTCCATGTCCTTCTCAGAGTTTTTAACCAAGTCATTTGATTTAAGTAAAATCTCTCCATTTTTAATATATCCATTATATGGGAGTATTCTCATCAAGCTCTTACACAATACAGATTTTCCACAACCAGATTCTCCAACTATAGCAAGTGTTTCACCTTTTTTTAGATTGAAAGATACATTTCTTACAGCCTGAACTTCTCCTTCTTCTACTTTAAAACTTACAGATAGATTATTAACCTCCAATAAATGTTCCAAAAACCATCAACCCCTATGCTATTCAAACCTTAGGGATATATTTTTATCCCTAAGGTTTCTAATTAATTTAACTATTATTCAATTGTCCAATCAGCTATGTTCCAGAATATACCTACACCATGATGGCCTAAAACTGTATCAGGTGTTAACCCTTTGATATTTGGTTTTCCAACATAGATTGCATCTATATAAGCAATAAATGTATAAGGCATATCTTTAGTTATTTCTACTTGGAATTGTTTATATAACTTTAACTTTTCATCTTTATTTTCCGTTTCTCTTGCTTTTTGAAGTATTTTATCTATAGTAGGATTAGAGTAAGCATTATAATTTGCACCTTTATCTGTTCCAAACACTTTATATGTATGGTCATCTGGGTCAAATGGACTTCCCCAACCTATTAAATGAGCATCTTGATTAGCCCAATCTGTTTCAGTTACAACCACTGCTTTAGCATCTACACCTATTTCTTTTAACTGTTGTGCGCATATTTTAGCCATATCAACTCTAACTTGGTCACTCTCACCTGCTGTTATTTCAAAAGCTAATTTAGTACCTTCTTTTTCATAAATTCCATCAGAACCTAATTTCCATCCTAGCTTTTCAATTTCTTGTTTAGCTTTTTTTGGATTATACTCAAACTTTTCTATATCAGGATTGTTATATGCTCCCATTTGTAAAGGTGAATATGCTGGCACACCATGTCCTAATAATACACTATCAACTATTGCTTTTCTATCTATTGCATAACTTAAAGCATTTGGCAATCCTTTAGTTTTTTCATCTTTAAAGAACTTAGAATTAAAATTGTATAATATACCTCTATAGTCTGCTGTTTTCATTATATTTACTTTAAAATTCTTTTCATCTTTTTCAAAGTTAGACATATCTTTAGGAGTTACTTGAGCTAAGTCTAATTCTCCTGATTTTAATTGCATTGCTTTAGCCTTATCATCTGGAACAATTTTAAATACTACTTTATCTAGACCTGGTTCTTTTACAAAATAATCACTATTTTTAACAAGTGTTATGCTTTGACCTTTATCCCATTTTTCAAGTTTAAATGGTCCAGTTCCTATTGGTTTTTGATTAAATCCATCAGTAGCTATATCTTTCCCTTCTAATGCATGTTTTGGTAATATCCCCACTGTCAAATAATCAAGCATTGCTGTATTTGGAGCTTTTAAACTAATTTTTATAGTAGTATCATTAACTACATCAATTTTTGTTATATCTTCATAATTTGATGCTATTTCAGAAGCATTGTCTGGCTTCATTATAGTTTCTATCGTAAACTTAACATCATTTGCTGTAAATTTCTCTCCATCATGCCACTTAACATCATCTCTTAAATTAAAAGTATATGTATTTGTTGCCTCATCAAATTTCCAGTCCTTTGCTAGGCAAGGAACCACTTTGTTGTTTTCATCATGAGCTGTTAATCCATTAAATATTAATGAATTTATTTCTCCATGTTCATATAGTGCAGGATTTATGCTTGTATAGTCATTACTTCCATAAACAAGTACCTTTCCATCTTTAGATGTATCTGCTTTTTTATCTTTGTCTCCTCCACTAGAACAACCTGCCATTAGACTAAGTATCATTACTAAACTTAAAACTTTTAATTTCTTTAATTTCATGATGCTCCCCCTTTTGCTTTTTATAAAGTATTTTTCAAAACTTTGACCCCATTTATTTAAATAGATATTTCAAATACCTCAGTATTTGTTTATTTAGTGCTCAAATGCTGATTTATAAATTACTGGATTTTTTATTATTATTTTTTCTTATATAATTCCCTATATTGGTTATACACACTAATGTAGTAACTAAAAATATACCCGGAATAAGTATTATCCACCATCTATTTGAAAGTAATGCTTCTTCTGATAAAGATAACATACTTCCCCAAGAAACAATTTCTATTGGTAAACCTATTCCTAAAAAACTAAGTGTTGATTCAGTCCCAATAGCTGCACCTATGTTTGTTACAACCATAAACATTATTGATGCCACAAAATTTGGGAGTAAATGCTGTTTTAATGTATAGAAGAATCCTCCTCCCATGCTTTTAGCTGCCAGTATGTATTCACTATTTCTTATTTGCCTAACCTCTGTTCTTACAATCTTAGATATATTCATCCAACTTGTTATACCTATAACTATAGACATAGATATTGGATTTGAATTTCCAAGTATAGCCTGTACAAATATTATGATTAATATTGAAGGTATACTAAGTATAATCTCTGTAAATCTCATCATTGCATCATCTACAAGTTCAGACGCTAAACCACTTATACTACCATAAATAATTCCTATAGCAGTTGATATTACAGTAGAAAACAATCCTATAAACAAAGATATTTTTCCTCCATACCATATCATAGAATATATATCTCTACCCATTGAGTCTGTTCCAAATAAAAAAGTTTTATTTGGGGCTAAGTTAGAACTTACTAAATCCATGTATGTTGGTTCATGTGTCATTATTAAAGACGAAAATACACTTCCAATAATAATAATTGATAAAATAATAATTGATATATATGGTAATTCTTTAATTTTTTTAAATAAAGTTTTCTTTGTTTTTATATATTCCTCTTCTGCTACTAAAATATAATTTTCTCCTACAATTTCAAAATCACTAAATTGTGGCTTCATTAGTATCACCTCTATCATATTTCATTCTAGGGTCTATTTTATTGTTTATAATTTGAGCTAACATATTCCCAAATACTACTAAAGCCCCTGTTATTAAACATAAAACTAATAACATATTATAATCATGATACTTTGCACTTTCAAAACAAAGAGTTCCTAAGCCTGGGTAAGAAAAAACTTTTTCAACTACATAAGTTCCTCCCAATATGTGAGGTATTGAAATGGCCATTATACTGATATACGATGGCATTATATTTCTCAGGCAATGCTTAAAAACAATAGTTCTATTATTTAAACCTTTTGCTTTACATAACAATACATAATCTTCTCTTATTTCTTCTAACAATTTATTTCTTATCATATATGTGTAATACCATAAATGGCTTAATATCAGTACTGTAAGAGGTAAGATTAAATGAGACAACCTACTTAATATGCTAGTTTCTTCTCCCATTGCATAAGCACCACTGCTTGGAAGTATACTTAAGTTTATACTAAATATAAGTATAAGTACTAAAGCAACCCAAAATGATGGAATACAGTTGGTTATTGTCCCTAACTTACATATAATTCTATCAATGAGCTTATCTTCATGTAGTGTACAAAATATTCCTAACAATAAAGCTAGTACAAATGTAAGTATATACCCTGAACCACCCAGTATTATAGTATTTATATAGACATCATTTATAACAGAAGTAACATTTTGTTTATATTTAAATGAAATTCCAAATTCTCCTTTTGATGCATCCGAAATCCATTTTATATATTGACTATATATTGGTTCATTCAAGCCAAGCTTTTTCATAGCATTTTCTTTTTCTTGAGTACTCATTCTTTCTACTCCATCTCCATAGTAGGAGATTAATGGGTCCCCTGGAGCAAGTCTTGCCATGTAAAAAACAACAAAAGATAATAAAAACATTACTAAAATAAACTGCAACAACTTTTTAAGTATATCCTTTAACAAACCCCTATTCCCCCTTTGTTGCAATAAAAAAAACCACATAAAAGTAAACGTCAAGTAACGTTAAAACCTTCGTGGCTCTATTATCATTAAACAAATTAAATTTTCAATATTTATCTATGAATTAATTTTAGCATCATTTATTAACTGTGTAAACAAACTTTTTAAAAATTGTTAAAATTTCATCAAATTGTTTTATTTATACCTAAAATAAAATTTTTATGCTCTATTCTCTAGCGTTTATTATGAAATTATAAATTTTTAGGTTGACTATATTGATAAATTATATTATATTAGTTTCTATGCAAACTATTTAAGAGGTGATTTTATTGAAAACTAATTATGATTGTTTTAGAATAGCTATGCTTTTAAAAGAACTCTATTCTAAAACTATGTACACAGTAGAAGAAAATTTTAAAGAGAATGGATTAACACATCAACAAATTATAGTTATAAAGCTAATAGCTCATAATCAAGAGCTTACAATATCACAATTATGTGATGAAATGTCTTTAGCTAAAGGTACAGTTTCAGGTATAATCAGCAGGTTAGAACACATTGGATATGTAGAAAAATTTAAAAAATCTGAGGATAAAAGAAATACATATGTTAAGTTTACAAATACAGGATTTGAATTTGCAACAAATTTTAAAACTAAAATGCAAGAAAGTTTTAATGATATATTTAAAAACTGTGATGAACAAGAATTAAATGACTTAGTAAAAAATCTTAGAAATATATTAACAAAAATAAAGGAGAGATAATTATGAATTCTAAATTAATACTTGCAATAGTATTTATAACTTCAGCATTAATTTTTTACACTATAGGTGTATTTGGAGAAAGAAAGGCCAAAATTTTAAAAAAGAAGCATGTAATCATATTTTGGCTTGGTTTAATATTCGATACATTAGGAACCTTTACCATGAGTAACATAGCTAATAGTAACACATTCTATGTAAAATCAGCTTTATCTCAAAGCCTTCATAGTATAACAGGCCTTCTTGCAATCGTACTTATGCTTTTTCATGCAGGTTGGGCTACTTTTGTTCTATATAAAGATGATGAAGAAAAGAAAAAATTCTTCCATAAGTTTAGTATAGTTGTGTGGACTATATGGTTAATTCCATACTTTATAGGTATGTTTATTGGCATGGCTGGATAATGGATGTATAGTAGAATATTAAAATAAAGTGTGTAAGAAATTAAATATATACTTACACACTTTTTATATATCACATTTTGAATAACTTTTTAAATTGCGTTATGTACACTTGTGTATAAAATCTAATTTATTAGACACCTAATACTTGAGTTACTCCTGGAACTTCACTAACTAAAACATTTTCAATAATGGCTTTTATTGTCATAGTTGCTCCTGGACACCCACTACATGCACCTTGTAGTCTAACCAAAACTACTCCATTTTCATTTACATCTATAAGCTCTACATCTCCGCCATCTCTTTGTAATACTGGTTTTATCTTTTCTTCAAGTACTTTTTCAATCTTTTCTTTCATAGTTATTCCCCCCAGAAATATTTTATTATCAAGATTATACCAATGGTTTAAATTTTTGTCCATCTAATGATTTATCAAATTCGGCTTTTGCTTCATCAATAATTACAGTATTCATAAACACATCATAAGCACTACAAGCCAACACTTTAGCCGAATTTATCATGGCAGAAAACCCCATACTTGAACCTGCTGATGAACATGACTGCCAAGTATGACTTGCAACTCCAACAGGCCATGCTGCCATTGCAAATTGAGCGACTGGTATAACATAGCTTACATCTCCAACATCAGTAGAACCAGCTAGCCCTTTATCTTTGTCTCCTTCAGCTATATTCTGATGTATATAACTCTCTACAATAGATTTATCATTTTGGAATGATGTTGCTACACCTAGTCTTTCCTCTCTAGTAAGAGTATCACATAATTTTTTCGCAAACTCTTCTTCTTCAGATGTAGGTTTAGGACAACCTACAAAAACCATATTATCGTAAACTAAATCAGTCAGACATTGATTTGGTATATAATCATATATTCCATCTGTAACTGTATACTCCATTTCAGTCTCTGTCATCATCGCTGCTCCCTGTGCTACTTTTACTAATCTATCAAGAACATGCTCTGCATCCTTTGCTTTTTTACCTCTAATAAAATACCAGCTTTCAGCAAAACCAGGGACTACATTAGGTCTTCCTCCACCATTAGTTATAACGTAGTGCATTCTTATAGAGTCAATCACATGCTCTCTCAAATAATTTGCTCCAACATTCATAATTTCAACAGCATCAAGTGCACTTCTACCATTATGTGGAGCTTGAGCTGCATGTGCTGTTATTCCTTTAAACTTAAACTTGATAGATAAGTTTGCTAGACTTCCTCCTCTCCAAGGTGCATTTATATCAAAAGGATGCCATGTAAATGCACAATCTACATCATCAAAGCATCCATTTACACACATGAAGGTCTTCCCTCCTCCTTCTTCTTCAGCAGGACAACCAAAATATTTTATTGTTCCATTAAATTTATTTTCTTCTATTAATTTTTTTATAGAAACAACTGCTCCTACACCTGCTACACCTAATAGGTTATGCCCACATCCATGACCTGCTTCACCTTCTACCAATGGATTTCTTTCTGTACTCACAGATTGTGATAATTCTGGTAAAGCATCATATTCTCCAAGTATTCCAATCACTGGTTTACCTTTTCCAAAACTTGCTATAAATCCAGTAGGTAAATTTTCTACTCCTTCAATTTCAAATCCCTTTGATTTTAGGTATTCTTTTTGAATGTTACTTGCATACTTTTCTTCGAAAGCTAATTCTGGATTTTCCCATATTTTTTTAGATAAATCTATCAACTCTTCTCTTATTTCTTCAATATTATTTATGATATACTCTTTCATAATCCCCTCCAGATATATGTATTTTGATATACTTTACAGATTATATTATATACTAACATTCTATTTATTCATAATTTTTTGTTAATTAATTTGTTTCATATATTCTTCTATAGAGTGTATCTTAGCTTTATTTTGTTTCTTTACAAAGTCAATATATTCAATCTTCCATGATGTAGTTTCAGATTTCTGACTTACTGAAAATTCTAATAGATTAATTTCTTTCATTCTCATGTCTTCATAAAATACAACACTACCCAATATTGCCAATTCCAATTCACTTAATTCTGAAAATAACATTAAATACTCTTCTTCAAATAAGCATTCCGCTTCCAAAATATCAATAAAATCTTTTTTTGCATTAATATTTTCCTTTATTATCTTTATTTTTTCAACTATAGATGTACTATCTAATATTTTATTAAATACCTCTCTAAACGATTCATCATCTAATTTACTTTCATCATCAATAATATAATTCTCTAAAGACTCATTTGAACTACTACTTACAATTATAATACTTTTAAAAGTATCATTCTTTATTGAACTCAACACAGATTCAATAAATATATTTCCATATCTTTTAATATATCTTATCATTACTTCATCTTCTATACTTAACCTTTTTATCAACACTTCAATTGCTTCTACAAGTAGTGAAGTTATTTTTTTATTTTTTCTAATTTCTCTATTAATTTCTTCATAATCATCATAATTTAAATTATTATTCACCTGAATCAATTCAATTATATTATTTTCTTCATAATCTCTAGCTTCATCTCCAAAATTATTATTATATATGCTTTTAAATTGTCTTTCTAAAAACTCATATTCATATTCTGAAACCTCTAGTTTAGTTGCTTCATTACCTAAAATCGTAGAAAAAATACAATTATTTATAATAAGTTCAAATAAATTTATAAGTATGACATCACAATCTATTTTATATGTCACTCCATAATCATAAAATAATTTTTCTCTATCTTTCTTTTTAAATAAATTACAAAACCTATTTTCTATATCTATACTCTCAATATAATTCTTTACATAATAGATACCTTGAACATCCATATCGTCTAATGCCAATGGGTAATCTATACTCACTGGAATGTCATGAGCCTCAAATTTTATAACATAATTTTTAAAGAAACCTGCTAGTTCTATCAAAGTATCATTATAAGCTATTGAGTTAGTATCTAACTTTCTATTTATCATTAATTCATAAAAACTCTCTAATTCAATTAAATCATTTTCTAATATTTTAATACCTTCTATATACATATTTTTTATATTTTTAGCAGTCAATTCTACAACTCTCTTTTCCAAATTTTCTAATTTATTTATATATGCATCAATAGCATACCATATTGAAATCAACAACCTCTCAGCTACTTCTGTCCTTACTGATGTACTTTGACCATTTGTATATTTTTTAATCAAATCTATAAGTATTAGAGATATTTCTTGTTGTATGCTATATACTTCTCTTTCATCTATTACTTTATAATTTAGACATTCCTTAAGCAAAGATATTGAATATTGATTTTTTATTAAATTATTTTCGTTTATATTAATATCGCTTAAATTATTTGACATAGAACTCTCTCCTATCATATATTAAACTTCTCCAAACTTAAATTTCTTTGCAAATTCATCTGCTTCTCCTCTTACATTATCGAGATTGCCTGAAAATTTTTCATAAAGTTCATCTAGCATTTCTATAATCTCATCATCACTTATCTTATCATTCGTTTCATTTTTTAAATAATAAAAAATTTCTTGCATATCATTAATAGCTTCTAAATAATCATCCATATTTGTAAACTGTGATTTGTATATATTTTCTATCAATTGTTTTGTGACTTTTATGTCCAACTCTATTCTGCCATACCCCTTTAAAGTATAATTTCTTGAAGTTATTATATCTTTTACATCTACTTCTGAAAGAACTAAACCATACTCCTTAGATTCTTTATTAGTATCAAGTAACTCATTCTTTTCTATTTCTTTTAAACCTTGATGCATAGAACTCAAAATAATGGGTGATATCATTTGAAATTCTCCTTTTTTCTATTGACTTTTATACATTTTTATGTTATATTTAAATTAGTATAAACTATTCCATTTACTACTTATAATAATATTATTATAAGTAGTTTTTGTCAATTCAAAATTAACATCTCAATCAAATTTTTCAATAAAAAAATACCACCACTCAGACATATAATTTTCTATAACTACTTTTTTGAAGTTATTTATAATTAAAATCTAAACAATGATATCTTTATTAATTTATTTATCTTTTTTAGCCCTACTTCTACTTTTCTTTACATTTGAACAATTTCTACAAGAAGGTGAACAATATTGAGATTTGGAATTTGTAGGAATATAAATTTTCCCACAATACTTGCATTTATTTAAAGAAGGAGGCTCACTTGTAATTGCAAATGCATATATAGTCTCAATTGCAGTCTTCAAAGAATCAAATTCCCACGCAATAGTTGGTTTATCCAATTGACTTATAGAAAACCCTATCTTCTGAGGATTAAATCCGCCAGACATAATAGTAACATTTTCAGTTAATAGATTTGATGTATTTTTATATACACAAACTTGATTAAAGTGTCTACACATATCCTTAGCAAAACTTACAATCCAGTCTAATTGTTCAGTATAAAACTTTGAAAATACTAAATCCAAAATTAATGGTCTCTTTCCAAAAAACTTAGGTGACTCTTCTCTTTTTGATACATCTATACCTCTTCTGTATTTCTTAAAATACACATCATCATCACTTGCAAATGGTATAAACATGTTTACATATTCATCAGTACTCAATATATTATCTTTTGTAATATAATTCTTTTCAATCATTAGCACTCTTTCTTCTCCAACTATGTCTCTATTATATACACTTGAATAAATCAAACCCAATAATCCATATTTTTTTACAAATTCAAGTACTTCTTTTTTTAATCTCATTTCTTTTGTCTCTTTTGGTATATCTTGCAATGCTTCTTGTCCTATACAAATTATATCTACTATTATGTCATCTGCGACATCAAATGGGTTATACATAGTAAATACAGCATCTTCAGTTGGAACTATATATAACTCATCATCTTCAGTAATTTTATATTCATAGTCACTATATCTAATCCAATCACTTGCAAAATTTCCTATTAATTCTATTTTTTTATTCATAATAATTGTCCGCTCCTTTAAATGTAATATTTAAATATATTTTACTATTACATTTTTAGTTTATTCTATAATTTATTATATGTCAACTTATCTTTTTACATTTATATCACATTTAAAATATATAGTAGGCTTATCAAGCTAAAATCCTTTACTAATATCAATTAACTCATAATTAATTTTATAAAAACTATTTACATCTGAAATTAATCTCTTTATAATTAATATGTAATATATTTTTAAATTTACATATTACAAACAAATTATGAAAAGAGGAATCTAAAGCATGGATAGAAAACGTGAATTAAAACAACTATATAAAGAAATGAAATTTGACATTGGAGTATTTATAATAAAAAGCGATATTACAAAGAAGATTTACCTAGGAAAGAGCAATGATATAAAAAGCAAATTTAACTCCCTCAAATTTCAGCTTAGCGCTGAGTCATGTATGATAAAAGATTTAAATAACGATTGGAAAAAGCATGGAAAACAAGCTTTTACATTTGAAGTCTTAGAACTTATAAAACATGATGATAACAAAACTGAAAAAGACTACTTAGAAGAACTAGATATTTTAGAGATGGTTTGGTTAGAAAAGTTAAAAGAAGATAATTCTTATGAAATTTATTCTATCTAAAAATTATGTAATATATTAAAGAAACGCATTTTATTTAAACAAAATGCGTTTCTTACATACTCTATACCACTATAAATGAATAATATACTAATTTTACAATATACATATTCATTTTACTAACAACATTATATTACTTTTTTACAGCATTTAAACACTGCTCTATAATATTCTTATCGCTTATACCTATTGCTGTTACTTTATTAGCTCCCTTTAATACACTCTTATCACTTTTATTTGAAACTAATACAACAGGAGCATTTTTTGCAAGTGGTGATGCAACTAAAGTATAAACCAAATCATCTCCACTTGTTACATAAAATTCTTTTGCTTCATTATAGAACTTTTCAATTACATTTTTATTAGTTTGGTATCTATCAACACCACCAATTCTAGTTGCTCTATATCTATTCACTATGTAATCGCTTAATGTAGACTCTCCTCCAATAGCATATACTGGAACAGAAGAAACACCAAATAATGGGTCTAAATCTGTATCTTCTTCTGCTGAAGCTATATCTTTTGTCAATATTATAGGAGAACCATCTCTATACGCAACAGATGCAACATTCACTGCATCAGCTTCATCTTTAAATCCATTTACTAAAAACATCTTATCACTACTCTTGATTTTTTCTATTTCACCTGCAATTTTATAACTTGTATCTACTCTATCTACTCCATCAATTCTTATAACTTGCATTCTTCTCATAAGTAACATTTTTTCTACATCTTTACTTATAGTATTCTCTCCACCTATTACATATATCTTAGTAACTCTATTTAATCTTTGCAATGTTGCCTCTGGTATATCATTCTTATTAGTTAATAAAATAGCTGCATTATTTACTCCTGCAAGACCACTAGCAGCGATACCATCTACCATAGTAGAATCAGAGTTAATCAAAACTGCTGTTGTAAAATCTTGCTTATCTGAAATAAGCCCAGCTGTCTCATATTTATCTACCCCTTGAATATTTTCAATCTTATCTAGCGCATTTATTGATACTGGAAAACTAACACTTAATAATAATGCTGAAATCCCTAACGCTAATATCTTTTTACTAAACCTCATAAATTACCTCCCTAAAAACAAGTATATTTATTACTAGTATAATATAAAATCACCTAAAAATAGTATAAAAATAGTTACATTTTTTATAAATTAAATAATATTAAATCAAACATGCTTCATCCATTAAAATGACTTCGTTCATTCTATGGACTAAACCATCCCAAGTTTTTTTAGACATATCTATAGATGTCCTCTCATTTGAGTGATTCAATAAAGATTGTATTCTAGTATCTATGGAATTATACAGATTCTTCTCAAAGATATACAATTCTTCCTCTTTTGGAATACCTTCTTTCTGCATAAAAGGTAGAGGAATATACTCTATCTTTCCTGAGTTATTAATCTCACTACCAATCCATTCTTTAACACCAAGAATATCAGTAGTAATCACATCTGTACCACAAGATAAAGCTTCTAAAACAACAACTGGTAATCCTTCATAAAACGATGGTAACACAAATATTTGTGACATATTAAATAACTCAGCTAAATCTCTCTGTTCTAATTTTCCTAGGAAATTCATCTTAAATGGAGACTTATCTGCAAGTTTAACTATCTCGTTATACGATTCAATATCACTTCCAGTACCTGCAAAATCAACTTCTATTAACTCTTTATTATATTTTAATTTAGATATAGCTTTTATAAATGGAATTAGTCCCTTTGATTTGCATATCTTACCTGCAAATACTATTTTTATTTTATCATCTTTTCTTTTATAGTGTTTATTATAAAATATATCATCATTATAACCACTGCCAATTACAACTACTTTACTTTCACTTATTCCAAAAGCCCTTACAATATCATATTTTTGATTCTCATGAAGAGCAAATATTAAGTCCAGTTTCTTTATATTTGATATTATGTATTCTTTTTCTAAATCAATAGTATTTAGTTGCCTTAAACAAGTTCCATGGCAAATAGACATTACCTTTATATCTTTTACAATCTCTCTAACAAATGCAGTTAATAGATACAAATGATGGCATATTATAATATCTGGCTTAAAATCATTCATAACCTTATCTATATTTGCTTTAAACCGATTTTTTAATCTATTTATCATTTCTATATTTAAATCTCTATATCTTGTACTTTCATATGGCATAGAATCACTCATGCCTACAACAGGAAAATTTAATTCTCCACAATTATATTTTACTGGATAAAAGCTTACATCATCTGGAAAACAATTTACATCATCATTCACATCTATCCCCGCAATTACAGCCTGCCTATAACCCACCTTTTCAAAACCTTTTATCATACCAGATAAATATATACCGCTACCTGTACTATTTGGTTTTTGTGTTATTATATGAAGAATTTTCATTTTTCACCTACCTCCTTTCTAAAATTAAATAGTTCCATAAGGTTTAATCATTATATATATCTAAATATAAGCAAGACGAATCATCTTTTACTTTAAATCGTGGAACTTTAACTGCTTTATAATCATTATCCTCAAAATCTCTTACCTTATTGTGTATATATCCTATACCAAATTTTTCTGCTATACGTATTAATTCTTCTTCTTTTATGAGATTATATCTGTCACATGCACTTGTAAAACCATCACTTGTCAACATCAATTGAAAATCTTTTTTTATTTCAAGGTATCCATATATAGAATTTTTTACAGCTTCCTCATCAAAATCCAATATCCAATATCCATCTTTTGTATTTTTCTTCAATCTATTGCTTACTATTGTATCCATAACACTAGCTTTAATCTCATCAAATGTCATTTCTTCCAAGTTATGAAGTTTACTCATCTCATCAAATACGATATTATCAAACTTACAAATGCTTCTATCCTTTATAACTTTTGAATCACCATTTTTAATGAACAATGCACAATCTCCTAATAAAAAATACTCTACCTTATTTTCATGGAATTTTACAATAGCTATAGAACTCGATGGCAAATCTAATTTTTCTACCTTTATCCCATTTAGCCTTAGCTCATACTCTTTTTTTACCTCTATTATTCCACTATTAACAATACTCTTTAATGATTCTTCTCTACTTATATTTTTATATAGATACCTATTCCACCACTGAACATACCATCTCGCATCGCTTTCATTTGATATTAAGTTTTTTCCATTAAGTCCTGTAGCACCGTCTAAAACCCATGCACCGAATGGATTTATACCAACTACATCTTCATTAAATTTAGCTGTCCCTTGACTACACAATAGGCTATAGTCTCTTATATTTAAAGCCATATCAACCTCCAAATTGAATATCTAAAAATAAAGTTCTATTTAAAATTATACAGTAAATAAAAAAATCTACAACAAAACTTGTTGTAGATTTTAACTTAATTTATATTTACTTTATCTTTTAATGATGGAATAATCTATTTTTAGTAAAAGCCATAACTATATTATATTTATTACAAGTTAATATAACATTGTCATCACGAATAGAACCACCTGGCTGTGCTATAAAGCTTACTCCACTTCTTTTTGCTCTTTCTATATTATCTCCAAATGGGAAAAACGCATCTGAACCAAGTGCTACTCCTGTTAAAGTTTTAAGCCATGCTCTTTTTCCTTCTCCAGTTAAAGGCTCTGGTTTTTCTTCAAATAAATTTTGCCATATACCATCAGCAAGCACATCCATATAGTCATCAGAAAGATATACATCAATAGTATTGTCTCTATCTGGACGACCTATATTCTTTTTAAATTTCAAATTTAATACTTTAGGATGTTGACGAAGATACCAAATATCAGCTTTATTACCTGCAAGTCTAGTACAATGAATACGTGATTGTTGACCTGCACCTACTCCTATTACTTGTCCATCTTTAGCATAACAAACAGAATTTGATTGTGTATATTTCAATGTTATCAGAGCTATAATTAAATCACGTTTTGCATTATCTGTAAAAATTTTATTATCAGTTGGAATATCTTTTAATAAGTCTTCATTTATTAATATTTCATTTCTACCTTGCTCAAAAGTAATTCCATAAACATCCTTTGTCTCAATAGGCTCAGGAGTATAATTTTCGTCTATCTTTACAATATTATAGTTTCCTTTACGCTTTCCTTTTAATATCTCAAGAGCTTCATCTGTATATCCTGGAGCTATCACACCATCAGAAACTTCTCTTGCTATAATAGTTGCAGTTTCTTTATCACATACATCTGAAAGTGCTATAAAATCACCATAAGAAGACATTCTATCTGCTCCTCTTGCCATTGCATAAGCACAAGCTAATGGAGAAAGCTCTAAATCATCAACAAAATATATTTGCTTTAAAGTATCTGATAAAGGTACTCCTACTGCTGCACCTGCTGGACTAACATGTTTAAATGAAGTTGCTGCTGGAAGACCTGTAGCTTCTTTTAATTCTTTTACAAGCTGCCAACTATTAAATGCATCTAAAAAATTTATGTATCCAGGCTTCCCATTTAATACTTCTATAGGAAGTTCTCCATTTTTCATATAAATCTTTGATGGTTTTTGATTTGGATTACAGCCATATTTTAGTTCTAGTTCTCTTGCCATATACTCATCCCTCTCTATAATAAATTAATCATAAATTTGATTAATTCCATATTAATTAAATTATTCGTACTAATAAAATTATATGGCATATTTATCCATTAATCAACTATATTTTTTAGAACTCCTATCCCTTCGACTTTACATTCAACTACATCACCATGTTTTAGATATACTTGAGGATTCATTCCCATAGCTACACCAGCTGGAGTTCCAGTTGAAATTATATCTCCTGGCTTTAGAGTCATTCCTCTTGATAAGTCACTTATTACAGTAGGGATATCAAATATAAAGTATTCTGTATTAGAATTCTGTCTTACTTCTCCATTTACTACACTGCTTATATCCAGTTTTAAAGGATGTTCAAATTCTTCTTTATCTACTATGCAAGGTCCCATAGATGTATGTGTATCCAAACTTTTACCTCTAAACCATTGAACATGTTTATCTTGAAGTGCTCTTTCACTTATGTCATTTACTATTGTATATCCAAATATATATTCATAGGCATCTTCTTTTGATATGTTTATACCCTCTTTACCTATAATTACTGCAAGCTCTGATTCATAATCCAACTTTTCTACCAAATCTCCATGTAAGCTTATCTTATCATCCACTCCAATTATTTTGTCTGCTCTCTTAGAAAAATAAATTGGATAATCTGGCATAACTACATTTTTTATAACTCCATCTGGGATTTCGTTAACATGGTCTCTATAATTAAGACCTAAACATATTATATCTTTTTTAGGTCTTACAATTGGAGAACATAATTTCACTTCTTCTAATTTATAACACTTAACATTTTCAAAAGAATTCTTCTTTATTTTTTCTAACTCTTCTGTAGATACGTTTTCGATAAAATCATTCATATCTGTATATAATCTACTTAATCCTAAGCTATTTATTTCATATATACTATTTGTTTCTGAATTAAGTACACCTATTTTTTCTTCATTGCTACTACAAAAAGTCACAAATTTCATTTTTATTCCTCCATTCAATAAGTTGATTAATATTGTTTAATTTTTATTAGTTTATATAAATTGTAATAGATAATATTTATATGTCAATATATATTTATGTATTTTAGAAATATTCAAATAATTTCATGAAATTTATTAAATATTTTTGCACAATTTCTCTATAAAAGGTAAATAAAATAAGGTTGATTTAAAATTAAATTTAAATCAACCTTATAAAACAGCTACTTTATTTAATTAAATTATCTGTCTAACAAATATAGCAAATAGACTTCTCAATAGTACACAAATACCTACATCTTTGAATCTTGACTTAACAATCCCAAGTACAATACCAAAAACAGTACCTATCATGATTTTTGAAATAATTACTTCAAATGTATAACTAGAATTATTATACAAAATTATGTAATTTCTTATAATATCTATATACCCTATATTATAAATACCAGATAATATAGATGTTATACATATAATTTTACTCTTTGACTTTATAAAATTACTTAGATAGTTCCACAGATACTCTCTAAAAAACAACTCTTCAAATACAGGAACTATCAATACAGACAAAATCATCATAGTTATGTTAAAGAATAAATAGCCTTCTCTGCAATAGGTTGAAACTATTGCTAAAGATAAAACTACTATAAGAAATATTAGCTTAAATTTTTTAATAAGTAGATTATTTTTATTTTCTTTAAAAGCTTCTGTTATTTTTCTATTTCTTATTTTGTTATACAAAGAATTATCATTTAAAAATAAAATTAATGATAAACCAACTAATGTAAAAGAAATTAAGTTTATAATATTAAAATTTTCAAGAGTAAATTCAAATTGACTTAGAAGTACATAATTCAAAATCATCCTCAATATTTGAACTATAAACATCAATAAAATAGAATCTATTATACATTTTTTATAACTATACTTCATCCCAATTTAAATCACCCCATGTATATGCTAATCGTAAAGTCCATTTAATACTCTACTTACAGTTGCTTTACTCCAACTTGTTTCATTTGAAATTTCTTTATAGCTTAAACCATCTCTTCTTAAAGTCTTTATATTATTTATATCATCATCAGTAATTTGCTTTTCTTTTGGCTTAAGGCTATTTTTATAACTTCTTAGTCTATCCAATTCAGATTTCAAACTTTCTACCTCAAACTGTTTTTTTTGAAGTTTACTCTCATAAGAATCTCTCATTTCATTAAATTCTTTAATGTAGTTTACTTTCCAGTCCTCATCAATTTTTGTTTTAAATATACCCATATTTTAACCTCCTTAAATTTTGTTACTCAAGTTATGTATCGATTATAAACATTAATTTCTATATTTATCTCTAAAATCCTTGTACATAACCACTAGATAAGTTAGTAAAATTCAGATATATTTTTACAATTTTAAGTATATATTAACAATATCAAAAAATATAATGTCTTAATACAACGTATTATACATTAAAAGTTATTAAAATGAACCTTTTCATACTCCAAATCAGAGTCGCAGTATGCTTTCTTTTCTTCATCAGGATATCCTATAGAAATTATACATTCCACACTGTACTTATCAGGTACTTTTAACTCTTCTCTAATATATTTATCCGCTTCTATATTATCATCATGCATCCTATTTCTTACTTGCACCCAACAAGAACCTAATCCTAATTTATGAGCTTGAAGTTGTATATATGAAGCAGCAATACTTGCATCCTCTATCCAAGCATCATTTTTTTCTTTATCTGCAATAATCACAATAGCTAAAGGCGCATTTTTTAAGAAAAATCCACCACCTTTAGTTCTGCATTGAGATAAGTTAACTAATCTTTCTTTATCATTTACCACTATAAATTCCCATGTTCTAAGACCTTTTGATGATGGTGCTAAAAGAGCAGCTTTTAATATTTTATCTAGCTTTTCTTTTTCTACTTCAATATTTTTATACTTTCTAATGCTTCTTCTTCTCTTTAGAAGTTCTATCATCTAAACCATCCCTTTCATAATATCACACACTAAATCCATATAACACGCCTATTGGCATTGAAAATATATCATCTATTCCCTGTATGATAAATACTTTTTATAATATTTTATCATAACAATAGAAAGATTTCTCTTTTCCTAAGAAACTCATTTCACCAATTTTAATAAAACCACACTTTGTAAGAAGTGCATTCATTTTTGAATTTATTGAATATGTATCGCTCTTTAAATATGATACACTATTTTCCTCAGCTAATTTTTCCGCAAAGTCAACTAATTTAGATGCTATTCCTTTCTTTCTAAAACTTGGATTTACAGCCATTCTATGTATTACCATAGCTTTTTTATCAGAAGACCAGTTTAAATCTACATATTCCTTTGGTTCCTCATAGTTAAGACATATAAATCCAGCTACTTCTCCATCTATTTCTTCTACATATAAATCTTGTTTCTTAATATCTGAAACAAAGTCTTTATCTGATGGATAATTTTCATCCCATTGTGTATTATTATAGTCTTTCATTTCTTCTACTGTTGCTTTTATAATTTTCACAATTTTTTCTAAATCATTCATATTTGCTTTTCTAATCATAAAAATATCTCCTTATATTAATTTTCTATCTCTTCACTTTAAACCATTCTTTTTCCACATTTTTGCTCATTTTTTCTAATGCTTTAGTTGCTACTTGCTTTTCTTCATCTGTAAAATCCTTAAAACACATCTCTATACTCCTATTTTCTTCTTCAATTATCAACTCATAAACTTCTAAAGATTTATCAGTAGGAGTTAAATTATAGCCTCTTTTATCAAACTCATCTTGCTTTTTATCTACATACCCTGCTTTTATTAATTTCTGTATCGCTTTAGTTGTTGTTGCTTTGTCTACCTTCAACATATTTGATAATTCAACAAGGTTTATACCAGGATTTTCACAGATTCGTGTCAAAAATGTAAATTGTCCTTTTTGCAACTTTAATTCCTTGTACTTTATATCATTGATAGAATTTACTGCTCTAGATAAAGCCCCCACTTCTCTTAATATATTACTGTCTAAACTCTTAATCAAACACACCTCCAGTCAATGTTTTTGTTTTTAGTTGAAAGTTCAACTTTAATCAAATATTACCATATATTGGTTGAATGTTCAATTAAAAAAAACAAATTTTTTAATATTATTATTTCTATTTATTAAATAATGACAAACCTAAAAGCTGTTAATCGTCTCTAAAACAATTAACAGCTTTCTTTTAATCTACGTTATATTTTTATTATAAACACCATCTATCCAATATATTTACATACTTCATCTGCAAACTCTGTTGTTGAGGCTGAGCCACCTAAATCCACAGTTAATTTACTTCCGTCAAGAAATACCTTTTCTAAAGCTGTTTCTATCTTTTGTGCACTTTCATATTCACCTAAATATCTAAGCATCATTACTGATGATTGAATAAGTGCTGTTGGATTAGCTTTATTTTGACCAGCTATTTGTGGAGCACTTCCATGAACAGCTTCAAATATAGCACACTCCTTACCAATATTTGCACTTGGAATTATACCTAGACCTCCAACAAGACCAGCTCCTAAATCAGATAGTATATCTCCATAAAGATTTGGCATTACCATTACATCGTAATTTTCTGGATTTAAAACCAAGTTCATAGCTGCTGCATCTACAATCAAATCATCATATTCTATATCATGTTTTGATGCAACTTCTCTAAACACATCTAAGAACAATCCATCAGACATTTTCATTATATTTGCCTTATGTATAGCTGTAACTTTTTTTCTCTTATTGTCTTTAACATAATTACATGCGAAATCAACTATTCTTTCACTTGCACCTCTTGTTATTATCTTTATACTTTCAGCTGCATAGTCGCCTATCTTATGCTCTATTCCAGCATACAAGTCTTCTGTATTTTCCCTTACAACTACTAAATCAACATCTTCATATCTTGATTTTATTCCTTTAAAACTTTTAATTGGTCTTAAATTAACATATAAATCTAATGCCTGTCTTAGAGTTACATTTACACTTCTAAATCCTTTCCCTACAGGAGTAGTGATTGGCCCTTTTATAGCTATTTTGTTCTTTTTTATACTCTCTATAATATATTCAGGAAGAGGAGTACCATATTCTTCAATAACAGCCTCTCCTGCATTAACTTCTTCCCATTCTATTTCTACCCCAGTAGCTTCTACTACCTTTTTCATAGCTTTCGCAACTTCTGGTCCTATTCCATCACCTGGTATAAGTGTCACTTTATACATTAAATATTCCCTCTTTTCATACTAATTAGCTTGATTTTTAGTGTAATTTAATTTTCCACCAGCTTTTAATACATCAACTTCTTTTGCTGATAATTCCACCTTAACTTTAAAAGAAGTTCCTTTAGTTGTATTCTTAACTTCCAAAATTCCATTCGCTAGATTATCCAAAATATTTTGTATCTCTAAATTATCTAAAAGAGATAAGTTATCATAATCTTTTTCATCACAAAACTCCATTGGAATTATACCACTATTTATTAAATTAGCTTTGTGGATTCTTGCAAAGCTCTTTACTATTACCCCTTTTACACCTAAATATAATGGTGCTAAAGCAGCATGCTCTCTACTTGAACCTTGCCCATAATTATCTCCACCAACTATAAATCCACCACTATTGTCTTTTGCTCTTTGAGGAAACTCAGTATCTACAGTGTTAAAACAATAGTTCGCAAGATATGGTATATTACTTCTGAAAGGAAGTAACTTAGCATTTGATGGCATTATATGGTCAGTAGTTATATTGTCTTCTGTCTTTAATATAATTTTTCCATCTATAGACTGACTTAGCTCTGTATTAAGAGGGAAAGGTTTTATATTAGGACCTCTAACTACTTCTACATCACTTCCCACATCAGCAGGTTTTATTATCATGCTATCATCAATTAAAAACTCATTTACATCTAAGTTTGTAAATTTAACATCAAATTCTCTTGGGTCTGTAAGCTCTCCCTTTATTGCACTTACTGCTGCTACTTCTGGGCTCACTAAATATACTTGAGCTGATAAAGTTCCACTTCTTCCATAGAAATTTCTATTAAAAGTTCTTAAAGATACAGAATCAGTACCTGGAGATTGACCCATACCTATACATGGACCACAAGAATTTTCTAATATTCTAGCTCCAGCACTTATTATATCTGCCAAAGCTCCATTTCTAGCAATCATCTCCATAACTTGTCTTGAACCTGGTGCTATTACCAAACTCACATTCTTATGTACCTTATTTCCTTTTAGGATTTGAGCTACTTTCATTAAGTCTTCATAAGAAGAGTTCGTACAACTTCCTATTGCAACTTGGTCTATTTTTATCTTTCCTATATTCTCAACTTCATCTACATTATCTGGACTATGAGGTTTTGAAGCTAATGGTTTTAATTCATCTAAGTTTATAGTAATCTCTTCATCATAAACTGCATCTGCATCTGGTTTTAGCTCTATCCATGCATCTTCTCTTCCTTGACTCTTGAAGAATTCTAGTGTTTTATCATCACTTGGGAAGATTGAAGTAGTTGCTCCAAGTTCAGCTCCCATATTTGTTATTGTAGCTCTTTGTGGAACAGATAAGCTTTTTACACCTTCTCCACCATATTCATAAACTTTACCTACTCCACCTTTTACAGTTTGTTTTCTCAATACTTCTAATATTATATCTTTTGAAGATACCATATTATTTAGTTTTCCAACTAGATTCACCTTACAGACTTTTGGTGCTTTTATATAGTATGCTCCTCCTGCCATAGCAAGAGCAACATCTAACCCACCAGCTCCAATAGCCATCATGCCCACACCTCCAGCAGTAGGTGTGTGGCTATCAGAACCTAAAAGTGTATCTCCTGGTGTTGAAAATCTTTCTAAAAATACTTGATGACAAATACCATTCCCTGGTTTAGAGAAATAAACTCCATATTTATCTGCCACTGTTTGTATATATTTATGGTCATCTGCATTTTCAAATCCTTGTTGTAACATATTATGGTCTACAAACGCCACACTTCTTTTAGTTTTTACTTTATCTATTCCCATAGCTTCTAATTGAAGATATGTCATTGTTCCAGTAGAATCTTGTGTTAAAGTCTGGTCTATTTTTATACCAATTGAATTCCCAGCAACGGCTTCTCCATCTACTATATGTTTTTTAATTATTTTATAAACTATATTATCTCCCATATTTTCCTCCTAAACAATTATACCTTAAATGTATGAACCTCTAACTGCTTCTTCCTCTGTTGTTTCCTTCTCATGTGCTAGTATATCACAATATAATTGAAGAATTTCTTTATCCATTAAACTTCTTTTTAATCTTATTGATGTAGCTCTTATAGCATTTAATAGCTTGGTAGCGTTTTCTGGAGAAATATACATTTCGTATTCACTCAACTTATTTATAACTGCAGCTCTTCCTGAATGTTTACCTATTACTATTTTTCTTTCAAGATTTACTTCACTTGGGTCAAATGGCTCATAGTTATGTGGGTCTTTTAAAGCTCCATCTGCATGTATACCAGATTCATGTATAAACATGTTATCTCCAACTACTGGTTTCCATGTAGGAAGAATTCTTCCTGATGCCTGTGCTACATACTCACATATTCCTCTAAATTTTCTAGTATCTATATTATTTAAATCGCATTTATAAACACACTTAAGTGCCATTAAAACTTCTTCTAATGCTGCATTTCCTGCTCTTTCACCTAATCCATTTACTGTAACACCAACATAATTTGCTCCTGCTGCTATTCCTGCAAGTGCATTTGCAGTTGCCATTCCAAAGTCATTATGTGTATGCATTTCTATGTCAAAATTAGTTCTTTCATAAAGAGTTTCTATTGTATTCTTTATAGAAAAAGGATTCATAACTCCTACTGTATCACAGTATCTAAATCTATCTGCCCCTGCTTGTTTTCCAACTTTTATAAATTCAGTTAAGAAGTCTATGTCTGCTCTTGAAGCATCTTCTCCATTTACTGAAACATATAATCCATTTTGCTTTGCAAATTCAACTGTTTTAGCCATATTTTCTAAAACCCAACCTCTAGAAGTTCTCAATTTATTTTCTATATGAATGTCAGATACTGATATTGATATAGCTACTGCATCAACACCACAAGAAATAGATTCTTCAACATCTTTTATTACTGCTCTATTCCAAGCCATTATATCTGATTTTAAGTTTCTACTACATATGTGCTTTATTACATTTTTTTCATCCCCACCCATAGTAGGTATACCAACTTCGATTTGGTCAACACCTAGGTCACTTAACATTTCAGCAATCATTATTTTTTCCCTATTTGCAAATACAACCCCAGCTGTTTGCTCTCCGTCTCTTAAAGTAGTATCTACTATTTTTATTTCCTTTGCTCTATCTTTTGATATAATGCACATATTAATGCCCCCCTTAGTATACTTTTAATTTTAAAAACATTCGCTTTTATTTTTCATTGATACCTCTAACTTATGATTATTTTTTTATTTTTTATTCATTTTAATTTCATTTGCAATTTATTTTTTTGCCTTTTCATATCTTGTAATCTATTATATTACTTTATATCATTTATTGCACTATATTTTTTCTTTTTTGTGAAAACTTCTTAAAAATGAAAGTTATTATGTTTTTCTTGCATTTTAATTTAATTTTTAAATAGGTTTATTTTCAAAAAACCTTTAAAAATAAACCCCTAAAATTCCTACTAAAATTTAATTTAAACTACATTCCATTTTAAAGTATCTGCATATATTTCTAAACTATATAAATAATAATCAAAAAAATTACTAAAAATACTTACAAATATGATATTATTAATTGATTAATAAAAAAGAAAATTTTTCATGAAAGGTAAGATAATAATGGATTTTAAAAGCTTAGGGATTAGTGAAAATACAATAAATATTCTAGAGAAATCAGGAATAACAACACCTACACCTATACAAAAAGAAAGTATTCAATTGATAAAGGAAGGAAAAGATGTCATAGCTGAGGCTCAAACTGGCACAGGAAAAACACTTGCTTTTTTGCTTCCTATATTTGAAAATATATCATTAGATATAAATGATATACAAGTCCTTATACTCTCTCCAACAAGAGAGTTAGCTATTCAAATAACAGAAGAAGCTATGAAACTTAAAGAGTCTAAAGATGTAAATATTCTAGCAGCTTATGGAGGAAAGGATATTGGCTCTCAAATAAAAAAATTAAAAGGAAATATCCATATGATTATAGCTACACCAGGTAGACTTTTAGACCATCTAAATAGAAAAACGATTGACCTTAGCAAGTTAAAAATCTTTGTTTTAGATGAAGCAGACCAAATGTTGCTTATGGGATTTAAAAATGAAGTTGAAGCTATTTTAAAAGAAACTTCAAACAAAAAGCAAACATTATGCTTTTCTGCAACTATGAATTCTCAAGTAAAAAAATTAGCTTATAGATATACAAAGAATCCAGTTATAGTTTCTATTCAAAAAGAAGAAATTACTCTTAATAATATAAAACAAGAAGTTGTAGAAACTACAGATAGAAAAAAATTGGACGCCTTATGTAAAGTTTTAGATGAAGATAATCCTTTTATGGCTATAATATTTTGTAGAACTAAAAGGAGAGTTGACAATCTTGAAGAAGCTCTTGCTATAAGAGGATACAACTGTCAAAAACTGCACAGTGATATTGCTCAATCAAAACGAGAAAGAATAATGAAATCATTTAGAAATTTAGATATACAATACTTAATAGCTACAGATGTTGCTTCTCGTGGTCTTGATATATCAGGAGTAAGTCATATATATAATTATGATTTACCAGAAACATCAGAAGACTATATTCATCGTATTGGTAGAACTGGTAGAGCTGGTGAAGAAGGTTATACATGTGCTTTTATTGACCCTAAAAATGAAAGAATGTTAAGTGAAATAGAGACAGCTATAGAATCTAAAATTAGTAGAAGAATTATAGAATTGTAATTTATAAATTAGTTAAAATACCAATGGTATATAAACACTATAATACATAGAAAGTAGATATCAACCTTTTCTTTATCATGATACTATTTTATATTGTATAAAAAAGCTGTAACCTTTACGATTACAGCTTTTTATGTATATTATTATCTCTATATTATTTGTTTCCAAGTTATTTAATATTAAATTTTGCAAATAATCTCAATAAATATATTCAACTACTCTTTATAAGATTCTCTTTAACAATATTTTTGCTCTCTCATCTACTTCTGCTTCACATTCCCATTTAGTTGGATTTTCAGCAATTCTCTTAACAAATGGAATTATTGGTTTAAGATTTTCATCTGCAAACAGTGGCAAAAGACATGAAATTATCCAGTATTTCCAGTCATCATCTTCCTGTATAAGAACATCTATTACTAATGGAGTAATTAACTCTTGATGTAGAGCTAAAACATGTAAAACTTCTTTTGCAACAGGCCAGTTATAATCTTGCATCCATTCCAATAATCTATAACAAATTGGTCTTATGTCCTCATCAGATAATAACTTTAGTTTTTCGATATTACTACTATCAAATTTATCTTTAGGAAGCAATTCTTCAATATTTTCCATAACTTAAGTCTCCTAATAAATAGATTGTATTTACTATCTATTCCAAATTTTAATTTATCAATTTATTTTACAACCCTATTTTATCATATCTAAATAATAATATACTTTATTTTTATTTAACTATATTTTCATCTTATTAATTAAATTATCTCTTATATTTGAAACACTACTCATTCTATAAATTTTCAATATTTTCGTTTAATTCGGCTGGCCATTTAGCTTCTGGATGTTCCTTTGCGAATTTCTTATTCTTATAATGACCTAGTGTAAGGAAAGGAATTACTATAGTGAATAGACCTAAATAACCACAATATCCATATCCATATTTAACTATATTACTTAATCCTGTAAGAGATATAAGCATTGACACTACCATTATTGCACAGGCTGTAAATACCCTTCTCTTCATTTTTGAAGAAAGGAAAGAAAGTCCTTTATGGTCTTCAAATCTATTTACAAGACCAAATATAGTAGTTACTCCTGTAGACATTAAGCAAAGGAATAATGCAACATTATAAATTATATATATAGTATTATTTCCAGATTGACTTGCAACATAAAGAGTAGGAAGTGTTGTTTGCCCTGCAGCAGTAAATTCTTTATACCACCCCATTAACATAGTTACAGCAAGTCCTAATGCAACTGCATTCATGATAAATGAAACCACCATTGCTTTAGTAGCTTCTTTTGAGTTTTTAAGAAGTGGTCTTGAACATCCTGCAAGTGTCGGTATAACAACTGACTGAAAACCTGCATAAATAAAAGTATTGAGTATTGGCTTGATATATCCTGGTGTGAAACTAGTTCTATTTGATAATATTCCTGTTATTTCTGGTACCTTAGCTTTTATCCCTACGATAAAAATAGTAAGTGTACATATTAGTATTGCTATTGTCATTGCTGTAGCTGCTTTAGATACAATCATAGCTCCAAATATAGTAAAGGCAAGAAGCACAATTCCTATAATAAATACAGATACAAAATAATTCATACCTATGCTTTGGAATACTGCTGCTGCACCTGCTATAACAGCACTTACAGCTATTAAAACCATCAGATAATAATATATTTCCCATATTATTTCAAGTTTTGGATATGGACTCCAAAGTTCACAAAATAAATCCTTATAATTCCTACAATTATTATTATTATACATTATAATAACTTCTCTCATAGTAGCAGTAAGTATAATCATTGCTAAAACTGCCATAAGTGGTGCTGTCCATCCATATTGCACATAATACTGAGTTTCTTGATTCCCTGTAGCAAACCCTCCTCCAGCATGAGAGCTAAAAAGAACGCTTGCAACTCCAAAAATAGCTAAAATAGAGCCTGTTGCTTTTGCTTTTTTTACATTTTTTTGCATGAAACCATCCTCCCCTAAAAATGATAACGAAAGTTTATATTTTAACACTTTCTTGATAAAACAATAACATTTTTGTTTATTAAATTCAACTTGATTTTTCAATAAAGTAACATTTTTAGTTTATTTTTCCTCCTATATTAAATAATTTTAATATATTTATTTTATTTTTTAACTTATATTTAAATTTTTTTATTTTTTATTCTTATGAAATAGCTTTTTTAGTGTTAAATTTTATACAATATATTATTTATTATTATTAAACTGTTATATAATAATTACTATGGTATATTAACTTTGCTATAGTATCATATTCATTGGAATTATCGAGACTAATAAGAATAAGCAATATCACTTTTAAAACAATATAGCATAAACAAACAAATTTGCTTTATTTATTATTTGTTCTACCATTATTAATACATGATAAAATTGTTTGTTAATGAAAATATACTCTCATTAAAAATAATTTCTTTTAAAATATTTCATATAATACTCTACTAATTTCTTTTACAATAAATATCATAAAAAAAGAGTTGTCTCAAAATTGATTTTTTATAATCAAATTTTAAGTTCAACTCCTTTTAAATATCAGCTTAAATCTTATATATTTAAAATCAACCCTACTCCAACTTCATTTATATTTAAAATCTCATTCATCTTAGCTTTTACCTTAAAAGAAACACAGTGGCAAGGGTACAACATTCTTATTCTTTCTTTCTCTAAATACTGAATTGTACTATCTAACCTATTATCCAATTCAAAAAGATGAAAACCTCCTAATATACCAATTACTCTATCATCTCCACATGTTTTTTTAGCATACTCTACTATATTACAAATTCCACTATGAGAGCATCCTGTAATAATAAAAAGTCCTTTATTAGTTTTACAGACTATCGCAGAATCATCTAAAACATAATCATCTTCCCACAAATCTCCTACTTTATATTTGCCCATTTTAGCTCTTTTTTCAAAACTATGTACAGTAGGTATTTCACCTAAAAATATACAATTTTCGCTTATGTTAAAAGGTTTATCTTGAGGATTGTACATAAAAATTTGTTTAATTTCATCAACAAAAAATGGAGCACCTATATTCTCATCACCTTCTTTTTTAGGTATAAAACAATTAGGATGTGCAACAAGTTCGACTTTAGATAAATTATACTTATTTTTCAAAAACTTAATACCTCTTGTATGGTCATTATGTCCATGAGAAAAAACAACATGAGTCAAATTGCCTAAATCTATATCTAGTTTTTCAGCATTTGATATAAATACATCTGAATATCCTGAATCAAATAAAATCCTATTGCCATCAATTTCAATATAGTAGCTTACTGCTGGCTCTCCAACAAAATATCTATCAATATATGTATTATTATCAACGAGAACTTGTATCTTTAATCTTTCCATGATAATCACCCCTTAAATTATTATTTAGTTTAATAGTACGATATCACAAAATATTTTACAATTTAATATTTTTAATTTTCACAATAATAAGGAGAACCTTACAAAGTAAAATTCTCCTTACATAAACTAACTTAACTATTATTTTTATAAATATCCATCACTTAAGATTTCTAAGCTTAAAATTTACACATGTTGTATATTTGTATAATTTGATATTTCAGAGTTAACTGTATACAAATCATCAATGCTTAAATCATGTATATCCTTATGCCCAGAAACTCTAGCAAAAGTCTTAAGTTCCTCTAAACTCACATTTAAGAAGTTTGCCACTCTATTAGCACTATTTTCTATATGTAATCTTTTTCTTAATTCTTCATCTTGAGTCGCTACTCCTACAGGGCATTTACCAGAACCACATATACGATATTGTTGACATGCAGCTGCCATAAGAGCAGAACTTGCAATAGCAATTGCATCAGCTCCCATAGCTAATGCCTTAACAAAATCAGTAGATACACGAAGTCCACCTGTTATAACTAAATCTATATCTAATTCATGTGTATCTATATACTTTCTAGCACGATGAAGAGCAAATATTGTTGGAATTGAAGTTGCATCTTTAAGCAATTTTGGACTTGCTCCAGTAGCTCCACCACGACCATCAATAGTCACAAAATCAGGTTTAGCATAAGCTATAAATTCCATATCCTTTTCAATATGTCCTGCTGAGATTTTAACACCAATTGGACGTCCTTCTGAAACTTCTCTAAGCTCATCTACTAGTTTCTTTAAATCTTCTTTTGATTGTATTTCCTCAAAACAAGATGGACTTATTACATCTTGACCTACAGGCTTATTTCTTACCTTCGCTATCTCTTCAGTAACTTTTTCACCAGGAAGATGACCTCCCATACCAGGTTTTGTTCCTTGCCCAATTTTTATCTCTATAGCATCAGAATTTTTAAGGTTTTCTTCTGTAACACTATATTTATTTGGTACATATTCAAAGATATATTTGTATGAAGCTTCTTTTTCTTCTGGTAATATACCGCCTTCTCCACTACACATAGCTGTCTTATTTTTAGCTGCACCCTTTGCTAAAGCTATTTTTAATTCTTTAGATAAAGCTCCAAATGACATGTGGGAAATATAAACAGGATTTTCTATAACCATAGGTTTTTTTGCTTTTTTTCCTATTATTGTTGTCGTATTTACTTCATCATGCTCATTTAAAGGTAATGGATTTAGTTGAGCACCCATGATTAAAATATCATCCCAAGAAATTACTGGTAGTTTAGTTCTCATAGGTTCTATTATAGACTTCCCTGTAACGGCCATTTCGTGGATTATGTCCATATGTTTCTCAACTTCATCATCTCTTCTTAAATATGTATTTATGTAGTTTAAATCACCTGTTTTTTCGCTAGTTACTTCAACTTCATTTTCATCTATATCTTCTGTTCCCTTTTCATCTTCTTCATAGTAAACAGTACTTATCTTTCCAAAATAACTACGACCTTTTGTACATACAGGGCATTCCCAGTCTTCACTTAATTCGTCCCAAGTTTTATCATTCTTAGATTCATCATAAATATATCCACAAACACTACATTTATAAATTGACATATTATTTTCTCCTTATATTATATTGACATTAAATAAAACTAAAACTTGAATTTATATAAATTTATAGGAGGCTATTTGTACAAAATACATTTATAGCCTCCCCCTTTAAATTAAATTTATTTAAATATTACAGTTCCGCCTTCCATAATCCATGTAAATTACAGTAAGCATATGCAGAAATTACTTTATCATCATCATTCAAAGCAAATTTAACTATAGGTTCTCCATCTACTGCTAGACATTTACGTTGACCACCTTGCTCAGTCATAAGATATACCCATGCTATATGGTGTTCTTTAGTCATTGGATGAGCAACACTACTTATTTTTACAGTAACATTATTTCCATCTACTTCAATCACAGGTACATGCTTTTCAACTGCTGCATCTGTTGTATTAGGAACAAGCTCTTTCATAGGCTTTCCACAACAGAAAACAGGTACACCACTATTTTGTATCATTCCTATAAGGTTTCCACAAGTCTCACATATAAAAAATTTTTGTTCACTACACATAAACTCACCTCATTAATTATTTTTTAGAATTTGAAAGTTAACCTACTTGGCTACACTTTTCACAATTATTACAAATCCCTTTAAAACTTATGTTATAAGATGTTATCTTTATGTCTGTTTCCTCTGCTATTGATTCTTTTAAATTATTAAGAACATCAGATTCTAAATCGTACACCTCTCCACATACTTCACATACGATATGATAGTGATTATCTATTCTACCATCAAATCTATCTGGATTTCCTGGAATACTAACCTTTCTTATAAAGCCATGTTCTGTTAGCTGAGCTAAATTTCTATACACAGTTCCTAAGCTTAAATTTGGATTATCCTTTTTTAAATTTTCATATAGATAATCCGCAGTAGGGTGAACCGGATTATTTAATATTTCATTTAAAATCAGTTCTCTTTGTTTAGAAAATTTCATAGTTAACATTCCTTTTTAATAATAATTTTTAATAGTTTTCAGCTTTTATATTGAAGTAAGCCTTTGGATGGTCACATACTGGGCATTTTTCTGGTGCTTCAGTACCTACATAAACATGACCACAGTTTTGACATTGCCAAACAACTTCTTCATCTCTCTTAAATATTTTTCCTTCATTTAAGTTTTCTAAAAGCTTTAAGTATCTTTCTTCATGCTCTTTCTCTATTTTTCCAACAGCTTCAAATAAATAAGCTATCTTATCAAATCCTTCTTCTTTAGCTTCTTTAGCAAATTTTGCATACATGTCAGTCCATTCATAGTTTTCACCTGCTGCTGCATCTTTTAAATTTTCTTCTGTTGAAGGCATACCATCATGTAAAAGTTTAAACCATAACTTAGCATGTTCTTTTTCATTGTTAGCAGTCTCTTCAAATATAGCAGCTATTTGATTATAACCTTCTTTTTTAGCTTTTGAAGCATAATATGTATATTTATTTCTTGCCTCTGATTCTCCTGCAAATCCTGCCATTAAATTTTTTTCTGTTTTAGTTCCTTTTAAATTCATAATTAATTCCTCCCTTTTTGATAATAGTAATGATTACTATTTCTATATTTATATAATATATTAATTTCCACATTTTGTCAACTATATATAATATTCTTTTTTTTATTTAAATATTCTTATTTTCTAATATATTATTTAAAAACTGTATTATATAGTTATCCTTTACCCATAGAATTGTTTTTGTCTACAAGGTTTAATCTTCTTATGATATAAATACATTTAAAAGTTATATTATATATTTAATGAACTACTCATCCTGTCTATTTTTATATAAAAATAAAGAGATAGTGACTAGTCACTATCTCTTTAAATAATCTCATTATTAAAATTTAGTTAATTCTTGTTTTAGTTATAACATTACTAATAGGCTAAAATATTTTAACAATTTTCATCTAATTCTCCTAGAATCTTATGAGTATGACCAATGTACAATCATTCGGTTATTTCAACATGATTAAACTTCTACTTTATCTTAAATCTATTTATAATAAAAAGGTGTCGCCCTATTCTTAGTGCGACACCCACGATTAATTTAAGTCTATTAAAATTTCACTTACTATAGATTTAGCATCTTCTATTATATACTTTGGATCAACTTCATAAAATTCTCTATCTATAAATCTGTCAATCTTATCTATACTTTCTATTGAATCACTTGTAACAAATAATACAATAGATGCATCTTCTATATCATAAATGGAAAGTTCATTTTTTATATTATCATTCTCTTGAATTTCATAAACTAAATCAAACCCTAAATCATTTGCAGCTTCCTTAAGAGAATTTAAACTTCTTTCACTTTCACAAACTGCTACTATCTTTTTATTCATATTTCAAATACCTCACTAATTCTACTCCGGTACAATCATTACTATGCACTTTGCTTGTTTAACTACACTTGCTGTTACTGAACCTATAATTCTTGTAAGACCTTTTTTAGTAGATTTTGTCATAACTATAAAATCTACATTATCTTCTTTTGCTTTTCTAATTATTTCATCTCCTGGATATCCAAAAGTAAAGTGTACTTTAACATCATACTCACCCATTATCTCTGCTGCTTTATCCAGGATTCTTCTTCCTAAGTTCTCAGAATTCTTTATTTCTTCAGCCAGGGATATGCCATCAATAAATACTAGTTCTTTTACATTCATTATTTCTACTTCGACTTCATCTTTTTTGAATATTCCTTGTATAAATTCCAAAGAATGCATACTTCTCTCTGTCCCATCAATTGGTACTAATATTTTCTTTTTATTCATGTCACATCTTCCTTTCTTACTTTAAAATAATTAAGTAAAATATATATTCTAAGTTATAAAAATATATAATAAATCTTTACTTTAGGAATTAATATTAATAATATGTATAATAATTTTAATATTTGTTATTGTGTTAATTTTATAATAAATAGTTAACAGTGTCAATAAACAAAATTGTAATTAAAAAAATAAAGGATGTTAGTCTACAAGTGCATTCTGTCTCAATAGATTTTTCAAAATGTCTTCTGGAACTGGCTTAGAAAAATAATAACCTTGTAAATATTCACACTCCATATCAGCTAAATCTTCAGCACATTTAGCAGTCTCAACTCCTTCTGCTACAGCCTTCATATTCAATTTATTTATAAGAGCTATAATAGTTTCAACTGTAAGTTTGTGCCTATCATCTTCATTCATAGACCAAATCAAACTCTTATCTAACTTAATTATTGAGAATGGCAAAGAAAGCATATTAGTAACTCCAGAATACGCAATTCCAAAGTCATCAAGTGAGAACTTAGCTCCTAAATTAATCAATCTCTCCATTGTTTCTTTAATTATATTAAAAGAACCTAATGCTACAGTCTCTGTAATTTCAAGTTTAAACTTAGTTGGTGATACATTGTATTTATCCATAAGATAAAGTAAGTCATCAGCCAAGTTTTTTTGCATACATTGCACTACAGAAAGATTAACAGCTATATTATCTAATTTCAAATCTTCAAAATCATCACTAGCTATAAATTTACATACCTTCTCAAAAACTACTAAGCCAATTGAGTTAATCAAACCTGTTTGTTCTGCAATTGTTATAAATTCATCAGGAGGTATAAATCCTAAGTCTTTATGCTCCATCCTAAGTAATGCTTCAGCTGAAGTAAATCTGCCTCTACTATTAGAAAATATTGGCTGATAATACACTTCAAATCCATCATTTTCTAATGCCTCTTTTAAACAATTTTTAATTACATGTTTTTTCTTTATCTTCTCACTTATAGAGGCATCTGCGTAAATAACATGTTTTGACTCAGAACGTTTTGCTTCATGTATAGAGAAATCTATAGCCACTATGACATCCTCTGTTGTTTCAGCATTTTCGGGATAATAAACGACAGCAATACTTGTTGCCAAATTAAAGTTTATCTCTTCTACTAACCAAGGCTTTTTGAATCTTTCTTCTATTTTTTTAATAATATCTTCTGGCTCTATACCTAGTTGACTATTTACAACAATAGAAAATATATCTCCTCCTATTCTGTATACATGATTTACATCATGTATATGAATCAAATATTTTCCAACCTCTTTTAATGCAATATCCCCATTTTTATTCCCAAAAGTTTCATTCATAAATTTAAAGTCATCAAGTGCAATTGTAATAATAAATCCTGATTGTTCAGTATTGATATTTAAATCCAACTCTTGAATAAAAGATTGTCTATTGAGTACACCTGTAAGGTCATCAATAATAAGACCTCGATTCTGCATAGAAAGATATGTCAAAAGTAAACTACATGCACATGCAGCTCCTGTAAGAAGATACTGTAAAAAAATTGCCTGTAATATAATTGCTACAACTGAAACTATAAGAAAACCTCTAATAGCCCATATTTTTGATTCATGCATTGCTTTTCTATATTTAAAAGACAAAAATGCTGAATATATTGCATAAAAGAAAAAAGATGCAAAAGTTGCAACATATCCATAACCTCGTATATAACCTGTTTCTTTTGACAATCCAAATAGAATATGTGTAAAAGGATTTGTGATAGATAAGATTATACAAATTATGAGTGGTATAGATAAAAATAATAATCTTTTTTTCATATACCTTATATCTTGATAAATAATAGCCATAACATAAAACGATACAAGTGCTGCTGGTATTGGCAACAATAATAAATATACTTGGTTCAATAAAGCAGTAGTAAAAATCGGAATTTCATCTACATTATTTAGACAAAATGAGCCTAAAATATTTGAAATTATAAATAAAAATGAGAATACTAAAAGTGCACAATATATTTTGTTTTGTAACGTAGGTATAAATTTACTTCTAAAAAAATATACCATTAAAAAAATGACTATAATTGCAGAAAAAATTTCATATTCTATATGCCATACCATAAACTTCCCTCACTATTAATGTTTAATTTTAATTATTTTAATAATATAATTAATTTATAATTATATTATAATTTATCTTGAGTAATTTTATGGAAAAATTTTTATTTTATAACTTTTACACCAAATCCCCACTAAAAATCTAAATTTATTATAATTCTTATTGCGCATATAGAAATTAAGCAAATAGTTCTTTTGCTTTAGTAGCAATTCTTTCACCAAATATTACTGCCTTCTCATTTTGTACTTCTGGTCCTTCAACTGAATGTACATGACCTAAATGGATAAATGGTTTCCCTAAAGAGCCTCCTCCAGAGTACACAAGCATGCCTTTTACCATCAAGTGACCTACTATAGTAAGTATAGCAACATCTGGACCTCCACAAACATAGTCACATGTAGCAAAAACAGCCCCTAATTTTCCAGCTAAGTTGATTTTTTTTGAATCTTCATCAAACCATTTTTTTACTTCCCAAGTTGTATTTGCTAAATAAGTTGGTGTTCCAAATATTACTGCCTTACTTTCACTTAAATACGCTGAGTCAATATTGTCGAATCTCATGAGTTTAACTTCTACTCCATCCACTTTTTTAGCTCCATCTTCTATCAGCTTAGCTACCTTTTCTGTGTTTCCACTTCTTGTTTGATATAATATAGTAATCTTCAACTTTAATTCCCCCTTATTTAATAAAAATAATTTATTATATGTCAAATTATAGCACTAATTTTGCTATACTACAAAGAACTAGTCGATTATTTTTTTATTAACTATTCAATTAAAAAAATACCTAAATTTATTGCTTTAAAAGATACCTAAACTCACTTTTAACTTACTTATTTCAATTTCAACTATGTCTGATATATCTTGGAATGACATTCCCCTATCATAAAGTTTTCCTGCAATTTTGATTTTTGCATTTTCTTCTCCCTTTTTAATCAATGCTCTGTTTTCTTTTTCTATTACATTTCTAACATAGCGTTTTGCAAAGGGCTCATTATTATCACATAAAATTTTATATTTTTCTTTATTTTCTTTTACAAAACTAAGTGCTCTTTTATCTTGTTTTATAGCTTCTGTACAAATTTCTTCTGTTTGCTCTTTTACAAATTTTAATGCCAATCCATATTGTCTTACCGCCTTTAAACATATACCAATAGTTTGTTCCTTTACAAATTCTAGTGCCATTCCATTTTGTCTTACTGCTCTTAGGCAAATCGTCTCTGTTTGCTCTTTTACAAATTTCAAATCAAGTCCATTCTGTCTCACTGCTTCCATACATATTTCCTCTGTTTGATTTTCTACCCATTTTAGATTATAACTACAATGCTTAACTGCTTCCATGCATATTTTTTCTGTTTGGTTTTTTACCCTAGCTAACCCAAATTCGCTATTTCTTACTGCTTCTATACAGATTTCTTCTGTTTGCTCTTTTACATATTCCAATGCAGCACCATTTTTTTCAACAGCTCTTAAGCATAATTCTTCTGTTTGGTTTTCTATGTATTTTAATGCGGTTCCATCTTGATTAATGGCTAACATACAAATTTCTTCTGTTGGCTCTTCCACAAATTCTAGCATTCTCCAATCTTGTTTAACTGCCTCTATACATATTTTTTCTGTTTGATTTTGAACACATTTTATTGCATTACAATTTTGTCTGACGGCTTCTAAACATATATCTTCTGTTTGATTTTTTATGTATATTAAATTCAATCCATTTTTTCTTACTATTTCTAAATATTCATCTTCTGTCTTATTATCAAAATCATCATTATCTATTGATTCAAATATATCATTTTTATTTTCTTGCATATTCTAAATTCACCCCTTATAAATTTTATAAAATTCAATAAATTTACTCTCATTTTTATTCTATCAAAGAATATAAAAATTTTTGAGTCTTGTTTTTTTTTGCATAATCATTTGTATGTTAAAAAATAAATTAATTACTTTAATTCCAGTATACAATACCCAAAATATGTGGTATATTTTAACTATAATATATTTTTATATATTATTGTCAGAATATTTAAAGTTAAATTTATATAGAATATTTTTATTTATATATCACTTATGTTTGGATATATTTTTCTTTTTTCTTTTTTAGTTTTCGGGTTAGTAAGGGGTTAGTAATTTGGGTTTTCATAGGATATTATTTTTACAATTAGTTTTATTTTATCTAATTTATATATCTTATCATTAATAAAACTAAATATGATTTAAATAATTCCTTGAGATAAATTTAATAAAACTTAGAATCCTTGTCTAAGCTTAAAATACTAAAATTATTGGGAGGATATAAATGATGGACCAAATTAAACGCTTACAGGAATTGCAACAAAAATCATACTTGACTAAAGAAGAATTTGAGGAATTAAAAAACAGCACATATATTGAAAAATTTGAATTAAGAGATGAATGTGATAACTCTTATATTTATACATTTTATACTAATGACAAATGTAATGATATAAAATTTATAAAATCACAATTTATCGTTACACTTATAAAAGGCGGTTTCTTATGTGAGTGTGGCGGTGTATTTAGACAAAAGAAAATAGTTGATGAATATGATTACGGGTATAATGCTATATATAGATGTGATTCTTGTGGAAAAGAACTTGATAAAGAAGTAGAAAATTATGATTAAACAACAACCTATTCAAAATAGCTTTTGTAAATACTAGATAAAAGTCACTCTGAATTTGAACTATAACCCTCTTAGGAGACAGTTAAAATATGTAAATCTGTCTAAAACTAGGAGGGTTTTGCTATGCCTAAAATAATTGAATCATATTTAAAGATTAAAATTACTTTAATTCAATTTCGTACTTTTTTATTTTCTTATATAAAAGACTTTTATGTATCCCCATAACCTCTGCTGCCTTAGAACATTTCCAATTATACTTTGTTAACACATCAATAATTAAGCTCTTCTCATAATTCTCCACCATTTCATGAATTGAGCAGTTACTATCCACATTACATTGAGCTACTCTACTGATATTATCCATTTTAGATGGAAGGTCACACATCATAATGACCATATCATCACTTACAGCATAAGCACTTTTTATTACATTTTGTAGTTCTCTTATATTTCCTGGCCAAATATAGTTAATAAAACAATTTTTAACCTTATCACTTAAAACCTTCAATTCCTTATATTCAACATTTAATTTATTTAATATATAATTTGCTAACAATAAAATATCATCTTGTCTGTCCTTTAATTCCATCATATGAATATTTATTACATTTAACCTATAGTATAAATCTTCTCTAAATAATCCCTCTTCAACCATCTTACTTAAATTCTTTCTTGTGGCAGAGATTACTCTTACATCTATTTTTATAGTTTTAAGACCTCCAACTGGTTCTATCTCGTTTTCCTGAAGAACTCTTAAAAGTTTTGCTTGCATGGTCAAAGGCATATCACCTATTTCATCCAAGAAGATTGTGCCATTATTTGCAACTAAAAATTTACCTTTTTTGCCTCCTTTTTTTGCTCCTGTAAAAGCACCTTCATCATACCCAAACAACTCTGATTCCAATAATTCTTCTGGTATTGCAGCACAGTTTATACTAACCATAGGTTTGTCTGCTCTACTGCTATTATTATGAATTGCTCTAGCAAATACTTCTTTACCTGTACCTGTTTCCCCCGTTAAAAGTACTGAGAAGTTCGTTTTAGAAGCTTTCATACCTGTTTTCTTAAGTTCTATGAAATCTCTATTTTCACCTATGAGTTTATCAAAACTACATTTATCCTTAAACTGCTCTTTGTAATATTGGAGTTCCATATATTCCGACATTAACTTTTTAGCTACATCAAATGATTGTAATCTAAATTTAACTTGAGCTACCCCTGCAACTACTTCGCCACTGTCATTTTCTACATAAGATCTGCTTACTATTACACTTTTTTCTTTTGTTTCTCCACCTGAGTAATGGTGTATAGCTCCTTCTTCACAATATTTATCTCTCATAACATCTAACATTTTTGTATTTGGTATAATACTTTGTATATTGTGTCCTATTATATCTTCTTTTGCTTTCCCTAAGAAATCACAATATTTATCATTAATATCTATGATTACTCCATATTTATCTACAACAATAAAACCATCATCAGTCATGGATAATACTCTTGCAAATATATCCTTATACCAGTGCTCTTTCATTGTTTCATCCCTCCACTATAACCTTCAGCAAAATAATAAGTCTTACAATACAATATTATAAGACTTACCATTCTATATATTCAATGTTTTCCAAAAGTTACCTATTTAATGATTCTATTATTTCAGGTATAATTTCATATAAATCCCCTACAATTCCATAGTTACATATATTGAAAATAGGTGCTTTTGAATCTTTATTTATGGCAACTATATATTTAGAGTCACTCATCCCTGCTAAATGTTGTATTGCTCCAGATATACCACATGCAATATACAACTCAGGTCTAACAGTAGTTCCTGTTTGCCCAACTTGATGAGAATGCTCTATCCACCCTGAATCTACTGCTGCTCTTGAAGCTCCAATCTCTGCTCCTAATTTATCAGCCAATTCTTTTATTAGTTCAAATCCTTCTGACCTCTTTAATCCTCTTCCTCCTGAAACTATTATTCTAGCATCAGTTAGATTTATAGATTTCTTCCCTTGTGGAAGTATTTCTAATAATCTAGTTCTAATCATTTTTTCAGTAAGTCCTGGATTAACAACCTCTAAAACTCCAGTTTCTGATTCAGTTCTTATAGCTTTTGCCATAACTCCTGGGCGAACAGTTGACATCTGTGGTCTATTTTTAGGACAAACAATAGTAGCCATTAGATTTCCACCAAATGCTGGTCTTGTTTGTAATAACTTATTATCTGTTGAATCTATTTCAAGTTTTGTACAGTCAGCAGTTAGACCTGTTCCAACTTTACCTGCAATTCTAGGTGCAATATCTCTTCCTATAGAAGTAGCTCCAACTAATACAACCTCTGGCTTTTTTGCTTCAATTAAACCTGCAATTGAAATTGCATATCCATCAGTTGTAAAATCTTTAAGAAGAGGGTCGTTGATATAATATGCTTTATCAACACTATAGTGAAGTAATTCCTTTACTTCTTTCTCTACTTCATATCCAGCTATTACAACTGCAAGCTCTTTTCCTAATTGGTCAGCAAGTTTTCTTCCCTCACCAATAAGTTCTATAGTAACAGGATTAATTTTACCTTCCCTTTGCTCTCCTATTACCCAAACTCCATTATAATCATTTAAATTTATACTTTGATTAACTTTTGCTCTCATCATATTAACACCCCTATACTAGTTTCAAATCGAATAATATTTCTATTAACTTTTCAGCTTTTTCTTTCTTATTTATACCTTCGATTATTTCATTATGTTTGTCTTTAACTGGTACAAACGACTTGTAAACATTTGTAGGTGAACCCTTTAATCCAATTTGAGTTGTATCAACATCTAAGTCTGAAAGTGTTAACACAGTAATTTTTTCATCTCCATTATTGTAAGCTTCTAAGATTCCTTTAACACTTGGATATCTTGGATTATTTAACTCTTTTATAGCAGTTAATAAAACTGGAATCTCTGCTTCTATTAAATAATCTCCTGTCTCTGTATAACGAGTTACTAGTAGTTTATCATCTTTAACCTTTACTTCTTTTGCGTATGTAACCTGTGGTACCTCCAAGAATTCTGCAACCTCTGGTCCAACCTGAGCTGTATCTCCATCTATAGCTTGTCTTCCACAGAATATCACATCATAATTTCCAACCTTCTCTATAGCCGCAGCAATAATTGTAGATGTAGCCCAAGTATCTGAACCACCAAAAGCTCTATCTGAAATTAAATATGCCTCATCAGCCCCCATTGCCAAAGCTTCTTTTAAAGCACTTTTAGCTTGAGGAGGTCCCATACTTATAACTTTAATAACTGCTCCCAGTTCATCTTTTATTTTTAAAGCTTCTTCCAAAGCATTTCTGTCATCTGGATTGATTATACTTGGTACACCATCTCTTATTAGGGTACCTGTCTCTTTATTTATTTTAACTTCATTAGTGTCTGGAACTTGCTTTAAACAAACAATTATATTCATACTCTTCCTCCTATCCTAGTACTGCTCTTGAAATAACAACCTTGTGTATTTCTGAAGTACCTTCATAAATTTCTGTTATCTTAGCATCTCTGTACATTCTTTCTAATGGATAATCTTTCATATATCCATATCCTCCATGGATTTGAAGAGCTAGGTTTGTAACTTCTCTTGCAGTACGTGATGCATTGTATTTTGCCATGGCAGCTTCTTTAGTGTGTTTTTCTCCTCTAGCCTTCAAGTCTGCAGCATAATATACTAACAACTTTGCTGATTCCACCATAGTAGCCATATCTGCTATATACCATTGAATACCTTGTAAAGCTGAAATTGGCTTACCAAATTGAACTCTTTCTTTAGAATATTTGATACTTTCTTCTAAAGCACCTTCAGCAATTCCTATAGCTTGAGCTCCAACTCCAATTCTTGCCCCATCTAGACAAGTCATAGCTATATTAAAGCCTTTTCCTTCTTTTCCTAATAGGTTACACTTTGGAACTCTACAGTTATCAAATATTAACTCTGCAGTTTCTGAACCATGAATGCCCATTTTTTCTTCAATTTTTCCTATTGAAAAACCTGGAGTACATTTGTCAACTATGATAGCAGACATTCCCTTTATTCCCTTTGATGGTTCTGTCAATGCAAATATTATTAATGATTCTGCTTGACCTCCACCAGAAATAAAGCATTTAGTCCCATTTAAAACATATTCATCTGTTGTTTCATCAATAATTGCAGTTGTCGCAGCTCTTGCGGCATCTGAACCAGCATTAGGCTCAGTTAAAGCAAAAGCTCCTACACACCCGCCTTCAGCCATCATTGGAAGGTATTTCTTCTTTTGTTCTTCCGTACCAAATTTCAAAATAGCTTGAGCATATATTGTATGTATTGATAATATTGCTGCAGATGATGCACATTTTTTGGCAACCTCATTGACTACAATTACCTTTTCTATATCTGCTCCACCAGAACCACCATATTCCACAGGTGTACCAATACCATTAAATCCTATTTTAGCCATTTTGCTAAAAAGTTCTCTTGGGAAAATGCCAGTTTTATCTGTTTCTGCAGCTATTGGTGCTATTTCATTCTCTGCAAATTCTTTTGCTACTCTTTGAAGCATTAATTGTGCTTCTGTTAATCTAAAATCCATAAAATTTCCTCCTATTTATTAACATACTTCATATGTTCCTTTATTCATTGCTACAATTCCAGACTCAATTAGAACTTCTATATCAGAATCACTGTAGCCAAGTTCTCTCAATATCTCATCTGAATGTTCTCCTATAAGTGGAGCATCACAAGTCATATTAACTTCAATATTTCCAAACTTAACTGGAGTAGATGCAAGCATTGTTTTATTTCCATTTTTACTTGTATGTTCATATATATAGTTATTAGCAATAGCCTGTTCATCAGTTACTACATCATTAACATGTTGAATTCTTTCATGGGCTATATCAGCATTAGTAAGTTTTTCAACCATCTCATTTTGAGTAAATTTTGCAAATTCAACATCTAAAATATTAATAAGCTCTGTAGCATTTTTCTTACTTTCTATTGAAGATGCAAATTTTTCTTCTTTTATCAAATCTTCTCTTCCAAATAATCTACAAAGTTCCTCAAAATATCTTTCATGCTCTAGGATACTTAAGAATATCCACTTTCCATCCTTACAACGATAAGAATTTATTACTGGAGAAATGGCATTCTTTCTAGTTTTTGGATACTCATCACTAAACTGTGTAGATGCCAATAAAGATGATGCATTCCATATTGCTTGTCCAAACAAAGATGCCATTACCTTTTGACCTTTTCCAGTCTTAGATTGTTGGTATAAAGCTGCACATATACCTCCAGATAAACTACAAGAAGTTGTGGCATCTCCAAAAGCTATAGGTGGGTTTATTGGGCTTGTATCCTTCTCTGCTATATCAATCATAGCTCCACTCCTTGCCCAAAAGGCAACTGTATCAAATCCTGCATTATCCTTAGCAGGTCCAAAATCTCCAAAACCATTTATTTGTCCCCAAATAAGATGTGGATGTTTTTTACTTAATGATTCATAGTCGAGGCCTAGCCTTTTTAATGCTCCTGTTCTATAGCTTGATACAAACACATTTGCTTCACTTAAAAGCTTATCCATAATTTCAATTCCAGCTTCACTCTTAAGATTTATAGACAGGCCTCTTTTATTTGAATTATATGTACTGTAAAAAGGATTATTATAATCATCTATTGGCATTGTCATTGTTGCCCCTGTCTTTCTTCCTGGGTCTCCAAAACTTGGCTCTACCTTAATAACATCAGCACCCCAGTCAGCTAATATTTTAGAAGTTCCTGGACCTGCTACAAAATATGTTAAGTCAATCACCTTAACACCTTCTAATGGTTTATTTAACACTTTTAATTCCTCCTTATACTGTCAATTTGGTATTTTAAATATTGTATTTATAGTATTAAAGCATAAAATTTATTGTGCATATTTTGAAAATTAATCTTACAATATCAAAATATAATTTATATTTTTTCTGTTATGGTAATCCTGGGAACATCGTAAACATAAGAACTGCTACTACAGTTCCAATAATTGGAGTTAAAACAGTTACCCAGAATATTGGCATATAAGCATCCTTATGTGACTCTTTACATAGACCATTTGTTACAGTAACGATATATCCGTTATGAGGAAGTGAATCTAATGCTGCTGATGAAATTGCCATAGTTCTAGTTAATGCCGCCGCAGAGACTCCCTTAGCTAAAAATACTGGTCCAAGAAGTGGAGCTGCAATTCCAAGTCCACCTGAAGCTGAACCACATATACCTGCAATAACTGTAGTTCCAACTGCAGCTCCTGCAATAGGAGGTCCAGGGATATTAGTCATAGCATTAACTATAAAGTCAAAACCAACTGCTGATTTTACAACTGAACCAAATGCAACTACAGCACAAGTATTACATATTGCTACTACTGTAGTTTTACATGCATCACCAACATGTCCAACTATTTTGGAATTATCTTGATATTTATTTAACAATAAATACACTAATAAAGCTCCAATAAATACTCCTACCTCAATTGGTACTATTGCTTGTCCATTAATTTTAACATTAATTATTAATATAGATACTATTAATGGGATTAACGCAATTAAACCATTAGGACCATTTCCTCTCTTAGAATTAGTTGCTGCTACTTCATCAAATATATCTGATTCATGTGCTATAAAATGCCCACCATTTGCCTTTTCTTTTGAGACCATTCTATATAAAATGATGCTTCCAACAACAAACATTACTGCACATGATACAAATCCATTTACTGCACCAGCCATAATATCTGTTCCTAATGTTGAAGCTGGAACAATATTATGAATCTGAGGCGCTCCTGGTGCAACCATCGCAAAAGTTGAGCATCCAAAAGTCAAGGCTGCTGGTATAAATCGTCGTGGCAAATCAGCTTCTTTAAAGATTTCTAAAGCTATCGGAAACACTGCGAAACTTACAACGAAAACGCTTACTCCTCCATAAGCTAATATTCCACAAGCTATTGGAATAGAAAGTAATGCTTTATCTTTTCCAATCCATCTTACAATCATCTTAGCAATAGATTTTGCTCCTCCAGTAATCTCCATTACTTTTCCCATTAAAGTACCTGTTAGGAAAATAAAGAAGTTTGCCTGAAGAAATCCAACAAATCCTGTCATATAATCCACCTTAAGTGCATTATATACATTTAAATTTCCTGTTATAGCAACTAGTAGTGAACATACAATTGCTATTATAAAAATATTTACTCCCTTCATAACCATTACAACTAGAAGGGATAGGGCTATAATAATCCCTATTAAACTTATAATTACTCCCGCATTCATAAATTAACTCCTTTTAAAATTAAACTATATGTATTTTTTCACGAAATTTAGATTTTGAATATGTTCTACATTTGTTTCAATTTAGTTATAATAGCTACTTATTTTCAAAAACCGGTTTTCTCTTCTCTATAAAAGCATCCATTCCCTCTTGTTTATCTCTTGTAGCAAAAGTTAAACCTGCGATATCCTTCTCTAGTTCAAGAGCATTTTTTAAATCCATATCTATCCCCTTATTAATAACAACTTTTGCATATCTTATTGCTATTGGTGCTTTTTCAACGATTTGGTTCATCATCTTCATTGCCTCTTCTAAAAGTACATCCCTTGGAACTACTTTATTAACAAGACCAATTGATTTGGCCTCTTCTGCATTTACTTGCCTTCCTGTAAAAATTAATTCCTTGGCTATCCCAGTTCCAACAAGCCTTGATAATCTTTGAGTTCCTCCAAAACATGGAATAACTCCTAAATTAACTTCTGGTTGTCCAAATACAGCCTTTTCTGATGCAATTCTAATGTCACAACTCATAGCAAGTTCACATCCACCACCTAATGCATATCCATTAACTGCTGCTATTACTATTTTCTCAAGAGCTTCAATTTTATCAAAAACTCCTTGGGCATAACCTGCATACTTTCTGCCTTCTTCACTTTTATAGTTTTGCATCTGACGTATATCAGCTCCAGCTACAAAAACTTTCCCCTCTCCAGTAATAATAACTCCTAATATTTCCTCTTTTTCTGATACTACATCAATAACTTGAGATAATTCTCTAAGAGTATCATTATTAAGAGCATTTAAAGCCTTAGGTCTATTTATAGTAATAATACAGACTTTATCCTTAAGTTCCACCTTAAGATTTTTCAAGCTTTCCATTTCAAATCCCATCGTATTCCCCCCATTATATATTGTTATTTTTTCTACATTTCTTGTTAATATATATTAGCAAGTTCTAAGCCAACTTATATTAAATTTCATTATTTTCGTTAAAAAATTGTTTTTTTTAATGAAATAAACAAAATATACATAAATTTCACTAAATTTTTAATAGTTTTTAACTTTAAACCTGCTAAAATTATAATTCATTAAAGAATTTTTCTTCAGTAAAATCCATAAAACAATATTTTTGTCTCATTTTCGAGAAAATACCCGAAAAATCTAGTCTCACTTTTGATAATATAGTCTCATTTTTGATATTTTACTATATATTTATCCCTATAATATAGATTTCTTAACAAAAATAGAAAAAGCTACAAAGACTTAATGTCTAAATAGCTTTTTCTATATTAAATACTACTGCTAATTTTAGATTTAACTTACAATGTTGATTTAATCATTTCTTGATATTATTCTAAAATCTTTATGTATATTCATAAATACCTTAACAATAGATACATTGAATTGTTTTATAATTTCATTAATATTATCTCTATACTTTTCTCTAAAATTAAATAACTCCACTCTCCTTTAAATCTTTTATTTTTTCACTATCCAAACCAAGCCAAGTACTATAAACCTCTTCATTATTTTCTCCTAAAGATGGTGCTGGTATATTAATTTGAGATTTTGTTGTCATCAACTTAACTGGATTTCCATTGACTCTCATATCTCCTATAATAGGATGTTTCATGTCTACAATCATTTCCCTTGCTTTTGCAATGTGTTCATCTGTTGTGACATTGCCAAGATTATAAATAGGTGCAGCAGGAACTCCAGCCTCTGAGATTAAATCAACAGCTTCTTTTATTGTATATTTAACAGACCATTTTTCTATTTCTGGTTTAAGAGCCTTATGATGTTCACAACGATTAAGATTTGTTTTAAATCTTTCATCTGTTAAAAGCTCCTCTCTAAAAAGTACTTTTTTACACAATTTTTCAAACAATTTGTCATTACCACAGCCTATTACAAAGTTACCATCACTTGCCTTAAAAGAATCATAAGGATAAGCAGAAGCATATCTATTTCCCATAAGTTCAGGTTGACCTGAATCAAAATATCTTTGTATACCAGTCTCAAGAGATGATACAACTGAATCAACGAGGGAAACATCTACTCTTTGTCCTTTTCCAAATATCTTTCTAGCATTAAGTGCCATAAGTATACCAATAGTTAAATTCATACCTCCCAAGACATCTCCCATAGCATTTCCTACTCTTGTTGGTTCTCCTCCTTCATTTCCTGTTATACTCATAAGTCCACCCATTGCTTGTGCAATAATATCATATCCTGGACGCTCTGAATATGGACCATAACATCCAAAACCTGACACAGCTCCATAAATTATTTGATTATTAACTTTAGACAATTCATCATAGCCAAGTCCTAACTTTTCCATTACACCTGGTCTATAATTTTCCACCACGACATCAGCCTCTTTTACCATTTCTAAAAATATATTTTTACCTTCTTCTGATTTAAGATTTAAAGTCACACCTTTCTTATTTCTATTTATATTTGCATAATACAAACTTTCTCCATTTACAAAAGGCCCAAATTTTCTTGTATCATCACCTTTTTTTGGTACTTCTATTTTTATGACCTGTGCCCCAAAATCAGCCAACATCATTGTACAATATGGTCCTGCAAGGACTCTAGTAAGATCAAGTACTTTTATATTGCTTAATGCTCCTTTTTTCATATCTATACCTCCAATTTATATTATATTACTCAATATTAAAAGTTAAGTTTAATAACAAATTCCTCAATTATTGAAATTAATGCATTATATGTGCTATTACATTAAAGAATAAAACTGATACTACTGCAATAACCAGTAATCCAACTGCACTCATAATGAAAAGTTGAACAAATACCTTATTTTGTTCTTCTTTATTGAAATCTTTCTTACTTGACCCCATTGCTGCTAGAATCAATGCACCACCAGTAGAAAGTGGACTTACTCCAGCAAGAGAACCTCCTACACCGACTGCTGCAATAAGTGCTATTGGGTCTACTCCTCCAACTGATTTAGCTATATCAACACACATAGGCATCATAGTTGGATACACTACTGCTAATGCTGAACTTACCATAGACATAAGTCCTGCTGAAATACTCATAATTGGAGTAGCTGTTTTACTATTCATTAGTGATGATAATGCATTACTCATCAAGTCAATACCTCCTGCTGCATCTACAATTGTCATCATTGCTCCCACTCCAAGGACCATTACTATTGTACTCCATGGAATTGCCTTAATACATTCTCCATCTTCAGCGATATTGAAAAGAAGAAGTACAGCTGAAACTGAAAAAGCAGCAAGCCCAACATTCATATCGAAAAATATAATAAAAGCAATCATGACTACTATACTTATAAGAGAAATTATTTGCTTTACATTAAACTTTTCTATACTCTTACTATCTATAATATTTATAGGTTTTTTAAGTTTATATCCTTTAAAAATTATGAACAATACTATTGAAAATACAATCGTTGATAAGGTCTGACATGCTAAAATAGTAGGCATGACATTTTCAATTCCGACATTCCCTGCAACAGTTGTTATGATTTGACCTTCAGGAGTAATAGGTGTCATACGACCTGCCATTAATCCACATTCGCCTATAAGTGCAAGCATTACAGGATTATAACCAACAGTTATTGCTACTGGAACAGCCATTGCTGGAATTATCGCAAGTGCTGGAATTGCACCTGGACCTACACCTGCAACAATAAATCCTGCAATAAAAACTGCTATTGGAATAAGCCAAACTCGCTTACCAGAAATAGCAACTATTTTTTCTGCAACTAATTTTAATGCTCCAGTTGAATTTACTATTGCAAAAAGTAGTGTTATTCCAACAAGTGTTGTAAACATTGAGTTACTTATTGCTCCATAAAGCTCTTTTTCATCCATACCAAATATTCTAACCGCTATTACACCAACAGCTAAAGCTAAAATACCCGCATTATTCTTACGTACAAAGGCTAGTACAATAACACCTAAAAACAAAATTAAAGCTATAATATCCATATTATCCTCCCCAAATCAGTTATTTTTTTAATACCCATTTTATTAATTAAGATAATTGACAACTAGAAATTCCAGATTTTATATTTACATGATGACCACTATATACTCCCTCTACAAAACTCTTTTGATACTTAGATAATTCGAGAAGTTTGTTAAAATCTACTCCTGTGTCATATCCCATACGTTCAAGCATATACACCAAATCTTCAGTTGCAGTATTACCAGATGCACCAGGTGCAAAAGGGCAACCTCCTAAACCACCAAGTGTAGATTGAACAGTAGTAATACCAGACTCAATAGCAGCAAGAGTATTAACCATCCCCATATTTCTAGTATCATGTATATGTACCTGCAATCTACATTCTGGTAATGCATCAACTAATGCGCAAATAGTCTCTCTAACTTGTTTAGGGTCAGCGATACCTATAGTATCGGCTAAGTTCATCTCTCTGACACCGTTTTCCCAAAGGCATTTGCTAAATGCTACCACATCCTCTATCTTTGGTATTCCTTCAAAAGGGCATCCAAACACTGTAGCTATTCCAACACATATATTCATTTCAGGATAGGAATCTATTATTTTTTTGAGTTCAGCAATAGATTCTTCATGAGTTCGATTTATATTTTTCTTATTATGCGTTTCACTCAAGGAGATAACATAAGATATATCTTTTATTCCATTATCCCATGCAAGCTTAGCTCCATATAAATTTGGAACTAATGCATAAAGCTTTACATCAGGATAATTTTTTACACAGTAGGTTGCTATTTCTTTTGCATCCTTCATCTGAGGAATGGCTTTTGGACTTACAAATGAACTAATTTCTAATTCTTTAATACCAGCGTTAACAAGACCATCAATAATTTTTAGTTTTTTATCTGTATCTAGGAATTCTTTCAGATTTTGAAATCCATCTCTTGGACCAACTTCAAGTATATTTATTTTACTCATCTCTTTGCCCCCTTTATTTACAGTAACATAACAAGCTAGCATTGTTATGTTACTGCTTAATATTGCTTAATTTTCACTTATTATAAGCTTGTTTAAGCACATTATAATCTTATATGTTCAGTTTTGTCAACACAATAAATACATTTTAATATTTATTTATTTTCACTTATTAGGATTTGTATATTGTAGAATATTGTTCTTTGATTAGATGTATGCTAAGATAATAAATGTAAGCAAGTTTAAGCAACTATTCAAGGAGGATTTTTATTATGGCAACAATCAAAGATATTGCAAAAGATTGTGGTCTTTCTTCAGCAACAGTCTCCTATGTTTTAAGTGGTAAAGGAAATGAACGAAGAATTCCACTACATACACAAGATATAGTTTTAAATTCAGCAGATAAGCTCGGATATAAACGCTCTACTCCTAGAGCTCATAATCATATTCAAATAGCGTTTTATTGGCAAGATGCTGGTTTTGAATTGGCCTCAACGAATATATTTCAAGCAATAAACCATGTCATTTCTTTAGAACATTTAGATGTAAACATTATAATACGACCTTATACTGTTGGTCATTTATGTGATGACGAATATCTTTTTTCAAATAATTATTATGATGGTGTTGTTTTAACAGGTATCAATGCGGATGATATAGAATACCTATTGAAAAATAAACCCAAAATCCCTGTAGTTGTTGTAAATCGTGAAATAGAAGGCTTTTCAAGTGTATCTATTGATAATGAAGAGACTGGTCGCATAGCAGCCCTACATGCTATTAAAAATGGTAAAAATGACATAGCTGTTGTATTTAATCCATCTTCATTTACATGTATGACTTTACGAGGTAAATCCTTTTTAAATACATGTGAGGAACATGGAATATATTTACCAGATTCCATATATTATTGTTCTAATAAAATAGATAGTGGATATGATATCGCTCAAAAAATGATTGCAAGAAACTCAATAAAAAAAGTAATCTTTTGTAACCATGATGTAGTCGCTCTTGGTATGATGAACGCATTTAATGAGTCAGGAATTGCAATTGGAAATGATGTTCAGATATTTGCAGCAAGCAATGGACCTTCAAGACTAATGGCAAGAAGTACACCACCATTAACAGTTATAGACTTAAAAATGGAGGAAACAGCAGAACGTAGCCTTCGAATGATTATTGATATTGTTACTGGCAGAATAAGTGGTATTCAACGTCAAGTAATATACCCATCAATCATCTATAGACAATCAAGTCCTGTTCAAGACCTATTATAATATTATTCGTTTTGCAAGATATATTTTTAGTATTTATAAAACAGTTTTTATAAATATAAAAACACCTCTAAACCATATTTACATATTATTATGCAAACGTGGTTTAGAGGTGTATACATTTCTAAGGTATTAGAATATTTACTCTTCTATTTCCCAGTTATGATATATATCTTGAACATCATCATCTTCTTCAAGCATATCAACTAATTTATTCATCATTTTTAAATGAGCTTCTTCAGTTAATACAGTTGTAGTTTGAGGTATCATCTTTACATCAGCAGATATAAACTCATACCCTTTAGCTTTCAACTCATCACGAACACTAGAAAAATCTTCTGGTGTAGTTATTATTTCATAACCATCTTCTTCTGTTATAAAATCTTCAGCTCCTGCTTCTAATGCAATATCCATCAATTCTTCTTCTGAAATTCCATCTCCTGAACCAACTAATATCTGTCCCTTTTTATCAAACATAAAAGACACACATCCACTAGTTCCTAAGTTTCCTCCATTTTTGTCGAAGTAATATCTTACATTACCAGCAGTTCTGTTTTTGTTGTCAGTTAAAGTTTCTACTATAACTGCAACTCCACCAGGACCATAACCTTCATAAACTATAGTTTCATAGTCATCACCAGCACCTGCTCCAGCACCTTTAGCGATAGCTCTATCTATATTATCATTTGGCATATTATCTGCCTTAGCTTTTTCTATAGCTGTCTTTAAAGCTGCATTATACTCTGGGTCTGCTCCACTTTCTTTAGCAGCAACTGCTATTGCTCTAGCATGTTTAGTAAATATTTTTGCTCTTTGAGCATCTTGTTTACCTTTTCTATTAATTATATTACCTATACGTCCCATATTTCCACTCCTTAATACGTACAATTAGTTATTCTAATTTTTATCACTTGTAAATTTTATCACAAATCTTTAAAATAGTAAATTAGAACTTAGGAGGTTGTGCAGGCGTTTTTCTCTTATGTTCACTTATTCTATGAAGTCTTTCAATTATCTCTTGGTCTCTTTGAGGAACTTCATCTAATTTCCCTTGTAATACAGCATCTATCATATTGTAAGTAGTTCCCATTTCATTTTCATCTGTTTGACCTTCCCAAAGACCTGCAGAAGGAGCTTTATTTATTAAATCTTCATGAACACCAAGTTCTTTTGCCCAGTCATACACTTCTCCTTTAGTTAAGTTCGCAATTGGTAAAATATCAACTCCACCATCACCAAATTTAGTAAAGTATCCTGTATGTATTTCTGCAGCATTATCTGTACCAACAACTAGATATCCTAGATTGTTAGCAATTGTATAAATAGTACTCATTCTTACTCTGGCTCTTAAATTTGCATCTGTCATCTTTAAATATTCTTCTCTATATAAATGTTTCTCTTTTAAATTTCCTACTACCATGTCTAATATAGCACTTTGTGGCTCTATAAGGTCTAAATCAAGATATTCTATATCACAACCTTCTATAACCTTAAGTGCATCTTCTCTATCTTGAGGATTACTTTTTATGCTCATTATAACTCCCATAGAGTTTTCTGGAAATGCCTTTTTAATTAAATTAGCAACTACTGCTGAATCAATTCCCCCAGATACACCGACAATTAATCCTTTTGCATTTGCCTCATTAACCTTATTTATAAGCCATTCTACAGTTTTGTCTATTTGTATTTTTATATTTGACATTGTTATCTCCTCTCAAATTTGCTACTTTGTTTTAATATATTATACCATATATTAATATGTTGTTTTAATATGTTTTTTTTTATGCAAAATTAAGTAAACATGAAAGATTATATTTAATCTTATTTTATATAAATATAATTTGCCTGTTTTGGTAAAACTATTTCAGAAGGTGATTTTTATGAAAAAAACTGATGATTTAAAGAAAAAATATTTTGATTTTAATTTAAAAAATACGATAATTGGAGTTTTTACAGGATTTATAAATGGAGTTTTTGGTTCTGGAGGAGGTACTCTTTTGGTTCCAATATTAAATGACATCGTTAAGGTAGAAGAACATAAATCTCATGCAACTGCTCTTTCTATAATAATTTTCTTAACGACAGCAAGTTCTGTTTTATATGTATCTAAAGGTACTTACGACGTTAATTTGACAATAAAAGTTGCAGTTGGAAGCATTCTTGGTGGTATCATAGGAGCAAAACTACTAAATAAGGTTACTGGAAAGTTTCTTAGAATTTCTTTTGGAATAATCATGATAATTGCAGCATTAAGGATGGTGTTCTAATGTTATTTGCTTTAATTGGATTTTTTGCAGGGATTATTGGAGGAATGGGAATGGGTGGAGGAACTATCCTTATACCTGCACTCGTTTTACTTGCTGGTATAGACACTAAAATAGCTCAAAGTGTAAATTTACTTTCATCTATTCCTATGACACTTATAGCATTGGCTATACATATAAAAAATAAAAATGTAGTTTTTAAATTAGTTATACCCATAGCTGTATTTGGGGTCTTAGGTGCTATATTTGGTTCATTATTGGCTAATTATCTATCTTCAGATATATTAAAAAGAATATTTGGGATATTTCTGCTTTTAGTTGGATTATTTGAAGTAAAAAAAGGATTCTGTGCAAAATCTAATAAAAAGCCATTAAATTGATTTAGATTAAAACAATTTAATGGCTTTTCATTTTAAGATTTCATTTTAAAATAAAAATTGACTATTTAATATAATTCACTCTTTTAGTATTTTTAGATTACAATAAGATTGCTCCATTTTGTTCAGACAAATAAAATTCTTCTCCTAAAACTATTTTTCCCGTTCCATTTGTTATATCAATCATCTTTTCTGATAAGTTTTCCACATCTTCTAACTTTGAATATACTATTATCTCAACATTATCTTCATATATGGTATCTTTTATAAAATACCCCAAATTCATTAATTCATTTTGTACTTTTCCAAGTTGAGTGTAATCTATTTTAATCTTAACTTCTTGATACATTACCTTATAAATTATCTTCCCTGCTTCCAATCCCAACTTAGCGCCTTTTGTATAAGCTCTAACTAGACCACCTGCACCTAATTTTGTGCCTCCAAAATACCTAGTAACAACAACTGCTACATCTCTTAAATCTTCTTTTTTTATAACCTCTAGTGTAGGTATACCTGCTGTTCCTTGTGGCTCTCCATCATCACTGTATCTTTGTATATTCATATTTTGACCAACTGTATAAGCCCATACATTATGAGTTGCGTCTTTATGCTTTTTCTTTATTTCATTTATAAATTCTAATGCTTCCTCCTCGCTCTTTATAGGCTTAGCATATCCAATAAAAACAGACTTTTCAATTATTATTTCGTCAGTTCCAAATTCATGTAATGTCCTGTAATTGCTCATTATAATTCCTCCTATTTTAATCATTTTCTAAGATATACATCAAATATGTATTTATATATAAAATTACTCTACAAAAAATAAATAGATTTTTATCATTTCTTTAATCAACATTATAAAACAATTATATAATAAAATTGTACAATTTTTAATTTTTATTTCAAATATAAGTTACTAATTTTAGATATAAGGCACTAAAAATTTAGATTTTTAAATCACAATCTAAACAAACCATATAATTCATATTTAAAATATTCTCAATTAAAAAAGGAAGGGGCTAACCCTTCCTCAGAATTCTCTAAATTCACTATTAATTTGCTGGAACATCATCGCCCTCTGAAACTAATTTCTTTAATTCTTTAAACTTTTTATAAGATACTTCTACTAAAGCTTGTTCTTTGTGATGTGACAACATTTCTAAAGCATCCTTTACTTTATAAAATCCACCTTCTTGGAATTCAGGAGCAAGTACACAATCAGTGTTACAAGCTTCCATAACATACCACATTATTGCATTACAAACCTCTTGTTGTCTACTTCTTGAGAAAAATTCATACATAGTATCGCCAGCTACATCTATCATTTTAGCATCTATGCCAGTTTCTACTTTAACTCTTTGAACAGCACTCTCATATGGAAGTCCTCCTCCAAGTATCTTTCCTTTTGGAAGTGTCCATTCACCTCTATCATTTTTTACAATAAGTACTTTATTAGCATAAAAAACTACTCCACCTGCACAACGTCTTACTATCATTTGAAACCCCTCCCATTAATTTATTTATTACCTTGTTAAACTCTAGAAATACATCATTAAGTAAACAAATTGCTTTAATAAAAAATTACTTTTTCAAATTTTTCGCATCTTCCAATGCTTTAATGGCTTCGTCATAAGCTCTAAGCACATACTCTTTTTCAAAATTCTTATTCTTGTCTTTCAACTGCTGTAAAATCTTTAAACTGTTTTCATCTCCTAATTTTGAAAGAGCTTTTGCACAATACTGCCTAGTTTGTGCATTTTTATCGTAGAGACCCTTTTGTAATACTTCTCTACTAATTGGTGATTCAATCTTTCTGATTGCTGAATAAGTTATCCTTCTAATATCTGAGTGTCTGTGGTTTGTGAGCTGATGAAGTAGTTTTAAGAATCTATCATCCTTTAGCTCACCTGTCGCCCAGATTAAAACAATTAAATCTTCAGCATTTTTTTCCACAAGGATTCTTTTGAAAACCTTTCTCTTAAAGTATACCATTTTTTCGTCATCTAAGCTATCCATAAAATCAAGTCTCTTAATTTTATCTAACTCTAAAAATTTATCCAAAATATCCTTAGATGCCTCAAAATCCTCTTTTTGCATTTCTTTTATTTTCAATTTTGCTTGTATAAGCTGTTCGCTTGCTTCAGTATTTGAAATATTTCTAATCTTACTAATTTGAGATACTGTTTTAGATTCTTTATAAAGAAGATAGGTTATAAAATAATCTTCGAGATTATCTATATTTTCCCAATTAATGTCCATATTCAACCTATTTTTCTAATATGTACTCTCTATAGATATTAAAATCTTCTTCATCTAAGTTTACATCTAATGCTATACCATTTTCCCCATACTCAAAATTCTCTACATTATATTTATCTTTTATTCTACTAAATATATCACCTCTCTCATAAGGTAACATTAAGCTTACTGAATAAGTATTTTCCATTAAGGCACTCTCTATCAGATTTAATAGCTTATCCATATTTATGCCTTGTTTAGCAGAAATATACACAATATCTTCTTGACTTTTAGGATATATATCCAATTCCAGCTTATCGACCTTATTATATACAAGTATATGTTTTTTATCATTTGCACCAAGTTCTTTTAACACACCTTCAGTTGTGCTTTTTTGCAGTTCATAACTAGTATTTGTTGCATCAATTACATGCAGAATTAAATCTGCATACTGTACTTCTTCCAGTGTTGCTTTAAATGCTTCTACTAAATCATGGGGAAGTTTACTCACAAATCCAACAGTATCTACTACTAAAAATTCCTTTTTATTTGGCAAAAGTGCCTTTCTTAAAGTTACATCTAAAGTTGCAAAAAGCATATCTTTTACAAAAACTTCTTTTTCTTGTTCATAATCCTTGTGTGTCTTTATTAATTCGTTTAGTAGAGTGGATTTTCCTGCATTTGTATACCCAACAAGTGCTACAATTGGTATATTTGATTTTAAACGCTTAACTCTTTGTGTTTCTCTGTTCTTTTTTACTTCTCTAAGTTCACGTCTTATATCTGCTGCTTTATTAAGTATATGTCTTTTATCTATTTCTAGTTTTTGTTCTCCAGGACCTCTCGTTCCAATCCCTGCACCTGTTCTACTCATTTCACCACCCATTCCATAAAGTCGTGGTAATCTGTATTTTAATTGAGCTAATTCAACCTGCAATTTACCTTCTTTACTAAGTGCCCTTTGAGCAAATATATCTAGAATCAAGGTAGTTCTATCTATTACTTTTCTTCCAACAACATTCTCTATATTTCTGATTTGAGCACCAGATAATTCGTCATTGAAAATTACTAACGTAGCATCTAATGAGTCACTGTATGCCCTTATTTCTTCTACCTTACCTTTTCCTATATAATAAGCTGCATCTATGGAGTGCTTATTTTGAATTAAGCTACCTACAACTTCTGCACCAGCAGCTTTTGTTAATTCCTTTAATTCTTCCATGGATTCACTCGTGTCTATATCATCACTTTTTTTCACTATTGTCGTCAAATTAAGACCTACAAGAAGTGCTCTCTCTTGAATTTCTTTCACTTAATCACCTCATTTTTGTTATAAAACATATTATAATTTCAAAATATATTTACATTATTTTTCTGTTGACTAATTATACCATTAATACTATGATTAATAGTACTATATTATCAACTATTAATAAAAATATTTAGTATAATTATATTATCACCAAAATCTTATATAGTTATAAAAGATTTAAATTTTATTTAATTTAGGAGGAAAATATGGGCGAAAATTATAAGTTTTTTAATCACAAAGATTGTGAATTTTTCCCTTGTCATAAAACTAATAAACCAGAAGAATTTAATTGTTTATTTTGCTATTGTCCTTTGTATGCTTTAGGAGAAAACTGTGGTGGAAACTTCAATTATACAGATAAAGGTATTAAAGATTGCAGTAGTTGCATGCTCCCTCATAAAAAAGATAATTATAATTATATTATGGGGAAATTTCAAGATTTAGTTAAAATTACTAGTAAAAAATAATTTCTCATTATAAATAGCTATGCACAAATATTTATTAACTACTCTTAGCCTAAATATTGTTACATAGCTATTTTTATTGTATAACTTTAATCTATCTTATTTTTAATTTAGTTGACTTACATAACTTATACATTACAAAAAGTAATACACTTACTAATAAAATCAGCATTAAAATCATCACACCAGCATGAAAAAAGAATTCTTCTGGCAACATATTTATAACTGGGTCTAAATCTGGACTAAATATCCAATAATCATTTCTAAATAATAACTTATGGAAAATAACAAATGATTTTTCAAAGTTCAATAAAACTGGAACTGCCAACAATAATGGCATAATTATAAGCGTTATCGATGTAGTTTTTAAAATTTTTATATTTTTATTTTTTGCATTCAATATAATTCCTAATAAAGATACTATCATTAGTACTTTAGCTAGTTTATTGATATTTTGAAATATATTTCTCACTTCTTCAAAATGTATCTTTCCCTGTGGAGAAGATTTTAATGTGGGCAATTTAAACTCAGCCACATTATTATTTAGATTATAATCAATCAGATAATCGTAGTTTAACTTTATATCATCTTTAGATAAACCAGATAGTTCTGATATATTTAGATAATCAATATCAAAATAATATAGTTGTTTAAACCCAACAGTAAAATTAATAATTCCTACTATTATAACTACACTTATGCATACTGAAAAAAGTATATTTAGAAATTTTTTCATGAAATCCCCCCAGTAATAAATTAAAGCACTACACTATTTTAGTTGTAAAATCTTCTATATTCCATACATCATCAACAATGTCTGAATAGAATTCTGGTTCATGACATACCAAAAGAACTGTTCCCTTAAATTCTTTTATGGCTTTCTTCAATTCATCTTTTGCTTCAACATCTAAGTGATTTGTAGGCTCATCTAGTACTAAGAAATTTATATTTTTTAGCATTACTTTACAAAGTCTAACTTTTGCAGCTTCTCCACCACTTAGCACTCTCATTTGACTAGTTATATGCTCATTTGTAAGTCCACATTTTGCAAGAGCTTGTCTAACTTCAAAGTTTGTAAGTCCTGGGAATTCACTCCAAATTTCATCCATAGGTGTATTACTATTTTCTTTTGAACTCTCTTGTTCAAAATATCCAACTTCTAAATAGTCACCTAACTTAACACTTCCTTCAAATGGTTTTATTATCCCAAGTAAAGTCTTTAATAAAGTAGATTTTCCAATACCATTCATTCCTTTTAAAGCTATCTTCTTTCCTCTTTCTAAATGGAAATTAAGTGGCTTTGTCAGTGCTTCATCATACCCTAAAATTAAACTTTCTGTTTCAAAAATTATCTTACTTGCTGCTCTAGCATCTTTGAAAGAAAAAGTAGGCTTTATCTTTTCCTTTGGTCTTTCTAATATTTCCATCTTATCAAGTTGTTTTTGTCTACTGTTAGCCATTCCTCTAGTTGCTACTCTAGCCTTATTTCTAGCTACAAAATCCTCTAATCTTTTTCTTTCTTCAACTTGTTTATCATAAGCTTGTTCTTCTTGACGTTTCTTTATATCATTAAGTCTTACGAATTCATCATAATTCCCTTTATATCTATTTAGTTCTCCATTTTCCATATGATATATTACATTACAAGTATTATTTATGAATTCAATATCATGAGAAACTAGGACAAAACTATTTTCATATTCTTGAAGATATCTAGTAAGCCATGTTATATGTTCTTCATCTAAATAGTTTGTAGGCTCATCTAATATAAGAATAGTAGGATTTTCAAGTAGAAGTTTAGTAAGAAGTACTTTCGTTCTCTGTCCTCCACTTAGGTCAGTTACATCTTTGTCAAGACCAATCTCTCCAAGACCAAGACCATTTGCAACCTCTTGTATCTTAGCATCTATCATATAAAAACCACTATTTTCAAGTATAGTTTGTATTTCAGCTGTTTCTTCAAGAAGCTTACTCATCTCATCATCATTCGCTTCTCCCATTTTGTCATACATAGCAATCATTTCTTGCTCTAAATCAAACATGTGCTTAAAAGCTTCTCTAAGCACTTCTCTTATCGTTTTACCTTTACTTAGAACTGTATGTTGGTCTAAATAACCTACTGTAGCTCTTGAAGACCATTTTATATTTCCAGCATCTGGCATAAGCTTTTTTGTTATTATATTTAAAAAACTTGATTTTCCTTCTCCATTAGCGCCAACTAGTGCAATATGTTCACCTTTTCTAAGCCTAAAAGATACATTTTCTAATATTGTTCTAGCACCAAATCCATGACTCACGTTTTCTACTACTAGCATTCTAACACCTCTCAAAAAAATTTTACACATTCTATACTATAATATATTCTTTTTAAACTTAAATCAAGTATTACCAATATTTTTAGTTATATTTACAACAATTTAACCTAGAATAAATTTTATCATTATATTATGTACAATAAAAAATAGAGATAAAAATTAGTAAAATAATATCAATTCTAATTTTCTCTCTATTTATACTCTATTTAAAATACTCATCTAATCCATCTGCTACACATTGCATCATTTTTCTTTGATATTCTGGATTTGACATCATTTGGTCTTCATTGTAATTACTCATAAATCCCATTTCTACTAATACAGCTGGCACTTTCGACCAGTTAAATCCAGTCAAGTCTCCTCTTTGAACTATTCCATTGATTTGTATTCCAGCTTGTTCCATATTCTGTTTAATAAATTCAGCACATTTATTACTATCTTCATATATAGGAGCTGTATATTTTCCATCCTTTTCAGGGATTAATATGGATGCACCAGTTTTTGAAGAATTATTTAAACTATCTGCATGTATTCTTACAACCATATCTGCTTTTTTATCATTAGCAAGTATCGCTCTTTCTGAATTACTTATATTTATATCGTGAGTCTCTCTAGTCATTATTACATTATAACCTTTAGATTCTAAAATATGTTTTAAAACAAGAGATGCTTCTAAGTTTAAAACATATTCTGGTTTTTTTGTAGCAATACCCTCTGTTCCTGAAGATACTCTCGCTTTTTGAGAGGAAGAACCTGGAGCTACTGGTTCTAGGTTACTATCTCCTTTTCCTTGATGTCCTGGGTCTATACAAATTAAAAACTTTTTATTTTTTTGAGTTTCATTTTTATTATCTGATGATTTATTTTCTGATGACTTTTCCTTATTGCTTTTTGAATTTGATTTGTCTTTATCTTTTGTATTTTCATTTGAGTTTTTATCTTTATCTGCTTTTTCATTTGTAGTAGTTCCTGAACTAATTAAATTTGTAGTCTTGTAAAAATTACTAACAGGATTTGATGTTCCTATAATTATAATTCCCATGGCAATTATGCAAGTAACTAACAATCTATATTTTTTCATGTTTTGCTCCTTTCTAATGATAGACAGTTATTATTTATTTTAATTTATATGAATATGTATCTATTTTATCATATACACTCTTTATTTTATTTATTTTTATGAAAACTAAGGTGTTATTGAGTCAGTTTTCCAAGAATTAAAAACTAATTCTTGCACAACATAATACAGAAGCAGCAAGAAAACTTCAATTCTACTATTAAAATAATTTAATAAGAAAGAGGTGTTTTATGCAACTTAAAAATTTTTACTTTAAAGATAAAGCTTTAAATAAAAGAACTAACTTAGCTAAGTCTAAATTTACAATTGTTTTAACTTTTTTATTTTTATTATATTTTTTCTCAAATAATTTAATTTATGCACAAAATTTACAAAAAAGTGAACCTGAATATTTAATACCAATTGGAAATGTACTTCAAATCGATGCAGAACTAAAAAATATTATTGTTAGAAATCCTGGTGAAGCATCTCCACTTAGATTAGGTGATGCGATAGTAAAAGTAAATAATACTGAAGTTGATGGATATAGTGACTTTGTAAATACTTTAAATGCTCTACCAGAAGAAAAACCAGTATCTATTTTATTAAATAGAGGTGGTCAACTTATAACAATGAAAACTACTAAGCACATATTAGAAAAAATTAGTTTTAATAATTTACTTTCTGGATTTGCTACTTTGACATATATTAATCCAGAAACATCAGAATTTGGTGCTGTAGGTCATCCAATAAGTGTTGGTAGTACAAGAAAAATACCTATTAAATCAGGTTCAATTTCTACAACCAAACATCTTAATATAGAAAAATCTTATAAAGGTAGTGTTGGATGTATAAATGCAAAAAGAGAAAATATTATTGGTAGTTTTACAGAAAATACTGACTTTGGAATAAGAGGTCAAATTAACAACTTTGATATTGCGAATTTAAAAAAATATAAAGTAGCTTCTTTAGATGAAGTTAAAACAGGAAAAGCTCAAATAATTTTGCAAGATAACTTTAATGAATGTAAAAAATATAATATCGAAATTATAGATATAGAAAATCAAAAACATCCAGAAAGTAAAAGTTTTAAAATCAAAATCACAGACAAAAAACTTTTATCTCAAACTGGTGGTATCGTACAAGGTATGAGTGGTACTCCAATCGTTCAGGGTGATAAAATAATTGGAGCAGTATCTCATGCTATTGAAAATGACCCAGCTGTAGGTTATGGTGTATTTATTAAATGGATGTTGTAAATAATATAAATAAAGAAAGATTTAAATCTTAAATATATACTAATAATATATTTGGTCTAAAGGTATATCAACTTACACTATAGACCAAATATATTAAATATTTTACATAGTATAAAATACAATTTTTTATTGAAATTATATTAATATTATTGACAAAATTTTTATTTATAAACTACTTTTTCAAATTTATTTAAAAATATAGAAATTTATATTACTTATTAGCATTCTTTCCAGTGTTAGGTAAAACATTTCCTAGATTTTTTTCTGGTATATTTACATAACTTTCTGGAACATCGCCTACTATTATAGTTTCACAAATAGGTATTTGTGCTTTAATTTGCTTTGTTGAAGTTATAAGTGGTATTACTACTTTAACTTGTGTCTGAGCTTCTAGATATATTCTGTGTCTTGTTTGATTTATACCTGACGATTCAAATTCCGTTTTAAAGTTCACGGATACCGTTCCTATGGGTTCAATAGAAACTTCCAGTCTAGGACCGTATTTGGCTAATATAGGACTTCCTAATGCTGTTCCTATAGGTATGTAAGAACTTGCTGTTTTAGCTTTTTTTAATTCATCCTGTATTTCTAAGGCTATTGCAGAGGCAATCTCATTCATCATTATAGTATTTGCTTGTATCATAGTTATTTTACCATTATTATCAAGCTGTATATCCATTAAATCTTCATAGTTTATTTTTCCTTCTACCATTTCAGCAACAGCTTTATTTATGGACCTATTTGCTAATTCAAGAGCTTTAGTTTCTGCCAATACTGTTATTGTGGGTCTTAAAGTTTTATCTATATATATAAAACTGCCTATAAATACAGACAAGAAAAGAATTAACAAAAAAATAGCTACAATTTTTCTAAATTCATTTTTCTTTTTTCTATCTACTATTCTATTCAAAATTATCCCCTCCTATTTATTTATATGTAGCTTTAGCATAATTTTTATAATATTTGTCAAAAATAAATAAAATAAAAATATAGACTTTTTAATACATTATGTTTATACATATTTACAATGTACAGAATATTATAGCAAATTCATTTTTTCTATTAATTACAAAACTACTCCTATTTGTGTTATAATATTGCATTAAGTAAGGAGGTTAAAATCTTATGAATAACGATAATGATAAAAATGGAAATAAAATTAGAAGAAAAAAAGTTAGCTCCTCTAGTAATACAAATAAACCAATTAATAGAAGTTCAGCTAACAAAACTCGTTCAACAAAAAACAAGAAAAAATCTAAAAAAAGCGATAAATTTAGAAAACTAAGAGTATTTGGGATAGTATTTTTAGTTTTACTAGTTGTTGGTACTGCTGGTACTGCTGGTTTAGTATTTGCATCACTAAGAGATGTCTCTCCAGTTACAGAAGCTGTCTTGGATAAACAGACAAACCAAACAACTACAATTAAATACGCTAATGGAAAGACATTATCTACAGCTCCAAGTGTAAATAAAAAGACACCTGTTCCATTAGATAAGATTTCAAAACATCTTCAACATGCTGTAATTGCAATAGAAGATGAGCGTTTTTATGAACATAAAGGTGTCGACATTAAAGGTTTATTTAGGTCAGTATTAAAGACTCTTACAGGTACTAAACAAGGTGGTAGTACTATTCCTATGCAGGTATCCAAAATGTTGTTAACAACTGAACAACAGACTCTACCTCGTAAAATAAAGGATATTTACTACGCATATGAAATGAGTAAAACAGTAAGTAAAGATAAAATACTAGAAACTTATTTAAATAACTTTTTCGTTGGTAGAGGTCTAGCAGGTGCTGAGGCTGGTGCACGTGGTTATTTTGATAAATCTGCATCTGACCTTACTATAGCTGAGTCAGCACTTCTTGCTGGTTCAACTAAAAATCCATCTAAATTTTCAGCTTATAAAACTTCTAAATTAGATGGAAGTGAAGCTAAAGGTGATTTAGAAAATAAATTATTATTTTTTGTTAACACAACTGATGATGATTTAGATGACCCTACAAAAGTAGACTTTGATATGATTGAAAAAATAAAGTCTTGGGAACTTATATCTAACGATACTTATAGACAATTAAAAGCAGGTACATTAGTTGTCAGAAAAGCTGTAAGTAACCCAGAAGCTAAGAAAAGACAAGAAGTTGTTCTAAAGAAAATGTTAGAATTAGGATATATAAAACAAAGTGAATATGATGAAGCAATTAAAGCTAAGATAGAAATAAAATTACCCAAATCATCAGACAAAGTTTCTTCATCTGTAGAAGACCTTATTGAAAGTGAAGTTATAAATGCTTTAATGGAACAAGGACATACAAATGATGAAGCTCAAAACTTATTCTACAATGGAGGTCTAATTGTAAATACAACTATAGACCCTAAAATGCAAGATGCTTTAGAAGAAGAATATGATAAAAATAGCAATTTCCCAGGACATATGGTTGGTCCTGACGGAGTTAGTCAACCGCAATCTGCAATGGTAATCTTAGATTATAAAAATGGTGAAATAAGGGCACTAGCTGGAGGAAGAAACATAAGTGGTAGAAAAACTTTAAATCGTGCAACTAACCCTCATCAACCAGGTTCTGCTATAAAACCTCTTGCAATTTATACACCAGCTATTGATACATTAAAAATCACACAATCAACTTCTCTAAGTGATGCTAGAGGAGGATATAAGTTTGAAGAGAACACCAAATGGAACCCAAGAACTACTACTGCTGGTCATGGTTCTATGAGTTTACGTAGAGCACTTGCTAAATCTTCAAATACAATAGCTGTAAAAACTGCTGAGATGCTTGGAGATTCTTATGATGAATGTATAGATATAATGATGGACTACTTAAAGAACTTTGGTATAACTACTGTGAAGAATAGTCAATCAGGAGCAACTGATAGACAATTCCCTTCATTAACATTAGGTGGTATGGCAAATGGTATTACTCCACTTCAGATGGCTGCTGCTTATGGTACATTAGCAAATCAAGGAGTGTATGTAGAACCATCAATTTTCACTACTATAACTACTTTTGATGGTCAATTATTAGTTAAAAATGCTCCTGAAGAACATAAAGTTGTAGAACCTGAAGTAGCTTATGTTGTTACAGATATGTTGGAAAGTGTAATTACTGAAGGTACTGGTAGTATTGCAACACTTCCAAATGGAATGCCTGTAGCAGGTAAAACTGGTACTACAAATAGTGCATACGACGCTTGGTTTGTTGGTTACACTCCTTATTATGTTGGAGCAACATATATCGGAGATGATGCTGGAAGAAAAGATGATTCTGGTAACACCATAAAACGTAGAGAAGTTCCACATGGAAGTACTAGTACTGCAAAATTATGGGAAAAAATCATGACAAAGATACATGCTAACTTAACAGTAACTGAGTTTGAAGTTCCTAAAAATGTATATTTCACAAAAATTAATTTAGATGATGGAGGAAAGCAGTCTTCTGGCTCTAAAGCAGCATTTATTGAAGGTACTGCTCCTACTAAAGTAAGTTCTCAACCATCATCTGAAGATACAAAGAAACCAGATAATAATCAACAGGAAGAAGATAATAACAACAACAATAATTCAGGTAATAATGGTGGTGGCTCTACTCCTCCTGATAATGGTGGAAACAATAATGGTGGTTCTACTACCCCTCCTGATAATGGTGGAAATAACAATGGTGGTTCTACTACCCCTCCTGATAACGGTGGAAATAATAATAGTGGTGGCTCTACTCCTCCTGATAGTGGTGGAAATAACAATAGTGGTGGCTCTACTAATACACCTGATGGTGGTGGTACCCCTGCAACTTAAGTTAACAAAAACTAAAATATAAATAAAAATATAAGGAGTGTTTCATAGATGATTTTTTAAATTATCTATGAAACACTCCTTTTTATAATTACATCATATAACTTATTCCTAGTTGTTAAAATATCCCATACAGTTATATCACAAATTTATAGACTTAATTCCATTCTAATTACTGTATGCCAAATGTCTGAAATCTATTTAATTTACCATATTTTTTAATAAGCACTTCCCATTCTTCTCTATCGTAGAAATCACACTTATTTTTCCCAAATAGCTTGGCAACTTCTATTGCAAACCTACCTGCTGAATCTAAATCACTAAAATTGGTTGCACCTGTAGCACATCCAGCAACAGGCATCTCTGTAGTAATTGCTACTCCTACTACTGGTGCATCTGTAGCAACTGCTGGTTGTAAAATACTATTTAAATGATATAGATTGTTTCCATATGGTGTTATATCTTGAATTGATAGTGGGAATACAAATGGAGCTTTTCCAGTAACAGTCTGCATAATATCCAAAAGATTGTCACTAGTTTTTAATATGTAACCTTCCTTAACAGTTGGTGATATTGCAAAACCTCTACTATTGATTACTCTATTTCCTTTAGTCGTATCTATTGAAAGTATTGCATCACAACTATTATCAACTTCATTTTCATTCATAGTCATCATATCTATTGGTGAATCCATAAAGGGTGTAGGGTGATGCTCTCTAGTTGGTGCATCTGGGCAAATATGAGTTGATATTATAACATCCCCATCTAATATGTCTCCCTTTTTTTGCATATCCAAAAGTCTCGCTGCAACTGCAATCGCTATTAATGCTCCGTCACCATCTGATACAAAGCCTGTTACCTCTGGTCTTGCTCCAATCCCACCTAGTCTACCTAAAATTCCAAGAGTAGGTGCATATCCACCATTTGATTTGCCATTCTTACCAGGTATTGTAAGTTTGACTAAATCTGTTGAACCTTTACTTGAAGACAATTCTTTGACTGTTACATCTACTTCACCATAAGATTGTAAATAAGACTTTACTTCTTCTCCATTAGCGGTTGCTTTATCTAAAATGTCATAAACCTCTATTACTTGTTTTAATATCATGTCTAATCTAATTTCCTTTCTTATATATATTTTAAAATTATATATTATTTACTTATATAAAACATCTACTCCACACATTGCTAGTACTTTAATTGCTTTTATAAGTGCTACTTTGCCTTCTTCACCACCAGCTGCAACAGCAAATTCATCTGTATGAGTTGCAGTATCTTCTTTTAATTTAATATATGCTTGTATTGCAGGTATCTCATGAGTTAAATTTCCAGTATCAGTTGACCCAATACCCTGACTTAAATCTCTTTCAACATAATTCTCACCTAACACTTCAAAATTATTTCTAACTATATTCACTAATTCTGAGTCATTTTTAATTTCTTTGTATACTTCATCTAATTGAACTACCTCTACATTAGTTCCAGTAGAAATTGCTGCTCCTTTAGCACAATTTCTAAGCATATCACAAATCTCATTTAAGTACTCTATACTTAAAGCTCGTACATTAAATATAGCTGTAGATTTTTCAGGAATTATATTATGTATGCTACCTCCATCAGTTATAATCCCATGTACCCTTGCATAATCTTTAAGATGCAATCTCATGCTATTTACACTGTTAAACAATGCTATTACTCCACTTAAGGCACTTTTCCCTTCCCAAGGGTAAGCAGCTGCATGAGATGCCTTTCCAATAAAATCAAATTTTAAATTAACTTGAGCAAATGATATGTCATCAGGCATTGAAGCATCACTTGGGTGTAAGATTAATGCAGCATCTACATCTTTGAATACACCTTCTTTAATCATAGTTATTTTTCCGCCTACTCTTTCCTCTGCAGGTGTTCCAAATACTTTTACAGTTCCCTCTATATTGTGTTTTTTCATTATTTCTTTTAATATGATACCAGCACCAACAGAACTTGTACCTATAATATTATGCCCACATGCATGTCCCATCCCTGGAAGTGCATCATACTCAGCTAAAAAAGCTACTGTTTTTCCAGTCCCATTTGAATAGACAGCTTCAAAAGATGTCTCCAATCCTCCTACGCCTTTAGTTACATCGAATCCATTTTCTTCTAATAAATCACATAATGCTTTTTGTGACTTATATTCTTCAAATGCCAATTCTGGATTTGCAAATAAGTAATCAGATACCTTTTCAAATGATGTCTTTTTTTCTTCAGATAATACCTTTATTTCCTCTTTGATTTTTAATTTTAATTCATTCATGTTTACCTACCTCCTTAAAGCATTCCATTTAATCTTAAAACTGTTTGAGATATAAAAGCAGAACCAAAGTAAGTAGATGTCATAACTATAAATGATATAACTACTAACTTCCAGCTCAATGTTTTTAATATATCCAATTGGTTCCCTACAGAAATTCCTGCAAAGGCTAACAGTGGTGTTACTGTAGACATAAAATTGATTTTACCTACATTAGTTGCTATAATATCTCCCACTGGTGATATTGGAAGTGATAAAACGAATGCAACCAAAGTAGCCCATGCAAAACCTGGTAAATTAGGTTTTTTAACAAAGTTCTTAATTATAATAGCAACTATAACTAACAAAAAACCAAATATACTTCCAATTAATAAATCCTTCGCCTGAGTCTTAAGTGCTATCATTTGTCCAAAGCAAATAATAATATATATAAACAGTACTATTTTTATCTGTTCTATAATAGTCTTAAAAGTCTTTTCCATACATACACCCTCCTTTATAAGTCATTACTTGTTTTTGTTTTTCTTCCTCTAAATCTCTCGATAATTGGTGCTACTTTACTATAATAATAATTGGCTACTGGTAAAGATAAAAATAACTCTATATATATTCCAGTAACAGCTGTAATTAAACCACTAGTTGCTGAGTATGCTAAAATCTGTTCCGACATCTGTGGAACCGTATTCATTAATGAAGCTGTTGCAGCTCCCATCATCGAACCACTACCCATTCCTGATGCCATTGCTAAAGCATATGGATGAAATCCTAAAAGTACACCTACTGGTGCTAAAAATGAGAATAATAATGTTCCAAATATACTACCACTTATGTAAGTTCCTAATGTTCCTATACCTTCTGGTGAATTTAATCCATACTTATCTCCAATAATTCCTAGTGCTGTGTCACGACATAATGAAAAAGTACCTCCTAATGCACTTCTTCCAAGACCTAATGCAACTCCAACAGGTAATGCAATCAACATTGTACCCATATGACCAAATTCTTGTAATAAAAGTGCTGGTCCTGCTTGAAGTAATATACCAACTTTAGGACCTGCATTGATTCCAAACATTATTCCTAATGGATATAGTGTTAAAGATAACAAATATGGAGACACATTTATTTCATTATCTCCTATAAACTTTTTTAGAGCTGGTATAACTCGTCCTAATAAATGAGGTGAAACAGCCATCCCTATGAAGATAGCCCACAGTATACTAAGTAAAGTTATATTAATCCCCATAACTTTAAATGAAATAGGACCGATTAATTCCGCCAATATTGTGATTATAAAGGCAGCTATTATGGCATTTCTAATCCCTGCTTTTTCTTTCATTTCTATACCTCCTTGTAATTTTTATAATTTTCTTATAATATAATTGTTAGTGATTTTATTATATAACCTATTATTGATAATGTATAATATATATTATTCATCATTTTTATATACTTTTAGTTATGAATCAAAATAAGACACTACAGATTCATGATATAAAACGCAAATAATTTATCAACTTATATTATCTAGATAGTAAATTATTAACTAATCTAACAAAATCTTCTGATACTTTTATGAAAACGTTCTAAATAAATAAAGGAGTACAATGTACTGATATACACTGACTCCTTTTAATCTCAATTCATATTATTTTTTAGATTAATTTGTACAAATTATAATACTTAAAATACATTTGTAATACTTAAAATTTTACTATTTTATTCTTTTAACACTATTTCGTATTATTAATCTTGGATATAGTTTTCTTGGAATATGTTCTGTTCCTTTTTTATTTATTATATTCACTAGACTGTCTACTCCATTTTTTATAACTTGTTCTCTTGGGTCATCTATTGTTGATAAATGAGACCTAAAATATGATATTAATTCAATATTATTATATCCTATTATAGAAATGTCTTCTGGTACATTTATACCATAAGTAGTTTTTAATTCTTGTATTATAGAAATTGCTGGTACATCTTGTTGTACAAATATAGCTGATGCTTTTTTTATTTTATCAATATGTTTTTCTAACAACTCAACTTGAGATTCAAAATCCATTTTAGATTCAATAACCTCAGTCTTTAAATTTGCCTCTTCCATAGCATTCAAATATCCCTTTGTTCTATCTTCATGCATTTTTGAATTTTTATCATCTGAAGTTATTGTTATTATATCCTTATGACCATGGTCAATTAAGTGCTTCGTAGCTATATAACCACCATACACGTTATCATCCCAAAAAAAATTGTCTACTTCTCCTACAAAAGATGGTTTAAAATATATAAATACATGTGGAAAATTATTATCTTTTAAAAATTCATACTCTTCTTTTTTTATTGATTGAGACACAATTACTAATCCATCTACCATCTGTCCATTAACCATTTTATATACATTACTGTCGCCACTAATGTTATTATTAGGTTGTATTATAAAGTCGTATTTATTAGTCTCAATAGAATTTATAGAACTGTCCATTATATCACTAAAAAACTTTCTAGTATCTTGGTGATTAAAATTATTTGAAAAGATTACCCCGATTCTATTTGTTTCTTTTTTTGCTAGATTTCTTGCATTTACATTAAAATGGAACCCTAGTCTATTAGCCTCTTCTACTACTTTCTTTTTTGTTTTTTCAGATACATTAGGATTATTGTTTAAGCACCTAGAAACGGTTGAATAACTGATACCTAGATTCCTTGCAATATCTTTAATAGTTACCATCTTTATCCCCTACTTCACTTCATTTTATTTTGATAATATAATACTACACCATGTTGTAAATAATTGTCAACTTCAATTATGTAAACGTTTCTTTATATAAAAAATAGGTAGAATCCAAAAGATATCTACCCATTTTATAAAAAACTATTATTTTAAATTTTATTATTTTTTAAGTGATATTTATGGTTTCGCTTTTGGTGTAAATACTACTGACATAATGTATCCAAAGAATATAGCAGCTGCTATTCCACCAGCTGTAGCAGTTGTCCCACCTAAGAAAATACCTAAAAAACCATCACTTTGAATTGACTTTATTACCCCTGTAGCAAGTGAATATCCAAATCCTATTATAGGAACTGTTGCACCTGCTGCTGCAAACTTAACTAATGGTTCGTAAAGACCTAGAAAAGTTAAAACTACACCAGATGTTACATATGTTACCATAACATATGGGGTTTGCATTTTAAAATAATCCATCATTACTTGGGCTATTAAACATATAATTCCACCTACAATAAATACTCTTACATAGTCCATTAACATATATATCACTTCCTACTCATTTACTATTACTACTGCATGTGCAACACATGGTATTGTCTGCTTTTGTAATGTACTTGTTGGTGAAAGTAATGCTCCAGTTGATACTAGCATTACTTTGTTAAATTCTTTTTTTCTTAACTTATCATATATATATCCTGCAAACACTGTAGCTGAACATCCACATCCACTTCCACCACAGTGAACATCTTGCTCTTTAAGGTTAAACATTTCTATACCACAGTCAGTATAACATTTTGATATGTCTACACCTTTTTCTTTCAAAAAGTCTTCAGTTATCTGCTTTCCAAGAGTACCTAAATCTCCAGTAGCAATTATATCAAAGCTATTTGGGTCATCATTAGTATCTTCAAAATAAGAATATATTGTATCTATTGCTGCTGGAGCCATAGCTGGTCCCATATTATTACCATCATCAATACCTTCATCTATTACTTTACCAACTGTAACATATTTTACCTTAGGACCATCTCCATCAGGAGCTAATAATACACTTCCTGCTCCTGTAACTGTCCATTGAGCTGTCATTGGTTTCTGATTTCCAAGCTCTAGAGGAAACCTAAACTGTCTTTCTGCTGTACAATAATGACTTGATGTACCTGATAATACTAAGTCTGCAAAACCACCATCTATAAGCATAGAACCTATACAAAGACCTTCTGCCATTGTAGAACAAGCTCCATATATACCTAAAAATGGAATTGCCAATTCCCTTGCTGCAAATGATGCTGGTACTATTTGATTTATCAAATCTCCACCTAACATATAATTTACATCTGTTAGTTTTTTTCCTGCCTTTTGTACAGCTTTTTGAGATGCAGTCTCTACCATCTTACTTTCAGCTAATTCCCAAGTTTTTTCACCATATAAATCATCAGTCATAACTATATCAAAATAGTCCTTTAGTGGCCCTTCACCTTCTTTAGAGCCTACTATAGTTCCAGTTGATATTATTGTTGGTTTATTTTCTAACTTTACTGTTCTTTTTCCAATTCTTTTATTTTTCATATTTTCACACCTTTTTAATTTTGCATTTTAATATTTAATTTTTTAATATCAATTGAAATCTTCATAACTATTTTCTAACTAACAAGCTTCATAGTTAATTTTCAACTTTCATAGCTATTTTGCAATCAATAGAGTTTAAATTAAATAAAAACCATCTAAAACATCTTAAAAATATAATAAATAATCCCACATAAAATAGAAGAACCTATTCCATAAACTAAAACGGGCCCTGCAATTTTAAATAAGTTTGCACCTACACCTAATACATAACCTTCTCTTTTATACTCCATAGCTGGAGATACTATTGAGTTTGCAAAACCTGTTATTGGAATTATAGAACCAGCTCCAGCTCTTTTTCCGATTAGGTCGTAAACTCCTAATCCAGTTAAAAATGCCCCTATAAATATTAGTGTTATTGATGTTGCTGAACTGGCACCTAATTTATCAAGACCTCCAACTTTCATGTATAAATCATTTATTGCTTGCCCTATCATACAAATAATTCCACCTACAATAAATGCAAGTGTATAGTTTTTTAAATATGTAGGTTTTGGGCTTATTTGGTCTACATATTTTTTATAATTTTTATCCATACTAAACACCTCTCTAAAGTATTATTTGTTAATTTTAAAAAAATAAACCTATTATTTATTTTGACAGTTCAAAGTTTTATCAAAAAATAAAAAAGATGCCTAATAAAGAAAATAATTTATTTTCTTTCATAAAGACACCTTATTTTTTAATATTTTTTATTCTAACTTAGATATTTTTAATAATAGTTTAAAAATCTAATATCAAAAACTATTACAGTTTATTTGAGTAATATTTTTATTATCTTTTGTTATTTTATATATCATAAGTATTCTCATGATATATATTCTTTTAATTTAGATAACACTTTTTTCTCTATCCTAGATACTTGAACTTGTGATATATTGAGCATTTCTCCTATTTCACTTTGAGTCATATCTTCAAAATATCTGAGAACTATTATTTGACGTTCTCTCTTATCTAATTTTCCAAGTATGTCTTTTAACAGTATATTATCTACTACTTTTTCTTCTTCACTTTCTCCTTTCATGCTTATTTTATCAATAAGACATATTGGAGAACCTTCCTCTTCATGAATAACACCTTGCAAATACTCAACGTTGAAATTAGCTTCCATAGCCATTACTAAATCTTCTTTTTCTACATCAATTGCTTTAGACAATTCTTCTATACTCGGTTCTCTACCTAACTTTTTGGTCAACGACTCACTTTCCATCTTGGCCTTTACAGCTATTTGTTTTAATGACCTTGATACTTTTATCATACCATCATCTCTTAAGTACCTCTTTATTTCACCTAAAATCATAGGTACTGCATAAGTAGAGAATTTTACATTAAATTTGGGGTCAAATTTATATATTGATTTTATTAAGCCTATAGAACCTAACTGAAATAAATCCTCTCTATCATATCCTATATTTAAAAATCTAGACACAACGCTCCTAACTAGACCTAAATTGCTTGATATTAATATTTCTTTTGCCTCTTCATCTCCATTTTGAACTTTATCAATAAGTTCTAGAGTCTCCTCATGACTAAGAAGAGGTTTTTTTTCTTCTCTGGCAACAGTTACTTCCATAATAAAACCTCACTTTTGGACTTTATTTAGGCACATTTATTTTTTTAGTCATTTCAATTCTAGTACCATTATCTTTTACAGAACTTACCTCTACATCGTCCATAAAGCTTTTCATTACTGTGAATCCCATTCCTGATCTATCAAGTTCTGGTTTTGATGTATAAAGTGGTTCCATTGCCTTCTCCACATTTTCTATTCCATACCCTTCATCTTCAACTATAATTTTTATAATATTTCCTTCTATCTCACATCTTAAAAAAACAAACTTGGAACTGTCTTCTTCATATCCATGTATTATAGCATTTGTAACAGCCTCAGAGACAGCAGTTTTTATATCCACTAATTCATCTACTGTTGGGTCTAATTTAGCTGCAAAGGATGCTACTATAACTCTTGCTAAACTTTCATTTTCAGATATTGCCGAAAATTTAACTTCCATAATATTATTCATCACATACTCCTCCCTACAAAGAACTTAGAGCTTCTTCATACGTATCATAAATGCCAATAATTTTATTTAACCCAGATAAATCAAAAATTTTCTTAACTCGTGAACTTATATTAATTACTGAAACTCGTCCCCCTTCATTAGAAATCTTTTTATATCTACCTATGATGACACCTATACCTGAAGAATCCATAAAATTAATATTTTCAAAATTAAATACAACATTTCTAACTTGATTTACACTTAATAAGTTATCTATTTCTTCCCTTATTTCATTGGCTACATGGTGGTCTAGTTCTGAGCACATAAATTCTATGTATAGATTCTTATGTTCTAAGGAATAATTTACCATCAAAATCCCTCCTTCAATAGTTTTGTAAAAATAGTAACTTTTAATCAATTCTATAATTCTATTTTTATTCCTTCAATGAAATTTAACTAGTTTTGTCGTATTATTTCTACCATACTTTCATTATATGTTACCTGACCACCAAAGTCTGATATACCAGAGTCTGTCAAACTGTTTGGATTTCCATGTTTCTTCCACCAACCAACATACATTTTTACTATATAATTACCTACTCCATCATCTATATTTATTTGTACATCTATTCTTGTTTTTTTTGAACTTAGAGTTACAATATCTTTAGCCTTAATACCTAATTTTTTAGCCATACTTTCATTTATATATGCTTGTGATATAGAAGTCTTGTCCATAAAGTGTTGACTAAACAAAGTATCTGCATGATGATTGGTCAATAATCTAAAATGACTACTTTCATTTTTTTCTTTTATATTTTTAGACTTATGACTTATATACATTGGTATTGGACTTATTCCCAAACTTTTTATTCGTTCTGAATAAAGCTCATATTTTCCAGATGGAGTCTCAAATTTCTTATCTTCCCAAGCAATAGGACTATGTATAGTAAGGTAGCTATTTTTAAGTTTTTCTATATCTAAATTTTTATCAAACTGTCTGAGTGGCTCAATCACTTTCTCTAGATATTCACTCTTTTTCACAAATGGATAATCTTTAATTCCCATATTTTTAGCTAACTCCATAAAGAAATAGTATTCATCCATCAATTTATGTTTTGGTTTTACTGCTCTTTCATTATAAGTTATATAGGGATTAGTCATTGAACTATAAATTATATCTTCACTTTCTAGTGTATTTGTACAAGGTATAAACAAATCGCATAACGTGGCTGTATCAGTCATAAACATATCAAAACATACTTTAAATTCAATCTTTGAAAATACTTTCTCTAGCTCTACTAAATCTGGCAATTGATTCATCAGATTGCTTTTAGTTATAACAGCCATCTTTATAGGAACATTAGTTTTTATTGATTTATTTGATAAGTTATTTAATTCACTTGATACAAGATTTGCTTTATCATCTTTATCATCAAGCTCATTTGATGTATATTTTAGAGATTCTTCTATAAATTCACTAATATTGCTTACATAAAACTCCCTATCTTCTCCATACAATTGGCTATTATAAGGGTCAGAATTTATAATGTTTGGATAAACCTTATTGGCATAGTTTACGCCTCCACCACTAAAACCTATCTGACCTGTTATAGCTCCTAAAGCATCTATAGCTCTTATTGTATTTCCTCCATTTTTATATTTCTGAAGTCCATACCCAAGGTTTATAGTTGAATATTTGTTGGTATATAAATCAACTAGTTCTCTTATATCCTTCTCCTTAACTCCACATTCATTAATTAAAAAACTTAATTCTAATGAATGTAAATATTTTTTGTACTCCTCAAAACCGATAACGTATGAATTTATGTATTCTTCATTGTACAAGTTTTCTTCTACTATAATTTTTGCCATAGCTATAGCTAAAGCTCCATCTGTTCCAGGACTTACTTTTATATATTTATCTGCTATTTGAGCTGTCTTTGTATATATGGGGTCAATTACTACTATCTTTATCCCTTTATCTTTAGCCTTTTTAATTATTTGCATAGTATGAATTGTAGTATATGCTGGATTTTTTCCCCATACAAATATGCTTTTACTATTTAACATGTCTTCTATAGCGTGACTTTTAGCTTCTCCAAAATCATATTTTTGAGCATGCATTCCTGCACTCCAACATGGACCACCCTTATGTCTGCTAACTCCTCCATAAAAATTAAAAAATATATCTCCTATGTATTTTAATACAGACCCACTTCCATATTGGTCATAATGCATAACAGACTTTGATGTGTACTTTTCTTTATAGTCTATAAGCTTTTTTGCCATTATCTCTATAGCTTCATCAAAAGAGATTTTCTTCCATTCTCCATCAACTTTAAGCATTGGAGTCTCTATCCTATCTTTATGATTTAGTCTATCTAAATGAGCTAATCCTTTTTTACATATAAAACCCTTTGTGTAAGGATGATTTTTATCTCCTTCAATTTTTATTATATTATTTCCTTTAATATAAACATTAAATTTACAACAATCATGGCAATCTAGTGTACAACCATGACTTAATTTTTTTATTATATCCATAAAGTATCCTTCTTTCCTTATTAAAGACTAGCCTATTTCCTATAATTTATTAATTTTTATATACTCAAAACTACTTTATATAAAACATAAATACATTTTATCAAATTAGATTTAAAAATACTTCATAAATATAAAAATAACCTATCAATTATAATATATCTTTGATATACATAAATTGAAAGGTTATAAAAATTTTACATAACTTGTCCACCAGTAATATTTATAGATTGACCTGTACAGTATTCAGCTTCCTTAGAAGCATAAAATGTAAGCATATTTGCAACGTCTATGAATCTGCAACCCCTTTTTAGAGGGACTTTATCTATATAAACTTGCTTAACTTCTGATTCAGGTATCCCCAATTTTACCGCATATTGAGGAATTAAACTTTCAAACATATCAGAATCAAGTAAATTTCCAAGCATCAATGAATTTACAGTTATCTTATGCTCTGCCAAATCTAGTGCTAAACTTTGAGTAAGACCTACTCCAGCAAATTTACCTGCTGAATATCCTGAATTGTGCTTACTTCCTACTCTACCTGATTTTGAATTTATCTGTATTATTCTACCTTCAATACCTTTTGATATCATGACCTTAGATACTTCTCTTGCAAATAGAAAATACCCATTTAAATTTACATCTACAATAAATTTAAAATCTCTATAACCAAAGTCAGTTATTTTTTTACTTACAGCTACCCCCGCATTGTATACCAACAAATCAATCCTATCAAAATCACTTTCAATCTTTTTAACAGTACTTATAACTTGTTCTTCATCAGTGGCATTGCAACCATATCCTATAGATTTGCAATCAAATTCTGTCTCTATTTCTTCAGCTACTTTTTTTGCATTGTCTTCATTTAAATCTGCAATAGCAACTTCATAACCTACTTTAGCTAGATGTTTAGATAAAAATTCACCTAAACTTCTTCCTCCTCCAACTACTAAAGCTACTTTTCTCATTTTCATTTCCCCTTTTATATCACATTAAAAGTTAACTTGATTAGTTAAATTGACTTTTATCTATAATTTACTTATAATATGATTAGATTAGTTTTAAGTTTTATTTTCTAATTATTTTTAGTATAGTACCTACGCCAATAGGTGCTATTTCTTTTTTTTCAAGATATAAGGTCCCTCCAATTGCACCATCTTTTTCTCCTGTAAACTTAAATGTTATATGACCTAATTCTGAAAGATTTTGATTTACTAACTCACCAACAGAAGTAATTTTATAATCAATATTATTTATTGATAACACATCATTCGTAAGTATTTCTTTTACTAAATTATTTTCAGAATGTATATAACAGTAATTTTCTAATTCTTGAGGAGCATTATCCTTGAAAGTTACAAACATATTATGTTCTAAAAATTCATTTGCATTGTCTCCTATTTTGTTTATTTGGGTACTGTATATTAATTCCATATCAACTGAACCTCTCTCTAATTATTTATAAAGTATTCTTTTATTTATATAATCCAAAGCTTGCTAACCATGCTAACAGAACAGTTGGTGCACCTGTTAAAAATCTAGAATATAAAACTGATGGAACTCCCACTTGAACTGTATCAGGTTCAGCCTCTGCAAGACCAAGACCTACTGGTATAAAATCACATGCTGCTTGTGAATTTATTGCAAATAATGCTGGTAATGCTAGACTTGGTGGAATATTTCCTTTTCCTATTTCTGTCCCAACCAATACCCCTACTATCTGAGCTATAACAGCCCCTGGTCCAAGAAATGGAGATAGCAATGGAAATGAACATATTATCGATAAAACAACCAACCCTCCAACATTTCCTATTAATGGGGTAAGCAAGTTAGCTACCCAATTTCCTACACCTGATTGATTTATTATACCTATTAATACTGCAACAAAAGCCATAAAAGGCAATATGGTATGTATTAATGTATCTATAGTATCTCTACCAGCTTGAAAAAGAGTACTTGTCACATTCCCTAGTGCTATACCTATTTTGGCAACAATTCCTTGACTCTGTTCACTTATCTTTTTTTTAGTATCATAAGCCATATTTTTTCCCTCCTACATCCACAATTATAATTGCTCTACATTATTTGGTTTTACACCTGAAACATATATATCTTCTTTTATAAACATTGCTAATGGTCCACTTTTACCTGTCTTCATTATATTTATAGTTGGTATTTTCTTTTGAGGATATATACCACATCTTAATGTACCACCACAATTTATTATTACACATGCAATTTCATCATCTTTAACTCCTCGTGAAAACCCATCTATTAATTCACATCCTGTAAGTTCAGCTATTTTTACTGCTGTTTCTGGTCTTGCTCCTCCAGTTACATATACTACCTTATTTTTCTTTTCTGTTGGCTCTATTATTAATGGGCCACCCCATCCACCAGAACCTTTTACTATTTTAACTTTATTAAATGACATACAAACGCTCCTCCTATAAATACTATTTTTTAAGTTATTCTCTTCATTCTAATTCTATCTATTTCTTTTTTGATTCTCATACTTTAAGTACTTTAATACTATTATTTATTTTCTTGCATCTCAGGCTAACTTTCTGCTTTCTTATATGTAACGTCCTTATCTTAATTTATTTAGGTATAACTCAAAACAATTTACTTATTATCTAAGATAATTTACTCCCACTTAGAATAAATTTATTTATACCTTAAAGTAATTATCCAATATTTATATCTGAGTTTAATGCTATTCCTTGTTGCTTCTCTACAAATTTTGTTGTATAGTCAGTAACCACACCTTTAATGAAGTTTGCAATTATACCAACTAATAAATATCTAACTGCTAAATCTGCTGTTGAAAATCCTAAAGTTGTTATACCATTTGCAATTCCTAGATATATAAATAGCTCTCCTGGGTTAATGTGTGGAAATAATCCATTCATTGTATGGCATGAAAAACTTGCTGCTGCAAAATAACTAGGTTTAAACTTCTCTGGTAAAAATCTTCCAAGTGATAATGTCATTGGATTTGCAAATACAAATGTACCAAGTACTGGTAATATTAAATATCTGGTAAATATATTTGCAGAACATTTTTTTGCTAACTTCTCGACTCTATCTGTACCTATAAAGTTGATAATTGCATTCATTGTAACCAATAAAGCTACTAAAAGTGGAACTATATCTGTCACAAATCCTACAAATTGTTGACCACCTGCTCTAAATAAATTCATAAAACTGTCTGCACCACTTGCTAATACTTGAAAAAATTGCGTCATATTAACTCCTCCTTATAAATATATATTTTTAAACTACTTCCACATTACATTCTTCATCAGCGCTAATGCTATTTGCACTCTCACATCTATTTTTTTCAAATGTTGTGTACTGTTTAACTGCATCTAGTATTGCTTTTTTAAGTAGTTTATTATAACCAACTAAATCTGATTTTTTTATGCCTCCTAAGCTTTTTCCTATTAATCCCTCAAATAATTTTACCCTTGCTAATACTGTAACACCTTGCATTTTCCTAGTTTCAAGAATAACTCCATCCTCATCTATGAGTATTAGAACAATTGTACCTGATGATATTCTTCCTTTTTTTCTACCTATTGCAACTCTACCATTTCTTTTTAGTTCAATATAATTTTTATTAAAATCTTTAAGTTGTAAGTACCCAAGGAAAATATTTAATAAATAAACTATAATAAGTGATACTATAATAAAAATTACTGGGTCCATATTATTACCTCCTCTTGGTAATTATTTTATAAAATTCATCAAATGATTTTACTTTAGAAAGTGCTTCTACCATTTTTTTATCTCTCCCTACTTCAAGTACCTCTTCATAGCTTTTTATTATCAAATCTGTACTTTCTACATTCTTATCTGGAATTATCATCAATATTATTATTCTAATTTCTTTTGTATCCCAAATTACTGGATTTTCTAATATACCAAATGCCAGATAAAGATTTTCTCCTTTAGAACTAACTGAATGAGGTAATGCTATGTAATTATCTAGTGCGGTAGAAGACTTTTTTTCTCTTTTTAATACATTTTCCTTAAACTCCAAATCAATAATTCCTTTATGTACTAGCTTTACTAACATTTCTTCTAAATTTTCCATAAATGTATCCTTATTCAGTATAAAAAACTTATCTTCCTCAACCAACTTACCTATAAAGGGAATATTCTTTTCAATATGCTTTATAGATTTAAGATTTATACTATTTTTTAAGAGTATTGCATTCTCTATTTCTTTTTTTATACTTTCTTCATTAAATAAGGCATTTACTCTAAAAATCGGAACATCTAAATCCATCTTAAAATCTACTGTTGTAAATACTAAGTCATAATACTTTAATAACTCCAAATTGGCCTTAGCTTCTATGTCAGAAAAAGTATTTACTTCAACACTTTCTCCAAGAATTTTTCCTATTTTTATCCTAATGAGTTGTGCAGTCCCAAGACCAGTTCCACAAACAACTGCTACTCTATTTACATTTAGAATTTTTCTTGAACTTTTTTCAAAATAGCTTCCAAAATGTAATGCTATATATCCTATTTCGTGTTCACATATCTTTAAGTCAAACTTTTCTTCAATTATCATTGCAGCTATTTTTGCAACACTATATGGAAATGTATATCTCTCCTTTATTTCTTGCAATAATGGATTTTTTACTCTTATGTTAAATCTCATTCTATTAAGTGCAAAATACAAATGATATTCTAGATTTTCTATAAGTTTCTTATCTTCTTTAAAATCAATTCCAGACGTTTCAAATAAAAAACTGGTTACTTCATCTACAACCTCTTTTACACTATCATTTATCTTTATACTGCTAAGTGCTAACTTTGTACTAGGAGCTTTTCTACCTATTAATGGCATTGTCAAAAATATAGTTTCTTTTTCATTTAAAACTATATTGAATATCTTTTCTAATGAAGATTTAAGTTTTAATCCTAAAAGATATTCATCTGAACATCTTATGACTTCAAATCTCTTATCTATCTTTTCAAATTTATATCCATTTATATTTCTTAAAACAGATATTATTATATATCTTTCAACATCCATTAAGACTTGCTCCGTTATATAGAGTTCTTCTTGATTAAACAACTTTTTTAATTCGTCTCTAAGGCATTCAATATCACTCTTTTTAATAACTCTTATGTGATTAACGTTTTCCAGTATATCAATATAATTTTCATATAATCTATCAAGGACTAGCAACCTTATATCCATTTCTTCACCAACTAAAATCATACCTATATTTGGCTTTCTTTTTAGCTCCAAATCATAATCAGATAAAATCTTATCTGCCTTTTTTAAATCTTTTATTAATGTTGTTCTCCCTATACATATCTCTTCAGCCAAATCATCTATAGTAATTGGATTGTTAGTCATAGTTAAAATATCAAGAACATAATTTATTCTTTCATCAGGTAAATTTAAATTTATAAAGTTTGATGCCTTTCCTCTATTGAAGTTTACAATCTCAATTAATTTACTTTCGTCTTCAATTCTTATACTATATGTACCTTTTTCATTCTTAACTATTTTAGCAATACCATCTTTTAATTCTCGATTAATCTGGTTTATATAATTTCTGATAGTCCTAGTACTAACACCTAGAACGCTTGAAAATTGTTCTAGAGTATTCGTGTCTTCTTTTAACACCATTTCTAAAATCAAAAAAACCCTAGGGTCCATATAAGTCATTGACATCTTTTTCTCCCCTTTGTTATCTTACATTTTTATTATAATCCAAACCGTATAGATAATTAATATTCTCTTTTTCAAATCAGATTTGAAAAAGAGGAACTAATATACATTTTTTCACACCAATATGGAAAAGTGTATATTAATATGTTAAATTCTATTCTCAAATGAAAATCATATATTAATTTTTATTTTGTTATACATTTTAATTTATTTCTTATACCTACTACGCCAAATTATAAATTAATTTTAAAATACTCCTCATAATAATATTATATAAAACAATAAAAGCCTTATGTTGTTAACTATTACAGATTCTATACTATCTGTTTTGAAAACACATTAGGCTTTTTAAATATTCAATATATTATTTTATATATTCTCTAATTATATTTTTATATGCTATAAATTATTTTTTCTTTTTATTTGCTTTTTCTATATTAATCTTATTACCTTTTATCTTAATATCTTTCATCTTTTCAATTACTGTTTTAGCATCTTTTTTAGGTATTTCAACAAAAGTATACTTATCATATATATCTATAGTTCCTACTACTTTACCTGGGATTCCAACTTCTCCAGCTATAGCACCAACTATATCTTTAGCTTGTACTCTTTGATTTCTACCAATATTGATAAATAATCTAATCATACCATCTTTAGCTCCAGTACCACCTTTTCTATCTCCTCGTTCTCCTCGTTCTCCACGCTCTCTTCTAGGCTTTTCTTCTATTATTTCTTCTTTCATTTCTTCACCTAGAGATAACTTCACAAGTGCAGCAGCTATATCAACCATTGCATAGTCTTCATCATTACAGAAGCTTTCTAACCATTGTAATTGTTTAGTTAAATGTCCTTCTTCAATAGTTTGTTTAACTTGTGCAAAGAAAGTACCTACTTTTTTCTCTTCAACATCAGTTATTGTTGGTATGTTATGTTTTATCAATTTAGATTTAGTATATCTTTCTATATCTTTCATCTTTCTCATTTCTTTTCCAAATACAAAAGTAAATGACATACCTTCTCTACCAGCACGACCAGTTCTACCAATTCTATGAACATAATACTCTTCATCTTGTGGTAAATCGTAATTGAATACACATTCAACATCATCAACATCTATACCTCTAGCTGCAACATCAGTAGCAACAAGTATATCTATTGTACCATTTCTAAACTTATCCATTACTATATCTCTTTGAGTCTGCTTTAAATCACCATGTAAAGCATCTGCAAAATATCCTCTTGCTTGTAAATCTCCTACTAATTCATCTGCTTTTCTTTTAGTGTTACAGAAAACAACAGATAACTTAGGGTCATATACATCAACTAATCTACATAATACTTCTAATTTATTTGATGACCTAGTTTCTATATAGTATTGCTTTGTATTTGAAACTGTAAGTTCTTTTCTAACAACTTTTATGTGTTCTGGGTCTTTTTGATATCTCTTAGTTAATTCCAAAATTCCTCTTGGCATAGTAGCTGAGAAGAAAGTTGTTTGTCTTTCCTCAGGAATCTTACTTAAAATCATTTCTATATCTTCTCTAAATCCCATATCTAGCATTTCGTCTGCTTCATCTAATATAATCATTTTTACATTGTCCATTTTTAATGTCTTACGATTGATATGGTCTATTGTACGTCCTGGTGTACCTATTACAACTTGTACTCCACCTTTAAGAGATTTTATTTGTCTATCTATTGGTTGACCACCATATATAGGCAATGTCTTTATTCCGTGCGAATATTTAGCTAATTTTCTTATTTCTGTTGATACTTGTATTGCAAGTTCTCTTGTTGGACAAAGTACCACAGCTTGTAAGCTTCTGTTATTTGGGTCTATTGTTTCTAGTATAGGGATACTAAAAGCAGCTGTTTTTCCCGTACCAGTTTGAGCTTGTCCTATAACGTCTTTACCTGACAAAATCGCAGGTATAGACTGTGCTTGTATAGGAGATGGTTCTTCAAACCCCATTTCAGCTATAGCTTTTTTTATTCCTTCACTTATTGGTAAATCTTCAAACTTTGTTATATTCATATATTATTCCTCTCCGTTATCAATTAATCTTAACCTATCCATTATATACTTTTTTAGGATATTCTGCAATTAATATTTTTAACAGTATAGTTAAATAATATACATGAAATACAAAATTGATATGTATAGAAAATATGTAAATAACATCAATATACCTTGTATTCTGCTAAGTCTGTTTGATTTAAGAGTTGGAACTATTACTATTAATAATAATAATATCATAAATGGTATATCCAATTGTCTATTTTGAGATAATATTGGTATGTTATTTGGTATTGCTGATACAGCTATTACTGACACTATATTCAATATGTTTGCACCTAAAATATTTCCTACTGATATTTCATGATGATTTTTTCTTATAGCAGTAATTGATGAAACTATCTCTGGCAAAGAAGTTCCAAGTGCTATTATAGTTAAACTTACTATACCTTGAGGTATATTTAAAAAACTAGCTATTCTTATCCCACTCTCTATAAGAATCTGTGAACCAATTATCATCATTATCAAACCTGTAGCAAAAAGTGCTAGTATTTTTAAAATTTCTACTACAGAAAAACCTTTAAAACTCTTACTCTTTTTAGTAGGTATGTCTTTAATAGTACTATTTTTAATATTTCTATTTTTAGTAGATTTTCCAACTACACTTCTATAATTATTAACCATATAAAAGATTAATATTATTATAAGTAATAATGAATCTCCTCTTGTTATAACTCCATCTAAACCCAATAAAATTAAAACTATAACAGATACTATTAATAGTAAAGACTTAGAAAAAAACATTTTTTTATCTACATTATATGGACTTATAAAAACAACTAATCCTAATGCTAATCCTGTATTACATATTATAGAACCAACTGCATTTCCTAAACTCATAGTAGTGTGGCCATCAATAGAAGCAAGTAAAGACACTGTAAATTCAGGTAATGTTGTCGCAAAACTAACGATAGTTGCTCCAAGTATGATTTCTGATATGTTTGTTTTTCTACCTATCTCTACAGTACAATTTATAAAGATATCTGCGCCTTTAGTAATTAATAGGAAACCTACTAAAAATAATATCACTGTGATAAACAATATATCACCTCCCCCTATTAAATAAATATTCAAATTGTGAAGATGTATGCTTTTCTTTTTTTCATAATAAAATTTATTTATTTCAAATTTGGGATTTGAAAAATATATTATTGTTAATTAATCATTTATCTGTTTCATTTTATTTATATATGGGTATAATTTCATCACATTAATAACATATAATTTGTTTTATACTTTAAAACGACAATTTTTGTTTTTTTGTGTATACAGGATACGAATAATATGTTATTATTATATTAGAAAATATATTTTTTAAAAAATATATAAAATAAATTAAGTATATAAAAAATAATTTTAATAGTATTATTTATCATTTAAATCTAAGGAGGAAATACTTAATGAATGCATGGCAAGGATTTAAAACAGGAAGATGGACTAAAGAAGTAAATGTTAGAGAGTTTATACAATTAAACTATTCTCCATATGAAGGAAATGACTCTTTCTTGGCTGGTGCTACTGAAAACACTAAAAACCTATGGGATAAAGCAATGGTCTTATTTAAAAAAGAAAGAGAAAATGGTGGTACTTTAGATGTTGATACAAAAACTGTTTCTGGAATAGCTGCATATGCTCCAGGATATTTAGATAAAGGATTAGAAACAATAGTTGGGTTACAAACGGATGCCCCTTTAAAAAGAGCTGTTATGCCATATGGTGGTGTAAAAATGGTTGAGAATTCATGCGATGCTTTTGGATATGAATTAGACTCAGAAATAAAAGATATATTCACTAAATACAGAAAAACACACAACCAAGGAGTTTTTGATGTTTACACTCCAGAAATGAGAGCTGCTAGAAAATCTGGTATAATAACAGGTCTTCCAGATGCTTATGGTAGAGGTAGAATAATTGGTGACTATAGAAGAGTTGCTCTATACGGTGTTGATGCCTTAATAGAAGATAAAAATAAGCAAAAGGAATCATTAGAAGTTTCTTGCATGGATGAAGAAGTTATCAGATTAAGAGAAGAAATAACTGAGCAAATATCAGCTTTAAATGAACTTAAAAAGATGGCTCAGTCTTATGGATTTGACATATCAAAACCAGCAACTAACTCAAAAGAAGCTGTACAGTGGTTATACTTTGGTTATTTAGGTGCTGTTAAAGACCAAAATGGTGCTGCAATGTCTTTAGGTAGAACATCTACTTTCTTAGATATATACTTTGAAAGAGATTTAAAAGCTGGAATAGTAACAGAAGAAGAATTACAAGAATATATGGACCATTTTGTTATGAAATTAAGAATGGTTAAATTCCTAAGAACTCCTGATTACAATAATCTATTCTCTGGAGACCCAACTTGGGTAACTGAGTGTATAGGTGGTATGGGAATAGATGGTAGAACATTAGTTACTAAAAACTCATTTAGAATGTTAAATACACTATATACATTAGGACCTTCTCCAGAACCAAACTTAACAGTTCTATGGTCAACTAAGTTGCCTCAAGGATTCAAAGATTTCTGCTCTAAAGTATCTATAGATACAAGTTCAGTACAGTATGAAAATGATGATTTAATGAGAGCATACTGGGGAGATGATTACGGTATAGCTTGTTGTGTATCTGCAATGAAAATTGGTAAACAAATGCAGTTCTTTGGAGCTAGAGTTAACTTAGCAAAAACTTTATTATATGCTATAAATGGTGGTATAGATGAGAAATCTGGTGTTCAAGTTGGACCAAGATTTGAGCCTATAACTTCTGAGTACTTAAATTATGATGAAGTTATAAGTAAATTTGAACCATTTACTGATTGGTTAGCAAATTTATATGTAAATACTTTAAATGTAATACACTACATGCATGATAAGTATTCTTATGAAGCATTAGAGATGGCATTACATGATAGAGATATATTTAGAACTATGGCTTGTGGTATGGCTGGATTATCAGTTTGTGCAGACTCATTATCTGCTATAAAACATGCTAAAGTGAAAACTATTAGAAATGAGCAAGGAATAGCTGTTGATTTCGAAATAGAAGGAGATTATCCAAAATACGGAAACAATGATGACAGAGTTGATAGTATAGCTGTAGAGTTAGTTGAAAGCTTCATGAATAAAATAAGAAAAAATAAAACTTATAGAAATTCTTATCCTACTCAATCTATACTTACAATAACTTCAAATGTTGTTTATGGTAAGAAAACTGGTAATACGCCAGACGGTAGAAGAGCTGGTGCTCCATTTGCTCCTGGTGCTAACCCAATGCATGGTAGAGATACTAATGGTGCCTTAGCTTCATTATCTTCAGTTGCTAAATTACCATATGAGCATGCTCAAGATGGTATATCTAATACTTTCTCTATAGTACCAGCTGCTTTAGGAAAAGATATGAATGAAAGAATAAACAATCTTTCTGCAATGATGGATGGATACTTCTCTCAAAATGCTCATCACTTAAATGTAAATGTATTTGATAGAGCTACTTTAGAAGATGCTATGGAACATCCAGAAGAATATCCACAATTAACTATAAGAGTATCTGGATATGCTGTTAATTTCATAAAATTAACAAAAGAACAACAATTAGATGTTATAAACAGAACATTCCACGGTAAAATGGCTTAGTCTTTAAATTTTTATACTTTAGCTAAGATTACTACTGTGTAGAAAATAAAAATAAAAGGCTGTCTTATATTTGAATTATTTCTGGTATAGGATGGCCTTTTTTAGACAAATATTATAACTGTTAATAAAGCCATTAAAATATATTGTGAGGTGAACTCTATGATTAAGGGAAAAATACACTCTATAGAAACGTTTGGTACTGTAGATGGACCAGGAATAAGATATATATTATTTTTTCAGGGATGTCCACTTAGATGCAAATACTGCCATAACAGAGATACATGGGACACTAAGTCAGGGAAAGAGTATACAGTTGATGAAATAATAACTGATGCTCTTAAGTATACTTCTTTCATGAAATTTTCTGGTGGTGGAATAACTGCTTCTGGTGGAGAATCTACTCTTCAGCCAGAATTTTTAAGTGAATTATTTAAAAAAGCAAAAGAAAATGATATACACACTTGCTTGGATACATCTGGATTTGTAGATATAAAAACTATAGACCCAATTCTAGATAATACTGATTTAGTTTTACTTGATTTAAAACACATGATTGAAGAAAAATCCATTGATTTGACTGGGGTTGGTATGGATAAAGCTTTAAAACTTGCTAGACACTTAGACTCAAGAAATATTCCTGTATGGATAAGACATGTTTTAGTTCCTGGTATTACTGATGATAAAGATAATCTAGAAAAACTAGGTCAATTTGTTGCTACATTAAAAAATGTGGAAAGATTTGAATTACTACCATACCATTCTATGGGAATACACAAATGGGAGAATCTAGGTATTGATTATGAACTAAAAGATGTCCCTGATGCTACTAAAGAAGATATTAAAAAAGCTAGTGAAATAATATCTAAATTTGGAGTGAAAGTATATAATAGTTAATATATATTGACATCTATAGATAACACAATAAAATAGGGTAAAGTATAAGCTTTTTTAAAATTTATACTTTACCCTATTTTAATATACTGTCACATTATTTTATATATATCATATTTTGTGTATTACTTTGATAATTGAAGTTTATAAAACTCAGATGCACTTACAGGTCTTCCAAATAAAAATCCTTGAATAATATCTACACCTAAATTCTTTACTATATCATATTCTTCATAAGACTCTATACCTTCAACACAAACTTTTAAGTTGATAATATGAGCCAATTTAATAATATATTCAAGGAAAGTATGTTCATAACTATTATATGTAATATTCTTAACAAAACTTCTTTCAATTTTTATTATATTAACAGACAGTTCTTTAAGGTAATTTAAAGATGAATATCCTGTACCAAAATCATCTATTGCAATATGTACTCCTATACCCTTTAAGCTAATAAACTTATCATTCAGTAAATTTATATCTGGTATCCAACAATTCTCTGTTAACTCTAAAATTAAGAATTCAGGTCTTAATTGATATTCTATTAGGCATTCAACTATAAAATCTCTAAAAAAATCTTCTTTTAATTGAATGTACGATACATTTACAGATATTTTAAAATCTGGATTTATTTTATGCCATTCTTTACACTGTTTTACAGCTTCTTTTATAATCCACTTCCCCACTGGTATAATAAGATTACTTTGCTCTAAGATTGGTATAAATTCAATAGGAGATACTTCTCCATAAGCGCTTGAATGCCATCTTAAAAGTGCTTCTGCTCCTATTACTTCTCTTGTAGCAGCATCTATTTGTGGTTGAAAAAATAATTCAAGGTCATTAAAGTTATTTTCAATGCTTTCTCTTAGCTTATGTTGCATTGAAATTACCTTTAGCTTATTTTCATATAGTTCTGGTGAAAAAAACTTAATCCTATTTTTCCCATTTATTTTTGCTATATCTAATGCGATATCAGCATGTTTGAATAAATCCAAATAAGTATCTCCATCCTTTGGATACATAGCAACCCCCGCAGTTACTGTGCAATAGTACTTATTTGATTCAATCTCATGTTGAGTATTGGTATACATCTGTATCTTTTCATATATCTTATTTATAGTTTCTTTAGTACACAAAGGATAAAAAAATGCAAATTCATCTCCATCTAATCTATACAATCGAACATCTTTTGGTAAATATTCTAACACTTCAGTAGCAATTGCACGCAGTACCTTGTCACCATAAGAGTGTCCATATTTTTCATTTATATTTTTGAAATTATCTATATCCATAATAAATATGGCTCCACTTTCATAGGTTTTATCTTTTATGATATAATTCATCCAGTACTCAAATTGTTCTCTATTCCATGTTCCTGTAATAGAATCAAACTTATTTTTTTCACCAATATTCTTTATTCTTCCAACCATAACTATAGTTTTTTGCTCTTCTGATATTTGGGCCTTCCCTCTACAAGAAATCCATACTACTTCTCCATATCTATTAATCAGTCTATACTCTAGATTATGTTCATCTTTTTTTCCATCTATCAACGCTTGTATATCATCTTTCCACACTTGAACGTCATCAGGATAAATAATTTTACTCCAACAATTTACTACATCAGAATCTACATCTCTACTTAAGTCAAATTCATTAAAAATTGCTGAAGAAATTTTAAATTTATTCCGATTTATGTCCCAAAAAAATATATAATCTTCCGTACTTTGAGACAAAAGTTCAAAGAAAATTTCTATATGATTTAAATTTAAAGAGCTCGATTCTTCTCTCATTTTTTCCCCCTACAATATAAGTAATATAGTAATATTATAACCCTACTTATAATAAAAATAATTTTAAAGTAGGGTTATATTTTACAGTTGGTGTAATTTATCAATAAAATATTATTATCTAAATTATTCTATTTTACTATTTCTTTTATCCTTATTATTTCTACAGTAAATACTTTCATAAGCTATTATAATAGTAGGACATATATTATGTATTTCTAAATAATTCTAGTAAACATATTATTTAAATCGAATTTATGTGTTCTAATATACTTACTCTTAATTATTATTTATTCCTATTGATTTAATAAAATATATTTAAGTATATATTTATACAATATATTCAACATATCAACATTTTTTAATCAAAAATTATTTTTCATTATAATTACCATTATTTTTTACTTCCAATAGTTTCCATTTGTTATAAAAGGGTTTTTTTTATGCTTGGAAAAATCTAAAAATTTTACACTTAAAAACCAATCTAAAAAATTTTTCATTTCTAATAAACAAATATACATCAAAAAAATAAAATCAAACTTAAAAACAGTAAAATATTTATAAATTTGATTGTTAATGAAGAACATTTTCT